>NZ_CP117267.1:668750-1337500 GCF_007000325.2 Rhizobium rhododendri | reverse complement strand
TGGGTGCCGAATGTCTCGGGTGGGCTGGTGACGTCCGATATCGAACAACGAACGTCCTGGACGATCGATTATAACAGGAAGCTGGCGCAGATCGCGGAAGCGGCGGGCTTTGAATATGGGCTGAGCCAGATCCGCTTCACGGCCGGATACGGCGCGGAATTCCAGCATGAATCCGTGGCATTCAGTCATGCCCTGCTCGCGGCAACGACGACGTTGAAGGTCATTGCAGCATTGCTGCCGGGGCCTTGGAACCCGGCGCTTGCGGCCAAGGAGATCGCCACGATCAACCACCTGACCAACGGTCGCGTCGCGGTCAATGTCGTCAGCGGCTGGTTTCGCGGAGAGTTTCATGCCATCGGCGAGCACTGGCTCGACCACGACGAGCGTTATCGCCGTTCGGAAGAATTCATTCGCGCACTGCGCGGCATCTGGACCGAGGACAAGTTCACTTTCCGCGGCGACTTCTATCGTTTCAACGACTATTCGCTGAAGCCGAAACCACTCGACCCGCAGCCGGAAATCTTTCAGGGCGGTTCGTCTCGGGCAGCGCGCGACATGGCCGCGCGTGTCTCCGACTGGTATTTCACCAACGGCAATACGCCGGAGGAAATCGGCAAGCAGGTCGACGATATCCAGACGAAAGCGACGGCCAATGGCCATTCCGTTCGCGTCGGCGTTAATGCGTTTGCCATCGTCCGCGAGACGGAGGAAGAGGCGAAGGCAGTGCTTGCCGAGATCATCGACAAGGCCAACATCGACGCCGTCAAGGCTTTCGCCCATGAGGTCAAGAATGCCGGCAAGGCCTCCCCCGAGGGCGAGGGCAACTGGGCGAAATCGACGTTCGAGGACCTCGTCCAGTATAATGACGGCTTTCGCTCAAACCTGATCGGTACGCCACGGCAGGTTGCCGAGCGAATCGTCGATCTGAAGCGCGCCGGTGCCGATCTCATCCTGCTGGGTTTTCTGCATTTCCAGGAAGAGGTCGAGTATTTCGGCCGCCATGTGATCCCGCTTGTCCGCGAGATCGAAGCGGCAGCATCCACCACCGCCGTCGCCGCCGAATAGGCAGCGTCAACAAGCGAGATCGACCAGGAAACCGGTGCGGATCTTTAGCGATCCGCACCTGCCAACCCTGCGCCTGCAACTGTCAACGAAGATGTCCGAGTATCCAGCCTTCGACCTGCGTTACGCTATCGCTGTCCGGTGAGCCTTCCGGGCGGCGGCCGGTGACGACTTCGAGCATTCCGAGCAGCCCGACAACCGCATCGAAGCGATCGTCTCCGGAGCCGTCGTCTCCGAAGCCGTCACGCAGGCAGTCGACGATTGCCGTCGTGTCGATATCCTGACGCGCTTTCGCCCACTCCAGAATGCCGGGACCGACGCGCCGTCGATCCTCCCGACGCCTCTTGCTTCCCCACTTTTTCCCAATTCCAAGCATGCTGTATACGTCGGCCGGGTAGGTCTCGCAGATCACCACAGACCTGGAGGAGGTAAGCTCTGCGAGCGTTCCATCGAATGGCCAGATGCCAACTTCGTCGAGCGCCGCCGCAATGATCTCCTGCCATCCCGATATCGCACCCTTGCCAACCTGATTGCCGCCCAGTGTCCAGAATAATGAGCAGCCGGCTGGCCTGTAGGGCGTCGCCCGTTCGCATTCTCGCAACAAGTCATCGCTCCTTAGGATGCCGAGTCCGTCGTAGAGATGGGCTCTCTCCGTTCCGCCTGGCCGCATCGGGTAGAACGGCCGTCGATGGGATATCTGGTGGCGCTGATCGGCGACGTCATACCAATCGGACCAATCGCCCTTCCCGAACTGTGCGATCGCCTCGCGAAACGAGGCAATACCGGCATCTGCGGCGTAGGCTTTCGGAAGCCCAATCGGGAAGTCGAACCCTACCAGCAGCGAGCCGGACTGGTGGGAACGTCCTGCCAGTCTCTGAAACAAGGTGGCGGTATCGCCGACAAGCTCCGGAGCCGCGACAATCCATTTGCCATCCGCCCGAATGGCGGCCGACATCCAGCGCTTTCCGCTGTGCTTGCTCCAGTCGCAATGCGCGCAGACCTCGAGTGCCATGCCATTTATCCTTTTTTGACGTGCTCGCTGGGTATACAGGCGATAGTTTTAGCGCAGAACTTTGATGTTGCGTTTCGCCTGCAAACACCGCTTTATCCGTACCGTATATATTCACACTTCCGTTTCTTTGGAACGCTTTGACGCCGTGCATGTTTTATATGCATCAACGGGAGAATGATGATGAGTGATAACCGCGAAACAGAAATCCAACGCCGCGCACACGCAATCTGGGAACGCAACGGACAGCCGGACGGCGCTCACTCGGAGCACTGGGCTGAAGCAGAGCGCGACTACGACGCTGAGGCCGGAACTGGCGGCAAGGCCGATTCCGAGACCATCGAAGGTGACGATCTCGCCAGCCCGCGCGCCATGCGCGAGGCGGCCCGCGAGCATTCGGACACGTACATGGTCTCAACGGATCTGGAGGACGACGATCAGCGCACCAATGCAAACGGCACCCGCGAACAGCCCTAATTTTGCACAAAGTGCTGAATAAGAGGCGGCCGTTATGAACTATCAGAGCCCGATGCGCCCAGCGCATCGGGCTCTTCTTTTGTCGATACCCAACCGTCGAGAATTCGCCTTTCGTGCATGTTAGGAAGCGAAAAGCTGGAGGATAAGATCGGATGATTCGGAACGAAGATGGAATTGAGCACTCGGAGCTTTCCGGTGAGTTTTCGGAAGGCGGCACCACGGTGCGCGTTGACATATTCCGTGCAGCTGGCACCACGCTCGACTGGAAGATGGAGGTGACCGATGCTGCGGATGGACGAACCATGTGGGAAGAGGGTTTCTCCACCGACCGCGATGCCTTCGATGAATTCCTGGCGACTATAGAGCGCGAGGGAATACGGACTTTCCTTGACGACCAGGACCCGCCGGTCCATTGACGGTCAGCCGAGGAGTGCCCATGAAAAACGTCGACGACCTCATCAGTTCCGCCAAGACCGTCCATGCTCGCTATGCCGCGTCCCGTATGGAGCGCGAAACCGTCCGAGAATGGGTGCTAGGGCTGAGCGAATACCGCGAGCCCTACGCGACAGTGCTGCGGGAGGCGATCGAATGGTTCAAGCCACTCAATCCGACCGGGGATGTGGAAACGCTGAAGGCCAACGACCTGGATCGGCTGAGGGCAATCTTCGAGGTCGTTGACAAGGATGCGGCCAAGCGGCCGTAGATCGGTCTACGCGAATATCAGGAGCCTGTCGCCGGTGGTAAGGCTCAGTAGGCTGGCTCGATGCGGTTGCAGACGGAATTGCCGGCGATCTCGCGCGCTACGTTGACTGCGGCTTCTAGTGCCGTAAGGCTCGGTGCGGAGCCGTCGAGATAGATGACACCTCGATCCTGGGTGACTTCAATACGGGCTCCGTCAAGGCCGGATGCGTAGGCCAAGGCTGAGGAAACTGCTGCACAAAGGCCAGCCATCTGGGCGCCGACAAAACCGCTCGTTGGAAGAATAGACATGAACATGGCGACACGCTCCTTTTTCTATCAGTTGTAACGTATGAACGCCAATTTTGTTCATCGTGCGTTCATATTCACAATTTTGATGTCAGAGCGTCATCGATTGTCATATCGGGCTGCAATGTCTACGCCCGCAAAACCCGTCAGGCGCTATCGCTGGGCGAATAGTCGACCATCAGCACAATCGTGAACCGGACAACGGGCTGGCGGCGGTCATTGGCGACTTCCACGGAGAGGCGACGGCCGTTGCCCTCTGGGATCCCATCGATCGCCATCTCTGCCAGCACGCTCTTAGCCTGGTCGATGGCCGCAGTCAGCGTCGGATATTCGAAGGGCGCGTCACCGGCGGAAAAGCCCTCGTTATCGCTTATGTTGAAATAGAACTTAGCCATCCGCAGCCTCCTGCGTGGAAAGACGCAAAACGCTAATATGTTCCCAGTTTGAGCAGCAACTCGGCAAGTTGAACCTGAGGTCGCCGGGCCCGGGGTTCGTTGACTTCGATTGGACCGGGTTACTATACACGCACGTGCTCAACGTCTGCAGTTGCAGGGTGACCTCCATCGATCAAAGGTTTGTGTCTTATGCTCAGCAACAGCCTGGCTGCCTTTTTCGGGCGGGATGTCGTGGAGGTCGCGCGCGATCTCATCGGCTGGCAATTTTGCGCCGACGGCGTCGGCGGCTTGATAGTCGAAACGGAGGCTTATCGGCTGGACGACGAAGCCTCCCACAGCTTCCGCGGTCCGGGATTGCGCAACGCCGTGATGTTCGGCCCTGCCGGGCATGCCTATGTCTACCGCTCCTACGGAATTCACTGGTGCATCAACTTCGTCTGCCTGCCCGGTAGCGCGGTGCTGATCCGTGCGCTGGAACCGAACACCGGTCTCGACAGGATGGCAGCGCGACGCGGCACGGATAATCTTGCGCAACTGTGCAGCGGTCCCGGCAAGCTCAGCCAGGCGCTGGGCATCGAACTCGCACACAACGGGCTGCCTCTGGACCAGCCGCCGTTCACACTGACTGCGGGTCCTGCGATGGACATCGTTTCGGGGCCGCGGATCGGCATCACGCGCAATGTCGCGGCTGCCTGGCGGTTCGGAGCGGCAGGATCGCGCTTTGTCAGCCGTAAATTTGGCTGATGCCGCATCGGCAGGCTCCGGCATTTGCTATTCCATGGCAATGCTGTGGTCGACCTTCGGCGGTGCAGCCGGCTTGCGCAGCAGGATGACCAGCGGCATGGCAAACAGCGACATCAGCATCAGCAGCTTGAAGTCGTCGATATAGGCGATGATCGTCGCCTGCAGGGTAACGATATTGTCCAAGCTGGCGCGGCCAATCGCGGTCAGCGGGCTTAGGCCCTGGGCGGCTGGTGCGTCGAACGCGTGGTTGAACGGCGTCACGTAGGCAGCAATCGATTCGTGGTTGCTCTGGGTATTGCGGATGATCAGCGCCGAGACGATGGAGATGCCGACGCTGGAGCCGATATTGCGCGATAGATTGTACAGCCCTGTCCCCTCGCCGCGCATGTGCGCCGGCAGGGTCGCGAATGCGACGGTGGTCAGCGGTACGAACAGGAAGCCCAAACCGGCGCCTTGGACAAAGCCGACAACGATGATCGTCGTTTGCGAGACATCGGGTGTCCAGCCGGTCATCTCGTACATCGCCCAGGCCGTGAGGCCGAGCCCCAGCAGCAAGAGCCAGCGCGTATCCACCTTGCCGATGAGGCGCCCGACAAGAAACATGCAGACCATGGTGCCGAGGCCACGCGGTCCCATGACGATGCCCGCCGTGACGACAGGATAGCCCATCAGGGTCTGCAAATAGGGCGTCATCAGCGCCAGCGATGCCAGATAAGTGACACCGACGATAAAGATGAAAAACATGCTGACGGAAAAATTCTGATCGAGAAAGAGACGCGGGTTGACGAAGGATTTCTCTGTGGTGAATGTGTGGACCACGAACAGGTAGAAGGCGCAGAAGCAGACCAGCGCTTCGACGATGATCTCGCCGGATGAAAACCAGTCCAGTTGCTCGCCCCTGTCGAGGAAGAGCTGCAACGAAGCTATGCCGAGGCTCAGCATGCTGAAGCCGAAAACGTCGAGCTTAGCCAGCGCGTCGACCTTCGTCTCTTTGACGAAGACGACGATGCCCATAAAGGCGACAAGGCCGATCGGCACGTTGATGTAGAACACCCAGCGCCAGCTAATATGGTCTGTCAGCCAGCCGCCGATGACGGGGCCGAGCACCGGACCAACCATCACCGAGACACCAAACAGCGCCATGGCCTTGCCGCGCTCCTCGACGGAGTAGATGTCCAGCAGGATACCCTGCGACAACGGCACGAGAGCCGCGCCGAAAAGACCTTGCAACAGGCGGAAGCCAACAATCTGCACCAGAGACTGGGCAAAGCCACAGAGCACAGAGGCGGCCACGAAGCCGGCGATTGCCGTCAGCAGCACACGCTTGCGGCCGAACTTGGCGGACAGGAAGCCCGATGGCGGCGTCATGATGGCGGCAGCGACGATGTAGGAGGTCAGCACCCAGTTGATCTGGTCGGAACTGGCTGCGACACTGCCCTGGATATACGGCAATGCCACATTGGCGATCGTCGTATCCAGCGCCTGCATGATGACCGCGAGAATGACACAGGCGGTGATTGCGCCGCGGTTGGCGATGACGGGCGCGGCGCCGTCGGATGGGTTACTCATGACCCTTGCCATCGGAACGGCCCAGCAGTTTTGCGACAAAATCCGGCAAGCCACGAGCGTGGCCCGTGTCGACGTCCACTTCCGTGCTCATGCCGACCCGAAGCGGCGGTTTGCCGGCGGCATCGTCGATGTTCACCCGCATCGGGATGCGCTGGACCACCTTAACCCAGTTGCCGGTGGTGTTTTGCGCCGGCAGCAACGAAAAGCTGGAGCCCGAGGCGGGACTGATGCTGGCGACAGTGCCCGTCCAGACCGTGCCCGGACAGGAATCGACGGAGATGGAGACTTTCTGGCCCGGCTTGACGTAGGTGAGTTCGGTTTCCTTCGGGCTGGCGGCGATCCACATGTCGTTCGACGACACCAGTGAAAAGCCTTGCTGGGCAGCCGCGAGGTAGCCACCAACTTGGAGGCTGTCGACATTGGTCACGGTGCCATCGAAGGACGCCCGAACCACGGTGTCGTCGAGCTGGCGCTGCGCGTCGTCGACGGCGGCTTTGGCCTGCAGATAGGTGGGGTTCTGCTCGAGCGGCTGGTTAAGGTCACCGCCGATCTGAGCCAGCGTTGTGGCGGCCTGGGCTTTGGCGACCGCTACTTTCTGCTTGGCGGCGTCGAGGTCGTGCTTGGCCGAATCAAAGGCGGCCTTGGAGGCTGCGGAGCTGTTGATCAGGCTCTGCTGGCGATCGAACGAGGTCTGGTAAAACGGCAGGTCCGCCTCGGCCTGGGCAATCTCCGCCAGGGTCTGCTGGTAGCTGGCCTGCAGGTTCAGGATCTGGTTGCGGGCAACGCCGAGCTGTGCCTTGGCACCCTCCAGCGCAATCTGGAAGGAATCGGGCTTCAGTCTGAACAGCACCTGGCCCTTCTTCACCTGTTCATTTTCATGCACCTCGATGGCAGCGACGAAGCCGCTGACATCGGTGGAAACCCCGACCATGTCGGCGCCGATATAGGCGTTGTCGGTGGACATGACCTGCCCGCCGGTGACGTAGAAATAGCCGCCGATGACCAAGACGATGGGGAGCGCCGCGAACAGGATCAGCCGCGTTGCACCACGACGTTTGCGCGGTGCTGAGGGCACTGCCGCAGGCGGGACGACTGCGGTCGGCGCCGCGGTCGGATTGCCGGAGGGTCCCTCGGCGATCTCGTCCGTCGTGACGACACGCATGGTCTTTTCGGATTTGGCGGATCTGGGAAGAGGTAGTCGTTCAGCCATGGGAGGTCTCTTGCTGGCACAGCGCCAACCGGCAGCTGTCAACTTGGTTGGGGCGAGAATTTGTGAAGAATGTCGGGACGAGCGGGAAATGCGCGCGACGGCCCCTCGCCGACGGTCTGTTATGACCAGGGAGCTTGTGGGAGCAGGAATTCAGGACGACAGCCGGCTCGCACACTTGGCGGCGCGCTGTAACGCCTTCGGATAAAGCGTGGAAAGAGAAAATCGTCATGGGCATAAAGCCTGCTATTCGTTAGCATGCTTACTATACCCTAATACATAATAAGTCAAACGTTCTATATCGCTCTAGCTGTATACAAAGCCACAAACGCAAGAAAGCCGGCGATGACCGCCGGCTTTCCTGTTAGTTCAGATTTTAAGGTATTAGCGGCGGCTGAGAAGGCCGACGACGTAGGCGACACCTGCGGTCACGGCGAGCGCGAAAAGCGGCTCTTCGCGAACCTTGTCACGGACGCGAGAGGTTACCAGAGCGGCCTCTTCCGTCACAACCGTCTTGGCACCCTGGCTGATCGCCACAACGCTTTCAGACAGCTTTGCCAGATCTTCCTTGAGGGCAGTGATCTGCGCGGAAAGATCCTGCGCTGCTGCTTCAGTTTCGACACGTGCTGCTGCGGATTGGATGGAAGCGGTTTTCAGTTCAGCCATTTTTCAGCTCCTTTGTTTGTGCCCGATAAACGCCGAGTATCGGCATTGGTTCCGCGCATTTTGCGATTTCGGCGGATGCTCTTCAATTCCCGTGCGGATTGCTCTAAGGAACAGCCAATGCTTCGCCTGATTTGCGAGGCCGTTCCATATTGAGGTTAGCATTCCGATGTTTGAACTGCTGAGAGAATTGGCCCGCACCTGGGTCGCCAAGGGCCTGATGCTGTTGCTAGTGGCATCCTTCGGGATCTGGGGCGTGTCGCGGTCCTTGATCGGCGGAAGCACCGGATCGACCGTGATTACCGTCGGGGACCAGCAGATCGGCGCCGCGGAATACCGCCTCGCCTATCGACGCCAGCTCTCGGCGCTGAGCCAGCAGTTCGGAACGCAGCTGTCGCCGGAGCAGGCCCGCGCCTTCGGGCTTGAACAGCAGACCAACTCCCAGCTCGTCGCTGGCGCCTCGCTGGACCAGTTGGCAGCCGACATGAACCTCGGCCTGTCGCAGGACCGGCTCGCCAAACTGATCGGCGAAGACCCGGCATTCAAGTCGAACACAGGTCAATTCGACCGCGGGCTGTTCACCAGCCGCCTCGCCAATGCTGGTATCAGCCAGGATGACTATATCAATGAGCGCAGCAAGGTCGCAGTTCGCGGCCAGATCGTCGATTCCATATCCAACGGCTTCAAGGCACCGCAAACGCTGGTTGCCGGCCTGAAGGAATTCCACGACGAAAGCCGCAGCATCGACTACCTGATCCTCACCAATGCGAACATCGATCCGGTCAAGGCACCGGCTGACGACGTGCTGGCGAAGTGGTTCGAAGGCGTAAAGTCGCGGTATCGTGCGCCGGAGTATCGCAAACTCTCCTACGTGAAGCTGCAGGCAGCCGACATTGCCGATACCGCCGCCATCACCGACGATGCGGTGCGCGCCGAATTCGAAAAGCGCAAGGAAAGCTTCACGACGCCGGCGACCCGGACGATCGAACAGCTGAGCTTTGCCAACAAGGACCTGGCGGACGCGGCTTCCGTCGCCCTTAAAACCGGCACGACCTTCGACCAGCTCGTAACCGACCAGGGCAAGACCGCCAGCGACGTCATGCTCGGCACATTTAACAAGGCGAGCGTTCCGGATTCAGCCATTGCGGAACCGGCTTTCGCTGTCACCAAGGACGGCGGCACGACAGGCGTCATCGAGGGATCGTTCGGACCGGTGATCCTGCGCGTCACCAACATCAAGGTGGAAAGCGCCAAGTCGTTCGAGGACGTCAAGGAAGACCTGCGCAAGCAGATGGCAATTGCCGCAGCGTCTTCTCAGATCGCAGACCTGCACGACAAATTCGAAGATGCACGCGGCTCCGGCGCGACACTGGTCGAGGCAGCTCAGCAACTGAAACTGAAGCCAGTGACGGTCGATTCCGTCGACGCCACCGGCCTCGACAAGGCTGGGAATGAGGTCAAAGATATTCCCGAGCGCCAGAAGCTGCTCGCAGAAGCCTTCAAGACCGATGTCGGCGTCCAGGCACTTCCCGTTCCCATCGGCAGCGATGGCTATGTCTGGTTCGACGTACTGGACGTGACCCCTGAGCACGATCGTCCGCTTGCCGAGGTGCATGACAAGGCCGCTGCCGACTGGACAGCGGAACAGCAGAAGGTCGCCCTCGCCGCTAAGGCCACCGCCCTGAAGGATGAGGCCAAGAAGGGCAAGTCGCTCGCCGATATTGCCGCGCCGCTTGGCATTGCCGTCGAGAACAAGACCAACGTGACGCGCAACATGGACGACAGCGTCCTTGGCCGCGCCGGTGTGTCGGCAGCATTCTCCGGACCTGTCGATACGGTTGCCAGCGCCATCGGCGGCGACGACACGACGCAGATCCTGCTGAAGGTAACCGACGTCAACACGACGCCGCCAGCCACGGATGTCCTTGCCAACCAGGACCAGCAGATTTCCAGGATTGCAGACGCTGCTGGTGACGATATCCTCGACCAGATGGTTGCCGAGTTGCAGACGAAATACGGCGTGACCGTAAACCGCGAGGCCGCGGCTCAGGCCGTGCAGCGCTAAGCTAGGGAACCGACCTCGATGGCCGATCTGAAGCCACTGCTTGCCAAAGTCGCCGGCCATGAAAGTCTGACGCGCGACGAGGCGCGGCAGGCCTTCGAGATCCTGATGTCCGGCGAAGCGACGCCGTCGCAGATCGGCGGCTTCCTGATGGCGCTGCGGATGAAAGGCGAGACCGTCGACGAGATCGTCGGCGCCGTCACCACGATGCGCGCCAAGATGCTGCCTGTGGAAGCTCCGGCCGATGCCATCGACATCGTCGGCACCGGCGGCGACGGGACCGGCACCTACAATATCTCCACCCTCGCCGCCTTGATCGTCGCAGGTTGCGGCGTTCCCGTCGCAAAGCATGGCAACCGCGCGCTGAGCTCCAAGTCCGGTGCTGCCGACAGCCTTTCGGCGCTGGGTGTGAAGCTCGACATCTCGCCGGAGCATATAGGCCGCTGCATCCGCGACGCCGGCATCGGCTTTATGTTCGCCCAGATGCACCATTCGGCGATGCGCCATGTCGGCCCGTCCAGGGTGGAACTCGGTACCCGGACGATCTTCAATCTTCTCGGCCCCCTGTCGAACCCTGCGGGCGCGCGCCGTCAGTTGCTTGGCGTCTATGCGCCGCAATGGGTGGTGCCGCTTGCCGAAGTGCTTCGCGATCTCGGTGCTGAAAGCGTGTGGGTCGTCCATGGCGACGGCCTCGACGAGATCACCACGACGGGGATGACGCAGGTCGCGGCACTCGAAGACGGCAAGATCAGGACATTCGAACTCGGCCCCGGCGATTTTGGCGTGCAGCATGCTGTTCTGGCCGACCTCAAGGGCGGCGACGGCGTTGCCAATGCGGCAGCCTTGCGTGCCGTGCTCTCCGGCGAAAAAAATGCCTATCGCGATATCTCGCTGATCAACGCCGCTGCATCGCTGGTCGTAGCCGGCAAGGCCGGGACCGTCATCGACGGCATGCGGCTTGCCACAAAATCGCTCGACAGTGGCGCTACGGCTGCCGCTCTCGACAGGCTGATTGCCGTCTCCAACGACAGCGACTGAAGGAAGGGCGCTCGCCATGACCGACATTCTCAAAAAGATCGAAATCTACAAGCGGCAGGAAATCGAGGCCGCAAAGGCATCGGTGTCGCTTGCCGAACTCAAGGCCATGCAAGCGGACCAGACCCCGCCGCGCGGCTTTCACCGGGCACTCGTGGCAAAGCATGAGGCAGGCATGTTCGGGCTCATCGCCGAAATCAAAAAGGCAAGCCCGTCCAAGGGGCTGATCCGTGCCGACTTCGATCCGCCGGCATTGGCTGCGGCCTACGAAGCGGGCGGAGCTGCCTGTCTTTCCGTGCTGACCGATGCCCCTAGCTTCCAAGGCTCCCCGGCGTTCCTGACTGCTGCCCGCGCCGCCTGCAGCCTGCCCGCCTTGCGCAAGGATTTCATGTTCGAGACCTACCAGGTGCAGGAAGCTCGCGCCTGGGGTGCCGACTGCATCCTTCTCATCATGGCATCGCTTTCGGACGAGGATGCGGAGCGCCTTCAGGACGAAGCCTTCGGGCTCGGCATGGATGTGCTGGTGGAAGTGCATAACGAGCCGGAAATGGAGCGTGCGCTGAAACTGTCGTCGCCGCTGATCGGCATCAACAACCGCGACCTGCGCACTTTCGAGGTCAGCCTTGCCACCAGCGAAAGACTGGCACCAATGGTGCCCGCGGATCGGATAATCGTCGGCGAAAGCGGCATCTTCACCCACGCCGACTGCCTCAGGCTGCAGGCATGCCGGATCGATACCTTCCTGGTCGGCGAAAGCCTTATGCGCAAGGACGATGTGGCAGCGGCAACGCGAACCCTCCTGACAGGCGAAGCCGCCGCGCTGGCGGCCGAATAGCATGGCGGCAGAGCACGGCAGCCTCACGCACATCGATGCGTCCGGCGAAGCGCACATGGTCGATGTCGGCAACAAGGCGGAGACCATGCGCAGTGCCACGGCTTCGGGCCATGTTAAGATGCAGCCGGAGACACTACGGCTGATCCTCGAGGGCAATGCCAAGAAGGGCGACGTCATCGGCACGGCCCGCCTGGCAGGGATCATGGGCGCCAAGCAGACATCGAGCCTGATTCCTCTTTGTCATCCGCTCATGCTGACGAAGATCGGTGTGGAGATCACGCCCGACGACAGCCTGCCCGGATTGCGTGTGACGGCAACTGCCAAGCTTACGGGACGCACCGGCGTCGAAATGGAAGCATTGACCGCCGTCTCCGTTGCCTGCCTGACTATCTACGACATGGCTAAGGCGGCCGACCGGCTGATGGAAATCGGCGGCATCCGGCTCGAGGAAAAGTCCGGCGGCAAATCCGGCGACTTCCGGCTTGCAGGCCCATCCCCATGAGCTTGCTGCCTGTTGCCGAAGCGCAGGCGCGCTTGCTGGACAAGGTGCGGCCTGTCGCCGAGCACGAGACTGTGACCCTCAGTGATGCCTCCGGCCGTGTACTGGCGAGAGACCTTCCCGCCCCCCTCACCCAGCCGCCTTTCGACGCCTCCGCGATGGACGGATACGCGATCCGGCACGCCGATCTCTCTGGACCGAATAGCAGTTTGAAAGTCATCGGCGTCTCGGCCGCCGGCCATGCCTTCGATGGGTCGGTTGCCGACGGAGAAGCAGTTCGGATTTTCACGGGCGCACCTCTGCCAGACGGTGCCGACAGCGTGCTTCTGCAGGAGGATGTCGAGACGACGGAGGATGGCAGCATCCGCTCGACCTATCCGGTACGCGCCCGCCAGCATGTGCGACCACGCGGTCAGGATTTCGTCGATGGCGAGATCGTGCTGCCGCACGGCACCGTCATGGACTTCACCCGGCTTACGGTGGCAGCAGCCATGAACCATGCGACGCTGGACGTCTTTCGCAGACCGCTGGTGGCGATCCTTGCCACCGGCGACGAACTCCTGCCGCCCGGCTCAGTCCCCGGCCCGTCGCAGATCCTTGCCTCAAGCACCTTTGGTATCGCAGCGCTGGCCCGTCAGGCCGGAGCCGATATCCTCGACCTCGGCATTGCGCCGGATGACAGCGCGGCAATCACGGCGGCTGTGGAACGTGCGCGCGACGCCGGTGCAGACGTCATCGTGACGCTCGGCGGGGCCTCCGTAGGAGACCATGACCTTGTGCAGGCGACGCTTGTCGCAGCGGGCATGCAGCTCGACTTCTGGCGCATTGCCATGCGGCCGGGCAAGCCGTTGATGGTCGGCAGTCTCGGGCCAACCCATGTCCTCGGCCTGCCCGGCAATCCGGTGTCGAGTCTCGTATGTGGGATCCTGTTCCTGGAGCCGCTGATCCGCAAGCTTGCCAGCCTTCCGCCGATCCAGCGTGGCGCGACAGCGCTGACGGCGACACCGCTTGCCGCGAACAACCAGCGTCAGGACTACGTCCGCGCAACGCTTTCCAAATCGAGCGATGGCAACTGGCTTACAGAGCCTTTCGACAAGCAGGATTCCTCGATGATGAAGATCTTCGCGCAGGCGGATTGCCTGATCGTCCGGCCGCCGAATGCACCGGCAATGCCGGCCGGCATGCCCTGCCCCATCCTCCTGCTGCGGCCCGACCTGCAGGGCTGACGCCCTTAACAAGCAACCGTTAGAATCACTTCGGGCGGCTTGCGCCGCCCGATGGAAGATCGTGTCTCGCCGATAGGCTTACTTGACCGGCGGCTTTTCGTGGTGGCCGCCGAAGCCGGCGCGCATGGCTGACAGCACCTGGTTGGCAAAGCCGTCATTGCCGCGCGAAGAGAAGCGGCTGAACAGGGCCGCACTCAGGACAGGTGTCGGAACGCCTTCGTCGATAGCCGCGGAAATCGTCCAGCGGCCTTCGCCGGAGTCCGAAACGCGTCCGGCATACTGCGACAGGGCGGGATCTTCGTGCAGCGCATCTGCCGTCAGATCGAGTAGCCAGGAGGTGATGACGCTGCCGCGACGCCAGACTTCGGCGATTTCCGGGATGTCGAGGTTGTACTGGTAGAATTCCGGGTTGGACATCGGCGCTGTCTCGGCGTCTGCCTCGGCCTGCTGCATGCCGATATTGGCATGGCGCAGGATGTTGAAGCCCTCTGCGTAGGCAGCCATCAGGCCATATTCGATGCCGTTGTGGACCATCTTGACGAAGTGACCGGCGCCATGCGGACCGCAATGCAGGAAGCCCTGCTCGGCCGTGCTTTTGGCAGCAGCGACTTCGCTGCGCTGGGCGGACGACTTCACGTCGCCCATGCCGGGCGCGAGCGTTGCAAAGATTGGCGACAGATGCTGGACGGTCGGCGTTTCGCCACCGATCATCAGGCAATAGCCGCGCTGCAGGCCGAACACGCCGCCGCTGGTGCCGACGTCGACATAGTGGATGCCCTTCTGCTTCAGCATCGCCGCACGACGAATGTCGTCATGATAATAGGAGTTGCCGCCATCGATGATGATGTCGCCCTCTTCGAGCAACGGCACCAGCTTGGTCAGTTCGTTGTCGACGATGGCTGCCGGCAGCATCATCCAGATGGCGCGTGGCTTATCCAGCTTGGCGACAAAGTCCTCAAGGCTGGAGCTGCCGGTGGCGCCCATGCCCTTGAGGTCCTCGACGCTCTGGGCGCGCGCGTCGAAGACGACGGCCGTGTGGCCGCTCTTCATCAGCCGCTGCACCATGTTGCTGCCCATGCGGCCGAGGCCAATCATACCAATCTGCATAGTCACGTCTCCTTGGGACGGTTTTGGAGCGGTCGCTCCGGTCAAGTGTATAGGGTGATTTTGCGACAGGCCTTAGTGCTCGCAAATTACGGCGTCGAGGGTTAGCAGGCAAGCGTAGCTGCGAAACATCAAGAATACGTGAGCAACCCTAATCGTTTGAATTACATCTTCCTACTGCCATTGGGGCGCAGGCTCAAGCCTCCAATGTGGGGCCGATGTAACGAGCGCGTGGTCGGATAAGCCGCCCACCCAAAGCCTGCTCGATCGCATGTGCCAGCCACCCTACCGCCCGCGCCATCGCAAATATGATCATCGGCGCATCGCGCGGGAGGTCGTAGGCGACGGCAAGCGCCGTCAGGGCGAAGTCGGCATTGACGCGTTCGCCGACGATTTCCTCCGCTGCCGCCTGCAGGTCGGCGAAGGCCGTAGGGAGCTCGAAATGTCGGAGCAGCGTGGTGGCCCTGATATCGCCGTGCGGATAAAGGCGATGCCCGAAGGCCGGCAGCTTGCGCCCCTGAGCTAGATAACGGTTCACCGCCTCGTGGGCACCGAGCTCCTCGGCGTTGCCCACGAGTACCCTCACAGCCTGCCAGGCGCCGCCATGCAGCGGCCCCGTCAGCGTCGCCAGCCCGGACAGGACCGCCGTAGACAGGGAGGAGCCTGTCGAGGCTGTGACGCGGGCGGCAAAGGTCGAGGCATTCAGTTCGTGATCGGCAAACAGCACCAACGCGCAGCGAATGATCGACGCTGCGGCAGGGCGGCCCCAGCTTTCCGCCAGACGTCTATGCAGGGGCTGGTCGGCGGACCAGGGAGCGAGCACATTTGCGACCGTGGCAAGCACGCTCTGCGCGTCGGCCTGCAGCGCGGACTGGGATCTCTCCATGGACGGTAGATCCCGCGTCGCCCGACCTGCCAGTGCAACCAAAGCCGATGCGATTGTCGCGCCGTCTTTCGAGCCGTCGAGCTTCGCCAGGGAAGACAGCGGACGGCGCATATCCCAGAGCAGGGCTGCAACTTCCTCAAGCGTCGCATTCTCCGACAGCGCTGCAGCATCCCTGCCCCTGTAAAACAGCCGGCCATCGGAAACGGTCGAGACCGCCGAGGGCAGCATGGGATCACCCCATTGGATTGCTTCGGCAGCAACAGTTTCGCTCTTGCGGCGACCGGCCTGGCGGTTGGCGAGCCGGAGCACGTCATCGCGAAAATAAAGGCTGCGGCGGCCCTCGGCCGGATCGGGCTTGGCACGGATGCGACCCCGGCTGACATTGGCGTACAAGGTCTGCTGTTTCGTTCCGAGCAGTTGCAACGCCTGCTCTGCAGTCAGCCACGACATGGCATCCTCATATTGATCGAAAGCATCAAGATTGACGTCAATACAAATGGCGCCGATCCTCTCGCATAGTCAAAGGAGAAGACGATGAAAAGTGGATTGGACGATGTCATTGCCGCAGAAACCCGATTGTCCGATGTCGACGGGCTCGCCGGTCGACTGGTGATACGTGGCGTGTCGCTGGACGACCTCGTGGCAACGAGCCGCTACGAGGACGTTGCGCAGCTGTTGCTTTCGGGGCTTTTTCCGGAAACGAACGATGTCGATGGGCTGAAGTCACTCATCGGTGACGCAAGAGTTTCGATGTTCGACATCGTAACCGAGAGCGAAGCGGGCCTGTTCAGGTTGCCGCCGGTCGAAGCTATCAGGGCGCTGCTTGCCCGCGTGCCGGATGGTGCGGACCGTGCCACGGCTCTCAGGTTGCTGGCAGCACCTGCCGTGTTCCTGCCGGCAGTTCTGCGGCTGCGCGACGGCAAGCCGGCGATACGCCCGGATGCCGGCCTTTCGCAGTCCGAGGATATTTTGCGAATGCTCACCAGCATCATGCCCACGGCTGAACAGACGGCGGGACTAGATGCCTATCTGGTCACCATCGCCGACCACGGATTGAACGCCTCGACGTTTGCAGCCCGTGTCATCGCCTCGACCCAGGCGGGGCTCACTTCCTCCGTGCTCGGGGCGCTCGGAGCCTTGACCGGTCCGCTCCATGGTGGTGCGCCGGGGCCGGTGCTCGATATGCTGGACGCCATCGGCGAACCCGCCAACGCCCGCGCCTGGATCGCCGCCGAACTCGACAAGGGCGAGCGGCTGATGGGGTTCGGTCATCGCATCTACCGGGTGCGCGATCCGCGCGCCGATGCCCTGAAGGCAGCACTAAAGCCGATCGTTGCCGCCGGACAGGTGGACGGACGACGGATGGCGCTGGCGGAAGCCGTGGAGCAGACCGCACTGGCTTTATTGCGCGAACGCAAGCCGGATCGCCCTATCGAGACTAACGTCGAATTCTACACGGCCTTGCTGCTCGATTCGCTCGGTTTCCCCAGGGAGTCATTCACCGGCGTGTTCGCAATCGGCCGCACGGTCGGCTGGATTGCCCATGCGCGCGAGCAGGTGCTGGACGGACGACTCATCCGCCCGCAATCCCGCTATACTGGGCCACTGCCCAAGGCCGCCTGACGATCGGTAGACAAACCCGGATCCGCCGCTATTGGTGGATCCGGAAGACAGCCGATCATGCCAGATCCATCAGTTCGTGGTGGATTGCCCAGCGGCGAGGTTCAGGGTCACATCGTCATAGCCGCGCATCTTGTAGACCAGCGTCGAGATCAGCCAGCTGACGACGAAAATGCCGACGACGGCGTAGCCGAAATTGGCGAGATTGTCGTTGAGATCGGCAATTGTGCCCCAAACGCCGCCCTCGAGCCCGAACTTATCGACGAGAAGGCCAAGTGCCTCCATGCCGCCGATGAAGATCGCCACGGCGACCGAGGCGGCGGTGATCGTCAGATTGTACCAGAGCTTGCGCATCGGATTGATGAAGGCCCAGCCATAGGCACGGGTCATCAAGACGCTGTCGGTGGTGTCGAGCAGCGACATGCCGGCCGTGAAAAGCGCTGGGAAAACGAGGATCGTCCAGAACGACATGCCCTGCGCAGCTTGCGTCGCCGATATCCCGAGCAAGCCGATTTCCGTTGCCGTGTCGAAGCCGAGGCCAAATAGAAAGCCGATGGGGTACATGTGCCATGAGCGCGTGACGATCTTGAACATCGGCCGGAAGATGCGCGCGAGAAAGCCGCTGTTCGACAACAGTGCATCGAGGTCTTCCTCGACGATCGTCTCGCCGCGCCTGGCGCGACGGAAAGCTGCCCATATACCGCGCAGCACGAAGAAATTGGCAACGCCGATGGCGACCAGGAACAGCGCTGAAACGGATGTACCGACAATGCCGCCGACATCGCGGAAAGCGCCGAGCGGCATCATCGAAGCAGTGGCGGCAATGGCGATCGATGCGAGCACGACGATGCTGGAATGACCGAGCGAAAAGAAGAAACCAACGGAAACCGGCGATTTCTTGTCCTGCACCAGCTTGCGCACGACATTGTCGATAGCCGCAATATGATCGGCATCGAAGGCATGCCGCAAGCCGAGCATGTAGGCAAGGAATGCCGTCCCCAACAAGGCTGGACGGTCTGAAAAGGCGGTCCATGCCCAGACCCACGCACCGATATTGAAGCCGATCAGCAGGACGTAGGTCATGGTGATCTTCGTCCCGGCACGGTCTTTCCGGTCGTCAAACGGATTGGGCATAGAACATCGTTCTCCTTTGCGGACAATAGGCCGCAAACTGCCATGGAAAGAAAATCGAGACGAGAGGCAAATGACGTAGTTTTGCGAAAATTTGATGCAGCGCAAAAAGAAACCCGGCTTTCGCCGGGCTCCAAGTGTTTTCCTGATCTGCCTTGTCGCCTTAGACTAGGCGGCTCTGTTCGAGTGCTGCCTCGATGAAGCTTGCGAACAGCGGATGCGGGTCGAGAGGACGGGACTTCAGTTCCGGATGGTACTGGACGCCGATGAACCATGGATGATCGGGGTACTCGATCGTCTCCGGCAGCACGCCGTCCGGTGACATGCCGGAAAATACCAGGCCGCAGCTTTCCAGCCGGTCCTTGTAATCGACATTGACCTCGTAGCGATGGCGATGGCGTTCGGAAATATCCGAAGATCCATAGATCTCCGCGATCTTCGTGCCTTTCTTGAGCGCTGCCTTGTAGGCGCCGAGGCGCATCGTGCCGCCGAGGTCACCTGAGGCCGCGCGTTTCTCTAGCTGGTTGCCCTTGATCCATTCGGTCATCAGGCCGACGACCGGTTCGCTGGTGGCGCCAAATTCCGTCGACGAGGCGTGCTCGATGCCGGCCAGGTTGCGGGCCGCCTCGATGACCGCCATCTGCATGCCGAAGCAAATACCGAAATAGGGAACTGCGCGCTCGCGGGCGAATCGGGCCGCGTGGATCTTGCCTTCCGATCCGCGCTCGCCGAAGCCGCCGGGCACGAGAATGCCGTGCACCTTTTCGAGATAGGGAGCCGGGTCTTCCTTTTCGAAGACTTCCGATTCGATCCACTCGAGCTTCACCTTGACGTGGTTGGCGATGCCGCCGTGATGCAGCGCTTCGATCAGCGACTTGTAGGCATCCTTGAGGCCAGTGTACTTGCCGACGATGGCAATGGTCACCTCGCCTTCGGGCGTATGGATACGATTGCAGACTTCTTCCCACGCTTCGAGACGCGGCTTCGGTGCCGGTTCGATACCGAAGGCGGCCAGCACTTCGTTGTCGAGACCTTCCTTGTGGTAGGCCGTCGGCACATCATAGATATTGGCAACGTCCAGCGCCTGGATAACAGCGGACTGGCGGACATTGCAAAACAGCGAAAGCTTCTTGCGCTCGGCTTCCGGGATCTCGCGATCGGCGCGTACGAGCAGGATGTCGGGGTGAATACCCAGCGCCTGCAGTTCCTTGACGGAATGCTGGGTCGGCTTGGTCTTCAGCTCGCCGGCAGCCGGAATGTACGGCATCAGCGTCAGGTGGACGTAGACGGCCGTGCCGCGCGGCAGGTCGTTGCCGAGCTGGCGGATGGCCTCCATGAAAGGCATCGCCTCGATATCGCCGACAGTACCTCCGATTTCGCAGATGACGAAGTCGTAGTCGTCGTTGCCTTCGGTAACGAAATCCTTGATCTCGTTGGTAACGTGCGGAATAACCTGGACGGTGGCGCCGAGGTAGTCGCCGCGCCGTTCTTTGTCGATGATGTTCTTGTAGATGCGACCGGTTGTGATGTTGTCGGTTTTGGTGGCGGAGCGGCCGGTAAAGCGCTCGTAGTGCCCGAGGTCGAGGTCGGTCTCTGCGCCGTCATCCGTGACGAAGACTTCGCCGTGCTGTGTCGGGCTCATGGTGCCCGGATCGACATTCAGATAGGGGTCGAGCTTGCGCAGGCGGCATCTATAACCGCGGGCCTGCAAGAGTGCTCCGAGAGCAGCGGCCGCAATTCCCTTGCCTAGAGAGGAAACCACGCCGCCGGTGATGAATACATATCGCGCCATGGGAGCCACCGGTTACCTTTTAACAAATGATTCCGCCAGCCCCAAAATTCTTTTCCAGAACTTTTGAAGACGAGGCGGAGGATGGACAAAATAAAACCGGCAGGTTTTGAGACCTGCCGGAGGATCGTTTCAGGGTCTGTTACTGACCCGTGGGGACACCGGTCGGCGCCGGTGCCGGAGCTGGCGTTGCCGGAGCAGCCTGGCCGGAAGGCGAAGCGGGTGCCGTCCCTGCCGGTGCAGTCCCAGCAGGGGCCGTGCCCGTTGCAGGCTTTGCGCCGCCGAGCGAGTCGAGAATGCCACCGCTCTTCGTCTGTCCAGCCGGCGTGATCCGGTCGAGAATGTCGGTCGGGCGACCTTCATAGCGCGACAGGACGCCGAGACCGAGCGACGTGATGAAGAACAGCGTCGCAAGGATCGCCGTCGTCCGGGTCAGCGCATTGGCAGCGCCACGGGCGGACATGAAGCCCGACCCACCGCCGACGCCAAGGCCGCCGCCCTCGGAGCGTTGAATAAGAACCACTCCGACCAGCGCAAGCACGATCATGAGATGAATGACAATCAATACGGTCTGCATAGGTCCAGTCCCGCCCGCGTATACGGGCATAAGAATAAAAGCTCGCGGCTCTTTACATGAGCCTCTCGCCTATTCCAAGCCTTTTCATCGCGGCCCGCCCCTGCAGCCGAAAAACGGCAGGAGGCGGCCAGCGTCAGGCCGTGTGTTTCAGATATGCGTTGTATATCGCGTTGAAATCGACCGATTTCAAGCTCGCTCCGCCGACCAGCAAGCCATTGACGTTATCGATGCCGATGAGAACAGCTGCGTTGGCAGGGTTCGCGGAGCCGCCGTAGAGGAGCCGCATGCTTTTACCAGTCCGTCCCAGCCGCGCCACGAGATCGGCGCGCATGAAAGCATGAGCGGCGGCAATCTCGTCTTCCTGCGGCACAAGGCCGGTTCCGATGGCCCAGACCGGCTCATAGGCGATGACGGTATCGTCCGCCGTCGAGCCGCGCGGGACCGATGCTTCGATCTGCCGCTTCAGAACATCGATAGTATGGCCGGATTGACGCTCTTCGGCAGTCTCGCCGACGCAGACGATGGCGGTCAGTCCCGCCGCATGTGCGGCCTCCGCTTTGGCACGCACGAGTTCGCTGCTGTCGCCATGGTCCCGGCGCCGCTCGGAGTGACCGACGATCACATAGGTGCCAAAGCAATCCGCAATCATTTCAGCGGAAATATCCCCGGTGTGGGCGCCAATGCGGTGCTGGTGGCAATCCTGGGCGCCGATCGCCAGCGGGCTGTCATCGCAGAGTGCGGTCGCCACATAGAGCAGCGTTGCCGGTGGGCAGAGCAGTGCCTCGACCTTCTCCGCCTGCGCCTGATCGATCGCATCCGCGATAGCCTTGATTTCCGTCAGGCTGTCCCGCGTGCCGTTCATTTTCCAGTTGCCCGCCAATAGCGGACGTATCTTCTGTGTCATGGCGCCTCTCCTCCCGTCGCTTTGCATGCGGACCTAGCAAAAGAATCGGCAAAATGAAAGTTGCGCGCCATTACGCCATCCCGATTGCCATCCGTCGCTCCGCCCGAAAGCAAAAATTGCGATCATGGCGAGGGTAAAAACAGCCAGTTGAGGGTCTTGCGCCAGTCCAGCATGCGCAATGGCGTTCCGTGGGTGCCGTTCGTATAGAGCGTGAAGCGGGTCGGATACTTCGCCTTGATAAGCTTTTCGAACTGCGCCTGCTGGTCTGCAGCCGCATAGACCTTGTCGGCGCTGCCATGGGCAAACCAGATCGGCAGCCGGGCTTTGTAGAACGGGCTCTTGGCGAAGGTCGGGTCGGTCACGGCTGACATCATCACCATGCCGGAAAGCCGCTTGACGCTCTCGACATCCCGCGTGATCCCCCAGCAGACGATGCTGCCCATCGAGGCGCAGGACAGAATCACAGGCTGTCCGCCTGATTGTTCGGAGGCTGCCCGGATCAGCGCTGCGACATCGGCCACGCCTTCTGCATCGAACGTCCTGATGGTCGGCGCATAGTAGCTGCCGCCATTGTCGACCACGAGATTTTTCAGCCGGTTGAAGTTTCCGCCGAACATATAGTCGTTCGAGCCCAGCCGCCGGTCACCGGCTCGACCGTGGATAAAGATAACAGTGAATGCCTGCCCGCTCGCAGGTCCCACCCTGGTGACATCGAGTTTGCGTGCACCGAGAGCCAGTGTCTCGTCCGTCTGCTTCCAGCGGACGCCGAGCCCGAGATAGGCCGGCTTGACGCGGCGCTCCGGAACGATGTCCCGGCCGTTGATGTCGCGCATCTCCTGGTAGTCGATGGTCTCGAACGCACCGTTATCGTGGCTCTCGACGACGGTCTGGCTGGAAAAGAGCTCGTCCTTGAACGGTTTCAGTTGCACGGCAGACGCGTCCGTGGCCAGGAAGGCGATAAACGCGACGGTGGCAGCGATCTTGAGGAAATGAACTGTGGACATTGGCATGCCGATGGGACCCTTTGAAGAACTGTGGCTTGCCATTCGGCGGTGGCCGACGCAAATCTTTTTTCCAATTGGTCCCGGAATCTGCCTGCGTCGCTTTTTTGCTAGATTTCTGCCAGAATCCGGATCAGTCGAGCGTGCAGCGCCATTCGATTCGCTCTGGCCTGCAACCGCTCGCGGGGATTACTCTCACTTTAAGATTTGAACACGCTTATGGATGACAGCAACGATCTCTTTTCCGCAGTCTCGACGATCGCCGCAGCCCCGGAAGTCGCCAAGAAGGCAGATGCCCCGAAGAAGCCGGAAGTCGCAGCCGCTCCTCGCCCGGCGCCGCCGACGCAATCTTCTTCGGACGGCTACGACGCCTCGGCCATCCGCGTGCTCGAAGGCCTCGAACCCGTGCGCATGCGCCCCGGCATGTATATCGGCGGTACCGACGAAAAGGCGCTTCACCATCTGTTTGCCGAAGTCATCGACAATTCGATGGACGAAGCCGTCGCCGGCCATGCGAATTTTATCGAGGTCCATCTCGACGTCGAAGGCTACCTGACCGTCAGCGACAATGGCCGCGGCATTCCGGTGGAAAACCATCCGCAGGTGCCGGGCAAGTCGACACTCGAAGTGATCATGACCAAGCTGCATGCGGGCGGCAAGTTCGATGGCAAGGCCTACGAGACCTCAGGCGGTCTGCACGGGGTCGGCGTCTCCGTGGTCAATGCGCTTTCGGACGACATGGAAGTCGAAGTTGCCCGCAACAAGAAGCTCTATCGCCAGCGCTTTTCACGCGGCATTCCGCAGGGCGGTCTCGAGGAACTCGGCGATATCCACAATCGTCGCGGCACGCGCGTGCGCTTCCATCCCGATCCGCAGATCTTTGGCGATCACGCCAAGTTCGATCCGGCCCGTGTTTTCCGCATGGCCCGCTCCAAAGCCTATCTTTTCGGCGGCGTCGAGATCCGCTGGAGCTGCGATGCCGGCATGCTGCCGGAAGGCTCCGATATTCCCGACAAGGCAGTCTTCCATTTTCCGGGCGGCCTGAAAGACTATCTGCAGGCGACAATGGGCAAGGAGTTCACCGTCACCCGCGAGATCTTTGCAGGCAAGTCGGAGAAGGCCAGCGGCCACGGCTCTCTGGAATGGGCGATCAGCTGGTACGGCGGCGATCCGCAGGTCCATTCCTATTGCAACACCATTCCGACCGCCGAAGGCGGAACCCATGAGGCAGGCCTGCGCATTGCGCTGCTGAAGGGTTTGAAGAACTACGCCGAGCTGACGCAGAACAAGCGCGCCGCCGCGATCACCACCGACGACGTGATGATTTCAGCCGTCGGCATGCTGTCGGTGTTCATCCGCGAGCCGGAATTCGTCGGCCAGACCAAGGATAGACTGGCCAGCGCCGAAGCCCAGCGCATCGTCGAAAATGCCCTGCGCGACCCCTTCGACCACTATCTCGCCGACAATCCGGCGGAATCCGAAAAGCTGCTCGACTGGGTGATCGAACGTGCCGAGGAACGCCTGCGTCGTCGCAAGGAAAAAGAGGTCAATCGCAAGACCGCGGTCCGCAAGCTGCGGTTGCCGGGAAAGCTGTCCGACTGCTCGCAGAATACGGCCGCCGGTGCCGAACTCTTCATCGTCGAAGGCGATTCGGCTGGCGGTTCAGCGAAGCAGGCTCGCAACCGATCCAATCAGGCGATCCTGCCATTGCGCGGCAAGATCCTCAATGTCGGCAGTGCCACCCGCGAAAAGCTGTCGGCCAACCAGCAGATTTCCGACCTGATCCAGGCCCTCGGCTGCGCAACGCGCGCCAAATACCGGGACGAGGATCTGCGCTACGAACGCATCATCATCATGACCGATGCCGACGTCGATGGCGCCCACATTGCGTCGCTGCTGATCACCTTCTTCTACCAAGAAATGCCGGACCTGATCCGGGGTGGCCATCTGTTCCTCGCGGTGCCGCCGCTCTACCGGCTGACCCAGGGTGCAAAAACCCTTTATGCCCGGGACGATGCGCACCGTGCCGAGATCATGAACACGGTGTTCAAGGGCAAGAAGGTCGAAATCGGGCGCTTCAAGGGCCTTGGCGAAATGATGCCGGCACAGCTCAAGGAAACGACGATGGACCCTGCGCGGCGGACGCTGCTGAAGGTCGCAATCGACGATGTCGATTTCGAGGGGACCCGGGATGCGGTGGATGCCTTGATGGGCACCAAGCCAGACGCCCGCTTCCGCTTTATTCAGGAGCGCGCAGCCTTTGCGGAAAATCTCGATATCTAGGGTCGATATCGGGGAGCGACGCGAGGTAGACTTTTTCTCCTCCACAACCACTTGCGGTCGCATCGCTGTCACGGCGGCGTAATATAGGCCATTGCGGGCCTTACCCTTGAATCAGCCTGGTTCATGCCCCATAACCAATTGAACTGAAATGAAGACAGAAGTCCGGGTGGGTATGTTCGAACGTCAAAAGCCGGGGGAACCGAGCTGGCTGGGACCAGCGACACAGGCACGGATGGCGCTGATCCCGTCGATCTCCGCCGCGCGCTGGTTGCTGCTGCTTATCGCGCTGGCCGCTATCTACTTCTTTTACGGCTTCATCGTTCCGGTGCTGGCAGCGCTGGTCATCGGCTTTGCGACCTGGCCGATCTATCGCGACATCCTGCGCCGCACCGGCAATCGGCGCACCATCGCCGCCTCCATCGCCATCATTCTGATCATTGCCTTCCTTGTGCTTCCGATCGTCTTTGCGGTGATCTACACCTCCGGCGAGGTGAAGGAGTGGTTCACTTGGGCGCTGCACGTCAATCGCTTCGGCGCTCCGACGCCGCTGTGGATCATGGACCTGCCGATCGCCGGGCCGTGGCTCAATGAGCAATGGACGCATTATGTCGGCGTTCCCGGTGCCATCGGCGAAATGGCGCAGGTCGTCAGCGGCGCCAACATCGGCAACATCTACCGCGCGGTCCTTGCGGCAGGCGGTGGCGCATTCCACGTGATCCTGACGCTGCTGTTCATGATGATCGCGCTGTTTTTCGTCTATCGTGACGGCATCGGTTTCGTGCGGCAGCTGGATCTGATCGGCGAGCGCATCTTCCCCAATCGCTGGGCGCGGATCTCACGGGTCGTGCCGATCACCATCAGTTCGACGGTCATGGGCATGACAGTCATCGCCATCGGTGAAGGCATCGTCCTCGGCGTCGCCTACTGGATCGCTGGCGTCCCCTCGCCCGTGACGCTCGGCGTGCTCACCGGTGTGATGGCGCTCATTCCCGGCGGCGCGCCCCTGTCATTCACGCTGGTCTCACTCTATCTGCTCGGCAGCGGTGCCCAGGTCGCCGGCGTCGCGCTGCTCGTCTGGGGCACGGTCGAGCTTTTCATCGTCGACAAGACGCTGCGACCGAGACTGGTCGGCGGCCCCATCAAGCTGCCGTTCCTGCCGACGTTTTTCGGCCTCGTCGGCGGCGTCAAGACGATGGGCTTTCTCGGGCTGTTTATCGGTCCGGTGCTGATGGCGATCATCGTTGCGATCTGGCGCGAATGGATCCGCGAAGTCGAGCTTGCAGAGGACGAGCAGGAATACAACGACGCCGAACAGCCGCTGCGCATTCACCGCGACGTTCCGAAGGCCGATCTGGATGCCAGCGCTGTCCGCTAGTCGTAACCGGTCATTTCGAGATAACCGCGGCCCTTTTGCGTTCCCTGGAAGCTGATCGGCCCTTCCCAGTATGGAAAGCGCGTTGCCATCCAGGCCTGCGCATTCAGCGGGCTGGTCGTCACACTGAAATTGCGGGCCGGGATATCCAGGCGCCATTCGGTCGGCACGGTGTGGCCTGAGACGTTCGTTGTCTTGAGCGGCGTCATGGTCAGGGCGCCTTTGGGTAACGGCGTCGGCTTGCCATCGGCGGCAATCCAGGTGGCCGAGGTGAAACCCGCGCCGCTGTCGCGCAGCCGGAAACCCATCAGCTTTTCACCGTTTTCGAGATGCAGCGAAAACCAGTCCCAGCCCTTCTGGTCGGCCGAAAGCGGCTGCGACGACCACTCCCGATCGAGCCACGCATCCCCGGTCACGGCGACATCGCCACCCGGCAGTTTCAGCGTGCCCTTTGCCGCGTAGAACGGCTGCGAATAGTATTCGCTTGCCTGACCGCCGGCCGATTTCACCGAATAGCCGCCATCGCCCTGCGCCAAGATGGGACCTTTCGCGTCGAGAGTGAGATCGTAGCGAAAACTTGCACCGGTGGCAGTGAGATCGATGTGGGACAGCGCGTCGCCACCTGCCGGTTTATCCGGACGCGTCTTCATCTGCCAGTCGTCGATCCACGCCGCAAAAGGCGTCGCCGTGACCCCGGCAGCGCCTGAACCATCGCGCGAAAACTTTTCGGCGACGAAATGCTGCGTCGGCGTGGTCACGGCGGCGTTGCCCATCCAGATCTGCGGACTGGACCAGTTCGCCTTCGCGCCGGGCGACAGCGCCGAGCGGAACAGCGTCCACTGCACGCCGTAGTCCTTTCCATCCGCCCCCCTGAGATCGGCGGTCAGGTACCACCACTCGATGCGGTAGTCCGGATGCGGGCCATGGTCTGCCGGAAAGCTGAAGGGCACACCTGGTTTGGGGACGGCGAAGCCATCGGCACTGGTGCCGAGACCGGCGAACCCCTGGGCGTTGACCATCCCGCCTTGAAAACCGACGGCGAGTGCGATGCAAAACAGCAATGCTCTAACGCTCATTGGCGAAAACCTTCAGCAGATCGGACGGCGAAACCGTCGCCAGTCGGCGGAGGGGGATGAGCGCCGCCAGCAACGCTGCAACCAGCGCAAAGACAGCCAGCCGCAGCCAGTCCGAGGGAAACAGGTGCATCGGCAGGCGCCAGCCGAATGCCTCGACGTTGACGATCGCAAGTAACACCCAGGCAAGACCGATACCGACCGGCAGCGCCGCAAGGAGGGTAAGTGCCGCCAGCACCATGGTGCGCGCCACTTCGAGCGCCACTAGATGGCGACGGGTCAGCCCCATAGCCCAGACCGGCGCGATCAGCGACAAGCGCATGCCTGACAGGGTCATGAGACTGGCAAACATCGCGAGACCGGCGACACCGAGCGTCAACACATTGAGGGCGCCGGTGACGGCAAATGTCTTTTCGAAGATCTCCAGCGACTTGGCTTTGATGCTCGCCTGGTCGACGACGTTCTGCGACGGCAGGTGAAACTGTGCCTCCAAGGCTTCGACAAGCGCCGGGGTCTTGGCCGGGTCGAGACGCAGCCCGTAACGGAGCCGAGACACGTTCGGATAGTGGGTCGTCAGCGCATCGATACCGACAATGGCTTGACCGATCGGATTGCCATAGTCGGAATAGACGCCGACGATGGTGGTCTTCCAGTTGCCCGGCAGGACCAGGGGGTCGCCGACCCTGAGTTTCTCGCGGCGCGACATCTGCTCGTTGATCAGCGCGGCATTTCCTGCAGCGATCCGGTCCCAGACGCCGGGGACGGCCTGCAGCATCGGCCAGTTGTCCCGGTATATACGGTCGTTGGCGACGCCGAAGACCTGCGCCGGGCGACCGGCGACGGTACCTTCGACATTCCAGATCGGCAGCACGGCATCGACGCGGGGGGCGAGCCATGTGCGCAAGGCCGATGCCTCGCCCTCGTTGCGGGCGGTGACGTAGAGTTCGGCTGCCAGCCGCTGATCGAGCCAGCCGATGAAGGTCAGGCGAAAACTCGCGACCATCGTGCCGACGCCGACATTCGCTGACAGGGCCAGCAGCAGCGCCATCAGCGCCAGGGAAAGTCCGGGCAGTTGCTGGCGGGTATCGGCCCAGAACCATTGCGTCAGGGGACCGCGTGCCAGGCGCTGCATGACCGACAGCATCAAGGTCATGACCACGGGCAAAAGCAGCGCCGAGCCGAGCAGCAGGCCGGCCAAAACCGCAAACCCGGCCACCAGACCGGAGCCCCAGAACGCCAGCGTCAGACCGACCGCGAAAAAACCGAGCGCCAGACCCGACTGGACCCGGAGGGCTGCCTCCGACGCCCTCGCCCAGGCGCGCGGCTGCGCGGGCGCCAGCAATGGCAGTCTCCAGACCTGCCAGAGGCTCTGTGCCGACGACACGAGGGTGCCGAGGACGGCAATGGCCATACCCGTAGCCCACCACTCCGGCCGCAACGTCAGCGTGCCCGGCACTGCGGCACCATAGAGCCCCTGTAATGTGGCAGCCACATCCGGCAAAAGGGCGGATGCAACGAAATAACCGAGCACCACCCCGCCAAGCCCGGCAACCAGGGCGAGGATGAGCAATTCCGCCAGCAACAGTCCGATCAAGGCCCGGGCGGACAGGCCCAGAGACCGGAGCGTCCGGAATGTCTGGCGACGCTGCTCGAAGGCAAGACCGATAGCCGAGTAGACGATGAACAGCCCGACGGCGAAGGCCAGCAGTCCGAAGGCGGTCAGGTTGAGATGGAAGCTGTCGGTCAGCCGGACGAGGTCGCCCTGCGGGTCCGGCGCGTGAATGACGAGACCTGGTGCTATCGACGCCAGCGGTGCGAGCCCGGCCGGCTGGTGGGGGTCGAGGATCAGTCGGCTGACCTGTCCGTGTTTGTCCAGAAGGGATTGGGCGATGCCGATGTCGGCAAGCGCCGTTCCGGGCGGCAGGCCATCGGCCTTCTCCAGCGGCGGCGTCAGCTGGCCGGCCAATTGCGTGGCAGTGGCCGGCGAGACATACATGCGGCCCGGTGGCGTGATGAAGCTCAGGATATCATTACCTGCGCTGACGTTCACCTGTTGCGCCTCTGCGGGAAGGCTGACCGGATCGAGGCCTATGACGTGTATCCTGACGGTACCGAACCGGAGGTCGCCCTCGATGACGGGAGAGACCAGCCAGCCGGCACGCCGGAGAGCGACGAAATCGGACTGCGGTATCAGTTCGCCATCGGCGGAGACGATCTGCTGCAACCGGTCCTGGCCGAGCATGGCTGCCGCTCGGTCATAGCTGGCACGGGCTTCGGCGTTGATCGCCTGCACGCCTGACCACAAGGCCGTGGCCAGGGAGAGGCCGAGCAGCAGCATGGCCAGTTGCATCGGTCGGCGGCGCCAGTGGGACAGAAGCGCGGAGAGGCTGACTGCCAGCATCAGGTGATCCGCCCCGAGCGCAGATGGATGCGTGCATCGAGGCGTTCGGCGAGGCGCAGCGAATGCGTGACCATCAGCAACGCGGCGCCCGTCTCGGCCACCAGCGACAGCATCAGGTCAAGCACCGCGTCGCCCGTCGCTTCATCCAGATTACCGGTAGGCTCGTCGGCCAGCACCAGCTTTGGTCGTGCCGCCAGCGTGCGACCTATGGCAACACGCTGCTGCTGGCCGCCGGAGAGTTGCTCCGGGTAACGTTTCAGCAAGCCCGCCAGCCCCAGCCTCTCCGTCAGCTCTTTCTGCCAGCCGGTGTCGTGCCGTCCGGCAAGACGGGCGTGGAAGGCAAGATTGGCTTCGACGTCGAGCGAGGGAATGAGATTGAACTGCTGGAACACGAGACCGACCACGGTGCGGCGCAGCGCGGCGCGGCCGACATCGCGCAGATGCGTGACATCCGTGCCGGCGATGGCGATGCTGCCGGCATCGATGCTGTCGAGACCGGCTGCGAGATGCAGCAAAGTGCTCTTGCCGCTGCCCGATTCGCCCGTGAGTGCCAGGCTGCGGCCAGCGTCCAGACCGAGATCTATGGAATGCAACACTTCCAGTGGTCCCTCGACCGTCTGGTAGGACTTGCTCACACCTTGCATTGCGAGAACCATTGTATTCCTTATAAGGTCCACGGAGCGGCTGACCTCCTGCTTCGCGGTGGCCTAGGTCCATAGGACTGACTAATTTGACCCCGTATATTCAGTATAGGCGATTCGATGGCGATCCTGTTCAAGACCGCGTTAAGTGAAGACAAGGCGTTGGAGAAAGTCGAAGCCACGATCCTGGACGGCAGTGGCCGGGATGGCTACCTGAACGTCATGACCGAGGATATGGAGCGGGCAGCAGCTTCGGAAAGAGGACGGCATACCGGCGAATTCCGCGACCAAGTGGACGTTGCGCTTGCGGAAGCCAAACAAACCGCTCCTTTCTGGCTCGTGTATCGCCGGACCGAGAGCGACCCGGTAACAGCCAACGAGATCCGCAATGCCGCCATCCGCCTGACGCGGGGCTACAGCGGCACGGTCGTCATCGCCCTCAGCCTGCTCGGTCACAATCATGACGATGGCGATCTTGAGCTGGTCTTCATCTGTTTCCGCGAGGATTTCCACCGGCGTAATTTCCGCGTCCGTTACGAAAACAAATACGTCCCCGACTGACTTCCGGATCTGAACGCTTCCACACGCTTTGTGCATGAAGCTTTGATTGGCCCATAATTTGTCGCTGGTGCTGCTTCAGAACCAACCCGTCCAGGCCTGACCTTGACAGGCGGAGGCAGGCCGATAAAGCCAGACCCTGCTATTTGGGAGGCTTCTCGTGAAAACACTCGTATCGCTGTCTGCATTCGTCGGCAGGACCTTTGCCCTCTGGGTCATCCTGTTTGCGGTCCTTGGATTTCTGTTTCCAAACACGTTCAAGCTGATTGCGCCCTACATCGTCATCCTGCTCGGCATCATCATGTTCGGCATGGGCCTGACGCTTTCGCTCGATGATTTCCAGGCGCTCGTCAGGCGTCCGCTGGAGGTCGCAATCGGTGTCCTCGCGCATTTCATCATCATGCCGGCACTTGCAGTTCTGCTGACACGCATCATCCCGATGCCGCCGGAGGTCGCGGCAGGCGTGATCCTCGTCGGCTGCTGCCCGGGCGGTACGTCCAGCAATGTCATGACCTATCTTGCGAAAGGCGATGTCGCCCTCAGCGTCGCCTGCACAAGCGTGACGACGCTGGCCGCACCGATCGTCACGCCGTTCCTGGTCTGGATGTTTGCCAGCCAATACCTGCCGGTCGATCCCGTCGCGATGTTTCTTAGCATCGTCCAGGTCATATTGCTGCCGCTGGCATTGGGGCTCCTGTTCCAGAAGTTTGTCCCGTCGCTCGTACGGGCGGCCATTCCGGTGCTGCCGCTGGTCAGCGTCATCGGCATCGTCCTGATTGTCAGTGCCGTCGTTGGCGCCAGCAAGGGCGCAATCGCGCAGTCAGGGCTGCTGATCTTTGCGGTCGTCGTCCTCCACAACGGCCTGGGCTATCTTTTCGGCTTCTTCGCCGCCAAGGCCTTCGGACTTTCGCTGCCGAAACGCAAGGCACTGGCCATCGAGGTTGGCATGCAGAACAGCGGACTGGGTGCAGCACTTGCCAATGCTTATTTTTCGCCGATCGCCGCAGTTCCGAGCGCGATCTTCAGCGTGTGGCACAATATTTCCGGAGCATTGATTGCCAATTACTTCTCACGGCAAACAGAACAGGAAAAATCAGATATCTCTCCGGCTTCCTGAAGCAATTTAGGAAAATTTTTATATTTCCAAACTCTATAAGGTTAATAAATCCTACCAAAAATGGGCTGCGCTGGAAGTATAGGCTCGGTTCTTCATGACCCGTGAGATGCTATGATACCCCGCCGCGAGAGGGCGGTTACCATTTTTGTAGGGGTTCATCATGGGTTATAAAGCTGCACTTGGCATATCGATCGCACTTCTGCTTTCGGTTCAGGCAAGCACTGCATTCGCGTTCGGCGCTTTCGCCGTCAACGACAGCAAGGGTACATCGGCGAGCGACGTCGGCTATGGCACGGGCTGGGGCTCGACCCGCAAGGAAGCCGAGCGGGATGCGATGAAGTCCTGCAAGGAAGCCGGCAACGACAGCTGTGAAATTGCCGTCTGGTTCGAGACGTGCGGCGCCTATGTCGGCGACAAGGTCAACTACGGCATAGGCTACGGCGACACCAAGCGCGAAGCCGAAAAGAAGGCGCTGCAAGATTGCCCGAACTGCCGAGTGATCGTTTCGGACTGCCAGAACTAAGGCACCCAAGCTCGAAACGTTACTGAAGAGTGACGGCCTGCATTCGCGTCAGCCGTCACTCTCACTACTATCAATATGTCGAAGCACAGCACCATCGCCTGCATGTACTTTGCTCGAACGAGCTAAATAAGCGACGACGTATGTTCCCTTTTAAAATTCGCTGAACGCGCTATTCTATGGGCTTCCGCCACAGGAGGTCCTCGCATGCGCACGCTGCCTTACGCTTTCCTCGCCTTCCTTTTTTGCCTGGGTCTTACGCCTGCTTCGGCGGCGGATGCTGCGCTGGCGGCCCAGCAGGTCATCGAGAAGCAGATACAGGCCTTTCTTCACGACGATGCGGACGCGGCCTACTCTTTTGCAGCGCCGGGCATTGCCGCTAAATTTCCGGACAAGGACGCCTTCTTCGCCATGGTGAAGAAGAGCTATCAGCCGGTCTATCATCCCGGTAACTATGCCTTCGGTCGCAGCAAATCGGAAAGCGACGATGCCGTTCTCTACCAGGAAGTGCTGATTACCGGCCGCGACGGTCAGGACTGGTCGGCGATCTACCAACTGGCTCGTCAGCCTGACGGCGGCTACAAGATCAACGGCGTGCAGATCGTGCCGAACACGACGAGCAAGGGTATCTGATCGTCAGATCCGCTCGAGGTCGCCCTTGGCCCAGTTCTCCTGCGTTTCCGCCATGAAATCGGCAAAGCGGCCCTCCTCGATCGACTGGCGGATACCCTGCATCAGTTCCTGGTAGTAGGCGAGATTGTGCCATGACAACAGCATGCCGCCCAGCGCTTCGCCGGTGCGCGTCAGGTGGTGCAGGTAGGCGCGGGAATAGTCGCGCGATGCCGGGCAATTCGATTGTTCGTCGAGCGGGCGCATATCTTCCGCATGGCGTGCGTTGCGCAGGTTCACCTTACCCCGCCGGGTAAAGGCGAGGCCGTGGCGGCCGGAGCGGGTCGGCATGACGCAGTCGAACATGTCGATGCCGCGTGCCACCGACTTCAGGATATCGTCAGGCGTACCGACACCCATCAGATAGCGTGGCCGGTCCGTCGGCAACACCGGCAAGGTCGTCTCCAGCATCTTCAGCATGACGTCCTGCGGCTCGCCGACGGCGAGGCCGCCGATGGCATAACCCTTGAGGTCCAGCTGGGTCAGCCCTTGCGCCGAGCGGATGCGAAGATCGGGAATGTCACCGCCCTGGACGATGCCGAACATCGCCTTGCCGGGCTGTTCGCCGAACGCCACCCTGCAGCGTTCCGCCCAGCGCAGCGACATTTCCATGGCGCGCTGGATCTCTTTCGGCTCGCACGGCAGCGCCACGCACTCATCGAGCTGCATCTGGATGTCGCTGTCCAGCAGGCCCTGGATCTCGATCGAGCGCTCCGGCGACATGTAATGCGTACTGCCGTCGACGTGGGACTTGAAGGTGACCCCCTGCTCGTCGAGCTTGCGCAGCCCCGACAGCGACATCACCTGGAAGCCGCCGGAATCGGTAAGGATTGGATAAGGCCAGCGGATCAATTCGTGCAGGCCGCCAAGGCGGGCGACGCGCTCCGCGCCCGGACGCAGCATCAGGTGGTAGGTGTTGCCGAGGATGATATCGGCGCCGCTGTCGCGCACTTGGTCGAGATACATCGCCTTGACCGTGCCGACGGTGCCGACCGGCATGAAGGCCGGTGTGCGTATCGAACCGCGTGGCATCGATACTTCACCGAGACGGGCGCCCGCATCGGTCTTCTTCAACTGGAACTGAAAGGTCTGGCTCATCTAGTCTTTCCGGAACAGGAGGCTGGCATCGCCATAGGAATAGAAACGGTAGCCGGTGCCGATAGCATGGGCGTAGGCCGCGTGCATCGTCTCGAAGCCGGCAAAAGCGGAGACCAGCATGAACAGCGTCGAGCGCGGCAGGTGAAAATTGGTCATTAGGATATCGACCGACTTGAAGCGGTAGCCGGGGGTGATGAAAATGCCCGTCGGCCCGGACCACGGATCGATGATGCCATCGTCTGTAGCCGCGCTCTCGATCAGCCGCAGCGATGTCGTACCGACGCAGACGATCCGCCCACCCCGCGCCTTGACCGCATTCAGCGCTTCAGCCGTCGCGGCGCTGACATGGCCGATCTCCTGATGCATCTTGTGGTCTTCGGTATCGTCGACCTTGACCGGCAGGAACGTTCCGGCGCCGACGTGCAGCGTCACGAAATGCCGCTCGACGCCCATCCGGTCCAGGGCATCGAACAGCTCCGGGGTAAAATGCAGCCCGGCCGTGGGTGCCGCAACGGCGCCTTTTTCCCGGGCATAGATCGTCTGGTAGTCGGTACTGTCGCGCTCGTCCTCGTGACGCTTGGCGGCGATATAGGGAGGCAGCGGGATGTGGCCGACGGCAGCTATCGCTGCATCCAGCTCCGGACCGGAGAGATCGAAATGCAGGGTGATTTCCCCGCCCTCGCCTTTCTCGCCGACAGTTGCCTCAAGGGCGATCTCGGCGGTTTCGCTGCCGAACTGGATGCGGTCGCTGGTCTTGATGCGCTTTCCCGGCTTGGCAAAAGCCTTCCAGCTGCCGGGCGACATCCGCATGTGAAGCGTGGCTGAAACCTGCTGGCTGGTCGCACCGTCGCGATGGCGAATGCCTTCGAGCTGGGCCGGGATGACGCGGGTGTCATTGAACACCACGGCGTCGCCAGGGCGCAGGAACGATGGCAGGTCACGAACGAGATGGTCGGACAATTCGGGTGTTGCGTGGGGATCGACAATCAGCAGCCGGGCGCTGTCGCGCGGCTCGGCGGGACGCAGCGCAATACGCTCATCCGGGAGGTCGAAATCGAATAGGTCTACGCGCATGGGCAATTCCAGACAAAGTGAAACCCGCCCCCGCGCCGGGAGCGCGAAGGGCGGGCTTCAGGAGTAATCACGATCAGACGTCGGCGGCAACCCGCATGGTGACGATCGAATCCGGATCCTTGACGGGCTCGCCCTTCTTGATCTTGTCGACGTTATCCATGCCTTCGATGACCTGGCCCCAGACCGAGTACTGCTTGTTGAGCCATGGTGAATCGGCCAGGCAGATAAAGAACTGCGAATTGGCCGAGTTCGGAGCCTGCGAGCGGGCCATGGAGCAGATGCCCCGGGTGTGGTTGGTCGCAGAGAATTCAGCCTTCAGGTCTGGCTTGGACGAACCGCCCATGCCCGCGCGGGCCGGGTTGAACTCTGCGCCGCCGGTCTTGCCGAACTTGACGTCGCCGGTCTGGGCCATGAAGTCGTTGATGACGCGGTGGAAGACCACGCCGTCATAGGCCTTTTCGCGAGCCAGCTCCTTGATGCGCGCAACGTGCTCTGGTGCCACTTCCGGCAGCAGCTGGATGACGACGTTGCCTTTGGTGGTTTCCAGGATGATGGTGTTTTCCGGATCTTTTATCTCAGCCATTGTGTTTTCCTCTTTTGAACTTCTTACTTCTTGCCCAGGGTGACCTTGATCATCCGGTCAGGGTCGGTAACGGAACCGCTGTCGTCCTCGCCCTTCTTGATCTTGTCGACGAATTCCATGCCGGACACGACCTTGCCGACGACCGTGTACTGGCCGTTAAGGAAAGGTCCGTCCTTGAACATGATAAAGAACTGCGAGTTTGCCGAATTCGGATCCTGCGAGCGGGCCATGCCGACCGTGCCGCGCACGAAAGGCGTCTTGGAGAACTCGGCCTTGATATCGGGCATGTCGGAGCCGCCCATGCCGGCCTGCTGGGCATTGTAACCCTTGGCCATGTTGCCGAACTTGACGTCGCCCGTCTGGGCCATGAAGCCGTCGATGACGCGGTGGAAAGCGACGTTGTCATAGGCACCCTTGGCGACCAGCGCCTTGATCTGGGCGACATGCTTCGGGGCGATTTCCGGCATCAGCTGGATGACGACCGGGCCGTCCTTCAGCTGGATCGTGATGTCGTTGTCGTCGGCAGCAGAAGCAGCGCCTGTCAGGGATGCCAGGCACATAAGTCCGGCGAAAGCGATGTGGATGAACTTCATGGAATGCTCCGTTGGGAAAATCGTTGGGGCCTAGCGTTTCGCCTTGGCCTTCAGGGCGACAAGAACCGGTGCGGGCACAAACGCGCTGACATCGCCGCCCATGGCTGCAATCTGGCGAACCAATGTGGCCGTTATCGGCCGGAAGGCGGTGCCGGCCGGCAGAAAGATGGTCTGCAGCTCGGGCGCCATCTGGCGGTTCATGCCGGCCATCTGCATTTCGTAATCGAGATCGGTGCCATCGCGCAGGCCGCGCACCAGCAGTGACGCACCATGACTGCGGGCGGCGTCGATCACCAGATTGTCGAACGAGACCACCGAAATGGCGTCAGTCTTGCCGGGAAGAGCGGCGGCCAGCGACTGCCGGACCAGTTCGGCGCGCTCCTCGAAGGAGAACATCGGTGTCTTTCCCGGGTGCACCCCGATCGCGACGATAACAGTCGACGCGACGTTCAACGCCTGGGCGAGAACGTCGAGATGTCCGTTTGTCATCGGATCGAAGGATCCGGGATAGAAAGCTATCGTCATTCTCTACCGGCCGGTTGTTTCGCTGGCCTTTTGTCATGGATGGGGCGCTATCGCAAGTCATTTGCGGCACGGCAACCGGCGGCTGAATGGAAGATGAATGCGGCGTTCAAGGCCGTTTCAGGCAGGCCGTGATTAAAAGGGCCATACCGTCGAAAGCAACGAGGACGGTGAGTTCAACGCTCCGTTTCGAGGCTGACGATCATGCTGATCCTTCTCGCTACCGCCACCATCATCGGCTCGCTGATCGTCGAGATGCTCGTTCGCCGGTTCAACTCGACCTACGAAATCGAATGGCCGACGGCCACTCCAGTCCCCGAAAATGCACTCGCTTTGGACGTCGTGGCGACACTTCGGCGGGCGGCCGCAAACATGAACGGTAAATGAACGACCTATTCAAAGTTGCTTCAGCGAACCTTCGTTAAATAGTTGTCAACATCCGGCGGAACCAATTTCCAAAGGACACGTTATCAGATCGGAACACAGACATGAACACAGTAACACGAAGGAAAAAAGCCATGCCGGACAAAGTCATCCTCATCAACGTCGTCTGGATGACAGTCATTACCGGCATGCTGGCTTTCACAGTTGCTCTCTACGGTCAGAAGACCGATCAGTCTCCTGTCTATGGTCCATATGCATCGGCTCACTCCTACGTGGCGAGCCAATATTAAGGATCTGATCGCACGGAGTTGCGAAGAAGGAAGAAACCCATGTTCACGATTTTGACATTGCTCACTGCCGTTATCAGCGTCATGTTCGTCGTGTCCGTGGCGTCAACCGTTTCGGCACTGCGTCGCGAAAGCGAAGAGATGAAGCAGATCGCCAAGCAGCACAAGGCGTTTTGAACGTCCGCTGCGGTAGATTTCTCACACGCTCTCAATACCATTAATTATCAAACAATGAAGCTGAACGATCCTTCCATCGTTCGGCTTCATTGTTTTATTCCCTTCCTCAACAAAAAACCGGGCGCAAAAACTGCGCCCGGTTTTTGGTATGGCTGGCATATTTTATAAGCTGCTATTCCGGACTGCGTTCATCCGTCGAACCGGCTGGCGGCGTCTCGCTGTCTGCAGCTTCCACATCGAGGGGAGCCACTGTGCCATCTTCGGCGATGTCGACGATTTCCTCGTCGTCCTCCGGCTCGTTTATCCGCTCGACCGACACGACCTTCTCGTTCTTGGCGGTGGAGAAAATCGTCACGCCCTTGGTAGCGCGGCTGGCGAAGCGGATACCGCCGACGGGCACTCGGATGAGCTGGCCACCGTCAGAGACAAGCATGATCTGATCGCCGTCATCGACAGGGAAGGCCGCAACAAGTTCGCCGATCTCGCCGGTCTTAGACGTGTCGGTCGCACGGATGCCCTTACCGCCTCGGCCGGATATACGGAAATCGTAAGAAGATGAGCGTTTTCCGAAGCCCTTTTCCGAAACCGTCAGCACGAACTGTTCGCGCGCCTTCAGTTCCTCGTAGCGCTCGTCGCTCAACTGGCCTTCCTCCACGACTTCCTCGCCGACAAGTGCGATATCTTCGGCTTCGCCCGTTGTCAGGCGCCGCTCATTGGCGGCCCGCTTCAGATAGGCAGCCCGCTCCCACGGCTCGGCGTCGACATGGCTGACGATCGTCATCGAGATGATGCGGTCGCCTTCGGCCATGGTGATGCCGCGCACGCCGATAGAGTTGCGGCCTGCAAAGACGCGGACGTCGGATACGGAGAAGCGTATGCACTGGCCAAGCGCCGTGGTCATCAGAACGTCCTGATGTTCCGAGCAGGTCTCGACGGACAGGATTTCATCGCCGTCCTCGTCCAGCTTCATGGCGATCTTGCCATTGCGGTTCACCTGGATGAAGTCCGACAATTTGTTGCGTCGAACGGTGCCCCGCGTTGTCGAGAACATGACGTCCAGATTTTCCCAGCTCGCCTCGTCCTCGGGCAGCGGCATGATCGTTGTGATGCGTTCGCCCTTTTCGAGCGGCAGCATGTTGATCAGCGCCTTGCCGCGAGACTGTGGCGTGCCGATGGGGAGACGCCAGACCTTTTCCTTGTAGACGATGCCGCGCGAGGAGAAGAACAGCACCGGCGTGTGGGTGTTGGCAACGAAAAGCCGGTTGACGAAATCCTCGTCGCGGGTCGCCATGCCGGAGCGGCCCTTGCCGCCGCGACGCTGGGCGCGATAGGTGGTCAGGGGCACGCGCTTGATGTAGCCGAGATGCGAAACAGTGACGACCATGTCCTCGCGGGAAATGAGATCCTCGTCATCCATCTCGAGGCCGCCATCGATGATCTCGGTGCGGCGCGGCGTGCCGAATTCATCGCGCACCGACGTCAGTTCATCCTTGACGATGGTCTGGACGCGAACGCGGGAAGACAGGATGTCGAGGTAATCCTTGATCTCGTCGCCGATCTTGTTCAGTTCGTCGCCGATTTCATCGCGGCCGAGGGCTGTCAGGCGGGCAAGGCGCAATTCGAGAATGGCGCGGGACTGCTCTTCCGACAGATTGTAGGTCAGGTCTTCATTGATGCGGTGGCGCGGATCGTCGATCAGCCGGATCAGGCTTTCGACATCCGATGCAGGCCAGCGGCGCGTCATCAGCTCTTCGCGGGCAGACTGCGGATCCGGCGCCTGGCGGATAACGCGGATGACTTCGTCGATGTTGGCAACCGCAATAGCGAGGCCGACCAATACGTGGGCGCGGTCGCGGGCCTTGCGCAGAAGATACTTAGTACGCCGGCTAACGACTTCCTCGCGGAACGAAACAAAGGCGCGCAGCATGTCGAGCAGCGTCATCTGTTCCGGCTTGCCGCCGTTCAGCGCCACCATGTTGCAGCCGAAGGACGTCTGCAGTGGCGTATAGCGATAGAGCTGGTTGAGGATGACCTCGGCATTGGCGTCGCGCTTAAGCTCGACGACGACGCGGTAGCCCTGGCGGTCGGATTCGTCGCGCAGGTCGGAGATGCCCTCGATGCGCTTTTCGCGCACCAGTTCGGCCATCTTCTCGATCATCGTCGACTTGTTCACCTGGAAGGGAATTTCGGTGATGATGATTTGTTCGCGATCGCCGCGCATCGGCTCGATGGCTGCGACGCCGCGCATGATGACCGAACCGCGACCGGTCTCATAAGCCGAGCGGATGCCGGCACGACCGAGGATCTTGGCTCCGGTCGGGAAATCGGGGCCCGGAATGATCTGCATCAGATCGGCGAGCTCGATGGCCGGATCGTCGATCAGCGCGATGCAAGCGTTGATCACTTCGATCAGGTTGTGCGGCGGAATATTCGTGGCCATGCCAACGGCAATACCGCCGGCGCCGTTGACCAGCAGGTTCGGGAACTTCGCGGGCACCACGACCGGCTCGCTGAGCGTTCCATCATAGTTCTCGCGAAAATCGACCGTATCCTTGTCGAGGTCGTCGAGCAGCGCGTGGGCGGCCTTCTGCAGCCGGCACTCTGTGTAGCGTTCGGCTGCCGGCGGATCGCCATCGACTGAACCGAAATTGCCCTGGCCGTCGATGAGCGGCAACCGAAGCGACCAGTCCTGCGCCATGCGGGCCAGCGCATCGTAAATGGCCGAATTGCCGTGCGGGTGGAATTTACCCATCACGTCCCCGGTCACGCGGGCGCATTTGACGTATTTCTTGTTCCAGTCGATCCCGAGTTCGGACATGCCGAAAAGGATGCGTCGATGAACAGGCTTGAGACCGTCCCTGACATCCGGAAGGGCGCGGCTGACGATAACGCTCATGGCGTAGTCGAGATAGGACCGCTGCATTTCCTCGATGATGGAAATTGGCTCGATACCAGGCGGGAGCTTCCCGCCACCGGGTGTGGATTGCTCAGTCAAAACAGATCACGATCTCTTTAAGAATCACTGTGGAATTTATAGCGGAAAGCGGACAAAGGCGCTAATTTCGCCAACGGTTTTGAACAGGCTTTTAGCCTCTGGAACGTTTCAATAGCACATTTTTGCGACATGTGGGAAAAGCTCGTCGCTGCGAACGCTTTGCCAAACGGCGATCAGCGCTTAAGGGTCAGTTTCATAAGTGAAGTTGACGATCCGGGGGAAATTATGGCGAGCGTAGACAGTCTCATCAATGCCTTCACCACATTGATGGTGACCATCGACCCACCCGGGCTGGCACCGCTGTTCCTGGCGCTGACGACAGGCATGAACCGCAGCCAGCGGACGCAGGTCGCGTTGCGCGGTTCGCTGATTGCCTTTGGTATCCTCGCCGCCTTCGCGCTGTTCGGCTCAAGCGTGCTTGGCGTACTCGGCATATCGATCGGTGCATTCAGGATTGCTGGCGGGCTCCTGCTATTCTGGATCGCCTTCGAGATGGTCTTCGAGAAACGCCAGGACCGCAAGGAAAAGACCGCCGAGGTGGCAATCACCCGGGATCATATCCATAACATCTCGGTTTTCCCGCTGGCATTGCCGCTGATCGCGGGACCTGGCGCAATCTCCGCGACGATCCTGCTTTCTGGCTCGCTGCAGAGCTCCGTCGACCGCTCGCAGTTGATCGTCGTGATCGCGGCCTGCCTGGTGCTGACATTTGCAGCCCTGCTGATTGCCGAGCGTCTCGACCGCTTCCTCGGCATGACGGGACGTGCGATCCTTACGCGCCTCCTCGGCGTTATCCTGGCAGCGCTTGCCACACAGTTCGTCGTCGATGGCATCCGATCGGCCTTTGCGATCTGACCGGGTGTGCGCGGGTTAGGTGCGCGCCTTCAATATGTATTTCCAGATCGTGCCGCCGAAAAATCGATTGGCAATGACGAAATAGGCGATGACCAGCGCGAACAGCAGCATTGCCGGCCAGCCGTTCAGCTGGAAACCATCTTCAGTCATGCCGCCCGTCAGCAGCGCCACGAGGTAACCCAGGCCGAAAAAAGCGGTGATCAGGTCGAGGATAAGCGCCACCACGCGTCTCCATGTCGACGGATTTCTTGGCACGAGTGCGTCTGACATTGCTGAAGTCCCTGTTATTCCGGCCGCAAAACGAAAGATGCACCCCGCAGGGTGCATCGGATAGTCCAATCTCAGAACGGAATGTCGTCATCGAGTTCGCGCGAGAAGTTTCCGCCGCCGCTATTGCCGGCGTTACCGGCATTGCCGCGACCGGATGACGACGATGGCGAGGACTGGTTGTAGTCGTCGCCGTAGCCCGAACCGCCGCCGCCGAAATCATTGCCGCCACCGCCGCTGCGCTGCATGCCGCGACCACCGCCTTCGCCGGCTCCGTCACCGCGACCGTCGAGCATGGTCAAAGTCGAGTTGAAGCCCTGAAGGACGATTTCGGTCGAGTATTTCTCGATGCCGGCCTGGTCCGTCCACTTGCGGGTCTGCAGGGCGCCCTCGATGTAAACCTTGGCACCCTTCTTCAGATACTGCTCGGCAACCTTGCACAGACCCTCGTTGAAGATCACCACGCGGTGCCACTCGGTCTTTTCCTTGCGCTCGCCGGACGACTTGTCCCGCCAAGTTTCGGAAGTTGCAATATTCAGATTGGCGATCGGGCGACCATCCTGGGTCCGGCGGATTTCCGGATCAGCCCCGAGGTTCCCGATCAGAATTACCTTGTTTACGCTACCCGCCATACCGATCACCCTGCTCGCCGCGCCCACCGGCGGCCCTGGAACATAATTGCACGCACCTTAAACCATCGGCCCCGCCCGGTGCGATCTAAGCGGCGGTCATCCACAAGGAATTTTGTTCTTTCTTTGTTCTAGTCAGCGGCTATGATTTTGTCAACCGAATCGAAAAGCGGGCGGAGAGTCGCATTTCAACCTCGACTCGCCGGCCTTCATCACTAGATAAGGGCTGAACAGGGATTTAGCGGAAAACGATGAGCGAACTGAAGACCATCTCCATCCGGGGTGCGCGCGAGCACAATCTCAAGGGTATCGACATCGATCTGCCGCGCAACAAGCTGATCGTCATGACCGGCCTGTCGGGCTCGGGAAAGTCGTCGCTTGCCTTCGATACAATCTATGCGGAAGGCCAGCGCCGCTATGTCGAGAGCCTGTCGGCCTATGCGCGCCAGTTCCTCGAGATGATGCAGAAGCCCGATGTCGATCTGATCGAGGGCCTGTCCCCGGCGATCTCCATCGAGCAGAAGACGACGTCGCGCAACCCGCGCTCGACGGTCGGCACCGTTACGGAAATCTACGACTACATGCGCCTGCTGTTTGCGCGGGTAGGCGTGCCCTACTCGCCGGCGACGGGCCTGCCGATCGAGAGCCAGACCGTCAGCCAGATGGTCGACCGTGTGCTCGCCTTCGGCGACGGCACCCGCCTTTATATTTTGGCGCCGATGGTGCGCGGGCGTAAGGGCGAATACAAGAAAGAGCTTGCCGAGCTCATGAAAAAGGGCTTCCAGCGCGTCAAGATCGACGGACAGTTCTACGAAATCGCCGATGCGCCTGCCCTCGACAAGAAGTACAAGCACGACATCGACGTGGTCGTCGATCGCATTGTCGTGCGCGCTGATGTCGCGGCGCGTCTGGCTGACAGCTTTGAGACGTCTCTGCGGCTGGCGGACGGACTGGCTGTTGCGGAGTTTGCCGATAGGCCATTGCCGCCCGAGGAAACCTCTGCCGGCGGTTCCGCCAACAAGTCGCTGAACGAGACCCACGAACGGGTGCTGTTTTCAGAGAAGTTTGCCTGCCCGGTGTCCGGCTTTACCATTCCAGAGATTGAACCCCGCCTGTTCTCGTTCAACAATCCAGCCGGCGCCTGCCCCTCCTGCGACGGTCTCGGCTCCCTGCAGAAGATCGATCCCGAGATGATCGTCCCCGAGCACGAGCGCACCCTTCGCGACGGCGCGATTGCCCCGTGGGCCAAATCGACGTCTCCCTATTACAACCAGACGCTGGAAGCGCTCGGCAAGCATTACGGCTTCAAGCTCTCGAGCCGCTGGAGCGACCTGCCTGCGAAGGCCAAGGAAGTGATCCTGCACGGCACGGAAGACAAGATCGAGTTCCAGTACGCCGATGGTGCGCGTGCCTACACGACCCACAAGAATTTCGAAGGCATCGTGCCCAATCTCGAGCGCCGCTGGAAGGAAACCGACAGCGCCTGGGCCCGCGAAGAGATCGAGCGCTACATGTCGGCGGCTCCCTGCCCCGTCTGCGCCGGCTACCGACTGAAACCGGAAGCGCTGGCGGTGAAGATCGCCACGCTGCATATCGGCCTGGTCTCGGAAATGTCGATCCGCAACGCCCGCGACTGGTTCGAGACGCTGCCGGCGATATTCACTTCCAAGCAGAACGAAATCGCCGTCCGTATCCTCAAGGAAATCCGCGATCGGCTGCGGTTTCTCAACGATGTCGGGCTTGAATATCTGAGCCTTTCGCGCAATTCAGGAACGCTCTCGGGCGGCGAGAGCCAGCGCATCCGACTCGCCTCCCAGATCGGCTCCGGCCTTACGGGCGTGCTCTACGTCCTCGACGAGCCTTCCATCGGCCTCCACCAGCGCGACAATGCGCGCCTGCTGGAGACACTGAAGCATCTGCGTGACATCGGCAACACGGTCATCGTCGTCGAGCATGACGAGGATGCGATCATGCAGGCAGACGATGTCGTCGATATCGGCCCGGCAGCCGGCATCCATGGCGGCGAGGTCATTGCGCATGGCACGCCGCAGCAGATCATGGCAAACCCGAATTCGCTCACAGGCCGCTACCTGTCCGGCCATCTCGGCGTGCCCGTGCCTTCGGAGCGACGCAAGCCGAAGAAGGGCAAGGAAATCAAGATTTTCGGCGCCCGCGGCAACAATCTGAAGAACGTCACCGCCGCGATCCCGCTCGGCGTGTTCACCGCCGTCAGCGGCGTCTCGGGCGGCGGCAAGTCCACCTTCCTGATCGAGACGCTCTACAAGTCGGCAGCCCGCCGCGTCATGGGCGCCCGCGAAACGCCGGCCGAGCATGACCGCATCGATGGCTTCGAGCATATCGACAAGGTTATCGACATCGACCAGTCGCCGATTGGCCGGACGCCACGATCCAACCCGGCCACCTATACCGGCGCCTTCACGCCGATCCGCGACTGGTTTTCCGGATTGCCGGAAGCCAAGGCGCGCGGCTACCAGCCGGGCCGGTTCTCGTTCAACGTCAAGGGCGGACGCTGCGAGGCCTGCCAGGGCGATGGCGTCATCAAGATCGAGATGCACTTCCTGCCCGACGTCTACGTCACCTGCGATGTCTGCCACGGCAAGCGCTATAACCGCGAGACGCTCGACGTCACCTTCAAGAGCAAGTCGATTGCCGACGTGCTCGACATGACTGTCGAGGAAGGTGTCGATTTCTTTGCTGCGGTGCCTGCGGTGCGTGACAAGCTACAATCGCTGAAGGACGTCGGTCTCGGCTATATCAAGGTCGGACAGCAGGCCAACACGCTCTCCGGCGGCGAGGCGCAGCGCGTCAAGCTTGCCAAGGAGCTGTCGAAACGCTCGACCGGGCGCACGCTCTACATCCTCGACGAGCCGACGACGGGGCTTCATTTCCACGACGTCGCCAAACTGCTGGAGATGCTGCACGAATTGGTGAACCAAGGCAATTCGGTTGTCGTCATCGAGCACAATCTCGAGGTCATCAAGACCGCCGACTGGGTGCTCGACTTCGGCCCCGAAGGTGGCGACGGCGGCGGTGAGATCGTGGCAGTTGGCACGCCTGAGACAATCGTCAAGGAGAAGCGGTCCTATACCGGACACTTCCTCAAGGAATTGCTGGAGCGGCGGCCCGTCAAGAAGGTCGTGGCTGCGGCAGAGTGATCTCCCGGCGAACGGACACTCGAAGCGCCGGATACCGGCATCATAAATGAACGGGGAAAGCATATGACAGCGTCAGGCACCATTCGGACCGGCATTGGCGGCTGGACGTTCGAGCCCTGGCGCGGGACGTTCTTCCCCGACGATCTCAAGCAGAAAGACGAGTTGCGCTACGCCAGCAGCAAGCTGAAGGTGATCGAGGTCAACGGGACCTACTATGCGACGCAGAAGCCGGCGACCTTTGCAAAATGGGCCTCCGAGGTGCCGGATGGCTTCATCTTCAGCCTGAAGGCGACGCGCTACGTCACCAATCGCAAGATACTGGTGGAAGCCGGGGAATCGATGGAGCGGTTTCTGAAGTCCGGCATCAGCGAGCTCGGCGACCGACTGGGCCCTCTGCTCTGGCAGTTCGCACCAACGAAGAAATTCGATGCGGATGACTTCGAAGGATTCCTGAAGCTCCTGCCACAGAAGCAGGACGGATTGCCGCTGCGGCATGTGGTCGAGGTACGCCACGATTCGTTCAAGGTGCCGGAGTTCGTCGCGCTGCTGGAGAAATACCAGGTGGCCCCGGTTTGTGCCGACCATCACGACTATCCGATGATCGCCGATGTGACCGCCGATTTCGTCTACGGCCGCCTGCAGAAGGGCTCCGATGAAATCAAGACCTGCTATCCGCCGAAGGAACTGAAAGAGTGGGCGGAGCGCCTTCAGACCTGGGCCGAAGGCAAGGTGCCCGCCGACCTGCCGTTGATCGATGCTGCACGTAAGGTGAAGGTCCAGCCGCGGGATGTTTTCGCCTTCATGATCCACGATGGAAAAGTCAACGCACCGCAGGGCGCCATTGCCCTGCAGGGCGTGCTTGCCAAATCCTAGCACCGGTCAGAGCGGCCTGACGTGGCCCATCAGGTCTTCGGCCGTCAGGCCCTTGCCGGCCCGGTTTCCCGCTTCGCCGTGCAGCCAGACACCGGCGGCCGCGGCCTCGAAGGCCGGCATGCCCTGCGCCAGAAGTCCGCCAATGATCCCCGCCAGCACATCGCCGGAACCGGCAGTTGCCAACCATGGCGGCGCATTGCAGTTGATCAGTGCCCGCCCGTCTGGCGCGGCGATCACCGTGTCGGCGCCTTTGTAGACGATTGCCGCGTGCGAGCGCATTGCGGCTGCGATTGCCTTCTCGATCTTGCCGAGAGCTTCATCCTTGGCGATATCGGGGAAAAGACGGCCGAACTCGCCTTCGTGCGGCGTCAGAACCAGATGCGTCGGCCCCGTCGCAAAAGCATCGAAGAGCGCAGATGGATCGTCCTTGAAGGAGGTGATGCCGTCCGCATCGAGCACGAGATGTCGATCCACCAGCGCCGCCACGAACTGCCGTGCCTTTTCGCCCGTGCCAAAACCCGGGCCGAGAACGAAGGTCGATAGCCGCGCATCGTCGAGCCACTCCTCAAGAGCGGCTCTGTCATCGATTTCGCGCAGCATGATCGCCGTCAGCGCCCCGGCATTGACTTTGAGCGCGGCTTTGGAAGAGGCGATCGTGACCAGCCCTGCCCCAGCCTTCAGACCCGCCATGGCCGACATGCGGGCCGCACCCGTCGCCGTCTCGCTGCCGGAAAAGACCACCAGATGCCCGCGTTTGTACTTATGGGTCTCCACTAACGCTACAGGCATGGCCGACCGCCACTGTTCCGGTGTGTTCTCGGCGATCAGCGCATTGGCGTTTTCCCGGACGATGCGGGCTGGAATGCCGATGTCGACGATCTCTAGCGTGCCGCACAGCTCCCTGCCCGGCATCAGCAGATGCCCGGGTTTGCGCGTCATGAAGCTTACCGTATGGGAAGCGCGAAAGGCGGCGCCCAGCACTCGGCCGGTAGCGCCGTTGACGCCCGACGGCAAATCGACGGCGATAACCGGGATGGAAGCGGCACGTGTTCGTTCGATCACGGCTGCGACGGCGTCAGGCACATCCCGCGCGAGGCCGGCACCGAAAATCGCATCGATGACGAGGTCGCCGGCCCGGGGCAGATAGGAACCGAGTGGCGAGCCGGCAACCGGACAGGCGGAAAAGGCGCGCGCCGCATCGCCCTTCAGCACGGCTGCATCTCCGAGGTGATATACGTCGACCTCGGCACCGCATTCGTGCAACGCCAAAGCGGCCACGTAGCCATCTCCGCCATTGTTGCCGGGGCCGCACAGGACCGCGTATCGCAGCGTCTCCGGATAGTCCCGCAAGGCCGCAGCCGCCACCGCCCGGCCGGCTTTCTGCATCAGTCCGAAAGAGTCAATTCCTGAAGCCGCAGCGGCCTTGTCGACCGCCGCCATCGATTGGGGTGTCAGGAGGAGTTCAGCTAGGGTGTGTGTCATGGACGATAATGATCGCAACGACGCCTGAAAAACAATCAAAAAATCCCGCGTGCCGCCGACTTAAATTTGAGCAAAAGCACGCTTTTTAATCAGTCGAATTCAGGGCGTGTAGGCCGTTCCAACCGCTGCGGTCCGCCCTCCATTCCGGATATCGTCCGAAACGTGTCTGCGCATATTCAATTCGGGGCACGATATGTCAAACAACCCTGTATCAGCCTCAAAATTGCTCAAAACTGCAACATTTACCGAAACATCTCTGGATAATCTGGCATGATACGTGCATCAACAAGGGCGAGCGGGCAATGTCCGCTCTAACGGGAGAAGCGGAGAGACATTTTCTCATGAAAAAGATCGAAGCGATCATAAAGCCATTCAAGCTGGACGAAGTGAAGGAAGCCCTTCAGGAAGTCGGCTTGCAGGGTATCACTGTCACGGAAGCCAAGGGCTTCGGTCGCCAGAAAGGTCACACGGAACTCTACCGTGGTGCCGAATATGTCGTCGATTTCCTTCCGAAAGTGAAGGTCGAAGTTGTGTTGGCAGACGAAAATGCCGAAGCGGTTATTGACGCGATCCGCAAGGCGGCGCAGACCGGACGAATTGGCGACGGAAAGATCTTCGTTTCCAATATCGAAGAGGTCATCCGAATCCGTACGGGAGAGACGGGTATAGATGCCATCTAAGCCCTCGCCGGTGGCCAGGGCAAAATCGTCATAAAAAACCGAGGAAGCATCCCATGACGACCGCAAACGAAATTCTGAAACAGATCAAGGACAACGACGTCAAGTTCGTCGACCTGCGCTTTACGGACCCGAAGGGCAAGCTGCAGCACGTGACGATGGACGTTGCCTGCGTCGATGAAGACATGTTCGCCGATGGCGTCATGTTCGACGGCTCCTCTATCGGAGGATGGAAGGCCATCAACGAATCCGACATGGTGCTGATGCCCGACACGGAAACGGTTCACATGGACCCGTTCTTCGCGCAGTCGACCATGGTCATCCTCTGCGACATCCTGGACCCGGTTTCCGGCGAATCCTACAATCGCGATCCGCGCGGTACCGCCAAGAAGGCAGAAGCCTACCTGAAGGCTTCCGGCATCGGCGACACGATCTTCGTAGGCCCGGAGCCTGAGTTCTTCGTATTCGACGACGTCAAGTACAAAGCCGATCCCTACAACACCGGCTTCAAGCTCGATTCCAGCGAACTGCCGTCGAACGACGACACCGACTACGAGACCGGCAACCTCGGTCACCGTCCTCGCGTCAAGGGCGGCTATTTTCCAGTTCCGCCGATCGACAGTTGCCAGGACATGCGCTCCGAGATGCTGACGGTTCTTGGCGAAATGGGCGTCGTGGTTGAAAAGCACCATCACGAAGTGGCTGCGGGACAGCACGAACTCGGCGTCAAGTTCGACACGCTGGTGCGCAACGCCGACAAGATCCAGATCTACAAGTACGTCGTTCATCAGGTCGCCAACGCCTATGGCAAGACGGCGACCTTCATGCCCAAGCCGATCTTCGGCGATAACGGCTCGGGCATGCATGTGCACCAGTCGATCTGGAAGGGCGGCAAGCCGACCTTCGCCGGCGACGAGTATGCCGGCCTGTCGGAATCCTGCCTCTATTACATCGGCGGCATCATCAAGCACGCGAAGGCCATCAACGCTTTCACAAACCCGTCGACGAACTCCTACAAGCGTCTCGTCCCGGGCTATGAGGCTCCGGTGCTGCTTGCCTATTCGGCTCGCAATCGTTCGGCTTCCTGCCGTATTCCCTTCGGCTCCAACCCGAAGGCGAAGCGCGTAGAAGTTCGCTTCCCGGATCCGACTGCTAACCCATACCTGGCGTTTGCCGCCATGCTGATGGCCGGCCTTGACGGCATCAAGAACAAGATCCATCCCGGCAAGCCGATGGACAAGGACCTGTACGACCTGCCGCCGAAGGAACTGAAGAAGATCCCGACCGTCTGCGCATCGCTGCGTGAAGCGCTGGAAAACCTCGATCGGGACCGCAAGTTCCTGACGGCCGGCGGCGTGTTTGACGACGACCAGATCGATTCGTTCATCGAACTGAAGATGGTGGAGGTCATGCGCTACGAAATGACACCCCATCCGGTCGAATTCGACATGTACTACTCGGCCTAGTCCTCAACCAGAAAGTCCCGGTCATCGCCGGGACTTTTTTCTGCGCCGAGCCAGCGCGGCGTGCTTTACTGGTCTTGTCGGCCGCCTGACTATGGCAGCGCTGTGGGACAACGGCGGCAAAAGGCTTGAAAAATGTGGCGCATCGTCCCACATAATTGCGTGAAAGGAAGTCGCGCCATGAAACAAAAAGATGCAAAATTCAATATCGGCGAAGTGGTCCGGCATCGGGTGTTTCCGTTCCGAGGCGTCGTGTTCGACGTAGATCCGGAGTTCGCCAACACGGAAGAATGGTGGAATGCCATTCCGACCGAGGTTCGTCCCAGCAAGGACCAGCCGTTCTATCACCTGCTGGCTGAAAACGAGGAGACGGAATATGTCGCTTATGTCTCAGAGCAGAACCTCGTCAGCGACGACAGCGGAGAACCTCTCCGCAACCCGCAGGTCTACCAAATCTTCGACCGCAAGACGACCGGCGAACTCAAGCCCAAGATGAGCTTCGCCCACTGATCCCTCCACAGATACGCCTGCAAAAGGAAGCCGACAAACCGGCTTCCTTTTTTATTTTCGTTAGACTGTGAGCCATAAAAAAAGCCCGGCTGAACCGGGCTTTTTATGCAGATATGTGTAATTCTCACTGGGACTTGGCGGCCTTCTGGGCGTCTTCCAGCTTCTTGCGGGCTTCTTCAGCCTTCTTCTGCATGCTGTCCTGCAGGCTGCGCTGGCTTTCTGCGAGCTTGGTATCGGAGATCGCCGGGCCGTCATAAGCGGCGCCGAAGCCGGTCAGGGAGACCTTGATTGGGTTCGGAGCGCGGCGGAAGTTGATCGATGTGAAGGTCACGTCCGTGCCCTTCTTCAGAGATGCGATCGTGGCATCCGTCAGCGGAATTTCAGCCGTGCACTTGTCTGGCAGGCAGACGGCGTAGTCGACCTTCTGGCCCTTGCCGCCATCGATCTGCATGGTGATGCCAGGTCCGATCAGGCGGGCTGTCGGGACGGAGATCTGCAGGATCTTGCGGTTGACCTTGCCATCGATGGAGATCAGTCCGATTGCCGTCACCAGCTGGCCGCTGTTGGCCATGATCAGGTTCTGGACGATGCAGATGTCGTTGTCATCCTGCTTGGCGCATGTCTTGTACCAGCCGAGACGCGGGGTCTGAGCGGCGCCATCGGCCGGAGCAGCCGGTGCATCCTGCGCAAAAGCGGGCGCGGAAGCGCCGATCACGAGTGCGAGTGCAGACAGAGCCGCGCGAATTGTTTTGTCAGTTTTGAACGTCATAGCGAAATCCGCCTCCTGAAATCCGATGCAAAGCAGCCTTCTGCCACCTCATGCCTTTCGGGTCAAACTGCTGTCCACCTGTCGAAAGAATAAGGCAAATGCATGACTCCGAACTGTGGATCACCTGTTACATGGCGTTGCTTCGGATATCCAGCTTTTCTTTGCAGGTTTCGGCCGCAGGATGGACAAATCCGATGCCTATGTCTTGGATCGAGGAGGCCATGATAAGGTCGCCGTCACGAATCATGCCCTTATGGGAAAGGATGCCATGCGAGCGCTCCGGGTCGCGATTTATCTAGCTGCGGCAATGCTTTGCAAGACCGCTCAGGCGGACCCCGTGCACGGCCTTGCCATGCACGGCGATCCCGCGCTTGCCGCCGACTTCAAGGCCCTCCCTTACGTCAATCCGTCCGTCAAGAAGGGCGGCCATATCAGCTACGGTGTGGTCGGCACCTTCGATAATCTCAACCCGTTCATCCTCAAGAGCATGCGGACCACGGCGCGCGGCATGTGGGATCCGGACTACGGCAACATCGTCTACGAAACGCTGATGCAGCGCTCGCGCGACGAGCCGTTCACTCTCTACGGTCTGCTCGCCCAGACCGCCGAATGGGACGACAAGCGGTCCTATATCCAGTTCAATCTCAATCCCGCCGCCAAATGGTCGGATGGCCAGCCGGTGACGCCGGATGATGTGATCTTCAGCTTCAACCTTTTGCGCGACAAGGGCCGCGTGCCCTACTCAAACCGGCTGAATGCCGTTGCCAAGATGGAGAAGGTCGGCGAGCACAGTGTCCGCTTCACCTTCAACGACAAGGCCGACCGCGAAACGCCGATGATCATTGCCAGCTCGACGCCGATCCTGCCGCAGCATGCGATCGATCCGGACAAGTTCGACCAGACGACGCTGGTGGCACCCATCGGATCCGGGCCTTACCGGGTGAAAACGGTGAACCCGGGCGACAGCATCGTCTTTGCGCGGAACCCGGATTACTGGGGCAAGGATATTCCGGCCAAGGTCGGGGTCGACAATTACGACCTGCTGACCGTTCATTACTTCTTGCAGGAAAACACGCTGTTCGAGGCATTCAAAAAGGGCGATGTCGATATCTATGCGGATGGCAGCCCGGGCCACTGGGCAAATGCCTATGATTTTCCGGCGGCGCGCTCCGGCGAGGTTGTGAAGGATGTCTTCAATCCCAAGCTTCCCAGCGGCATGTTCGGCTTCGTCTTCAACACTCGGCGACCGATCTTTGCCAATGTAAAAGTCCGCGAAGGTCTTTCGCTGGCCTTCGATTTCGAGTGGGTCAACAAGAACCTATCGTCAGGCGCCTACACGCGAACGGAGAGCTACTGGCAGGGCTCGGACCTGTCGTCCTTCGGCGTATCCGCCGATGCCCGCGAGCTCGAAATGCTGGGTCCGATCAGCAAGCGCATCGATCCGGCCGTGCTCGATGGCACATACAAACTGCCCGTGACCAACGGTTCCGGCCGCGACCGCGCTGTGCTGCGCCGGGCCGTGGATCTGCTGAAGGCAGGTGGATACACGATCAAGGATGGCAAGATGGTCGATGCCGGCGGGCATCAGCTGGCGTTTGAGATCATGACACAGAATGCCGACCAGGAGAGACTAGCCATCGCCTACCGGAGAACGCTGAACCTGCTGGGGATCGAGGTGGCGATCCGCACCGTCGACGATTCGCAGTACCAGCGCCGGACAATCAGCTTCGACTACGACATCATCATCAAATCGTTCACATCTTCCCTCTCGCCGGGCATCGAGCAGGTCGGGCGATGGGGCTCGGTGGCGCGTGATCGACAGGGCAGCGAGAACTTCGCGGGCGTTGCCGATCCCGATGTGGATACGTTGATCGGCCACATTCTCTCGGCGCGCGGCGTTGAGGATTTTCGCGATGCCGTCCGTTCCTTCGACCGGCTGTTGCTTTCCGGGCATTACTTCGTGCCGCTTTATCATATCGACCAGCAATATGTGGCACGGCACAAGCGGATAGGGCATCCGGATGTCACTCCCTTGTACGGCTATCAGCTGCCTGTGTGGTGGGATGCTTCGGTGCAGTGAGGTGGTTCCTTTTTGGTGCCTGGTTGAAGCCCGGCGGCAAAGAGACTATTTCGGTCCGATCAACAGGAAAGGGCAACGACCATGGAACGCATCACAATCGATATCGTCTCGGACGTCGTCTGCCCGTGGTGCTACCTCGGCAAGGCGCGGCTCGAACTGGCGATTGCCGAAGTGCAGGACGAAGTCGGTGTCGACATTAACTGGCGCCCTTACCGCCTCAATCCGGATTATCCGCCTGAAGGCGTCGACCAGAAGCAGAAGCTGGCTGAAAAGCTCGGCGGTGCAGACAAGGTGGCCAGCGCTCACGCGATGCTCGCAGGTCTTGGCCGCGAGGTCGGAATTGCATTCAATTTCGATGCCATCACCATCGGCCCGAACACGCTCGATGCCCACAGACTGATCCACTGGGCTGTGACCGAAGATCGCGAGCTCCAGAACCGGGTGGTCGATGGCCTCTTCAAGGCGAATTTCGAAGAAGGCAGAAATGTCGGCGACCACGCCGTACTTCTCGACATCGCCGAAGCCGCCGGACTGGATCGCGCTGTCATCGAGGCCCTCCTCGCATCCGACGCCGACAGCGACCTGATCGTCGCGGAAATCGAGTCGGCACGGCAAATGGGCGTAAACGGCGTGCCGTTCTTTATCTTCGACCAGCAATATGCAGTCAGCGGCGCGCAGACGCCGGATGTGATTGCCAACGCGCTCCGCGACATCGCCAAGACGAAGGGCGAGGCCCGCGCGGCGCTCAACTAGCGCAGCATTTCTCACATTTACCCTGTAAATCAGGCTGCGCGCTCCGTCAGGGCACGCAGCCTTTTATTTTGCCAGTTCCGCCAGCTGCGTCATGACTACGGCGGCGCCCGCCAAGCGCTTGGCTGGTGTTGGGAGGTCGCGGGTGAGGAAGACGCTGTGGTCTGGCCTGATCTTCGCCATTGAGCCCTGCCTGGCGATATAGCCGACGAGGGCTGCCGGATTCGGGAATTCCTTGTGGCGGAACTGCACGACGACACCCTTCGGACCGGCATCGAGCTTCTCCACATGGGCAATGCGGCAGAGCGACTTGATGTAGACGATCTTCAGCAGGTGCTGCACCTCGATCGGCATGGGTCCGAAGCGGTCGATCATCTCGGCGCCGAAACCGTCGATTTCCTTGAGATCGGTGATCTCGCCGAGCCGGCGGTAGAGCGCCATGCGCAGGTGCAGGTCGGGCACATAGTCGTCGGGGATCATCACCGGCGTGCCCACCGAAATCTGCGGCGACCAGCCGGTGTCCTGGATCTCGTCGACGCCCTTCACTTCGACCACGGCCTCTTCCAGCATCTGCTGGTAGAGTTCGAAGCCAACCTCCTTGATATGGCCAGACTGCTCCTCGCCCAGCAGATTGCCGGCGCCTCGGATATCCAGATCGTGGCTGGCGAGCTGGAAGCCGGCGCCGAGCGTATCCAGCGACTGAAGCACCTTGAGGCGGCGCTCCGCCGTCGAGGTGAGCACCTTGTTGACGGGAAGCGTGAACAGCGCGAAGGCCCGCACCTTGGAACGTCCGACACGACCGCGCAGCTGGTAGAGCTGGGCAAGCCCGAACATGTCGGCGCGGTGGACGATCAGGGTGTTGGCAGTCGGCACGTCGAGGCCGGATTCGACGATGGTGGTCGACAGCAGCACATCGTAGCGGCCCTCGTAGAAGGCATTCATGATGTCTTCGAGCTCGCTCGCCGGCATCTGGCCATGGGCAACGGCAACTTTCAGTTCCGGCAGATCCGATTGCAGGAAAGCGTGAATATCGGCAAGGTCGGCGAGCCGCGGGCAGACATAGAAACTCTGGCCCCCGCGATAATGCTCGCGCATCAGCGTTTCGCGGATCACCAGCGAATCGAAGGGCGAGATGAAGGTGCGGACCGCCATGCGGTCTACCGGCGGAGTCTTGATCAGCGACAGTTCCCGGACGCCGGTCATGGCCAGCTGCAGGGTGCGCGGGATCGGCGTTGCCGACAGGGTGAGGACGTGGACGTCGCTCTTCAGCTCCTTCAGCCGCTCCTTGTGCTTGACGCCGAAATGCTGCTCCTCATCGATGACCAGCAGGCCAAGATTGGCGAACTTGATGCCGTTGCCGAGCAGCGCGTGCGTACCGACGACGATGTCGGTCTTGCCTTCGGCGACTTCCTTCTTGGTCAGTGCCAGTTCCTTTGCGCCAACCAGGCGCGAAGCCTGCTGGACGCGGATCGGCAGACCACGGAAACGCTCGGAAAACGTCTTGAAATGCTGGCGGGCCAGCAGCGTCGTCGGCACGACGATTGCCACCTGGGCGCCGTTCATCGCCGCGACGAAGGCGGCGCGCAACGCCACTTCCGTCTTGCCGAACCCGACGTCGCCGCACACGAGCCGATCCATCGGCCGGCCGGCTGCGAGATCGTCACGCACGGCGTCAATGGCGTTCGCCTGGTCCTCGGTCTCGTCGTAGGGGAAGCGAGCTGCGAACTCGTCGTAGATGCCATCGGGTGCGATCAGCGCCGGCGCATGGCGCGTCAGGCGTTCGGCCGCGATACGGATCAGGGATCCGGCCATATCCAGCAGCCGCTTCTTCAGCTTGGCCTTGCGCATCTGCCATGCACCGCCGCCGAGCCTGTCCAGCTGCGCGTCGCTGGTTTCCGAGCCGTAGCGCGACAGGAGGTCGATGTTTTCGACCGGCAGGAACAGCTTTGCGTCGTCGGCATAGAGCAGCTCGAGGCAGGCATGCGGTGCACCGGCTGCCTCGATTGTCCGGAGACCGACAAAGCGGCCTATGCCGTGTTCGGCGTGGACGACGATCGAGCCTTCGTCGAGGCCTGCGACTTCGGAGATGAAGTTGGCGCCGCGCTTGCTGCGCTTGGAGCGGCGGACCATGCGGTCGCCGAGAATGTCCTGTTCACCGATGACGACCAGATTGCCGGTTTCGAAACCACTTTCCAGGTTGAGCACGGCCGCTGCCGCCTCGCCCTTGGCCAGCGCATCGACATCCTTCATCGCCTCGATGGTCTTGACGCGTTGCAGGCCATGCTCGGCGAGCACCTGTAGCAGGCGCTCCAGCGAGCCTTCCGTCCAGGCGGTGACGAGTACCTTGCCACCGGCCGCACGACGATCTGCGATATGCTTGACGACGGCATCGAAGACGTTGACGCGCTCGGCATCGACTTGCTCGGTGGCACCGCGAGCCCAGCGCGGCCCCTGTCGCGCATCGACATTGACCACCATCCGGGTCGCGCCCTCGTGCTCGTTGAACGGCGACATCCGTATGGCGTTGAAGGCATCGAGCGTCGCGCCAAACATCTTGCCGTCGAGGTAAAGCTCGCCGGGGGCCACAGGCTTGTAGGGGGTGCCCTGCGTCATCGCGCCCTTGCGCTGCTCGCCGGACTGCTGGCGCGCCTCGTAATAGTCGCGGACGAGCTTCGAGCGCTCCTCGGCGGCCTCGCGCACCGTATGGTCGGTGATGAAGCGGAAGCCCTTCAGGTAGTCGAAGATCGTATCGAGCTTTTCATAAAAAAGGGGCAGCCAGTGCTCCATGCCGGGATACCGCCGGCCTTCGGAGACGGCGACATACAGGGCGTCGTCGCGGGTGGCAGCGCCGAAGGTCGCCAGGTAATTGGTACGGAAGCGGCTGATCGTATCCGGCGTCAGCGTCACTTCGCTCATCGGATTGAGATCGAGCGAGCGCACCTGCCCGGTCGTCCGCTGGCTTGCCGGATCGAAGCTGCGGATGCTCTCCAGCGTATCGCCGAAGAAATCGAGGCGCACGGGCTCTTCGGACCCGGGCACGAAGACATCGAGAATACCGCCGCGCACCGCGAATTCACCGACCTCGCGCACGGTCGCGACCCGGTCGAAACCGTTACGCTCCAGGCGGCCGGCGATATCGTTCATGCGCAACTGGCTGCCGGGCTTTGCCGAGAAGGCCAGGCTTTCGATCACGTCCTGCGGGGCGACCTTCTGCAGCAGGGCATTGACGGTCACGAGCACGATCGCCGCATGCGGCTTCTTGTGGTATGCGATCAGCCCGCCAAGTGCCGCCAGCCGGCGTGCAGACGTGTCGGAACTTGGGGAAACGCGGTCATAGGGAAGGCAGTCCCAGGCCGGAAGGGTCAGCACCGGGATTTCAGGCGCAATGAAGGACAGCATCTGCTCGATGTCAGCCATGCGCTGTCCGTCCGACAGCACGTAGGCGACCGGTTCGCCGGACCGCGCCAGTTCGGCGATGATAAATGGATCGAGGCCGGCCGGAACGTTGCCGATCGTCAGCGGCACCGGCGCCGCTGCAAGCTTCCTGACGTCGATACCTGCAATCATTCCGCGACCCTGCGCAGGTCGGCGGTCATCTGTTCGAAATCCGGCGCATAGGCGGCTATACGGGCAAACAGCGGCGTCTGGAATCGTTCTGGCACCGGCAGCGTGCCTAGAATCCAGCGGTTCAGATCGTTGTCTTCCTCATCCATGATGATCTCGAACTCGTCGAGCTCGGTCTCCGACAGCGTGGGCAGCTCGGCGTCGGCGAACTGGCCGAACACGAGGTCCATTTCCCGGAGACCGCGATGCCAGCAACGAAACAGAATCCGCTTGCGGCGTGGATCGAGGAGCGCGCTGCTCAGTGTTACGCCTGTCATCTCACACACCTTCTTGTTGCTGCGTCTCTATAAAGCATCGCTTCGAAATGTGGGAACCGGTTTTTCGGAAAAAAGACGTTGCCGGGGATTTTTCCGGGGGCATGTCGAGAACTGTCGGCGGATCGCATTATCCGGCCTTGCCAAAGCGGTGTCCGCCGTCGCATTTTGCCGCCATCATGCGCCCTGCCATTCTCGATCTGCTGTTTGCTTCCATTTCCTCGCTGCCGGGCGTCGGGCCAAAAGTGGCCGACCTGCTGGTAAAGCTGCTTGGCCGCGAAAATCTTGAGGACACCAGGGTCGTCGACCTGCTGTTCCATGCCCCCTCATCAATCGTCGACCGGCGCGAACAGCCGGGAATTGCACGGGCGCCGCAGGGGACCATCGTCACCATCACCGGTCGGGTCGACCGCCATCAGGCGCCGCCGCCGCGCACCAGCCAGCCGTACCGCGTGTTCCTGCATGACGAGACCGGCGAACTCGGCCTCGTCTTCTTCCGAGGCAAGGCACAGTGGCTAGAAAAGCAGCTGCCGCTCGGCGAGACCGTCACCGTCAGCGGCAAGGTCGACTGGTTCAACGGCCGTCCGTCGATGGTGCATCCGGATTACATCGTCCGCGAAAGCGAAGGCGAGACGCTGCCGCTGGTGGAGCCCGTCTACCCGCTGAGCGCCGGCCTGACATTGCGCACCGTCCGCAAGGCGATTGAGGCGGCGCTGACGCGCATGCCGGATATGCCGGAATGGGACGACGCAGCGTTGGTGACGAAGCAGGGATTTTCCGATTTCGCGACGAGCTTCCGGATGCTGCACGATCCGCGCGATGCTAAAGACATCGACCCGCAGGCACCTGCCCGCCGTCGCCTTGCCTATGACGAGTTCCTGGCTGGCCAGTTGTCTCTGGCACTTGTCCGCCAGCGGCTGCGTCGCGTGCCGGGCCAGCCAGTTCATGCGACCGGTAAGATCAGCAGCCGGATTCTTGGGGCGCTGCCTTTCTCGCTGACCGGCAGCCAGACGGCGGCAATCGCCGACGTCCTGAAGGACATGGCGGGCAGCGACCGCATGCTGCGCCTGCTGCAGGGGGATGTAGGTGCCGGCAAGACGCTGGTGGCATTGATGGCGATTGCCGCTGTGATCGAGAACGGCGGACAGGCGGTGCTGATGGCGCCAACGGAAATCCTCGCCCGCCAGCACTATAGCACGATCTCGAAATTCAATGCGGTTGCAGGACTTTCTATCGAAGTCCTCACAGGCCGCACGAAGGGCAAGGAGCGTGACGGGATCCTCGAGCGCATTGCGTCCGGTCAGGCCCAGATCGTCATCGGCACCCATGCGCTGTTTCAGGACAGCGTCTCCTATGCAAACCTGATGCTGGCTGTCGTCGATGAGCAGCACCGGTTCGGCGTCCACCAGCGGCTGCGCCTGACGGCCAAGGGAATCTCACCGCATATGCTGGTGATGACGGCGACGCCGATCCCCAGAACGCTGGTGCTGGCCGCGTTCGGCGACATGGATGTCTCGAAGCTGACGGAAAAGCCGGCCGGCCGCAAGCCTATCCATACCGTGACCGTTCCCACGGAACGCGTCGGCGATATCGTCCAGCGGCTCCGCGGCGCCCTTGCCGATGGCAAGAAGGCCTACTGGATCTGCCCGCTGGTGGAAGAGTCGGAGCAATCCGACCTGATGTCCGTCGAGGAACGCTTCGAGACACTCGCGCAGTTCTTCGGGCCCAAGGTCGGGCTCATCCACGGGCGGATGAGCGGGCCGGAAAAGGATGCCGCGATGCGGGCTTTCAAGAACGGCGAAACCAGGCTGCTGGTGGCGACTACTGTTGTGGAAGTCGGCGTCGACGTACAGGATGCGACGATCATGGTCATCGAGCACGCCGAGCGCTTCGGGCTGGCGCAGCTGCACCAGTTGCGCGGTCGTGTCGGACGCGGTGACGAGGCGTCGAGCTGCATCCTTCTCTACAAGGGACCGCTCAGCGAAACCGGCCATGCGCGGCTATCGATCATGCGCGACACCGAGGACGGTTTTCGAATCGCCGAGGAAGACCTGAAATTGCGCGGCGAAGGTGAGCTTCTTGGCACCCGTCAGTCGGGCACCCCGGGCTTTCGCATCGCCAGCATCGAAGCCCATGCCGATCTTCTGGAAATTGCCCGGAAAGACGCCGCCTATCTCATTGAACGGGACGCAGATCTCGTCAGCGATCGCGGCCAGGCCGTCAGGACGCTGCTCTATCTATTCCGGCGTGATGAGGCGATCCGCTTTCTCCGCGCGGGCTAGGCGCTTTGCCTTGTAAGCTGTGTGGAGTTCCGATGTGGGCAAAGCATCGACGTGATCCGGCGTCACCAGTCCGCCTGAAATGAGAAGCCTCGCCCCGTCTTCCGGGCTCATGTCGAGAATGACGATTTTTTCGCGCGGCACGAAAACCAAAAAGCCTGCGGTCGGAACTGGCGTCGGCGGCAGGAAGACACTGACCATGTCCACACCCATGGCGTTGAACTTGGATGCGATCTCGCCCTTTGCATCGGTTGCGACGAAGACAAGCGACCAGAGGCCGGGGCTCGGATATTCGATCAGCCCCACCTGCTTGAAAGAATTGCTCTTCTCCTTCAGCACCGTTTCGAAGATCTGCTTGAGGCTCTTGTAAATGGTGCGGACTAGCGGCACACGGCGCACCAAGGATTCACCGAACTGGACGATGCTTTGGCCGATGAGGTTCTTGCCGAGAAAGCCGATGATAGTGATGAAGATCATCGCCATGACAAGGCCGGTTCCGGGCACGGCGAAGTTGAGGTAGCTCTCGGGGTCGTAGCGGGCGGGAATGTAGGGTTCAACCCAGCTGTCAGCCCAGTGGACGACGGACCAGGTCAGCCACAGCGTAATGGCGATCGGTGCGCAGATGATGAGCCCCGTCAGAAAATTATTGCGGATGCGTGCCGCGACCGACAGTCTCGTCGTCGTCTTTTCGGGATTTTCCGCCATTTGTCGTTTCTGAACTCCGTTCAGCCTGCCGCCTCGCCAGCAAAATCCCCATTGCCGACAGAGTTGAAATTGCCAGAAGTTGCTGCGACGCACAACCCGCAGCAACGCTTGCTACCCAACGGTTAACGTATCAGGACACCGCAATCGACAATGTCGCGCCTCGGATCACTCAACCGTGACCGATTTCGCCAGATTGCGGGGCTGGTCGACGTCGGTACCCATGAAGACTGCCGTGTGATAGGCAAGCAGCTGGATCGGCATGGAGAAGATCATCGGCGCAATGATTTCATCGACGACCGGCAGGACGATAGTCGCCATGGTCGGCAGGTTGGAGGCGGCAGCGCCTGCCTCGTCGGTAATAAAGATGATGCGCCCGCCGCGTGCCGCGACCTCCTGCATGTTCGAAATGGTCTTCTCGAAAAAGCGATCGTAGGGCGCGATGACGATGACCGGCATGTTTTCGTCGATCAAGGCGATCGGTCCGTGCTTGAGCTCGCCTGCCGCGTAGCCTTCGGCGTGAATGTAGGAAATTTCTTTCAGCTTCAGCGCGCCTTCCATGGCCAGCGGGTAGCTGGTGCCGCGACCGAGATAGAGGACGTCCTTGAACTTGGCGATTTCGCGGGCAAGGCTTTCCATCTGGGGCTGGATAAGGTTCAACACCCGGCTCATAATGCGGGGCATCTCTGCCAGATGGCGGACAAGGGTCACCTCCTCGTCGGCGCTGACAGTCCCGCGCGCTCGACCGGCTCCAATTGCGAGCGCTGCCAGGACGGCCAGCTGGCAGGTGAAGGCCTTGGTCGAAGCGACGCCGATCTCGGGGCCTGCCATGATCGGGAAGACAGCATCGGATTCACGGGCAATGGTCGATTCGCGAACGTTGACGATGGCGCCGATCTTCAGGCCATTTTCCTTGCAGTAGCGGAGCGACGCCAGCGTATCTGCCGTCTCGCCGGACTGCGAGATGAATAGCGCTGCCTGGCTCGGCAAGAGTGGCATCTCGCGGTATCGGAACTCGGATGCGACGTCGATTTCAACCGGGAGGCGCGCATAGCGCTCGAACCAGTATTTGCCGATCAGGCCTGCAAGAAATGCAGTGCCGCAGGCAGATACCGCAAGGCCGGTCACCTTGCTGAAATCGATTGCCGAAGCATTGGCATTGATGCGGTTGCTGGCAAAGTCGACATAATGGCCCAGCGCGTGGGAGATGACTTCCGGCTGTTCATAGATTTCCTTTTCCATGAAATGCCGGTGATTGCCCTTGTCGACGACGAAGGCGGTCGCCTGCGAGATCTGCCGGGCCCGCTGGACCGGCGTGCCGGCAAAATCGAAGATCTCGGCAGTCTCGTGCGTCACGATGGCGAAGTCGCCGTCGACGAGATAGGCGATGTCGTTGGTGAAAGGCGACAGCGCGATGGCGTCCGAGCCGAGGAACATCTCGCCACGGCCGTAGCCGATGGCCAGCGGTGGGCCCGAGCGGGCAGCCATCAGCACATCGGGATGATCCTTGAACATAACCACCAGCGCATACGCGCCGGTGACGCGGTTGAGCATGCGGAGCATCGCTGCCTGCGGCTCAAGGCCGTCCCGGATCGACTTTGCCAGCAGATGGGCAACAACCTCGGTGTCGGTCTGGGTGGTAAAGACTGCGCCCTCGCCTTTCAGCTCTTCGCGCAACTCGGAAAAGTTCTCGATGATGCCGTTGTGGACAACAGCGACGCCATCGACGAAATGCGGATGGGCATTGGTTTCATTCGGAATGCCGTGGGTCGCCCACCGCGTATGGGCAATGCCGATCGATCCGTCCAGCGGCTCGCGGTCGAGCAGGCTTTCGAGATTGAACAGCTTTCCTTCGGCGCGGCGGCGCTCGAGAATGTCGTCATGGATGGTGGCGACGCCGGCCGAATCGTAGCCGCGATATTCGAGACGCTTCAGCGCATCCACCAAACGGCCGGCCACAGGCTTGGCTCCTACGATACCGACAATGCCGCACATGAACTTCTCCGTCTCAACTCTTCGATGCAACGACTTCTAGCGGTTCTTCGGCGTTACTCAATCGTACTGGCGGTCACATTGAATTTCCGACCGTTACGCAGCCGATTTTCAGGATTTTGCCGACCTTGCCGCCTTCAGCGCTCGCGACCGTTCGCGGATCAGCCGCGCACGCTCCGGCTTGATCTCCTGCCGCGCGCGTCCGAGCGCCAGAGCGTCGGCCGGCACGTCGGCAGTGATCACGCTGCCGGATGCCACATAGGCGCCATCACCGATGGTGACCGGGGCGACGAGGGACGAGTTCGAGCCGATGAAGCTGCCGGCGCCGATGGTCGTGTGGTGCTTGTTGATGCCATCGTAGTTGCAGGTCACGGTGCCCGCGCCGATGTTGCTGTCGGCCCCAACGGTGGCATCGCCGATATAGGTGAGGTGGCTGACCTTGGCGCCCTCGCCGATCTTCGCGTTCTTGATCTCGACGAAATTGCCGACCTTGGCGCCTGTCGCCAGATCGGCGCCGGGACGCAGGCGCGCAAACGGACCGACAGTTGCACCCTCGCTGATGCGCGCACCTTCGACATGGGAGAAGGCGTGGATCACCGCCCCGCCCTCGACCACAGCACCGGGGCCGAAGACGACATTCGGCTCGATCAGCGCATCGGGGCCGATGATCGTGTCGTAGGAGAGATAAACGGTCTCCGGGGCGATCATCGTCACGCCCGACAGCATGACCTCGTATCGGCGTCGCTGTTGCCAGAGGCGCTCGATGACGGCCAGTTCAGCGCGATTGTTGCAACCGATGACCTCTGACTCGGGCGCATCGACCGCAACCACGCGGCCGCCCTCGGAGCGGGCGATCTCGACGAGGTCGGTCAGATAATATTCGCCCTTGGCATTTTCGTTGGTGATACGCGACAACAGGTCCAGCGCTTTGGCACCGTTGATTGCCATCAAGCCGCTGTTGCACCAGGTCACGGCGCGCTCTTCATCGGTCGCGTCCTTCTCCTCGCGGATCGCGATCAGTTCGTCGTCCCTGACCAGAAGCCGTCCGTAACCGCTCGGCTTGTCCGTGTGAAAGCCGATCACGACGACATCGTTGCCGGCAGCAAGCCCTGCCCGCGCCGCCCGGAGCGGTCCATCGGTGATCAGCGGAACATCGCCATAGGCAATCAGGATATCGTCGTAGCCGGATGCAATCGCCTCTTTCGCTGCCAGCACGGCGTGGCCGGTTCCGCGTCGCTCCTTCTGGAGGAAAGCCTGGATCTCCATGCCGTCGCGCCGGGCTGCCCGGGTGACAGCCTCGGCATCGCGCCCGACGACGAGCGCTGTCGCTCCAATATCGGTCCTGGCAATGGCTTCCATCACATGCGCGATCATCGGGCGACCAGCGATGGGATGCAGCACCTTCGACATCGACGACTTCATACGGGTGCTGTCGCCGGCAGCAAGAATGACGGCAAGGCAGGTGCGTTCCATGGCGAGCTCCGGCGACTGGATCTGGTGCGGTCAACACCGCTTGGGCGTCTCATAGCAGCTAGACCGGAGCGGTACCAAGAGCAAAAAGCGATGGCCGATCAGGGTTTGCTCAGCGCCTCGAAAGCCTCCAGCACATGGCCGCGACCATCGAGAATCACATATTCCATGGCCGCACGGGCCGCCTTCACATCGCGGGCGCCGATGGCGTCGACGATCTGCATGTGGGTGACTGAAATGTTGCTGAAGCCCTCGCTCGAAGGCGGCGTGCTCATCCGGAACATTCCGACCAGCGCCGCCTCGATCAGGCTTCCGAGCGTCCGCATGAACGGGTTGTGGGAGATATCGGCGATGGCCATGTGGAACTTGAGGTCGGCGACGGCGAGACTGTCTCTCGTGTGGTTCGTGGCCGCCATCTCGGTCGCCAGCAGCCGCAGATCCTCGATCTCCGACTCGACGGCGCGCTCGGCCACCAGACCTGCAGCAAAAGGTTCAAAAGCAAGCCGTATGTCATAGAGATGCAACAGGAATTCACGATTGACACCGCTGTCGAAATGCCATGTCAGCACCTCGCTGTCGAACATGTTCCAGTGGATCTTTTCAGTGACCTTGGTGCCGACGCGCGCTCGCGGCACGACAAGCCCCTTGGCCGCCAGGGTCTTCATGCTCTCCCGCAGCACGGTGCGCGACACCTTGAAGCGCTGCAGCAGATCGCCGTCGCCGGGCAGGATCTCGCCAACGGCGAAGGAGCCGCTGACGATGGCCTTGCCGAGATCGTCGACGACCTGGGAATGGCTGTTCCGCGATTTGCCGTTCGGCTGTTGTCTGTCGATCAAACGGCTGCGCAACTTGTTATCCTCTCAAGCAAAACGCCGGTTATAGCGTGACAGCAGGAGCAGGCCCTTTTGCAGCAGGATGAAGGCAAAAAGCAGAAAGCCGATGAGGATCTTGGTCCACCAGCTCGACAGCGTGCCGTCGAAGGTGATGTAGGTCTGGATGAGGCCCTGGATCAGGATACCGATCAGCGTGCCTCCGACAAAGCCGGCGCCGCCCGTGAGCAGCGTGCCGCCGATCACCACGGCCGCAATCGCATCGAGCTCCACCCCGACCGTTGCCAGCGAATAGCCGGCTGAGGTGTAGAGCGAGAAGACGATCCCGGAGAGGCCTGCCAGGAAACCGGAAAGCGCGTAGATCAGGATGGTCGTGCGTGCCACCGGAACGCCCATCAGCGCTGCCGTCTGCACTCCGCCGCCAAGCGCATAGACGTTTGCGCCGAAACGCGTGCGGTGGGCGAGCAGCATGCCGACAGCAAAGACGACGAGCATAATGAAACCGATGCACGTCAACCTGCCACCGCCGGGCAGAAGCAGATAGAAATCGCTGAGCTGCGTGTAGAAGTCGTTGTTGATCGGAATGCTATCGATCGAAACCACGAAGGCGATACCACGGGCCAGAAACATGCCGGCAAGCGTCACGATGAAGGGCGGCATTTGCAGATAGTGGATCGTCGCCCCCATCGCGGCGCCGAAGGTGCTGGTGATGAGGAGCACGATCGCAAATGCGACCAGCGGATGGATCGATGTATCGCGCAGCACGACTGCCAGAAACACGCCGGTGAAGGCGATCACAGAGCCGATCGACAGATCGATGCCGCCGGAAAGGATGACGAAGGTCATGCCGACGGCCGCGATACCGAGGAAGGCATTGTCGGTAAAGAGGTTGCCGACGACCCGGGTCGAGAGGATGGTCGGATACTGGACCGCGCAGAGCGCGTAGGCCAGGATGAAGATGACGATGGTGGCCAGCAAGGGCAGGTATTTGGAGTTCACTTGGCCGGCTCCCTCTGGCTATCGGGCTTGGGTATATCGACCTGCCGCTCCGGGCGGCGAGTAAAGAAAATACCGACGGATTTCAGGGCCGGCGACTGGATGACGAGGATTACGATCACGATGACCGCCTTGATCACCAGATTGAACTCCGGCGGAAAGCCCGACAGCAGAATGCCCGTATTGACGGACTGGATGATTATCGCACCCAGCAACGAGCCGACGATGCTGAACCGGCCGCCGAGCAGTGAGTTTCCACCGACGACCACAGCAAGGATCGCATCGAGCTCCAGCCAGAGGCCCGCATTATTCGCATCGGCGCCTTTGATGTCCGCAGCGACGACGACGCCTGCGACCGAGGCGCATAGGCCGCTCAGTGCATAGACAGCCATCAGCAGCACCGGTGTCTGGATGCCCGACAGCGTGCTCGCCCGCCTGTTGATGCCGATGGCTTCGACCAGCATGCCGAGCGCGGTCCGTCGCACCAACAGCGTGATGACGATGCCGGCGACGATCCAGATGACGACCGGCATCGGCAGGGCTGCAATCGAGCCGCTGCCAAAAAAGATCAGCCCGTCATTGTTGAAGGTCATTATGACGCCTTCGGTCACCAACTGGGCGATGCCGCGACCTGCCACCATCAGCACCAGGGTAGCGATGATCGGCTGTATGTCGAGGACTGCGACGAGGAAGCCGTTCCAGACGCCGCAGAGCAGACCTGTACCCAGTGCCAGCACTAGGGTGTAGCCGACCGAATTGCCCGAGACGATCGAGGATGCCGCAACAGCGCCGCAGATCGCGATGACAGCACCGACCGACAGATCGATGCCCTTGGTGGCGATCACCAGCGTCATGCCAATTGCCAGCAGCGCCACCGGCGCGCCGCGGTTGAGGACGTCGATCAGGCTCCCGTAAAGCCTCTCATTCTGAATTTCCAGATGAAAGAACTGCGGGAACATGATGAAATTCAATAGAAGAATGAGAGCGAGTGCGATCAGCTGCGGAGCCAGCCTGATCAGCAGCGGCTTGAATGCGGAAGTCATGCATCCACCTTTTTGCTGGATGTGCCGGCAATTGCCTCGACGATGCGGTTGGCCGAGATTTCGGCGCCGGTCAGTTCGGCGATGTGTTCGCGGTCGCGCAAGACGACGACGCGCGAGCTGTAGGCGACGAGTTCGTCGAGCTCGGACGAGATGACGATCAGCGACATGCCTTGGGCGCAGAGATCCTCGATGAGATGGATGATCTCGGCATGCGCACCCACATCGATGCCGCGCGTCGGCTCGTCGAGTATGAGGAAGCTCGGGTTGGTCGCCAGCCAGCGGGCAAGGATGGCCTTTTGCTGGTTGCCGCCGGACAGAAGCCGGATGGGCTTTTCGCGGTCGGTCGTGCGAATATCGAGGGCCTTGATGTAGCGGTCGGCGATAGCGTTCTGTTCGCTCCGTGCAAGGGGCCGCGCCCAGCCGCGGCGTGCCTGCAGCGCCACGACGATATTTTCGCGGATCGACAGGTCGCCGATGATGCCGTCGGTCTTGCGGTCTTCCGGGCAAAAGCCGAAGCCGCTCTTGATGGCAGCGCGTGGTGTGGACAGTGCCAGGGGCTTGCCGTCTGCCGTCGCCTCGCCGCTGTCGGCTCGTTCGACGCCGAACATGACCTCCGCCGTCTCCGTCCGGCCAGAGCCGAGCAGGCCGGCAACGCCGACCACTTCGCCGGCGCGAACATCGAGATCGAACGGCATGATTTTGCCGCGCTTGCCGAAATTCCTGAACTGGAACTTGACCGGCCCGGCAGCGTCCTGATCCACCCGGACGGCAGCCTCGGCTGCGGCCAGCTCACGGCCGAGCATCATCTCGATCAGGGCCTGGCGCTCCAGTCCCTCGCGGTCGCGCGTCCCGACCAGCTTGCCGTTGCGAAGAACAGTGATACGGTCGCTGATCTCGAACACTTGTTCGAGAAAATGCGTAATGAATATAATGCCTAGGCCGCGAGCCCTCAGGTTCTTGATGATGCCGAAAAGCATCGCAACTTCCTGGGCGTCGAGGCTGGCAGTCGGCTCGTCAAGGATCAGCACCTTGCCGGAGAGATCGACGGCACGGGCGATGGCGATGACCTGCTGGATGGCAACGGAAAAGCGGTCGAGCTGTCGGCCGACATCGAGATCGATGCCGTATTGCGCCAGCAGCGTACGGGCCTGCTCGTTCATCTTGCGGCTGCTGACCATGCCAAACTTGCGCGGTTGACGCCCTAGAAACAGGTTCTCGGCGACGCTCAGGTTGGGCAGCAGATTAACTTCCTGATAGACAGTTCCGATCCCGAGCTTTTGCGCCGACAGCGTGTCGTGTGGCTGGATTTCAGCACCATCGAGAACGAGGGTGCCGGCATCGGGGCGGTAGGCGCCGGTCATGCATTTGATCAACGTCGATTTGCCTGCGCCGTTTTCGCCGAGCAGCGCATGCACTTCGCCGCGTCGCAATGTGAAATTGACGTGATCGAGGGCGGTTGAGCCAGGGAAATATTTGCAGAAATCGGTGGCCGCGAGAATGTTCTCGAAATCGTGAGCCATGGAAGGATATGTTTCCTGATATTGAGCGTTCAGGCCACGGCGGCGGACATGATGTCCGATACGATGCCAAGGCTGTTCCGCACCGGCCCATGATGGGCCGGTGCGGTTCTATGGTTCAAATCAGTAGCCGAGGCCCTTTTTGGCTTCGTAGACCTTCTGCGGGTCGTCAGCCTGCGTGTAGAGCTTGGAGTCCGTCTGGATCCACTTCTTAGGCTCTTTCTTGTCCTTCAGGTAGGCTTCGAGAGCGTCGAAGGCTGGTCCCGCCATGTTCGGCGTCAGCTCGACCGTGGCATTGGCTTCGCCGGCTGCCATTGCCTTGAACAGATCCGGCACCGAGTCGATCGACACTGTGAGGATGTCCTTGCCTGGCTTCAGGCCGGCTTCCTTGATTGCCTGGATGGCGCCGACAGCCATGTCGTCGTTATGTGCGTAGACGGCGCAGATGTCCTTGCCGCCATTTTCGGCCTTCAGGAAGCTTTCCATGACTTCCTTGCCCTTGGAACGGGTAAAGTCGCCAGTCTGGCTGCGGACGATCTTCAGGTTGTCATGGCCGGCAATGGCTTGCTCGAAGCCCTTCTTGCGGGCGATGGCAGGCGATGAACCGGTTGTCCCCTGAAGCTCGACGATATCGCACTTCTTCGTGCCGACGGTCTTTACCAGCCAGTCGCCGGCAACCTTGCCTTCGTAGACCTGGTCGGAGGTAACGGCCGTCAGGTACAGGTCCTTCGGTGCGTCGATGTCACGGTCGAGCAGGATGACCGGGATCTTGGCTTCCTTGGCTTCCTTCAGGACAGCGTCCCAGCCTGTTGCAACGATCGGCGCGATCAGGATGGCATCGACGCCCTGGGCAATGAAGGAACGGATGGCCTTGATCTGGTTTTCCTGCTTCTGCTGCGCATCGGCAAACTTCAGATCGATGCCGCGCTTCTTGGCTTCGTTCTTCGTCAGCGTCGTCTCGGCAGCGCGCCAGCCCGATTCGGAACCGATCTGCGAGAAGCCGACGACCAATGGCTTGGCGTAGGCCGAATTAAACATGCAGGCAGCAAGAATTGTTGCACTCGCGAGTGCGGTCTTCAATCTCATGATTTCCTCCCATTGGGCCGCCTCCACGCGGCCAACGTTAAAAAATCATATAGTAATACTTTTGTAAATGCGGATAGTGTGACGCACTGCAGCAAAAAGGGCGCCAAATCGGCGCCCTTTCCGTTAGTTCAATGGAATATACTGTTCACTTCGGCAGTTTGTCGTCGACGCCTTCGACGTAGAAGTTCATGCCCAGCAGCGTGCCGTCGTCGGCCTTCTCGCCAGCCTTGAGCCAAGGCGTACCGTCCTGCTTGTTTATCGGGCCGGTAAACGGTGCAAGCTCTCCGGACCTGATCTTGGCTTCGGTGTCTTCAGCCATCTTCTTCACGTCATCCGGCATGTTGGTGTAAGGCGCCATGGTGAGGTTGCCGGCCTTCAGTCCGTCGAAGGACTGCTCGGACTTCCAGGTGCCGTCCATCAGCGCCTTGACGCGCTTGATGTAGTAGGGACCCCAGGTGTCCTCGATCGCCGTCAGCTGTACCTTGGGGCCGGCCTTGATCATGTCCGAGGACTGACCGAAAGCATAGACGCCGCGCTGTTCGGCAACCTGCATCGGTGCCGTGGTATCGGTGTGCTGGGTCAGCACGTCGACCCCCTGGTCGATCAGCGCCTTTGCCGCATCGGCTTCCTTGCCCGGGTCGAACCAGGTGTTGATCCAGATGACCTTCATCTTGAAATTCGGGTTGACCGACTTGGCGCCCTGCTCGAAGGCGTTGATGCCCATGACGACTTCCGGAACCGGGAAGGTTGCGATGTATCCGGCGATACCCTTCTTCGACATCTTGCCGGCAATCTGGCCGTTGATGTAGCGGCCTTCGTAGAAGCGCGAATTGTAGGTCGCGAGGTTGTCGGCAGTCTTGAATCCGGTCGCGTGTTCAAACTTGACCTTCGGGAACTTCTTGGCAACTGCAACCGTCGAGTCCATGAAGCCGAACGACGTCGTGAAGACGATCGAGCAATTCGAACGGGCCATGCGCTCGATGGCGCGCTCGGAGTCCGGGCCTTCGGCAACGTTTTCGAGGTAGGCGGTTTCGACTTTGCTGCCGAATTCCTTTTCGACCGCAAGGCGGCCCATGTCGTGGGCCTGCGACCAGCCGCCGTCGGTGTGGGAACCGACATAGACGAAGCAGACCTTGGTCTTGCCAGCCGCTTCGGCCGACGAGCCGAAACCGATGATCACGGCGGCGGTTGCTGCCAGTGCAATTGCAATTTTTTTCATAAGAACCCCTGTTGTTTGTAAAGTTGGCGAGAGCCCGTCTTCTGGCATTTTATCACCGGTCCGGCACGAAGGATTTGCCGAGCGATGCCGGCGTATTGATGAGAGTCATACGCCGATTTTGAGAAATGATGATAAGCACGATCACTGTCGCCGCATAGGGAAGCATCGACAGAAACTGGGCTGGAATGCCGATGCCGAACGCCTGTGCATGCAGCTGCAGGATCGTCACCGCCCCGAACAGGTAGCCGCCCGCTAATATGCGCCACGGACGCCAGGACGAGAACACCACGAGCGCCAGGGCGATCCAGCCACGGCCGCCGGACATGTTCTCCGTCCATTGCGGCGTATAGATCAGCGACAGCTGCGCGCCAGCCAGCCCGGCGCAGGCACCGCCGAACATCACGGCCAGATAGCGCGTCCTGATGACAGGAATGCCGAGGGCATGGGCCGATCCGTGGCTGTCGCCGATGGCTCGGAGTTTAAGCCCCGCCCGGCTGCGGAACAGGAACCAGTTGACGGCGATGACGAGCAAGATGGATACGTAAAAGACGATGTCCTGCTTGAACAGCACGGTGCCGATGTAGGGTATTTGCGACAGCAGCGGGATCTCGATCGGAAGTAGCCGGATGCCGGGAACGCTGACATAGGACTCGCCGATCATGCCGGAGGCGCCGAGCCCCATAATCGTCAGCGCCAGCCCCGTCGCCACCTGGTTTGCAACCAGCGTCAGGGTGAGAAAGCTGAACAGCAGCGAGAAAAACGCGCCGCCGGCAATCCCTGCCAGCAATCCAATATAGGCGGAGCCGCTCAGTTGTGCTGCGGCGAAGGCGCTGACGGAGCCGATGACCACCATGCCCTCGACGCCGAGATTGAGGACGCCGGCCCGCTCCGTCACCAGTTCGCCGATGGCGGCAATGACGAGCGGAGTCGATGCGGTGATGATGGTCAGCAGGACGGCTTCGAAAAAGGTCATGATGCGGCTCCTGTCCGGGCCCGGATGCGCGACCAGACGATGCGCACCTTGTAGTAGATCAGCGTATCGCAGGAGAGCACGAAGAACAGCAGGAAGCCTTGGAAGACGCGCGTCACCTTGTCCGAAACACCGATCGACAACTGTGCCGCCTCGCCGCCGATGTAGGTGAGCGCCAGGACGAAGCCCGATGCAATGATGCCGAGCGGATTGAGCCTGCCGAGAAAGGCGACGATGATGGCCGTGAAGCCGTAGCTGGGCGAGATATCGGGCTGCAGATGGCCGATGGAGCCTGAAACTTCGGAGATCCCTGCAAGGCCCGCCAGCGCACCCGAGAGGATGAAGCTGAACCAAACCATCTTACGGGGCGAAAAGCCGGCAAACCGCCCTGCCCGTTCGGATTGGCCGAGTACCACGACCTCGAAGCCCTTCAGGGTAAAGCGCATCATGAACCAGATGAGCACCGCCGCAACGATGGCGAATATCAGTCCCCAATGGGCCGTGACGATATCGTCCCAGATCGGCGGCAGCACTTGGTCTGGCGTGAAATCGCGCGTCCCGTAAAAGCCGTGCCCATCGGGATTGCGCCAGGGACCGCGAGTCAGCCAGTCGAGAAACAGCTGGGCGATATAGGTGAGCATCAGGCTGGTGAGAATTTCGTTGGTGTTGAAATGCGTCTTCAGCAGTGCCGGGATCGTCGCAAACAGGGCGCCGCCGAGCGCGCCCATGACCAGCATCAGCGGCAGGACCAGCGGCGACTGCCAGTCGTAGAAATAGACGGGGATCATCGAGCCAACGATGGCACCGACGCTGTACTGGCCTTCCGCGCCAATGTTCCAGTTGTTCGAGCGGTAGCAAACCGACAGGCCGACGGCGATCAGGATCAGCGGTGCGGCCTTCTTGGCAAGCTCGTTCAGCGACCAGGGATCGAACAGCGGTTCCACGAGCAAAGCATAGAGCGAACCGAGCGGATCCTTGCCGAGGAGCAGGAACATGATGCCCCCGGCAATCAGGGTGAGCAGCAGGGCCAGAAGCGGCGACAGCAGGCCGAACAGCCTGGAGACTCCGCCGCGCTTCTCGAGTTCAATGCGCATGGGCCGGCTCCGCCTCTGTCGACACGCCGTGGGTGCCACCCATCAACAGTCCTATCTTTTCACGTGTCATCTCGCCTGCCGGATAGGACGGGGACAGATGCCCGTCCGATATGACGGCAATCTCGGTGGCGACCTCGAAGATTTCGTCGAGGTCCTGGCTGATCACCAGTACCGCCGATCCGGCCTTGGCGAGATCGACCAGGGCTTGGCGGATACGGCTCGCAGCGCCGGCGTCGACACCCCAGGTGGGCTGGTTGACAACTAGCACGTCCGGCTGGCGATCGAGCTCACGACCGACGATGAACTTCTGCAGGTTGCCGCCGGAGAGCGAGCCGGCCATCGGGTCTTCGCCGCTCTTGCGCACGTCCATGGCCTCGGAAATCCGCTTTGTCGCCAGCGTCACCGCAGCGCGACGAATGATCTGCAACGCGCCGCCGCCGAGAAACGCCTTGCGGTCGGACTGGCTGCGGGCCAGCACCAGATTGTCGGAAAGGCTTAGGGTCGTGACGGCAGCGTGGCCGTGGCGCTCCTCGGGCACGAAACCGGCGCCAAGCAGGCGGCGGGCGGTTATGCCCCTTGTCCCCACCGGCTCGCCGCGGATGAAAATAAGGTCGTCGGAGACCACCGGGAACTCGCCGGAGATGACGTCGAAAAGTTCGCCCTGGCCGTTGCCGGCAACCCCGGCGATAGCAAGGATTTCGCCGGCGCGGACGCGGAGCGACACCTGGCTCAGCGAAATGGCGAACGGCGTTCGCGCGTGCACGGAAAGACCGGCAATCTCGAGCTGGATCTCGCCCTTTTCGCCGCGATCGCCGTGCTTGATGCTGGCAACGTCGCTGCCGACCATCATGCGCGCCAGCGAGCCTGTCGTCTCCTGCTTCGGATCGCAGGCGCCGGTGACGCGCCCATGGCGCAGCACGGTGGCGCGGTCGCAGATACGCTGCACTTCTTCAAGACGATGGCTGATGTAAAGCACCGAGCGACCTTCCGCACGCAGCTTGAACAGCGTTTCGAACAGGCGATCGGCCTCCTGCGGCGTCAGCACCGACGTCGGTTCATCGAGAATGATCAGTTTCGGGTTCTGCAGCAGCGCCCGGACGATCTCGATCCTCTGGCGTTCGCCAACGGAGAGATCGGCAACATGGGCAAAGGGGTCGAGCGGCAGTCCGTACGCCTCTGACAGGGCGGCGGCTTCCTCGGCGATCTTGGCAATCGGGATATTGTCGTCCAGCGAAAGTGCGATGTTCTCGGCCACCGTCAGCGCCTCGAACAGGGAAAAATGCTGGAATACCATGCCGATGCCGAGCCTGCGGGCGTCGCCGGGCGAAGGGATCGACACAGCGTTGCCCTGCCAGACGATATCGCCGTCGCTGGGCTCCAGGACGCCGAACAGCATCTTGACGAGCGTCGACTTGCCCGCGCCGTTTTCGCCTAGCAGCGCATGAATTTCGCCGGGCTGGATGTCGATATCTATTTCGTTGCAGGCAGCGAAACTGCCAAACAGTTTCGTCAGCTTTCGGACCGACAGTAACGCGCCGTTCGGCGACGCATCGGATGACGACACGGATTCCTCATTTTCCCTGCAGCCCTCGTCCTCTCAGGATCTTCTAGGCCTCAGCAGTCTCGTTCCACTCTGTTCTCATGCAACCGCAAGCACGGGCCACGGCGACGTCTGGTTGATATTGATACCGACTTTGTTGCTTTGCACAACAGCAAATAATGGCTCGAAGCTCATCCTGTGGATGAACTTCCCGTCAGCGGCGACCGAGTGACGGGAAGAACTGCAGAACGGCACCGATGCAATAGAGATAGATGCCGCTCAGGATGAACAGGACGAGGGCCCACTGGGGCATGACGAAGTCCCTCAGCAGCGAATAGATGCCGAGCGCCGACCACAGCAGGAACACGAAGAGATTGAGCGGTCGCAGCCGCTTGACGCGCACCGGATGAAGAAAATTGATCGGCAGGAATGTCAGCACGACCGAGAAACTGACGATGACCATGGCGGTCGTCGCTCCGGGCTGGATGACGAAAAGCGTGAATACCACCATGTTCCAGACGACGGGGAAGCCGGAGAAGAAATACTCTTCCGTCTTCATGCCGGTGTCGGCGTAGTAGATCGCGCTCGAGACGACGATCATGCCGGCGGCGGCAAAGGAAAGCGGCTCGCCGATCATGCCGCTCTCGTAAAGCGCAAAGGCCGGCAGCAGGACATAGGTCACATAGTCGATGATGTTGTCGAGCGTATCGCCCGACCAGTTCGGCAGGACCTCCTTGACGCGCACCTTTCTGGCGATGGGACCGTCTATCCCGTCCACCAGCAGTGCCAGCCCGAGCCACCAGAACATCACCACGAAACGATGCTCGGCCGCCGCCACGACGCCGAGGAACGCCAGGAACGAGCCGGAGGCTGTCAGGATGTGGACGGAGAACGCACGGATCTCCGCATAAGGCACCCGCCTGTACTTAAAGATTTTCATGCGTCCCCGTATCGCCACCCTATCAGCCCGTCCCGGCAGGCATGTTTTGCCCAATATGCATCCTTTGTTCAACGCTGCCAGCGCAAAAGCACAATTTATAACCGTTGTGCCCGCCGATTTTCGCTGCCTGCGCCATTTCATCCCATGGATTTCGCCGGTGCGAGAGACTACCTCTGATGCCTGAAACAACAGGACGGGACCTATGGAGCAGATGGATATCACGATTGTCGGCGGTGGCCCTGCTGGCATGATTGCCGCCATTGCGCTTGGCCGCGGTGGCAGGCAAGTTGCCTTCGTCGCGCCGGCGCCGGCGAAAACCGATCGGCGCACCACGGCTTTGATGGACCAGTCGATTCGCTTTCTCGAGAGGCTGGGCGTGTGGCAGGAGATTGCACCGTCCACCGCTGCCTTGACGACCATGCAGATCATCGACGGCACCACCCGCCTCCTGCGCTCACCCACCGTCGCTTTCCATTCAGCCGAGATCGGCCTCGAGGCATTTGGGTACAACATGCCGAACTCGGTGCTGCTGGCCGCACTTGCCAAGGCCGTCAGTGAAGAACGCAACATCAGGTCCGTAGAGGCGACAGCCGCTGGCATCGACATCCGCGACGATTGTGTCATCGTGACGCTCGACACCGGTGAGACCGTGCGATCCGATTTCGTCGTCGGCGCCGATGGTCGGAGTTCGATGGTGAGAGACGCTGCCGACATCTCGGTAAAGACCTGGTCCTACCCGCAGTCTGCGATGGTGCTGAATTTCGAGCATTCCCTTCCCCATCGTAACGTCTCTACCGAATTCCACACCGAGAGCGGGCCATTCACGCAGGTGCCCCTTCCCGGCAACCGATCGAGCCTGGTCTGGGTCCAGAAGCCGGACGAGGCTGCGCGCAATGCAGCCAGGACGCCTGAAGATCTTAGCGTCCTCGTCGAGGAACGGATGCAGTCGCTGCTGGGCAAGGTGACGGTCGCGGACGGCGTGCAGGTGTGGCCACTTTCCGGGATGACCGCTGCGCATTTCGGCAAGGGTCGCGCGGCGCTGATCGGCGAAGCAGCCCATGTGTTCCCGCCCATCGGCGCGCAAGGCCTCAACCTCAGCCTGCGCGATATCATGGCGCTCACCGACATTCTTTGCGACAATCCGCAGGAGGCAATTTCACCGCTTTCAGGCGATCGCTTCGACCGCAAGCGGCGTGCCGATATCCTCAGCCGGACAGCAAGCGTCGATTTGCTCAACCGTTCTCTTCTGTCGGATTTCCTGCCGGTACAAGTGCTTCGAGCAGCGGGATTGCATGTGCTCGCCTCGCTGACGCCACTGCGCAACATCGTCATGCGCGAAGGCATCGAGCCCGGTAAAGGCTTGCGCTTTATCCCCACGTTCCTAATGGAAAAGCTGCGCCGGCAGGCTTCCTGAGCGGATCATATAGAGGATCGCCGACACCGTGACGATCGAGGCCGCCGTGCTGATAAGGATGGTCGCCGACGCACGCTCCTGCCAGACACCGTATTGCTGGCTCATGACGAAGACATTCGTGGCAGTCGGTAACGCGGCGAGCAGTACGGCGGAATAGATCCAGATCGGCTCTATGCCGCCGACCGCCTCCAGTGCCAGGTAGACGACAAGCGGGTGAAGAATGAGCTTGGCTGGCACGATGTAGCCGATCTCTGCCGGAATACGCCGCAGTGGCCGCAACGCAAGGGTGACACCCATCGCAAACAGGGCGCAAGGCGCTGCAGCCTGCGCGAGATAGTCGACGAACCGGCGGAACGCCAATGGCTGATCTACAGCGGTTGCGGCAGCGACAAACCCGAGCGCCGTGGACAGGATGAAGGGGTGAAACAGGACCTTTCGCGCGACGTCGCAAGCAAGACGCGCCTTCGTCCTTTTGTCCTTTCCCTCGATTGCCATCAGCGCCGGTGCAACGATGAAATGTAGCGCATTCTCCAGGCAGACGATCAGCGCCACCGGCACTGCAGCCTTCTCGCCAAAGGCCAGCAGCGCCAGGGCCGGCCCCATATAGCCGATATTGCCATAGGCCCCGGCAAAGGCCTGCATCGTACTTTCCGGCAACGAGTTTCGTCGCACGAACCGCCCGACGATGAGCAGCAGGACAAAGATGGAATAGGTCGCCGCCAGATCGGTGCCGATGAAGCCCAGGCGCGTCAATTGCTCGATCGGCGTCTGCGACACCAATTTGAAGAAAAGCGCCGGCAGAGCAGCATAGACGATGAAGGTGTTGAGCCAGCCAAGAGCCTCGGCCGGCTGCTTCGTAATGCGCGCCGCGATCGCACCGATCAGGATCAGGCCGAAAAACGGTAAAAGCAGACCGACAATGTCAGCCATCAGGCATTTCCGATTCGAAAAGCAGGAGAATATTAGTTCGCCTTGCTACCCGATTTGCATGAGGATGGGAAAGGTCTGCTGGAACCAGATCGCGGCTTGACTGACGAAGCCGAACATGAAGGCCAGCCCGGTCAGCACCAGGAACGCCCCCATCACCTTTTCGACCAGGCCGAGATGACGGCGGAAGCGGGCTAGAAAGCCCATGAAGGCGCCCGAAAATCCGGCGGCAATCCAGAACGGCACGGCAAGGCCCAGCGAATAGACGGCCAACAGCCCTGCTCCGGCACCTACGGTTTCACGCGAGGCGGCAACTCCGAGGATAGCGCCCAGCACCGGGCCGATGCACGGCGTCCAGCCGAAGGCAAAGGCCAGACCCATGATATAGGCGCCGGTCCAGGTCGCAGGCTTGCCGCCTCCCTGGAACCGCGCCTCACGCGACAGCAGGCCGAACCGCAAGATGCCAAGGAAATTCAGCCCCATGACAATGATGATGAAACCGCCGACCTGGGCCAGCAGATCGAGATGCTGGCGCAGCATCAGGCCGATAGTCGAGGCCCCGGCACCGAGCGCCACGAAGACGGTGGAAAAACCCAGCGTGAAGAACAGCGCCGAAAGCAGCACGCCGCCGCGCACCTGCGATCGATCCGTGACCACTGCGTTACCGCCACGAAACTGCTCCACCGAGATACCCGCCATGTAGCAGAGGTAAGGCGGCACCAGCGGCAGGACGCAAGGCGACAGGAAGGACAACGCACCGGCCAGCAGAGCACTGAGCAGCGAAATATCGGCAATCGACACGAAACACTCCAGATCCAGCGAGATCGCCTACCTATCGCCGGCATTCCGCCAAAGCCAATCACCTTTTGAGGAAGGCAGAAGAAAACCGGTTTGTGCGACGAAAAAGCACGATTTTCCGGGTTGACCGCATCGGGACGTCTGCCTATGTTCCGCGCACTTCCGGCAGGGTCGTTTCAGAGACCCAAGGCCAACGGTGGGGCGGGTAGCTCAGCTGGTAGAGCATTCGACTTTTAATCGAATGGTCATGGGTTCGAGTCCCATCCCGCCCACCACTTCAATATTTTTCCATTCCCGAGACATAGCAAATCGCTTGATCGCCGAGGCAGGTGACGAAGCGATCTCCCGATCCAAATTGATCACCTCAATATCGATTGCCAAGTCTACCAAACAAAGCGTTGACCGCATCGGCGTTTGCGCTGCAGCAAATATCTTCGGCTACCGAGTTGAATTGGCGCATTTAATTCACGCCGCTCGTGGAACAAATCTGCGTGAAGTGCATTTTACGTGGGATTTTACTTAACCGGAGAGAATATTATGCAAGACGCACAAATTGGTTGGATCGCAGCAATTGTTATCGGTGGCCTCGCAGGCTGGCTGGCCGAAATGTTCATGAAAAGCAACACCGGCATCATCATGAACATCATTCTCGGTATCGTCGGCGCTATCGTCGCCAACTTTATCCTCGGCGCACTTCACATCAGCCTCGGCACCGGCTGGATTGCATACCTGATCGCTGGCTTCATCGGCGCCTGCATCCTGATCGCCGTCGGACGTCTTATTCGCCGCTAACCTGACGCACTTCGTTTTGTGGGGAGAACGAAATGACGGAAATATCGATCGCTTCAACCAACCGCAAAGTCAGCCGGGGTCGTCCTTACAGCGTCGGCGAGTTTGCGGAGAAATACAGTCTCGAAGCAGAAGAGGCTGAGCGCCTCTTCACCAAGTTCGGTCCTTCTTCGACAGAACTAGACCTGCTCATGGCGGCCAAGAGACGGCCGCCGGCAACCGATACGACGGTAGATCGCTAAGGGATTGAACGTATAGCGTTTTGCGTCCTAGAAAGGGCCGTGTGTTCGTCGCACGGCCCTTTTGCTGTGCGGTTAGGCCACGATCACCCGACGAATGCCCGTTCGATGACGAACTCGCCCGGCTTGTTGTTGGCGCCTTCGTCGAGACCGGCCTTCTCCAGGATTTCCTTCGTCTCTTTCAGCATCTCTGAAGACCCGCAAATCATTCCGCGGTCGATGGCGGGATCGATGGGCGGGACGCCAAGATCGGTGAACAGCTTGCCGGAGGAGATGAGATCCGTGATCCGGCCGCGATACTCGAAATCCTCGCGTGTAACAGTCGCATAGTGGCGAAGCTTCGACCCGACGATCTCGCTCAGCAACTCGTCGTGCTGGATCTCGTGGACGAGATCGAATCCATATTTCAGCTCGGAGATTTCGCGGCAGGTGTGCGTCAGGATGACTTCGTCGAACTTCTCGTAGGTCTCTGGGTCGCGGATAAGGCTGGCGAACGGCGCGATGCCGGTACCGGTGGAAAACATATAGAGGCGTTTTCCGGGGGTGAGCGCATCAAGCACCAGCGTACCCGTGGGCTTCTTGCGCATGAGCACCTGATCGCCAGGCTTGATGCCCTGCAGGTGCGACGTCAGGGGACCGTCCGGTACCTTGATGGAGAAGAATTCGAGTTCGTCGGCCCAGGCCGGGCTGGCGATCGAATAGGCGCGGTAAATCGGCTTGCCGTCGACCATCAGACCGATCATCGCGAACTCGCCCGAGCGAAAGCGGAAACCTTGCGGTCTCGTCATAGTGAAGCGGAAAAGGCGATCGGTATAGTGGGTGACACTCAAAACCGTCTCGGCGAAAACGCCGGCGGGTACGGTCGATGCAAACTCATCTGTCGTCGTGGGGGCGTTCATGCGATTTCAGATCCCATAATGCGTGTGCGACTTCTATCGATCGCAGGCTGATATTCCACAATGCCCGCAATTTGAAGGCATGCCGTTCCGCAATGCAGCGAGGAGCGGAAATATGCACCTACTAGTCAAGTTTCAAGCCTGCAGGACACCGCGATGCGGTCAAGCGCAACCAGTATCAGGCCGTCTTCGGCGAGATCCGGCGCCAGCTGTAACCCTGCCCTGCCTCTGCCGGCTGGGCCGTCGGCTGGTAGTGGTACTGGATCCCGGGCAGCCTATTTTCCGAAAGGCGCTTCAAGGCCGTCGCATTGGTCACGGAAAAGCTGTCGAAACCGCAGCGCAGCATCAGCGGCACCTGGTCGATCAGCACGTCTCCCATGGCGCGAACCTCGCCGGCGTAGCCGAGCCTCTGGCGAAGCAGCGAGGCCTGGCTGAACCCACGACCATCGTTGAAAGCCGGAAACGATACGGCGACGATGGCAAGACGATCGAGATAGGGCTCCAGCCGCAGGACGTCGTCGGCAGGCTTCAACAGCACGCCGAGACCGACGTCATTGCTTTCCTCGGCGCGTGCCACCAACGTGTCGATGTCGAGCAGCCGGGTCTGGCTTTCCGTTGCTTGGACTTCTTCGGTTTCGGCGACCCAAGGATCGTTGTCGACAAAACCGGTCTCTCTCCAGATACGTGTCATGGCCATCCCCTATGCCGCTTCCGCTGCCGAGCCGTAGAGCGCTTCCTTGAAGGGCTGCGGCCCGACACGCCTGTAGGCGGCGAGGAAAATCTCGGACGGATCCAGCCTCAGACCGAGATAGGTATTGACCAGCGTCTCGATGGCATCGGTCACCTTGTCCGGATCGAAACCGCGACCGATGATTTCTCCGATGGATGTGTTTTCGTCGCCGGAGCCGCCGAGCGTGATCTGGTAAAGCTCCGCGCCCTTCTTCTCGACGCCGAGCAGGCCGATGTGACCGACATGATGATGGCCGCAGGCGTTGATGCAACCGGAAATCTTGATCTTCAATTCACCGATTTCCGCCTGACGCTTGAACGAGCCGAAGCGCGTGGAGATTTCCTGCGCCAGCGGGATCGAACGGGCATTGGCCAGCGCGCAGTAGTCCAGCCCGGGACAGGCAATAATATCGGTGATCAACCCGGCATTGGCCGTTTCGAGACCGGTGCCCTGCAGTCGGCGATAGACCGATTCCAGATCCGCCAGTGCCACGTGCGGCAGAATGAGGTTCTGCTCATGGCTGACGCGGATCTCGTCGAAGGCGAATTCCTCGGCGATGTCGGCGACGATTTCCATCTGCGCATCGGTCGCATCGCCCGGTATGCCGCCGATCGGCTTCAGGGAGATCGTCACCATGCCATAGTCGGGGTTCTTGTGCGGCTGGACGTTTTGCTGGACCCAGCGGGCAAAATCCGGATCGGCCTTCTTCCAACGCGCCAGGCTTTCCCAGCCTTCGGGACGCTCCGGCATGTCAGGCAGTGCGAAATAGGATGTTATTGCCTGGACGTCGGCCTCCGGCAATCTCAGTTCCGTGTCCTTCAGCTGCGCGAACTCGACCTCCACCTGGCGGGCGAGCTCCTCGGCACCGGTCTCGTGCACCAGGATCTTGATGCGCGCCTTATACTTGTTGTCGCGGCGGCCGTGCAGATTGTACACGCGCATGATAGCCGTCGTGTAGGACAGCAGATCCTCTTCCGGCAGGAATTCGCGGATCAGCTTGGCGATCATCGGCGTGCGACCCTGGCCACCGCCGACATAGACGGCAAAACCGATCTCACCCTTGTCGTTCTTCTTCAGGTGCAGGCCGATGTCGTGCACCTGGATGGCGGCACGGTCGCGCTCGGCGCCGGTGACGGCAATCTTGAACTTGCGCGGCAGCAGCGAGAATTCCGGATGAACGGACGACCACTGGCGCAGGATTTCGGCATAGGGGCGCGGATCGGCAACTTCGTCGGCCGCGGCGCCGGCAAAATGGTCTGCGGTGACGTTGCGAATACAGTTGCCAGATGTCTGGATGGCATGCATCTCGACCTTCGACAGGTCGTCGAGAACCGCCGGCATGTCGGAAAGCTTCGGCCAGTTGAACTGCAGGTTCTGGCGCGTGGTGAAGTGGCCGTAACCGCGGTCATAGGTGCGCGCCACATGCGCCAGCATACGCATCTGCTTGGAGCTAAGCGTGCCGTAGGGAATGGCGATGCGCAGCATGTACGCGTGGAGCTGCAGATATACGCCGTTCATCAGGCGCAGCGGCTTGAAGGCATCCTCGGACAGTTCGCCGGAGAGCCGGCGCTCGACCTGATCGCGAAACTGGGCGACGCGTTCGGCGACAAAGGCATGGTCAAATTCGTCGTAGCGATACATCGTCTTCCTCAGGCATCAATGAATTTGGGATCGGCGACCGGATAGCCCGGTGCGTATTCCATGGTCGGGCCCTCGGCGCGGATGCGCTCGCGAAGACGCAACGGCCACAGGACACCGTCCGTTTCTTGAACGTCGATGAGATTGACGTCAACGACCTTGTTATCCGCATAGGACTGTTTGCCAATCGCCTCGAGGGCAGCCACAGCCTCGGCATGGCGCGCGACAAGCGCTTCCTGCAAAGACGTGGCCCACTGGCCGTTGGCGTCAAGCCAGACGGAAATGCCGTCCGTCAGGCGGTTAGCGGTCAGGACCTTGTCTGCCATCTCAGTTCCTTGCACGTTCTTGAGCCACGGACTGCTGGTGCACCAGCGGCTCGGAGTGATCGAAATTGGCGCCCGCCACGGCTTCGCCGATGATGACCATGACCGGACCGGTGAGTTCGTCGCGGAACTCCAGATCCGGAAGATCCTTCAGCGTGCCGTGCAACAGGCGGCGATCGGCACGGCTGGCGTTCTCAATGACGGCGACCGTCGTCTCCGCCGGAAGTCCGGCTTCCATCAGCCGGCCGGCGACCGAGGCGGCCACGGTACGTCCCATGTAGACGGCGATAGTGGCGCCCGATATCGCCAGGCTTGCCCAATCCGGCAAGGCGTCGCCGGTAAGGTCGTGGCCTGTCGTGAAAACCAGCGACGAGGCGACGCCGCGCAATGTCAGCGGCAGCTGGAAATCCGCGGCCGCAGCGAGCGCAGAGGTAATGCCGGGAACAATTTCATAGGATATGCCAGCTGCCCGAAGTGCGGCCATTTCCTCGGCAGCACGCCCGTAGATCAGCGGATCGCCCGATTTCAGGCGCACGACCCGCTTGCCATCGCGGCCGAGCTGTACCAGCAGGTCGTTGATTTCGGCTTGCGACTTCGAATGGCAGCCCTTGCGCTTGCCCACCGACAGGCGCTCGGCATCGCGGCGGCCCATGTCGACGATGGCCTGCGGAACAAGTGCGTCATAGACCAGCACGTCGGCTTCCATCATCACCCGCTGGGCTCGCAGCGTCAGCAGGTCTTCGGCACCGGGTCCTGCGCCAACCAGCCAGACGTGCCCCTCTGCACGCCCGGATTGTGCGAGCAGCCCGTCTGCAACATGCTGTGCCTGCGTGACATCGCCGGTGACCATGGCATCGGCGACGCCGCCTGAAAAGAAGCGCCGCCAGAAGATGCGGCGTGCCACACCCTTCGGTATGCGTTCCTCCACAGCCTTGCGATAGCTGATCGCCAGTTGCGCAAGCCGGCCGAGAGATGGAGAGAGCAATTGATCGACCTGGGCACGGACCATCTGCGCCAGCACCGGACCCGCACCTTCCGTGCCTATAGCAACGGCAAGCGGAGCGCGATTGACGATGGCCGGCGTATAGAAGTCGCATTGATCCGGCTGATCGACGGCGTTGACCACAATTCGGGCCGCGCGCGCAGCTTCCGCGATGTGCCTGTCGAGCGCGCCGTCGCCGGTGGCCGCAAAGACGAGCACGGCCCCCTCCATCAATTCTGGCGAAAAGGGCTTCCGATGGGTTTCGATGCCGTTCGATTCGAGAAAGGCGGCGTAGTCATCTGCCGGATCGTCGGCATAGGCGACGATCTTGGCACGGGTGTTCGATAGAAGCCTCGCCTTGGCGAAAGCCTCGTCACCGTTGCCGAATACGGCTGCAATCCGTCCTTCCACGCGCATGAAAGCCGGAAACACTGAAAGCTGCTCATTCCAGGAAAGCATTATCAATCCACTTCGAGAGTGCCCGAATATGGCTCTTGTCAGCGGGAAATTGAAGAAACAGAAATTCCAATAGCGGAAGCCCTGCGTATTCTTTTACCAGACAAGCACCGCCTTGGAGTAAAACTCACCGGCCACCCTGACCAGATCGGCGATTTTTATTCTCTGTGACAAAGAATGTCCATTCGCCATTTTCGCTTTCATCCGGGGGTTTTGTGCGGCTAAGGTCAGGAAACCTCGTCCAAGGAGATCCCCCGCGTGCCATCAAATATCGTCGCCCGTCTCCTCGATGTCATCGAGCAGAGCATCCTTCCCCTGACGGAAAAAGGCGTTGCCGACGGCAACAAGGTCTTTGGCGCGGCCATCCTGCGCAAGTCTGACCTATCGCTCGTCGTTGCCGCCACCAACAACGAGATGGAAAACCCGCTCTGGCACGGCGAGGTGCACACGCTAAAGCGGTTCTACGAGATGGGCGAAACGCCCGATACCAAGGAGCTGATCTTCCTGTCGACTCACGAACCCTGCAGCATGTGCATGTCGGCAATCACCTGGGCGGGGTTCGACAATTTCTACTATTTCTTCAGCCACGAGGATTCGCGCGATGCCTTCGCCATTCCCCACGACCTAAAAATCCTGAGCGAAGTTTTCGGTCTCGAGCCCGGCGGTTACCGCAAACAGAACGCCTTCTGGAAATCCTTCGCCATCGCCGACCTCGTCGCCATCGAAGCGGAGCCAGCCAAGGCGGCGCTCGAGGCACAGACAGCGCGGATCAAAGCCGTCTACGATCAACTTTCGGACAGCTATCAGGCGACGAAAGACGACAACGCCATTCCCCTCAACTGACGACCGAAAGTGACCGAGACATCGTGATGGAAGCTTCCAAGGACATTTCGCGCCTGATCGAGATCATGGCAGCACTGCGCGATCCGCAAACTGGCTGCCCCTGGGATATCGTCCAGACGTTCGAAAGCATCAAGCCCTATACCATCGAAGAGGCCTACGAAGTGTCGGACGCAATCGAGCGCAACGACATGGACGATCTCTGCGACGAGCTCGGCGACCTCCTGCTGCAAGTGGTGTTTCACGCCCGCATGGCGGAAGAAGCCGGTGAGTTTTCGTTCGGCGACGTGGTCGAAGCCATCACGGCCAAGATGGTGCGGCGCCATCCGCATGTCTTTGCCGTGTCCGACGCGTCCACGCCCGGCGCCGTAAAGCTGCAGTGGGATCAGATTAAGACTGAGGAAAAGCGGCTCCGGGCAGAACGGCGCGCCAAGCGCGGATCGAAGGCCGATCCGGACGCCGGCTATCTCGGTTCGGTGCAGCGCAGCTTTCCGGCACTGACGGAAGCCCTCAAGCTGCAGGAGCGCTCCGCCAAGGTCGGCTTCGACTGGTCCACGGCAGAACCTATCCTCGACAAGATCGAGGAGGAAATTGCTGAATTGCGAGAGGCGCTGAAAGAGGGCGATCAGGCCAAGGTCCGCGACGAGCTGGGCGATCTCATCTTTGCCGTCGTCAATGTCGGTCGGCATGTCGATGCCGATCCGGAGCAGGCGCTGCGCGGCACAAACGCGAAATTCCGCCGCCGCTTCGGCCATATCGAGCGCACGCTTCAGGCAGAAGGCGAAACGCTGGAAGCAGCGACCCTGGAGAGAATGGAAGAACTCTGGGAAGCCGCGAAGGCAATCGAGCGGCAGCTGACTTGAGCTGCCGTCCCGAATAGTTCACCAGTCGGCGTTTTGCGCCTTCTGACCGTTGCCCATGCGCCGTTCCAGCTCGGCGGTTTCGGCTTCCGAAAGGCGGACGTCGAGAGACACCGTACCGTCCTCATGATCCTCGCGGCCGTCGACGATGCCGTGGCTGTAGAGCCAGGGCAAAAGGGCCAGCTTGTCGAGCGGCAGCGTGATCGTTGCCTCGACCAGCACGCCCGAGAGCCGGCCGCTGATCTCGTCCATCAGCGTCTCGACGCCCTCGCCGGTGATCGCCGACACGGCGATGACGTTTTTCGCCGTCGAGGCCTTCTGCATCATCGCGTCATGGGCTTCGGGCTCGAGCCGGTCGATCTTGTTCCAGACCTCGATGATGCGCTTTTCGCCCTCGGCCTCGTCGATACCGAGGTCGGCCAGGATGCGCATTACGTCGACGCTCTGGGCAGCATTGTCCTCATCCGCCATGTCGCGCACGTGCAGGATCAGGTCTGCCTCGAGCACCTCTTCCAGCGTGGCGCGGAAGGCTGCCACGAGATGGGTGGGCAGGTCTGAGATGAAGCCGACGGTGTCGGACATGATGACGGTGCGGCCCTGCGGCAGCTTCATGCGGCGCAGCGTCGGGTCGAGCGTCGCAAACAGCATGTCCTCGGCCAGCACGCCGGCGCCGGTGATGCGGTTGAACAGCGTCGACTTGCCGGCATTGGTATAGCCGACCAGAGCCACGATCGGATGCGGCACCTTCCGACGCTTGGCACGATGCAGCTGGCGCGTCCGCACCACCTGCTCGAGTTCTTTCTCGAGCTTGATGATCCGGTCCTGCAGCTGACGACGGTCGGCCTCGATCTGGGTTTCGCCGGGGCCGCCCATGAAGCCCGCGCCGCCGCGCTGGCGTTCAAGGTGGGTCCAGCTGCGGACCAGGCGGCCCTTCTGGTAATTGAGATGGGCAAGATCGACCTGCAGCGTACCTTCCTTGGTGGAGGCGCGGCGGCCGAAGATTTCCAGGATCAGGCCCGTCCGGTCGATGACCTTGGCGCCCCATTCCTTCTCGAGATTGCGCTGCTGCACGGGCGTCAGCGGATGGTCGACGATGACCAGGCCCGCATTGAACTCGTCGAGTAGCGCGCCGATCTCCTCGATCTTGCCGCTGCCGAGCAACGTCCCGGGACGGGGTTCGTTGACGGGGACAATGGCGCCATACATGACTTCGAGGTCGATGGCATGGGCCAGACCCCTGCCTTCCTCCAGCCGGCTTTCCGGCGTGCGTGTCGTGGTAACGGTGCCGTCGGGTTTGGAAGCCCTGCCGCGCGCCTGTTTCAGAACAGGAACGATGACGACGGCCCGCATGTCATCCCTGTGCTTTTCAGCTTCCGGGATGATGCTGTCATTTTTGGTATCGCGTGTTGTGATGTCAGAAATCCTATCGGGGATGCAGTCAGGAAGCGGCTTCTTCGCTTTCGAACATTTGCATGGGCTGGCCTGGCATGATCGTAGAGATAGCGTGCTTGTAGACAAGCTGAGAATGGCCGTCACGACGCAACAGGACGCAGAAATTGTCGAAGGACGTAACAACGCCCGTGAGTTTTACACCGTTAATCAAAAAAATCGTCAGTGAAATCTTTTGTTTGCGAACCGTATTGAGAAATAAGTCCTGCAAATTCTGAGAACGTTCCGCCATGGCGCCGCTTCTTTCTTTCTTGCCGACCATTTCAGCCGGTGCAATATCATCATAGACTATGGGATGCGGCAGGAGATACCCTCGCCTCTCCTCCAGCAAATCTTGGTATCAAATCGCAGTCTTTTCCGCAATGTCGAAAAGGCTATGCCGGAATTTCGGCAAATGTCACCTCCCTAACCGCTGGCAATTGCTTATATATCCCGCCGGAGACCGATAAAATCACATCCTTCCCTCGAAGCATGTGGCCCAGCCGGCTATCGTCCGCCGGCCCGGCGACTCACACGCCCAGCGACTTCAGCTTGCGATGCAGCGCCGATCGCTCCATGCCGACGAACTCGGCAGTCCGCGAGATGTTGCCGCCGAAACGGTTGATCTGGGCGATCAGGTAATCGCGTTCGAACATTTCGCGGGCCTCGCGCAGAGGCAACGTCATGATGTGATAGTCGTTCTGCGCCGACACCTTCGGCAGCATATCGCCCAGATCGGTCGGCAGCATCTCGGCGGTGATCGGTGTGTCCGGTCCGTCGGTGCGGGCGAGAATCATCAGCCGCTCGATATTGTTGCGCAGTTGGCGAATATTGCCTGGCCAGTCATGAGCCTGCAGCACCGCCATGGCGTCGTCGCCGATGCGGCGCTGGCGGATACCGGCCTGCTCGGAGATCTGCCGCATCAGCTGGTCTACCAGGAACGGAATGTCCTCGCGACGCTCGGCAAGCGCCGGGACGCGGACAGGCACCACGGCCAGCCGGTGATAGAGATCCTCGCGGAAGAGGTTTTCAGCGATCCTGCTTTCGAGATTGTAAGCCGTCGACGAGATGATACGGACGTCGACCTTGACGCGCTTGGAGCCGCCGACGCGCTCGAACTGCTGGTCCACCAGCACCCGCAGGATCTTGTTCTGCGTCTCGCGCGGCATTTCGCCGACTTCGTCCAGATAGAGCATCCCGCGATGGGCTTCCTCGAGGGCGCCGATCTTGCGTGCCTGCCCCGGAGATCCCTCTGTGCCGAACAGCGCCACTTCCATGCGGTCCGGCGTGATATTGGCCGCGTTGAGGGCGACGAACGGGCCGTTGGCGCGGGTCGACTTCTTGTGCACCATGCGCGCCACCAGCTCCTTGCCGGAGCCGGACGGGCCGAAGATCATGACGCGGCTGTTGGTCGGCGCCACCTTGTCGATGGTCTGGCGCAACTGCGACACCGCGACCGAAGTACCGATCAGCTCGATCGTGTCGCCTGTGCGCCGCTTCAGGTCGACCACTTCCTTCTTGAGCTTGGAGTTTTCGAGCGCCCGCTCGGCGATCAGGATAAGACGGTCGGCCTTGAAGGGCTTCTCGATAAAATCGAAGGCACCGCGCTTGATGGCGGAAACGGCTGTCTCGACGTTGCCATGACCCGAAATCATCACCACCGGCAAATCCGGGTGACGTATCTTGATCTCGTCCAGCAGCGCCAGCCCGTCGAGCTTGCTGCCCTGCATCCAGATATCGAGAAATATCAGGCGCGGCACGCGCTCGGCGATGGTCGCGAGCGCACTGTCGCTGTCATGCGCCGTGCGGGTCTCGTGGCCCTCGTCGGAGAGAATACCGGAGACAATCTCGCGAATGTCTTCCTCGTCGTCCACCACCAGAATATCAGATGCCATAAGCTGCTTCCTTGTCGTTTGCCTCGGGAGCGATGGTCGCCAGTTCGCGGCGTGGCAGATGCACGCGGATCATGGCTCCCCTTCCCTGGTCGAATTCGGCGGGAGCATCGTGCAGTTCGAGCTGCCCGCCATGGTCTTCTATAATCTTCTTGACGATTGCCAGGCCGAGGCCCGTGCCCTTTTCCCGCATCGTCATATAGGGCTCAAGGATGCTGTGGCGGTTTTCCACCGGCAGGCCGCGACCGTTATCGATGACATCGACGGTGAAGCGGTCGCGCTCCCGATCAAGCGACGCCCGGACGAGGATGGTCGGCTCGCCCCGTTCCTCCCCGGCACCAACCGCATCGATCGCCTCGACGGCATTCTTGATGATATTGCCGAACGCCTGTCCGAGCATGCGGGTATCGAACATGCCGACGAGCGGTTCGCTGCCGAGTTCGCGTTTGAACTTGACATGGTTGTTACCCATCTCCCGCAGGAAGGCAGCATCGCGGATGATGCTGCGCAGGTCCGTGGGCTCCATGGTAGGCTTTGGCATGCGGGCGAAGGAGGAGAATTCGTCGACCATACGTCCGATGTCGCCGACCTGGCGAATGATCGTATCTGTGCACTGGTCGAACACTGCGCGGTCGTTCTCGTCGATCTGCTTGCCGTAGCGCCTGCGGATACGCTCGGCGGAAAGCTGGATCGGCGTCAGCGGGTTCTTGATCTCGTGGGCAATGCGGCGAGCGACATCCGCCCAAGCCGTCGATCGCTGGGCGATGACGAGGTCGGTGATGTCATCGAGCGTGATGACATAGGACTCCTTCATGTCGCGCGTTTCTTCGCGCGTCACCTGGACGCTTAACGTGCGGACGGTTCCACCGCGCACCAGGCTGATCTGCTTGCGGAAGTCATTGCGATGGCGAGCGGTCGCTTCCGTCACGACCTGATCGACCTCGGGGGCAATCTCGGCAAGGCTCTTGCCCAGCAGTTCGTTGCTCGAAAGCGTCAGCAGCACTTCTGCGGAAAGGTTGACGATAGTGATGCGGCGATCGTGCTCGACGCCGATGACGGCTGCGGTAACGCCCGACAATACGGCCTCGATAAAGCGGCGACGGTCGTCGACCTCGTCCTTGGCCTCAAGGATCTCGTCACGCTGGGTGCGGATCTCGGAAATCATCTTGTTGAACGTCCGCGACAGGCTGCCGACGTCGCCATCGGCCGCACGCACCGGCACCAGCACATTCATGTTGCCGGAGGCGACGTTGTCGGCCGCACTGATCAACAGCCGGATCGGCCGGACGATCCGGTCGGCGACAGCGATGGCGGTCCAGATTGCCGCCAGCAGGACGATCAGGGCAAAGCCGATATAGAGAACTGCAAAGGCGATCTGGAGGGACATGCGCCCCTCTTCCATACCCTTGTACTCGGCGGTGTTTTCCTCGACCATGCGCATGGCATTCATCACGCGCGGATCGACGGCCCGAACGGTGTACAGGAAAGCGCCGGGAATTTCGTCGAGCTTGATGATGGCACCGACGAGGTTGGTCACGCCCGGGGGAATGAGTGTCGGCTGTCCGCCGGCCGAGGCTTCCAGCGCATCCTTGGGAATGGCCGGCAGCGGCCGCTCCGTCTTGATGTCAGCCTGGACGATGGCCGAACCGTCGCCGCGAACCAGGAAGGCGCCCAGGAGACCGCGCCCTTTGGCCTGACGGGTCATCAGGTCCGCAAAGCCCGTCCTGTCCAGGCTGTAGAGCGTGTGGTTGCGCTCGAGGTCGTTGCCCATCGACGCGGTCTGCCCCTGCAGGTAGCTCGCATTTTCCATGAGATAAGCCTGCGCAACGTTCTGCGACGAGCGGATGATCTGCTGGGTTCGTAACGCGAACCAACGATCAAGGCCGACATTCAGCGTCAAGCTGGCAAATATCGCCACGAGGATGGCTGGCGTTATGGCGACGATGGAGAACAGCACGACGATGCGGATATGCAGGCGGGCTGCGGCACGACCACGGCTACGCGCCTTGAAAAGCCGGAAGACTTCGCGACCGATCAGGATGATCAGCGCCGCGACGAACAGCGAATTGACGATAACGGAGGCGACGACGACATGGGAGGTGGGCGGAACGGGTGTCAGGCCGAGCAATATGAAAAGCGTCACGCCGGCGCAGAGCAAGGCTCCGCCTGCCAGTATCAGGCCGGGCAAGGCAAAGCTCGCACGGCGGTCGGTGACCTTGACGATCGCCTGGCCGCTGACAGACGGCGCTACAGCGTCCTCGTTCATACATTCGTCTCCCGGCACCGGCGCTCGGAAGCGCTTGGCCCACTGGATAAACCGGGTTTGCAGGACACAGCATTCGGCAATCTGCGACCAGGAGGGTAACCTACCCGTCACAACGTCGAGTTGGCCAGGAGTCGGCACACTGTGAGTGCATCAACCTTCAGACAGCTTCGATACATTGCGATTGTCGCAAGACCGCCTCGGAAATTCCTCCACCGGCTGCGTGACCTTTAAGCAACGCATTGTGGCGAAAATGCAACGGTTGCGAGGCGGTTGTCAAGCCGTGCGCGAACTGCGGTACACGGAGACGCCCAGTTCCCGGATCTTCTTGCGCAAAGTATTGCGGTTGAGACCGAGGAGATCGGCCGCCTTGATCTGGTTACCCCGTGTGGCCGTCAGCGCGGCCAGAATCAGCGGATATTCGAGCTCCGTGAGAACGCGATCGTAAAGGCCGGGCGGTGGCAGGTTATCGCCGAAGCTGGTGAAATAGGCGCGCATGTTTTCTTCCACCGCCTGGGCGATGGTCATCGTTCCCGTGCGTACCGGGCCCTTGTCGATCGGGCTGTCGGCGACATCGGCGCGGAGTTCCGAATCGATGATCTCGCGGGTGATGACTTCCTGCGGATAGAGCGCCATCAGGCGTCGGATGAGGTTTTCCAGCTCGCGGACGTTGCCGGGCCACGGATAGGCTTTCATCAGCTCAAGCGCTTCGGTGTCGAATCGCTTGGTACCGAGACCTTCTTTTTCGGCCTGCTGGATGAAATGGCGGACCAGATCAGGAATGTCCTCGGCGCGGTCGCGCAGCGGCGGCAGGCGCAGCGGCACGACGTTGAGGCGGTAATACAGGTCTTCGCGGAAAACGCCCTGGTTGATCGCCTGCTTCAGATCCTTGTTGGTAGCCGCGACAATGCGGACATCGGTGCGGATCGGCGTGCGACCACCGACTGTGGTGTACTCCCCCTGCTGCAGAACGCGCAGCAATCGGGTCTGGGCATCCATCGGCATGTCGCCGATTTCATCCAGGAACAGCGTGCCGCCCTCGGCCTGCTCGAAACGACCTGTCGAGCGATTCTGGGCGCCGGTGAAGGCTCCCTTTTCATGGCCGAACAGTTCCGATTCGATCAGGTCTCGCGGAATGGCTGCCATGTTGATGGCGACGAAGGGACCGTTTCGGCGCTTACCGTAGTCGTGTAGCGCCCGGGCGACGAGCTCTTTGCCGGTGCCCGATTCGCCGGTGATCATCAGCGTCAGGTCGGTCTGCATCAGGCGGGCGAGCACCCGGTAGATTTCCTGCATCGCCGCCGAACGGCCGACGAGTGGCATTCCGTCCTGCATGTCGTCCTCGATCTTCATCGGGCGACGCTTCGGCTCGGCGAGCGCGCGGCCGATGATGGCGATCAGTTCGGTAAGGTCGAACGGCTTCGGCAGGTAGTCGTAGGCCCCCTTCTCCGACGCCTTGATCGCCGTCATGAACGTATTCTGCGCGCTCATCACCAGCACAGGCAGTTCAGGCCTTGCCTTCTTGATGCGCGGCAGCAGGTCGAAGGCGTTCTCGTCGGGCATCACCACGTCGGTGACCACAAGATCGCCCTCGCCGGCGGAAATCCAGCGCCAGAGCGTGGCGGCATTGGACGTGATGCGCACATCGTACCCTGCCCGGCTGAGGGCCTGGTTGAGAACTGTGCGAATGGCCGCATCGTCGTCAGCGACAAGTATCGTAGCAGTCATCTGGAAGATCCTGTGGTGTTCGCGGGAAGGGAGTCTTCGGGAGTGGTACCCTTGGAAGCCGGCATCAAAACGCGGAAGGTGGTCTTGTGGTTCTGGCTGTCGCATTCGACAATGCCGCCGTGATCGCCAATGATCTTGGCGACCAGCGCAAGGCCGAGGCCGGTGCCGTTGGTCTTGGTGGTGATGAACGGATCGAACAGGTGCGGCAGCAAATCGGCCGGCACGCCCGGTCCATTGTCGATGACGCAGAACTCCAGCGGCAGCGAAATCTTTTCGCGCGAGCCGGCAACCGAAAGCCGAATGCCCGGTCGATAGGCGGTGGTCAGCACGATCTCGCCATCGGGGCGGTCGGCAACGGCCTCAGCGGCGTTCTTGATGAGGTTGAGAAAGACCTGCACAAGCTGGTCCCGGTTGGCGTAGACGGCTGGCAACGACGGATCGTAGTTCTCGGTGATCTTGATGTTGCGCCCGAAGCCCGCCTTGGCGACGGCCTTCACCCGGTCGAGCACGGAGTGGATATTGACCGGCGTCCGGTCGACCGGTCGCTCGTCGGAGAACACTTCCATGCGGTCGACGAGCGATACGATCCGGTCGGTCTCGTCGCAGATCAGACGGGTCAGGGCGCGGTCATCGTCTGCAGCCGACTGTTCGAGCAACTGGGCGGCGCCGCGAATGCCCGAAAGCGGGTTCTTGATTTCATGGGCGAGCATCGAGGCGAGACCGGTAACGGAACGGGCTGCGGCTCTGTGCGTCAGTTGACGGTCGATCTTGTCGGCCATCGAGCGTTCCTGGAAGACAATCACGACGCAGCCGGGCTCGCTCACCACCGGCGCCACGTAGATGTCGACAAGCTTGTCCTGGCCGAGGCGCGGCGAACTCAGGTCGACGCGGTATTCGCTGACCGGCGCGCGGCGTTCGCGCACCTGGTCTATCAGTCCGATCAAAGGGCTGCCAAAAGGAATGAAGGTCGAGATATTGTAGCGCGCCAGATGCGAGGCACTGGCGCCGAAGAATGCCTCGGCCTCCCAGTTGGCAAAAACCATCAGGCCGGCCTCGTCGACCATGACGACGGGGTTCTGGATGGCGTTGAGCACCGCCATGGCAACGGTGTGGCCGGCGGGCTCGTGTTTTGACCCGGAAGTCATGCTGCCTCCTGCGTCATTTGGGAGCCGCCCGATTGACCGGACAGCGCCTCGTGTAAAAGCGATGCCACCTGCCCTGCATCGGTCGATGTCATGATGACCGATTTGTCGAAGGCCGGCGCATGGCGATCGAGATACCAACCCAGGTGCTTGCGCGCATGACGCAAGCCGACCTGAGCACCATGGAATTCGAGCATGGCGTGATAATGGTCGACAGCAATGTCGGCGATCTCGGTTGCCGAAGGGGCTGCATGGCCGGCAAGGAAACCGGCGTGCCAGGGTCGCCCCTGGCATCCGCGTCCCACCATGACGGCATCGGCGCCCGAGCGACGGAGGATCTCGGCAACGTCCCCGGATGTCTCGACATCGCCGTTTGCAACCAGGGGAATGGAGACAGCGTCGCGCACTGCGCGGATCGCATCCCAATCGGCGCGCCCCTGATAGAACTGCATGCGCGTTCTACCGTGGATCGTGACGAGCTTGATGCCGGCCTGCTCGGCGCGCCTTGCGATATCGGGGGCATTGATGGACTTCTCGTCCCATCCAAGGCGCATCTTCAGCGTTACCGGCACGTCGACGGCGTTGACCGTTGCCTCGATCAGCGACAGTGCATGATCGGGCTCGCGCATCAGGGCCGAACCGGCATAGCCGCCAATGACCTTCTTGGCCGGGCAACCCATGTTGATATCGATGATATCTGCGCCGTTTCCGGCGGCAATCTTCGCAGCTTCCGCCAGCCAGTAGGCATCGCGACCGGCAAGTTGCACCATATGGGGCTTTAGACCTGCATGCTTGAGGCGCGACCAGGATTCTGCCGTGTCCTGAACGAGCTCGCGGCTCGCCACCATTTCAGTGACGACAAGGCCCGCACCGAAGCACATTGCCAGTTGGCGAAAGGGCAGATCCGTCACCCCGGACATCGGCGCAAGCACCACCCGGTTTCTAATCTGGACAGGCCCGATGGACAAAGGGGATGCAATGTCGATGGCTGACAATCGGTTATCTTTCGGGCACGCGAGGAATTTGCACTATTTTTAGCCACAATTACGATGCTTGCCAAGCGCTTTCGGAGGTGCTCGATATTTTTTGGGCAAATGCTGGAAAAGCCCGGGGGGAGACGATAGACCCGCTTTCAGAACTTGACTGACAATCCGGGGTTTAGGACGCAAATGCACGCAAAGCAACCGATCAAGATCGGAATTATCGTCGTTGCGGCCGGGCGGGGCGAGCGGGCAGGTTCACCGGAAGACGGGCCGAAGCAGTATCGTCCGATCGGCGGCAAGGCGATTATCGCCCATACGCTTGAAGGCTTTATGACGTGGCGCCAGCCTTTGCAAATAGTCGTGGTTATTCATCGTGATGACGAAGCGCTGCTGGCGAAGGCGCTTGGGGGAATCAGCGAAGCAGCATCGGTCTCCACCGTATTTGGCGGCGAGACACGCCAGCAATCCGTGCTGGCCGGCCTGAGGTCGCTGGAGGCTGCCGACGTCACTCATGTGCTGATCCACGATGCGGTCCGCCCGTTTTTTAACCATACCCTCCTCGACGAGATCATGACCGCGCTCGACAACGGCGCCTCGGCCGTGCTGCCTGCGATACAGGTCGCCGATACGCTGAAGCGGCTCGGCTCTGTCGGTCTCGTGGTTGAAACCGTTGCCCGCGCCGGGCTCTACGCTGCCCAGACGCCGCAGGCCTTCGAGCTTACCGCTATTCTTGCCGCCCATGAAAAGGCCGCGCTCGACGGTCGGTCGGATTTCACGGATGATGCATCGATTGCCGAATGGGCAGGTCTGCCGGTCCAACTGGTGGCCGGTAGCCCGGACAACATCAAACTGACGATCGCAAGGGATATCAGCATGGCAGATGAGAGAATGTCGGCAAACCTTCCCGACGTGCGGACCGGCAACGGCTACGACGTACATCAACTGGAGCCCGGCGACGGTGTCACTCTCTGCGGCATATTCCTGCCCCATGACCAGCGGCTGAAAGGCCATTCAGACGCCGACGTGGCGCTGCATGCCCTGACCGATGCGCTGCTTGCCACCTGCGGTGCAGGCGATATCGGCGATCACTTCCCGCCAAGCGACCCGCAGTGGCGAGGAGCCGCATCGCGGATCTTCATCGAGCATGCTGCCCGGATCGTTCGCGATGCTGGCGGGACGATCATGAATGCCGATGTGACGCTGATCGCCGAAGCGCCAAAGATCGGCCCGCACCGGCTCGAAATGCGCCAGAAGCTCTCGGAATGCCTCGGAATCAGTCTCGACCGCTGCTCGGTCAAGGCGACCACGAACGAGGAAATCGGCTTTATCGGCCGCCGCGAGGGCATTGCGGCGATTGCGACGGCGACAGTGGTCTACAGGAGCAACAAGCCATGAGCACCTTTACCGATCCGGTCGCAACACTCGCGGCCCGGCTTGTCACGCTTTGCAAGTCGCGCGGCTTCATGGTGGCCACTGCGGAATCCTGTACGGGCGGCCTGATTGCCGGCTCGCTCACGGATGTCGCCGGGTCGTCGGCAGTGGTAGACCGTGGCTTCGTCACCTATACCAACACGGCGAAGATGGAGATGCTCGGGGTGCAGGAAGCGACGCTTGTGGCCTATGGCGCTGTGTCTGCAGAGACCGCGCTGCAGATGGTTCAGGGCGCCCTGTTCCGCTCGCATGCAGCGCTTGCCGTTGCCGTCACCGGCATTGCCGGTCCGGGCGGCGGCTCCGCCGAAAAACCGGTCGGGCTCGTGCACCTCGCCGCTCGTGCCCGCAGCGGCGCGATCGTTCATCGTGAGATGCGCTATGGCGATCTCGGTCGGGATTCCGTGCGGCTGGCAACCGTGGCGACCGCGCTGGAGATGCTGCTGGATCTCGCTCAGGCGTAGATCTTGCCGGCCCGGGTCTCGAAGGCTTCCGTGAACATGCGGAACGCCCTGTCGAACATCGAGCCCATCAGCGCGCCGAGAATACGGCTCTTGAATTCGTAGTCGATGAAGAAGTCGATGGTGCAGCCCCCGTTTCCGTCGGGCTGGAAGCGCCAGCGGTTGTCGAGATATTTGAAGGGGCCGTCGATGTACTGCACGTCGATGGCGTGCTCCGCCCGGTTGAGCAGCACCTGTGTGGTGAAGGTCTCGCGGATGGCCTTGTAGCCCACCGTCATGTCGGCAACCAGCAAGGTCTTGCCGTCGCGCTCCTTGCGGCTGCGCACCACGAGGCCGTTGCAGAGCGGCAGAAATTCCGGATAGCGCTCGACATCGGCGACGAGGTCGAACATCTGATCGGGCGTATGGGGAACAGGACGGTGGGTTTCGAACTTTGGCATGAGCGGCAATTAAGCGGGCGGACCCAGAAGATCAAGAAGCCTGCGCATCTGGCGGCGCGATTTTAGTTGGAAAACGGGAACATTGGGTCCGTTCTGCACCAGCGAAGCGACCACCAGGGGCGCAAAGCGATTGTCGAACGTCCAGACATAGCGCAGGAACTCCCAATCGAGCTTCTCGGGACAACCAGGCGCCATCTCGGGCCGCGTTCGGCCGATCCATCGGAACCAGCGCGTCGTTATTCCCCAGATGCAGAGAAGACGCGGCATGCGCACCCAGATGACGATGTCGGTGCGAGGGAGGCGGATGTCAAAACTGGTGGGACCGGTACCGTCGAAGGCCCATCTGTCCTCCTGCACCTTTTCGGCCATCAGCCGCCGCTGTTCCTGCTTGTCGCGCTGAGCCCAGCCGGGGAGCCAGAGAATATCACGATCGATCGAGACATAGGTGAGGCCGAAGCGTGCGGCCAGATATTGCGACAAGGTCGATTTACCGCCGCCGGAGCAACCGATCACCATGATGCGACTGGCTTTTGCGATGCGACCGGCCACGTCTGTGATATCAGTCAGGTAGTTCGGGGCCTCGGGCTTCGTTAATGCAGTCATCGCCTGCCTCCGCGTTGATCGCCCTGCCCTCATCGAACCTCAGAGACCAAGGCTGCTATTCGCGGACGACGCCCTAAACCGCTTCGATGACCGGCGGATGACAGCGGGAGATCACCATTCCAACCTCAGTTGGTCGGACAGAACAGGCTCACTCCAGTAGTGCCGCCTACTCCGCCGCCATCAGCACCTTTCGCTCGCGCGCCGCACGAAGCCGCGCGAAATCGTCTCCGGCGTGGTGGGAGGATCGTGTCAGGGGGCTGGACGCCACCATCAGGAAGCCCTTGGTGTAGGCAACCGTCTCGTAGGACTTGAACTCGTCCGGCGTGACGAAGCTCATCACGGCATGGTGCTTGCGGGTCGGCTGCAGATACTGGCCGATGGTCAGGAAGTCGACATCGGCGGTGCGCAGGTCGTCCATCAGCTGCAGCACTTCGTTGCGCTCTTCGCCGAGGCCGACCATGATGCCGGACTTGGTGAACATTGTCGGGTCGAGTTCCTTCACGCGCTGTAGCAGGCGGATGGAGTGGAAATAGCGTGCACCGGGGCGGACCGTCAGGTAGTTGCCGGGCACCGTTTCCATGTTGTGGTTGAAGACGTCGGGCTTGGCAGCGACGACCCGCTCCAGCGCACCGGGCTTCTTCAGGAAGTCAGGCGTCAGGATCTCGATGGTGGTCAGCGGAGACGAGGCCCGGATCGCCCAGATCACCTTCTCGAAATGCTCGGCGCCGCCATCGGCGAGGTCGTCACGGTCGACTGACGTAATGACCACGTGGCTGAGGCCCATTTCCTTGACGGCCTTGGCGACGTTTTCAGGCTCCGCCATGTCGAGGGCATTGGGCTTGCCGGTCGAGACGTTGCAGAAGGCACAGGCGCGGGTGCAGATCTCGCCCATGATCATGAAGGTCGCGTGCTTCTTCTCCCAGCACTCGCCAATGTTGGGGCAGCCCGCCTCTTCGCAGACGGTGACGAGCTTGTGTTCCTTGACGATGGCGCGCGTTTCCGCGTAGCCCTTCGAGGTCGGGGCCTTGACGCGGATCCAGTCCGGCTTGCGCAGCACTTCGGTATCGGGCTTGTGGGCCTTTTCCGGGTGGCGGATGCGCAGGGCGGATGGATTGATGGTGTCGAGAATCGTGACCATAACGTTCTTTCTGCCGCCTAGAGCGACAAACCTATCGCTGGACGAGCCGGGCGAGAAATATCAGAATGCAGGCACCGAGGAAACCGGTGATGAAAAAGCCCATGCGTGTGTCTGCCACGGCGATGTGGAACTGGGTCAGGATGGCGTTTGCCACCACCGATCCGACGATGCCGAGCACGATATTCAAGAGGATGCCATAACGCGCTTCCATCAGCTTGCCGGCCAGCCAGCCAGCAAGTCCGCCGATGATGATAGCGCCAATCCAACCTACGCCCATGATTTGCCCTTAGCCTCAGGCTATCGCTCGCGCCAGCAACACCACAATGATGGCGCCAACGGTCGCATGAATGATCTGCACGACCAGCAGATTTTGGATGCCGAGCGAGATGCCCAGCGCGTGAAACAGAAAGCCACCGACGAACGCACCGATGACGCCGCTCAGCAGGCAGCTGAGCAAACCGCCGCCGCCGACTACTAGGCTGGCGAGGAAGCCCGCCACGAGGCCGATCAGCAGGAATACGACCCAAGGCTGCGATAGAATTGACATGATAATCTCCTTTGCATTGGTCCGCTCCAATAGAGGGCGGCTTAGCGGTCTATCAAGCGTTCAGCGCGCGGCCGTAGGCGTCCAGCGATGCTTCCTTCATCGTCTCCGATACCGTCGGATGCGGGAAGATGGTGTGCATGAGCTCTTCTTCCGTCGTCTCCAGGTTCATCGCGATGACGAAGCCCTGGATAAGTTCGGTGACCTCGGCGCCGACCATGTGCGCGCCAAGCAATTCGCCCGTCTTGTTGTCGAAGATGACCTTGCAAAGCCCCTGGTCTTCGCCGAGCGCAATGGCCTTGCCGTTGGCAGCGAAAGGAAAGCGGCCGACGCGGATGTCGCGGCCGAGTTCCTTGGCCTTGGCTTCTGTAAGGCCGACCGATGCCACCTGCGGATTGCAGTAGGTGCAGCCGGGAACCTTGCTCTTGTCGGTGGCGTGGACATTCGGCAGTCCGGCGATCTTCTCGACGCAGACGACGCCTTCATGCTCGGCCTTATGGGCAAGCATCGGAGGACCCGCGACATCGCCGATCGCATAGATGCCGGGGACGTTGGTCTTGCCGTAGCCGTCGATGACAACGCAGCCGCGATCGGTCTTCACGCCGAGCGCTTCGAGACCGAGATTGTCGATATTGCCAACGACGCCGACGGCCGAAATCATCCGGTCGGCGGTGATCTGCTGGCTCTTGCCATCCTTGGTCTCGATGGTGGCGGTGATGCTGTCGGCTGATTTTTCGACTTTGGTGACCTTGGCGTCGAGGATGAACTTGAGGCCGCGCTTCTCGAGTTGCTTCTTGGCGATGGCGGAAATCTCGACATCTTCGACAGGCATGATCGAAGACATGACCTCGACGACGGTGACGTCGACGCCCATGGAACGATAGAAGCTGGCGAACTCGATGCCGATGGCGCCGGAGCCCATGACGAGCAGCGTCTTCGGCAGAGCCTGGGGCTTCATAGCCTCGAAATAGGTCCAGATGAGCTTGCCGTCCGGCTCGATGCCCGGCAACGCACGCGGACGAGCGCCGGTGGCGACGATGATGTGCTTGGCGTTGTAGGTGCCGTCTTCGCTCTTGATGTTCTTCGGCAGCGGGTTCTGCGGCTGAACGGCAGGCTTCTTCGACTTGGTGACGACGATCTCGCCGAGCTTGGTGATTTTCGCTTCACCCCAGATGACGTCGATCTTGTTCTTCTTCATCAGAAAGGCAACGCCGCCGGTCAGCCGCGCGGAAACGGCGCGCGAACGGGCGACGACTGCGGTCACGTCCGGCTTGACGGTGCCTTCGAGCACCAGGCCGTAATCTTTGAAATGGTTGGCGTGGTCCATCACCTCGGCCGAGCGAAGCAGCGCTTTGGTCGGGATACAGCCCCAGTTCAGGCAGATTCCACCGAGATGCTCGCGCTCGACGATCGCCGTCTTGAGGCCCAGTTGGGCTGCGCGGATCGCCGCCACGTAACCGCCGGGGCCGGAGCCGATGATAATGACGTCGTAGTTCTCTGCCATTTTAATTCCTGTCTTGTCGTTTCTTGTCGTTGCTGGCCGCACGAAAACCAGGGCCAGCCGAGAGATCAATCAAAGTCCAAGCATCATACGCACGATCGGCTCGAGGCCGCGGCCAAGTGCCTTTGTATTTTCAACATCGAGGTGAACACCGTCGAGCGGTGTCGTGACGGCAACCGAGGCACCGTCGAAGAAGCCACAGCCCGTCTCGTCCGCCAGGTCGCGATAGAGCGTCGCCAGCTTCGGCGATTCTTCCACGCCGCCGGCAAACATCGCGGCAAATGGCGCATTGGCCGTTTCGCAGATGATCGGCGGCGCAACGATCAGGATTTCCGGGGCATCGTAGTCGAACGCCCAGTCGTGGTGGCGGATCAGCCCAACGAGCCGCCCCATCCCCTGGCAGGCGGCAAAGGCCGAACCGGCCAGCACCGGCTTCATGTCGTTGGTGCCGAGCAGGATGACGACGAGATCGACCGGCGCATGCGTCTCGAGGATGGTCGGCAGGATCCGCGCTCCATTGCGATCGCCATCGGCGAGATGGTCGTCGAAGGCCGTGGTGCGGCCATTCAGACCTTCCGCAATGACGCGAACCTTGCCGCCGAGTGCTTCCTGCAGCACGCTCGGCCAGCGGTTTTCGAATTCATGCCGACCGAGCGTGTCGGCATCGTAGCCCCAGGTCAGGGAGTCGCCGTAGCAAAGAACAGTTTTCATGGCAGTGCCTCCGGTTCCCCTACCCCTTGCGGGGAGGGGCTAGGGGTGGGGGTGGCAATCGCCGCTACGATTCGTCTCAGCACCAATGGCATGTCCAACATCACGTCCGTATTTGAGAACCGCATCACGCGAAAGCCTTCGCCTCGTAGATAAGTATCACGTACGGCATCACGCAAGCGCTGATCCCTATCGTCATGAATCTTGCCGTCAACCTCGATAATCAATCGTCGTCCAAGGCATACAAAATCCGCGACGTAGGGCCCGATAGCCATTTGCCTACGGAAATGTGTATCTTTTAATTCAGTCATCTCTCGGCGAAGGGCGGTCCAAAGACGGCGTTCTGCGTCGGTCATGAGCTTGCGCAGCTTGTGAGCATTCCGGGCAGCTGAGGCGCTGGGGGAATTTGGCTTGTCCCGATTCCATGCCATACAATGCCTTCCCTATGGAACCACCCCCACCCGTCCGCTGACGCGGACACCCTCCCCGCGAGGGGGAGGGAAATTCGCTAAACCAGCATGCCCATCGGGTTCTCGATGTAGCCCTTGAAGGCGGCGAGAAGCTGGGCGCCGAGGGCACCGTCAACGCTGCGATGATCGGTCGACAGCGTGACGCTCATCACGGTGGCGATCGCCATTTCGCCCTTCTTGACGATGACGCGCTGCTCGCCTGCGCCCACGGCCAGGATGGTCGAGTGCGGCGGGTTGATGACGGCGGCAAATTCCTTGACGCCCATCATGCCCATGTTCGAGACCGACGTCGTGCCGCCCTGGAACTCTTCCGGCTTCAGCTTGCGTTCCTTGGCCCGCTTGCCGAGGTCCTTCATCTCGTTGGAGATTGCAGACAACGTCTTCAGCTCGGCCTTGCGGATGATCGGCGTGATCAGGCCGCCCGGGATGGAGACGGCGACGCCGACGTCCACGTGCTTGTGCTTGACCATGGCGTTCTCGGTCCACGACACGTTGGCATCCGGGACATCGCGGAGCGCAAGTGCCATCGCCTTGATGATCATGTCGTTGACCGACAGCTTGTAGGCCGGCGCGCTGTCCTTGCGCGGTGCGGCATCGTTGAGCTGCGCGCGCAACGCCATCAGCGCATCGAGATTGCAATCCACCGTGACATAGAAATGCGGGATGGTCTGCTTGGATTCGACCAGACGCTTGGCGATGATCTTGCGCATGTTGTCATGCGGCACAAGCTCGTAGGAGCCGGCTTCGAACAGCTTCATGACGGCTTCGTCCGACGCACCCTTCGGCAGGCTCGCGGCTGGGGCCGATGCAGCTGTTGCAGACGGTGCGGAGGCCGCTTTGGCGCCGCCACCAGCTACCGCAGCTTCGACATCGCTCTTGACGACGCGACCATGCGGGCCGGAGCCGGCCACTGCCGACACATCAATTCCGGCTTCCTTCGCCAGGCGACGGGCAAGCGGCGACGAGAAGGTCCGGGCGCCGCTGGCAGCTGCAGGAGCGGCCTTCGGCGCAGCAGGTGCTGCGGCAGCGACCGCCGGCGCATCCGCCTTGACGGCTTCCTCGGCCTTGGAGGCAGGTGCAGCTTCCGACTTCGGCGCGGACGCTGCAGCCGGGGCTGCGGAACCCGCACCGCTCGCAGCAGCACCGACGTCCTCGCCATCGGCGGCCAGTATGGCGATCAACGCGTTGACCTTGACGCCCTGAGTACCGGCGGCAACGACGAGCTTGGCAACGGTGCCCTCGTCGATTGCCTCGACTTCCATGGTGGCCTTGTCGGTTTCAATCTCGGCCAGCACGTCGCCGGACTTGACCTGATCGCCTTCCTTGACCAGCCACTTGGAGAGCGTACCCTCTTCCATGGTCGGCGACAGGGCAGGCATGGTGATGTTGATAGGCATCGAAAGACCTTCCCCTTATTTGTAGCAGACGGCTTTCACCGCATCGACGACTTCGCCGACGTTCGGAAGGGCCAGCTTTTCGAGATTGGCGGCGTAGGGCATCGGAACGTCCTTGCCGGCGATCGTCAGGATCGGCGCATCGAGGTAGTCGAAAGCCTGCTGCATGACGCGGGTGGCGATTTCGGTACCGACCGAGTTCTGCGGATAGCCTTCCTCGACGGTGACGAGGCGACCGGTCTTCTTCACCGATTCGATAACGGTCGGCAGATCCATCGGACGCAGCGTGCGCAGATCGATCAGTTCGACGTCGATGCCGAGCTGTTCGAGTTCGGCGACAGCCTTGACCGCGTAGGTCATGCCGATGCCGAACGAAACGATCGTCACGTCCTTGCCGGTACGGTGGATACGGGCCTTGCCGATCGGCAGCACGAAGTTGTCCATCTTCGGCACATCGAAATGCTGGCCGTAGAGGATTTCATTCTCGAGGAAGACCACCGGGTTAGGATCGCGGATTGCAGCCTTCAGAAGGCCCTTGGCGTCGGCTGCCGTGTACGGCATGACAACCTTGAGGCCCGGGATCTGGCTGTACCAGGCAGAGTAGTCCTGGCTATGCTGGGCACCGACGCGGGCAGCCGCACCATTCGGGCCACGGAAGACGATCGGCGCACCCATCTGGCCGCCGGACATATAGAGCGTCTTGGCAGCCGAGTTGATGATCTGGTCGATGGCCTGCATGGCGAAGTTGAACGTCATGAACTCGACGATCGGCTTCAGACCTGACATGGCGGCACCGACGCCGATACCGGCAAAGCCGTGCTCGGTGATCGGGGTATCGATAACGCGGCGGGCGCCGAATTCCTGCAGCAACCCTTGCGTCACCTTGTACGCGCCCTGGTACTCGGCCACTTCCTCGCCCATGACAAAGACGTTATCGTCAGCGCGCATTTCTTCGGCCATGGCGTCGCGGAGTGCGTCGCGTACGGTCGTCGAGACCATTTCGGTGCCGGCCGGGATGTCCGGATCGGCAGCGATATGAGCCTTTGGCTGGGCCGGTACCTTGCTGTCGGCGCGGGCCGTCGGCTCATCGGCCGATTGGCGGGCCTTGCCGCCGGCGTCGTTGCTGGTCGCAGCCGGCGTGTCGGCATCGGCCTTGGGGGCCGCAGCCTCTTCGGTGTCCGAACCGGCGCTCATGGCGTCGGTGCTTTCACCTTCGGCCAGCAGGATCGCGATCTTGGCATTGACCTTGACGCCCTGGGTGCCTTCGGCGACCAGGAGCTTGCCGATCGTGCCTTCGTCGACGGCTTCGACTTCCATCGTCGCCTTGTCGGTTTCAATTTCGGCAATGACGTCGCCGGAGGTGACCTTGTCACCTTCCTTCTTCAGCCATTTGGACAGTGTGCCTTCTTCCATCGTCGGAGAGAGGGCGGGCATCAGGATATCGATAGGCATGGGTTCCCTCCCCGATCAGAGCAGAATGTCTGTATAGAGCGCGGATGCATCCGGCTCCGGCTCGGACTGGGCGAAATCGGCACTGTCAGCAACGATATCGCGAACATCCTTGTCGATCGCTTTCAGATCGTCTTCGGATGCCCAGCCCTTTCCGACCAGGCGCAAGCGCACCTGCTCGATCGGATCATGTTCTGAGCGCATCTTCTGCACTTCGTCCTTGGAGCGATACTTCGCCGGGTCGGACATCGAATGGCCGCGATAACGGTAGGTCAGCATTTCGAGAATGATCGGGCCCTTGCCGGACCGGCAATGCTGGAGCGCCTCGTCGGCTGCCGCCTTGACGGCGCGCACATCCATGCCATCGACCTGCATACCGGGAATGCCGAAGCCCGAACCGCGAAGCGAATAGTTGGACTGCGCCGTCGCGCGGGCCGAGGACGTGCCCATGGCGTAGTGGTTGTTCTCGATGATATAGACGATCGGCAGCTTCCAGAGAGCAGCCATATTGAAGCTCTCGTAGACCTGGCCCTGGTTGGCAGCACCGTCACCGAAATAGGCGACAGAGACGCTGTCATTGCCACGGTATTTGTTGGCGAAAGCGAGCCCGGTGCCGAGCGAAACCTGCGCGCCGACGATACCGTGACCGCCGTAGAAATGCTTCTCTTTCGAGAACATGTGCATCGAGCCGCCCTTGCCGTGCGAATAGCCGCTGCTGCGACCAGTCAGTTCGGCCATGACGCCACGCGCTTCCATGCCGCAAGCGAGCATGTGGCCGTGGTCGCGATAGGCCGTGATGACCTGATCGCCTTCCTTCTGGGCCATCTGCATGCCGACGACGACAGCTTCCTGGCCGATGTAGAGGTGACAGAATCCGCCGATGAACCCCATGCCGTACAACTGTCCGGCCTTTTCCTCGAAACGCCGGATGAGCAGCATTTCGCGGTAGGCTTTCAGCTCTTCGTCGCGATCGAAATCGGCGATAGGACCGCCGTTGGTTTCAACACGTGCTGACTTGGACGTTTTCCGGTTGGAAACGGACGCGATTTTCGGCGCCATTCAACCCTCCCCTGTGTGATAAGCATCGATCAATGGTGACGCGTAACATAGGGAAGATTAACAGATGCAGCAATGCCATAAACGCATGGCTAGTATTCGATATAAGTCACTGAAAAATAAATAAAATCTTCGATTAACTGAAATTCAGTTAATCGCGCTATTTGTTGAAGATGACGATTTCGTCGGCCTTGGAATAATCGAGCTGGTAACGGGCCTTTTCATCAAGCATGTCCTTGTCGAGCGATCCGTCGCTGAGCAGGGCAACCTCCTTTTCAAGGTGCTGTCGCTTAGCAACGAGATCGGCCAGATCCTTGGAGCGGGCCAGTCGCTGCTGCTCGAAGACTTCGGTCGCCCGCAGGCCGTAGTCGCCATGGACGCAGTGGTAGCCGAAATAGGATACGAAGGCGACGGTGATGGCTGGAAGAACCAGGTGACCGAGCCGCTTCTTCTTATGATATTTTGTCCACATGCCGTTTGCCCATACGCTGTACCCGTGTGAGCGACACTAGACGGCAGAGATTAACCGTCCGTTGACCGTGTTGCGAGATCGACTAAAAAACCGCGCCCGAAGGCGCGGTTGGTAGAAAAGCGGATGCGTCTGGTATCAGCCGCGCAGGATGGACGTGCCGGCGTAGCGGGCCTGCGGACCGAGCATTTCCTCGATGCGGATCAGCTGGTTGTACTTGGCAAGACGGTCCGAGCGCGACAGCGAGCCGGTTTTGATCTGGCCGCAGTTGGTGGCGACCGCGAGATCGGCAATCGTCGAATCCTCGGTTTCGCCGGAGCGGTGCGACATGACGGCGGTGTAGCCGGCCTTGTGGGCCGTTTCGACGGCGTCGAGCGTTTCGGTCAGCGTGCCGATCTGGTTGACCTTAACGAGGATCGAGTTGGCGACGCCCATCTTGATGCCGTCGCGAAGGCGCGAGGAGTTGGTGACGAAAAGGTCGTCGCCAACCAGCTGGGTGGTCTTGCCGGCAAGCTCGGTCAGCGTCTTCCAGCCTTCCCAATCGTCTTCGGACATGCCGTCTTCGATCGACAGGATCGGATACTTGGCAGCGAGTTCGGCAAGGTATTCAGCCATGGCGCCCGGCTCCAGCGTGCGGCCTTCGCCTTCGAGAACGTACTTGCCGTCCTTGAAGAACTCGGTCGCAGCGCAATCGAGGCCGAGGTAGATGTCTTCGCCGGGACGATAGCCGGCCTTCTCGATCGACTTCATGATGAAGTCCAGGGCTTCCGGCGCGCTCTTCAGGCCCGGTGCGAAACCGCCTTCGTCGCCGACATTGGTGTTATGACCCTGGGCCGACAGCTCCTTCTTCAGCACGTGGAAAACTTCGGAGCCCATGCGGACGGCATCGGAGAAGGTTTCTGCACCGACGGGGAGAATCATGAATTCCTGGAAGTCGATCGGGTTGTCGGCGTGGGCACCGCCGTTGATGATGTTCATCATCGGCACAGGCAGAAGGCTGGCATAAGCGCCGCCGACGTAGCGATAGAGCGGCAAGTCGGCGCTCTGGGCAGCGGCCTTGGCGACGGCGAGCGATACACCGAGGATGGCGTTGGCGCCGAGGCGGGACTTGTTGGCCGTGCCATCCAGCTCAATCATCAGGTTGTCGATCTGGATCTGGTTTTCAGCATCGAGACCGCCGATGGCCTCAAAAATCTCGGTATCGACGGCTTCTACAGCCTTTTCGACGCCCTTGCCGTGGTAACGCGAGCCACCATCGCGCAATTCGACTGCCTCGTGGGCACCTGTCGAGGCGCCCGACGGGACTGCGGCGCGACCCATGCTGCCGTCTTCCAGATATACGTCGACTTCGACAGTCGGGTTGCCGCGGCTGTCGAGAATCTCGCGGGCGATAATGTCGGTGATTGCGGTCATGGCTGGTTCCTGCTCGCTGGTTATAATCGATTGAAATCTCTAAATCGAAGGCGTGACAATTACAATGCCATCACGCGCTTCGAATGAGGGAACGTCATAGCCGACTAAACCAAGATCATGTCAGCCTGTTGAACGCTCCCGCAGATGCTAGGCCTTGGCGATGGCGTCGAATGCCAGTAGCTTTTCGAGCAGCTGCGGCATGTCTTTCAGATGCACCATGTTGGGGCCATCGGACGGCGCATGGTCGGGATCCTCGTGGGTTTCGATAAAGACGCCGGCGACGCCGACGGCAACGGCCGCGCGGGCAAGGGTTTCCACGAATTCGCGCTGGCCGCCTGACGATGCGCCCTGGCCACCGGGCTGCTGCACGGAGTGGGTAGCATCGAAGATCACCGGAGCGCCCATCGCCGCCATGATCGGCAGCGAGCGCATATCGGAGACCAGCGTATTGTAGCCGAAGGAGGCTCCGCGTTCGCAGAGCAGGATATTCGGGTTTCCGCTGTCGTTAAGCTTGGCCAGCACGTTCTTCATGTCCCAGGGGGCGAGGAACTGACCCTTCTTGACGTTGATGATGCGGCCGGTCTTGGCGGCAGCGACCAGAAGATCGGTCTGGCGCGACAGGAAAGCCGGGATCTGCAGGACATCCACGGTCTTGGCGACAAGCGCGCACTGCTCTTCCGTGTGGATGTCGGTGAGCACCGGGAAACCGTATTCCTGCTTCAGATCGGCGAAGATCTCCAGAGCCGCTTCCAGCCCAAGGCCGCGCTGGGCGGACAGGGATGTGCGGTTGGCCTTGTCGAAGGACGACTTGTAGACGAGCCCGATACCGAGCGAGGCGCAGAGTTCCTTGAGCTTGCCGGCTATCGTGAAGGCATGGTCGCGGCTCTCCATCTGGCAGGGACCGGCAATCAGCGAGAGGCGCTTGCTGTTGGAGAAAGTGACCTTGCCGGGGCCTTCGCCGGCGACCACGTCCGAATTTGTCGAATGGCTCATGCTGTCTCCTCGAAGGCAAACAATGCCCCCTGCCCGGGAGCGGCCTTCACCAGAATAGTGTTGCTCTTGCGTGTGTAGGTCACGCCGTTACCAGCCAAATGCGCTTCTGTCACGGAAAGATCGCGAACGGCAAAGACGATTGCCCGCCCCCGCAGGCCCGGATCTTCACCGGATGGCGCCACCTCATAGAAGGCCTCCATCCCCTCGCCGCTCAAGATGTCGATTTCCACATTGGCCGACGATGCTGTGATGCCAAAGGAATGCGGAGCGATTGCGGCACCATTGCCAACTTCGCTGATGAGCCCGGAAAACGCCTCCGGACTGGCGGAGGACAGTACAATGCGCGAAATGCCGAGAACGCCGTTCGGATGCCTCTCCAGCGCGCTGCGATCCGTCGGCATCGCATTGATGCGCTCGCAGGTGAAAACGAAGAAATCCGGGGCACGCAAATCTGCAGCGAAGGCAAGTCGAAAGCCGGCGATCGATTCGGACCCGTCCGGCATGCGCAACGGCCTTTCGAACTCGAGGATCTTGCCGCCCGAGACCCCGCTGTCGAGAAAGCGCTGCTGGTCGCTTTCAGCATTGCCGGTTGCGAAGGCAATGGAGGAAAAACCATCGTCGCCGACGCGAAACCGGAAAGCCTGGTCGCGCGCGACGAAGACATTGCCGGCCAGCGCCGACGCCTCGCACTCCGAGAGACTGGCAATGCCGAGTGGCTCGAGATAGGTCTTGTCGGCAAAGAAAACGCAAGCATTTTCAGTACCAAAGGGATGCCGTGCATCGGCAGCGACAGTGAAGCCGACCTTGCTCAGCCGCTGGCGCGCAGAGGCTATATCACAGGTCGGCAGGACCAGATGGTCGATCGGGTAGGCTGCTGTCATGGTTTGTCTCCACCCTGCGAAGCCGTCAGCGACCGCAGCGCGACATGATCTTCCAAAAACGCGATTATTCCAACGGCGTTCACAAAGATTTAGTCACTTGCGGAACACATATGGAACAGATAGTGTCCGTTCTGGCTTTGTTTCGCACTTGGAGCACGAAAAACGATGTTGACGCGCAAGCAACAGGAACTGCTTCTCTTCATTCACGAACGAATGAAAGAGTCCGGCGTGCCGCCTTCTTTCGATGAAATGAAGGATGCGCTGGATCTGGCGTCGAAATCAGGCATCCATCGGCTGATCACGGCGCTGGAGGAACGCGGCTTCATTCGCCGCCTGCCGAACCGGGCGCGTGCCATCGAGGTCATCAAGCTTCCCGAGGCCTATAACCCGAATGCGCAGCCACGGCGCGGCTTTTCGCCGAGCGTCATCGAAGGCAGCCTTGGCAAGACGCCGGCTGTTGCCGCAGCGCCGACAAAGCCCGCAGTCGACGACCGCAGCGGCTCCGTCTCGCTGCCGGTCATGGGCCGAATCGCTGCCGGTGTTCCCATTGCCGCGATCCAGAACAACACCCACGACATCATGGTTCCAGCCGACATGGTCGGCGCCGGCGAGCATTACGCGCTCGAGGTGCGAGGCGATTCGATGATCGAGGCCGGCATCTTCGACGGCGATACGGTGATCATCCGAAATGCCAGTACGGCGAGCCCCGGCGACATCATCGTCGCCCTCGTCGATGACGAGGAGGCCACGCTCAAGCGCTTTCGCCGCAAAGGTGCCTCCATTGCACTCGAGGCAGCCAACCCGGCCTACGAGACCCGCATCTTCGGCCCGGACAGGGTGAAGATCCAGGGGCGGCTTGTCGGCCTCATCCGCCGGTATCACTGACCGGTGACGTGGCGTCGGTACCGGTGAAAGCGGGCTTTCGCCAGTCGTAGACTCGATGCCTCTCCCATGGACGGTCAAGGGCGCTGAACGCGGTGATGAACTCTGGCTTAGGAGAGCTTAAGTTGACCTCTATGGAACCTGTTTTGCGTAACGAAGCGCCGGTGTAGAGCACTGCACCGGACCGACAGCGATCAAGGCGAAGTTTGACCGGCGTGATGACAATGTCGGCGGTATCGCAGGCCGGCCCCAGATAAGCCGCGTCGGAGATAGTCACCAGCATCGCGCCCGTCTCGAGCATGGCAACGCACCAATCGCGACCATGGCAGGCAAACCCGCCGTCGACCGCATTGTCCAGAGCAGTTTCCATTGCTGACCGCAATGTGGCCTGATGCTCCGCATCCATACGGGTCGAGGGGCGGCCACGAACGGAATGGGACGGGGTCGAGTTGTCCGGCGGCAGCATTTGCGGCGGCGTATCCTCTGACACCAGCAGGGCTCGCTTCCATTGCTGATAGATAAAATCCGGGGGGCGTTCGCGGTTGCGCTCGAGGCGCCCCTGCCGGAACAGGGCGACGAGTTCGCCATCCTCCGAAATCAGCAGTTCCGATTTCTGGAGAGACGGTTGGAAGGCGGCGAAGGTCACCGAGGCTGCAATCAGCAACGCGCCGGCATGGCGCATAGGCGTCCGCAGCACCGTCATCAGCAGGAAGCCGGCAATAATGGTCGGGAAAAGTCCGGCAGGCAGGCGCGCGAAGGGCACATTGCCACCCCATGCCGCCACCGTCTTTGCAATGACCATGACGATATCGAGTCCCCACCCGGTGACTAGCCAGAATACGCCGTCTAGGCCGAAAGGCATCATCAGCATGGCAAGCATGCCGATCGGCATGACGATGAATGACACCACCGGCATGGCGGCAAGGTTGGCAACGAGGCCATAGGTCGCCAGCCTGTGAAAATGCTCAATCGAAAAGATCGCCGTCGACGCGCCGCCGATGAACGATGTCATGGCGACGCCTGTGAAGAAGCGGCTGACCGCCCGCACCGGCATCGGTGCCCGGAAAGCGGCAAACCGCCGCTCGCGGGGCGGACGTCCCTTCCATAGCGAATAGCCGGATACAAGGGCGATGGTCGCCGCATAGGACATCTGGAAACTCGGGCCGAGGATCTGCGACGGCGAGAGCACCAGGATGGCGATGGCCGATAGGGCGACATTGCGCAGGCTGAAGGATGGTCTGTCGAACAGCACCGCGACCAGCATGATCGCCATCATGATGAAGGCCCGTTCGGCCGATACCCCGAAGCCGGAAATGAAATAATAGGCGGTGACGGTGATCAGCGCACCGACGGCTGCAATTTTCTTGGTCGGAAAAGCCTGCGCCAATCCGGGAAACAGGCTCAGTACATGCCGGAGGCCGACATAGAAGATACCGGCCGACAAAGCCATATTCAGTCCCGAGATGGCGATGATATGGGCGAGGCCGGACACCCTTAGGGCATCCGTCGTTTCCGGCGAAATCGCCCGACGTTCGTCGTTGACCAGCGAAGCCGCGAAGGCGCCGGTGTCGCCGGGCAGGATCGAGCGGATTCGGTCTCCGATATGGCCGCGCAGCCCAGTCAGCCAGCGGTCGATCCTTTGGAGCGTGGTTCGCTCGCTGGTGTCGTCGACGCTGGCCATCATCAGTTGCGGCGTACCGTAGAAGAAACCGTTGGCACCGGTGCCTTCGAAATAGGCAGTGAACGCAAAATCGTGGAGGCCGGGCAGCGCAGGGCCTGCTGGCGGGCTTAACCGGGCCCTGCCCTCAACCACATCTCCGAGTTCGAACGGTACATCCTGGCCGCGCACAAGAAGGGATATCTGCTCCGGTGGCCGCCGAACGACAGGCGCGTCTGTCGCCAGCAGATCCAGCACGTAGCGCCACCGCCCTTTATCGTCCACTTCGCGGCGCTGAACTTGGCCGGTGATGGTGGTGGTCACGGGCGAGTCCAGCATGATCGTCGAGGCCCGCCACGTCTCCCACTCAGCGAGAAGCATGCCGAGCAGGCCCAGCGCCGCAGCGAACGCCAGATGCCGCAGCATCGGGCTCAGATTGTGTTTCAGGAGGCAAACGGCGGCGAGCACGAGGAAGCCCGCCGCAATGCCCGTCAGCGGCGGATTGCCCGGCAACTCGAACCAGATAATCGCGCCGCAGCCGATATAGACGGGCGCAAACAGCATCGCGCGACCGTGGGCGGCCTCTTCCGCAAGCATGCCGGCGGTAGCGATTCGCCACCCGTTGAGCGAAAGGGCAGCGCGCTTCGGCCACGGCACGGCGTGTTGCGTGCGGGCAGGCATCCGTCCAAGCTTGGCAACGGCGTTGACAGTGGCGCGCGACCGCTCGGCGAGGCCGAGAAATACCTGGCGGTGACCTTGCCTCTCGCGCGCGTCCAACTCTGCCATTCGCCCGTCAGCCCTGCCCGCAATCGTCAAGCTCGGGGTATTTTTGCAACCTTTGCTCGAATAATTCAACTAAAATCGATTGAAATGCCTGCCGTAGGAAGGTCGCTTCTGGAATGCCGAAGAACGTGCTTTAAAGGCATCGCAATCATGGCGCAGGCGCTGCCCAAAAGTTGATACCGCGATGCACAAATACCGGTCAGGGTAACTTGGCATTAGCGTCTGGATCATATAGCTAATCTTTAGACGCTTAACCCTTTGGTGCTTTTTTAAGGCACCAACCCGCCAAATCTTGGAGGCTCTCATGACGGAACAAAGCGCGAAACTGACCTGGGGTGATAAGACTGTCGATCTGCCGGTGAAGGCCGGTACCATCGGCCCGAGCGTCCTCGACATTGGCGCACTCTACAAGAATACCGCTTCCTTCACCTACGACCCCGGCTTCACCTCGACCGCATCGTGCGAATCCAAGATCACCTATATCGACGGTGACGAAGGCGTTCTGCTGCATCGCGGCTACCCCATCGAGCAGCTGGCTGAAAAGGGTGACTTCCTGGAAGTCTGCTACCTGCTTCTCTACGGCGAACTGCCGACGGCTGCCCAGAAGAAGGATTTCGACGACCGCGTCGTTCATCACACGATGGTGCATGAACAGATGACGCGCTTCTTCACCGGCTTCCGCCGCGATGCACATCCCATGGCTGTGATGTGCGGTTGCGTTGGTGCGCTGTCGGCCTTCTATCATGATTCAACCGACATCACGGATCCGCACCAGCGCATGGTCGCGAGCCTCAGGATGATCGCCAAGATGCCGACGCTTGCCGCGATGGCGTACAAGTATCATATCGGCCAGCCTTTCGTGTATCCGAAGAACGATCTCGACTATGCGTCGAATTTTCTGCGCATGTGTTTTGCTGTTCCTTGCGAAGAGTTCGAAGTCAATCCGGTTCTCGCCCGTGCGATGGACCGCATCTTCATCCTGCACGCCGATCACGAGCAGAACGCCTCGACATCGACGGTCCGCCTCGCCGGCTCTTCGGGCGCAAACCCGTTTGCCTGTATCGCGGCCGGCATCGCCTGCCTCTGGGGCCCTGCCCACGGCGGCGCCAACGAAGCTGCCCTGATGATGCTGCAGGAAATCGGCACTGTCGATCGCATCCCCGAGTACATCGCTCGCGCCAAGGACAAGAACGATCCTTTCCGCCTCATGGGCTTTGGCCACCGCGTCTACAAGAACTACGATCCGCGCGCCAAGATCATGCAGAAGACGATGTATGAGGTGCTGGAAGCGACCGGCAATGCCGGCGATCCGCTGATGCAGGTTGCCCTGGAGCTCGAAAAGATCGCTCTGAACGACCCCTACTTCATCGAAAAGAAGCTGTATCCGAACGTCGACTTCTATTCGGGCATCACCCTGCGCGCGCTGGGCTTCCCGACGGAAATGTTCACCGTCCTGTTCGCACTCGCGCGTACCGTCGGCTGGATCGCTCAGTGGAACGAGATGATCGAAGATCCGCAGCAGCGCATCGGCCGTCCTCGCCAGCTCTACACGGGCGAACCGAAGCGCGATTACACACCGGTCGACGGCCGCTAAAAAGCGTCTTCGGCTTCATAAAAAAAACCCGCTCAGGAATGGGCGGGTTTTTTGTTGTCCAGAACTTCGAGCACGATGGATGCAGCTTTTTCGCCGGGTGGGATCTCGGTCTGCATCCGGTGCCAGACGAGGTCGAAGCCCTCGATCATCGCGCGGCGCTGCTGGGTGTCGCTCGACAGGCGTTCCAGCCAGCGGGACAGCAGCCCCGGCAGCAGCATCTCGTTGATCTGCTCCGGCACGATGACATAATCGGCGATCAGGTTGGGCAGCGCAGCGGTCCATGTCTTTATCCGCTTGTGCAGCAGCTTGACGATGAAATCCGTGCTGTAGGTCGAGATGACCGGCACACCCGTCAGGCCGAGTTCCAGAATCACTGTCCCCGACGCCGCCATCGCTGCATCGGCTGACGCGAAGGCCTGCCACTTGGCAGCAGTCCCGACGACGATCTCGGGCTTGATCTCCCAATCCGCAACCAGCTTGCGAACCAAATCTTCGCGTCGGGCGACTGTCGGCATGACGAATCGCATGTTTTTATTACGCCGGCTAAGCTCATCGACAGTCCGGCGAAAGAACGGTATCAGGTGATTTATTTCGGACGACCGTGAGCCGGGTAATAATAATATGGTTCGCGTGTCGGCCTGGTCGAGGGGCGGACGAATAGCCCGCTGCTGGCGCGCGTCGACCAGACCGGCATCCGTCACCAGGCGGTGACCGACGTAGGTCGTCGGCGGCCCGCCGAGACGTTTCATGACTTCCGGCTCGAACGGCAGGACAGCCAGGACGTGATCGACGTAAGCGAGCATCGCTGTGGCGCGATATTCTTTCCAGGCCCAGACGCTCGGGCAAACATATTGGACAATCGGCAGGTCGGGCAGCGCCTTGCGAACCCGCTTGGCCACCCGGTGGGTAAAATCCGGGCTGTCGATGATCACGAGAACATCGGGCCTTGCGGCGATGATGGCCTTTGCCGTTTCGCCGATAAGGGCAATCAGCCGCGGCAACTTGGCGATCACCTGGGTGAACCCCATCAGCGACAGTTCGGAGAAATCGTACAGCGACTTCAGGCCTTGCGCCTCCAGTCCGTCGCCACCGACGCCGACGAGCTCGAGCGGTCGCGTCGTCTGCAGGCGCAGGGCAGCAACGAGATCGGCGCCCAGCAGATCGCCGGAGACTTCCCCGGCAATGATGGCGACCTTCAGGGGCGCATTGTTCACTGGAGACCTCCTGCAGGCAGGCCGCGGTCGATGCCGAACAAAAACAGGCCGGCCTCATTGGCTGCGTCGATCGTTGCCTTGCGCTCGAGTATCAGCGCACGCCCGGCCTCGACAGCGACGCCACCGAGACCAGCAGCCTTGGCGTTGAGGATGGTCGATACGCCGATGGAGGGCAGATCGGCGCGCAGGTCCTGCTGCGGCTTGCAAAGCTTCACCAGCACGCCCCGTCGGCGGTGCGATATGCGTCCCGCTGCTCGCAGGCCTGCGACGCGCTCGATCATCTGGTCCGTGCCCTCGACGCCCTCGAGCGCGACGATGCGTCCGCCGACGCTGACAGCGCCCTGTCCCACATCCAGCATGCCGAGCGCATCGGCTGCCCTGGCTGCTTGTTTGATGTCTCGCATGTCATCCTCGGACGGTGCATGGCTGCCAAGCGTGCCGGTTGTCGCCAGCAGATCGGGGGCGATGTCGTGGGCACCGATGACCTTGCGGCCTTTGACCTCGAGCAGGCCGATCACCATCTTCAGCACGGTATCGTCTCCGCCGGACAGCAGCGTCTTGACCACTCGCGGCATTCGCACCAACGATTGCCAGGTTGGCCGTATCTCGCACCATTCCGGGCGCCGGGCAACGCTGCCTGACATCACGATACGGCGCACATCGTAGCGATCGAAAAGCGCCTCGAATCCCTTGAAGTCACCGACGCCGAGCAGCGCGTGGTCGTAGTCGCTCCAGTCGCGGAGAACCTCGTCCTTCAATACGACGATAACCGGGTTTTCGCCCGCCTGTCGGGCGGCCTCGGCGAGATAAGCTGGCAGAAAGCCGCTGCCGGCGATGATCGCCAGGCGCCCCTTGCCGTCGTTCCCGCTATCGTCCACGTCAGTTCTTGTTGCCGCGATGCGGCGACGAAAGGGCGCGATCGCTATCAGCGGCGATAAAGTCGAGGATTTCCATCACCTCGGCGCAATCGGCAAACTCGGTGCGGATTGCAGCCGCATTTTCGCGGATCGAACCCTCGCCCTCGAACACCGCCTTGAAGGCGCGACGGACCATATGAATGATCGGCCGCTCGATACCCGCACGCGTCATACCGACGACGTTAAGGCCGCCCAATATCCCGGGGTTGCCGTTCAGCATGCCGTAGGGGATGACATCGTAATTGACTGCCGAGAGACCACCGATGAAAGCCTGGCGGCCGATGCGGGTGAACTGATGCACGGCGCAGCCTCCGCCCAGGATGGCGCGGTCGCCGATCACCACATGGCCTGCAAGCATGACGTTGTTGGACATGATCACGTTGTTGCCGACCCGGCAATCATGGGCGACGTGCGAGTTGGCGAGAAACAGGTTGTTGTTGCCGACAATCGTCTCGCCGCCAAATTCAGCCGTGCCAGCGTTCATCGTCACGCCCTCGCGGATCGTGCAGTTGTCGCCAACCGTCAGGCTGGTGTCCTCGCCGCCGTGATGGACACTCTGCGGATCACCGCCGACGACGGCCATGGGGAAGATTTTGCAGCCTTTGCCGAGGGTCGTGCGGCCGGTGACGACAGCATTGTTGAAAAGCTGGACATTGTCACCCAGCACGACCTTGTGTCCGACGAAGCAGAAAGGCCCGATAGAGACGCCCTCGCCCAGCACGGCGCCATCTTCGACGATGGCCATCGGGTGGATAATGGCGCTCTTTGCTATTCCGCTCATGATTCTTCCTTGCGCACGATCATCGCGCCGATATCGGCCTCGGCAACCTTGGTGCCGTCAACTTTTGCATCACAATGAAACTTCCAGATATTGCCACGCTGGCGCTGTTTCACAACGTGAAACTCAACGCGGTCGCCAGGCACGACCGGCTTGCGGAAGCGCGCATTGTCGATGGTCATGAAGTAGACGAGGCTGCCACTCTGGCCTTCCTTGCGGGCGCAGATAGCGCCGGCGGTCTGGGCCATGCCTTCGATCAGCAGGACGCCAGGCATGATCGGCTGATCCGGAAAATGCCCAGTGAAATGCGGTTCGTTGGCGGTGACGTTCTTGATCCCAATTGCGGAGTTGTCGCCATCGATCTCGATGATCTTGTCAACGAGGAGAAACGGATAGCGGTGCGGCAGCAATTTCATGATCTCGAGAATATCGGCCGATCCGAGCTCGGTCCCGGGGTGATCAGTCATCCTTGCCATCCCGTGCCTTCTTGCGGCTTCCAATCTTAGCCATGGTCTCCGCCATCTCCCTTAGAAAATCCTTGATCGGCCGCGCCGGAACGCCGCCGTAGCGACCACCAGGCGCCAGATCGAATATAACGCCGCTACCGGCAGCAAGTTGCGCACCGTCTCCGACATGGATGTGACCGGCAACCCCGGCCTGTCCGCCGATCTGTACGCCGTCGCCGATGCGAGCGCTGCCGGCGATGCCGACCTGGCTGACAATCGCTGTATGGCGCCCTATGCGGACGTTGTGGCCGATCTGCGCCTGATTGTCGATCTTCGTTCCTTCGCCGATGACGGTGTCGTCCATCGTGCCGCGGTCGATCGTCGTGTTGGCGCCGATCTCGACGTGATCCTGGATGATGACGCGCCCGACCTGGACGATCTTCAGCATGCCGGCCGGACCGGGGGCATAGCCGAAACCATCCTGGCCGATGCGCGCACCGTTATGAATGATGACGTTGTTGCCTACATAGGCACAAAGAACGCTGGCCCCAGCACTGATCGAGCAATTCCGGCCAATCTTGACGCCAGCGCCGATAATGGCACCTGCGCCGATCCGCGTCCCCGCGCCGATCTCGGCATCTGCCCCGATAACCGCCATCGGCTCGACCAGCACACCGGCCTCGAGCCGTGCGGTGGGATCGACGAAAGAGGACGGCGAGATGCCGCTCTCAGCTGTGCCGACTGTTACGGCCCGCATTGCAGCAGGGTGCAGCAAGGCACCGGCAATGGCGAAGGCAGCATGGGGCTTTGAGGATAGTATGATCGGCACGTGTTGCGGAATGATCGACTGCATCGACGCATCGCAGATGATGGCGGAGGCTTTGCAGGTCTTCAACTCATCCATGTTCTTGCGGGAAAGAATATAGCAAACGTCGCCTTCAGCTGCCCGGTATACGGGGGCTACAGAACGAACGACACGGTCTGAAAACTTCTCATCGGCAACAACCGCCCCAAGATGATTGGCCAGCTCCCGAAGGCTGACCCCAGCATGGGGCGGGAAAAAACGGTTATGTTCCATAAACAACAGCTCCAGGACGGTATTCTAACCCGTGGGTCTGGGCCTGCCGATATCAGAACTGGTTGGCAATGCCAAACCGGAACTGCTGAACCTTGTCGTAACTCTGCTTCATGACAGGCTGCGCATAGTCGACGCGCAGCACACCGAAGGGCGAGGCCCAGATGATGCCGAGGCCGAGCGATGCACGGATCGAGCTATCGCTGTTGACGCTATCGCCAGAGGTGTCGACCTTGTTACCCGTGAGGGTACCAGCGTCGGCAAAGGCTGCAGCGCGCAGGCCGATGTCCTGCGGAACGCCAGGCATTGGAACGCTGGCTTCAGCAGAGGCCGTGAAGTATGTCGTGCCGCCCAACGGGTCCTTGTCGCCATTCGATGTGCGTGGGCCAATACCCGTGTTCTCGAAGCCGCGGATTTCACGACCGCCGATCTGGAACTGGTCGAAGACGTTCAGCTTGCCGTTCGTAGGCAGCACGTAGCCGGCACCGAGCGTCAGAGATCCGATGATGTCGGCTTCGTCGCTCAGCGTCTTAACGAAGCGCGCCTTGCCGCTGATCTTGTAGAAGTTCGAGTCGCCGCCGAGGCCTGCAAACTCATGCGTCAGCTTGGCGATGATACCGTCGCGAGGAAGGTTCTGATCGTCGAGCGTGTTGTAGGTGAATGTCTGCGACACCGACGACTGCGTCCAAGGACCGTCGTTGATGAGGTTCTGGTACGTGTTTGACAGGTGATCTTCCCAGTCATTGGTACCCTTATAATCGATATGCTTGTAGTTGTAGCGAAGGGTCGTGGCCAGGTCTTCGGTGATCGGCGCGGTCACGCGGAGCGAGAAGCCGGCTTCGCTGTAGTCGTAGTAATCGTCGCTCGACGTCTGGTTCTTGAAGATGTCGAAACCAGCGGCCAGGCGGTAGCCGAGGAAATAGGGCTCGGTGAACGAGATGTTGTAGGTGCGCGAGCCTTCTGTGCCGGCGCCCGCAGCGATGCGGATGTACTGGCCGCGACCGAGGAAGTTCTTTTCCTCGACGGAGGCTTCGAGCAGGATCCCGCCGTTGTTGCCGACAGAGTAGCCTGCACCGACGCCGAACGAACCGGTCGACTGGTCGATCACGTTGACGACGATGACGACGCGGTCAGGCGCGCTGCCCGGTGCCGTCGTGATGTTGACGCTCGTGAAATAACCGAGAGCATCGAGGCGACGCTTGGCGCGGGTGATCATTTCCTGATTGAACGCATCGCCTTCGTTCAGGTCGAATTCGCGACGGATGACGTAATCGCGGGTGCGGGTGTTGCCGCGGATTTCGATGCGCTCGACATAGGCGCGTTCACCCTGGTCGACCAGATATTCCACAGCGATCGTGTTGTTCTGGAAGTTGCGCGTGCCACGCGGCGTGACGCGGGCAAAGGGATATCCAGCAGCAGCAACGCGCTTGGAGATCGCCTCGATCGACTTCTGGATGTTCTTGGCGTTGTAGACTTCGCCGGTAGACGTTGAGATCAGGCCCTTGAGTTCGTCGGCATTGACGCCGTCGACCGTCGACACGACAGAGATGTCGCCGAAGGTGTAACGAGGACCTTCCTCGACAGCAAAGTTCATGGTGTAGGCGTTTGTCTGCTCGTCCAGCGTCGCGTCCGAGGACACGATGCGGAAGTCGGCATAGCCGTGATTGTAATAGAACTGGCGCAGCGTGTCTTCGTCGGCATGCTGCTTGTCGGCGCTGTAGACGTCCTTGCGGGTCAGGAACGACAGGAAGTTGGTCTTCTTCGTCGCGATAACCGACGCAAGGCGACCATCGCCATAGGCCTGGTTACCCGTGAAGTTGATCTTGTCGATCTTCGTACGGTCGCCTTCGTTGACGACAAAAGCGATGTTGACGCGGCCGGGGGCCACGTTGACGACCTGCGTCGTCACGGTCACTTCGTTGCGACCGATGACTGCGTAGGCTTCCTTGATGGTCTTGATATCGTCATTGACGATGTTCTGATCGAAAGGACCCGAAGCATGCGTCTTGACGACGCCCTGCAGCTTGTCATCCTTGATCTTGCGATTGCCGTTGAAAACCACCGCGTTGACGATCTGGTTTTCCTTGACGGAAACGACGAGCGTGCCGCCGGAAACATTGATGTGGACGTCGGAGAAGTAACCCGTCGCGTAAAGCTGCTTTACGGAGTCATCGACGTCGGAACTGGTGAAACTAACACCGGGCTTGATCGTTATGTTGTCGCGAACAGCGTCCGCGCCAGAGCGGGATGCCCCGCGAACGTCGACCTTCTGGATGACAGCTGCTTCCGCGACAGAGGCGGATGCAAGGGTAAGGACGCCTGCGCCCGAAGCAACAATACCAGCAGACAGCGCAACCGCCGATACTGCGTTCAAAAACTTTGAACCAGCCTTCATGTACTTCTTACCTTTTCTCAGTCGTTCCTGATGTCGAGCAAACTCGATTCCGGCCACGTGTGTCGTTTTACCCGCTTTTAGCCTACAAGCAAGCGCGCGGGTTAATTTCTGTTTACTTCATTTGGAAACGTGTCTCATTCGCCACTACAGCTTTGAAACATCGTAAATAAAGCATTATTTCCGCTGTCCTGCCCTCATCCGATCAGGGCGCTGATATCGTTCCAGGTTGCGAAAACCATCAACGACAACACCATGAACAAACCGATGCGGAAAGCGACATCCTGCGCGCCGGCCCCAAGCGGTTTTCCCCTTACCGCCTCAATCGCATAGAACATCAGGTGGCCGCCATCAAGTACCGGTACAGGCATTAGGTTCAACAACCCAATGGAAACCGACAGAACGGCAGCCAACTGTAGCACGGCTGCAATACCCAGCGACGCCATCTGGCCGGAGGCCTGGGCGACGCGGATGGGGCCGCCGAGCTGATCCGCCTTCATGTAGCCGCCAAGAAGATTGCCGATATATTCGAACGTTCCGGTGACGATGTGCCCCGTCTGCCTCACACCTTCGGCCACTGCGCCGAGTGGTGTGAAGCTTTCCTTGCGAAAATGGCCCATCTCCTGGTTGGTGACGATGCCGATGATGCCGACTTCCATCTTGTTGCCGAACTGGTCGGTCATGACGGTCGAAAGCGGAACCATCGGGAAGTCGCGTTTTTCGCCACGCCGTTCGACGGTCACGACAATGTTGCGGCCCGGGCGGATGCTGACATAGCGGCGAACGTCGTCGAATGTCGTGACCTTGTCGCCGTCAATTGCCACAAGGAGGTCGCCTGGCTCGATCCCCGCCTGGGCGGCCGCGCTATCCGGCTTGACCTCAGCTACCACAGGGTCGGCAACCTGGCGGCCGTATATGGCAAACAGGACGGAGAAGATGGCAATCGCCAGAATAAAATTGGCAATGGGACCAGCTGCCACCGTGGCGGCACGCTTCCAGAGCGCGGCACCGACGAAGGACTGGGCACGTTCGGCCTCGCTCATGGCGTAGACCGCATCGATGTCCGGCTTGCTGGAGGCGTCCTGGTCACCGAAGAATTTTACATAGCCGCCGAGCGGGATTGCCGAGAGTTTCCAGCGGGTGCCGTGGCTGTCCGTATAGCCGGCAATCTCCGGGCCGAACCCGACGGAGAATGCCAGGATGCGGATGCCGGACCATCGGCCGACGAGGTAGTGGCCCATCTCATGGACGAACACCAGCAGCGATAGCACCAGCACGAAGGGCAGGATGTAGCCTACGAGGAAGCTGACGATGCTCATTATGCTGCCCATGAACGTATCCTGTATGTTTTGATTTCAGACACCCAGCAATACGCCGCCCAAGGACGACATCTCGCCTCCCGCCATCAACGACAGCACGATAGCCAACAAGAAGCCTGCAAAACAAGCGAAAACGAGGCCGTCGGCACGATCCATCACGCCACCATGTCCGGGAATGATATGGCCGGAGTCCTTGACGCCGAAACGACGCTTGATGAAGGACTCGAAGAGGTCGCCAGCCTGGCTGCAGACCGACAGCAGGAGAGCCACCAGTACCACCCGGAGCCCTGTGCCGGGGAAGAAGCACCAGACGACTGCCGGGCCTATGATCACAGCCGCAAGAGTGCCGCCTGCGGCTCCGGACCACGTCTTGCCGGGGGAAATGCGCGGCGCAAACTTCGGCCCACGCAGCGCGCGGCCGACGAAGTAGGCAAGGATGTCGGTTGCCCAGACGGTCGCAAAAATGAACAGCATCAATACGAAGCCGAGGAAGTCGTCGTCGCGGATTTCCGACATGGCGATGACCGTCAGGCCCGCGTAGACGATGCCGGCCGGCAACCACCAGCTTTTTTTTCGGGCCGCAACGAGGCCCATGCCGAGGACCGTGAAAAGCAGCAGCGCGCCGACCGCATAGACCGATTCTCGCGCCAGCGTGGCGATGACAATGACGACGACCGCGAGCCAGCCTAGGGCAGCTCCCGGAAAGTCGCGATCTCGCAGGCCGGTGATGGTCGACCACTCGTAGTAGATGAGGAGCCCTATGACCGATGCCAGCAGCCGGAACGCCGAGCCGCCGTGCCAGGTGGCCAACAGGACCACGACTGCCATGACGACGCCCGATATAATTCGAAGCCTGAGTTCGCGGCTCATTTAGAGACCCACGGCGGCGGTCGGCTTGGCCGACAGGGCCCCGAAGCGGCGATCACGGGCGGCGTAGCGCTCGAGTGCGGACAGGAACAGGGCGCGGCTGAAATCCGGCCAGTAGTCCGGCACAAACATGAACTCGGAATAGGCAGCCTGCCAGAGCAGGAAGTTGGAGAGCCGCTCCTCGCCGCTGGTGCGGATGATGAGGTCAGGGTCGGGAATTCCGGCCGTATCCAGCCGCCCGTCGATCAGTGCCGCCGTAATATCCTGCGGCCGCAAGCGTCCCGCCTCGACATCCTTGGCAAGACTGACAACGGCGCGGGCGATTTCGTCGCGGGAGCCATAATTGAAGGCGATGACCAGCGTCAGCGCTGTGTTATTCTTGGTTGTCTCTTCGGCTTCGATCAACAGCGGCAGGATGTCGCCCCGCAGGTTCTGGCGATCGCCGATAACGCGGATGCGGACATTCTGCCGGTGTAACTCGCTGAGGTCGCGACGGATGAATGCCTTCAGAAGCCCAAGCAGGTCCGTGACCTCGGCCTCTGGGCGGCGCCAGTTTTCCGAAGAAAATGCGAACAGCGTCAGGTACTTGATACCAACATCGCCAGCAGCGCGCACGGTCTCGCGGACTGCGTCGACGCCCTTGCGATGCCCCATGGTGCGCGGCAGGCCGCGCGCACTGGCCCAGCGGCCGTTGCCGTCCATGATGATGGCGACGTGCTCGGGGACTACCATAAGGCTAGACTCTGACATGGGTATCCAGTTCGTTCGACGGCAGGACGCTGGTTCGTGCAGACCTAAACCTGCATGATTTCCTTTTCCTTATCGATGAGCAAGCGGTCGATGTCGGAAATCGAGTCATCCGTCATCTTCTGCACGCGGTCCGATTTGGCGCGGGTTTCGTCCTGGCCGAGAGCCCCGTCCTTTTCGGCCTTCTTCAGGCCATCCATGCCATCGCGGCGGACGTTGCGAATCGCAACCTTGGCCTTCTCGGCATATTCGTGGGCAACCTTGACCAGCGAGCGGCGACGCTCCTCGTTGAGTTCCGGCAGCGGAATGCGCAGGTTCTGGCCATCCATGATCGGGTTCAGGCCGAGGTTGGATTCGCGAATGGCGCGATCGACGGCGCTCACCATGGACTTGTCCCAGACAGAGACTGAGAGCATGCGGGGTTCCGGAATGGTGATGTTGGCGACCTGGTTCAGCGGCACGCGCGAACCGTATGCATCGACCGTTACCGGATCGAGGATGTTTGCCGACGCACGGCCGGTGCGCAGCGAGGCGATGTCGCCCTTGAAGGCGGAAATCGCGCCGTCCATTCGGCGCTTGATTTCGTTGAGGTCGGTGTTGCCACTCATGTCTTTACTCCCGTCGTCAATGCGGCGTCGATCCACGACGCCATGAGATCGTCAGTTGTCGGATACGACGGTCTTGTAGCCGCCGCCGGTCAAAATCTGGGCGAAACCGCCCTTTTCATGGATCGAAAATACTATGATCGGGATGGAATTCTCGCGCGCCAGTGCGACGGCGGCGACATCCATCACGGCCAGACCCTTTTCCAGCACCTGGCTGTGGGTCAGATGTTCGAAACGGGTAGCGTCCGGCACCTTCTTCGGATCGGCCGAATAGATGCCGTCGACCTGCGTGCCCTTGAAGATCGCCTGGGCGCCCATTTCCGCCGCGCGCAAGGCAGCAGCCGAATCGGTGGTGAAGAACGGATTGCCGGTGCCACCAGCAAAAATCACGACGCGGCCGAGCGACAGATGATAGAGCGTGGCGCGCTGCGAAAAGCTCTCGCAGATTTCAGGCATGGCGATAGCTGACAGCACCACGGTGTCGATTCCAAGCTTGCGCAAGGAAGTCGCCAGCGCCAGCGCGTTGATGACGGTTCCCAGCATACCCATGTGGTCGCCGGTGACGCGGTCACCGCCTTTGGAGGCCACGGCGACGCCGCGAAAGATGTTTCCGCCGCCGACAACCACGCCGACTTCGACGCCCATGTGGCAGGCTTCGGCAATGTCTGAGGCAATCCGGTCGGCAACTTCGACATCGATGCCAAAGCCCTGTGTCCCCATCAGAGCTTCACCAGACGCCTTCAGCAAGACGCGCTTGTAAATCGGCTCGGACATGGTTGCTCCTAAGATTGATCGTAAAAAGCCGGATACACGAAGGGCATCGCGTTGTCACGCGATGCCCTCTGGTTTTCCCGCAGTAAGCAGACCGACGATCAGCCCTTGGCGACGGCAGCGACTTCAGCTGCGAAGTCAGTCTCTTCCTTCTCGACGCCATCGCCGAGCAGGAGGCGTGCCATGCCGGTGATCTCGATCGGCGCGCCGACTGCCTTTTCGGCTTCCTTGATGGCAGCGCCGACCGTCAGGTCAGGATTGATGACGAAAGCCTGCGACAGAAGAGCGACTTCCTCGAAGAACTTGCGCATGCGGCCATCGACCATCTTTTCGATGATGGCTTCCGGCTTGCCGGATTCGCGAGCCTGTTCGATGAACACGTTGCGTTCGCGTTCAGCAACAGCAGCATCGACGTCTTCAGGACGCAGGGCGAGCGGTGCCGTGGCAGCGATGTGCATGGCAACCTGGCGACCGATGGCATTCAGCGCATCCTTGTCACCGGTCGATTCCAGCGCAACGAGAACGCCGAGCTTGCCGAGGCCGTCGGAGACTGCATTGTGGATGTAGGTCGAGACGACGCCCGACTTGACCGACAGCAGAACCGTGCGACGCAGATTCATGTTCTCGCCGATCGTCCCGATGGCATCCTTGATGGTGTCGGCGACGGACTTCTCAGAATCTGGATAGGTCGCAGCGGCAACGGCTTCGACCGAACCGTCGGTCGTCAGGGCGACCTTGGCGATGTTGCGGACGATACCCTGGAAGGCATCGTTGCGGGCAACGAAGTCGGTTTCGGAGTTGACTTCGACGACAACGGCCGATGTGCCGGCGCTGGCAACGCCGATGAGGCCTTCGGCAGCCGTGCGGCCAGACTTCTTGTCAGCCTTGGAGATGCCCTTGGCGCGCAGCCAGTCGATCGCGGCTTCCATGTCGCCGGCGGTCTCGGTGAGTGCCTTCTTGCAGTCCATCATGCCTGCGCCGCTCTTTTCGCGCAGTTCCTTTACCAGTGCAGCCGTGATTTCAGCCATTATTTGCCTCTTGTCGGTTGGTATGGTGCGCTGACGGCATCAGCCGGCGCGGCACCCGGTTTGAGGGACGAAATGTACCCCTATGCATGACAGCGTTATGAAAGCGCGCCACACGGAATGATTTTCAAACGATAGCAATCGGTGGATCTACGCCGAATGCCTTCGCCTGAAACAGGTAAGGCCGCTGAAACTTGCTCAAGTCACCAACGGCCTTATCTGAATTTCAGTCGCGGCCAGGCAGATTTTCATCCGCCTGCCGCTTGGTCAATCAAGCCTGCGGAGCAGGAGCAACTTCTTCTTCCAGGGTCGGCTCGAGCGGTGCTTCGAAAGCAGCGCCGAGATCGCGGCCGGACGAGCCCTGCTGACGGGCGATGCCGTCGATGGCAGCGCGCGAGATCAGTTCGCAATAGAGCGAGATGGCGCGCGAGGCGTCGTCGTTGCCCGGTATCGGATAATCGATCTGATCCGGATCGCAGTTCGAGTCGATGATCGCAACAACCGGGATGCCGAGACGCTTTGCTTCGTCGATGGCAATCTTTTCCTTGTTGGTGTCGATGATGAACATCAGGTCAGGTGTGCCGCCCATGTCGCGGATACCGCCGAGAGCCTTGTCCAGCTTTTCGCGTTCACGCTCAAGGTTGAGGCGTTCCTTCTTGGTGAAGCCCTGGGCGTCGCCGTTGAGGATTTCGTCGAGCTTGCGAAGGCGCTGGATCGAATTGGAGATGGTCTTCCAGTTCGTCATCATGCCGCCGAGCCAACGCGAGTTAACGTAATACTGAGCAGAACGCTTCGCGCTGTCAGCGATGATTTCAGACGCCTGGCGCTTGGTGCCGACGAACAGGACGCGGCCGCCACGGGCAACGGTGTCGCTGACAACCTGCAGGGCGCGGCTGAGCAAAGGAACGGTCTGCTGAAGGTCGATGATGTGGATGTTGCTGCGGTCGCCAAAGATGTATGGCTTCATCTTTGGGTTCCAGCGGTGTGTCTGGTGGCCGAAGTGAACGCCGGCTTCGAGAAGCTGGCGCATAGAAAAATCGGGCAATGCCATGCCTGGGTTACTCCTTATCCGGTTGAACCTCCGCAAGGCGAACAGCATCTTCTAGGAAGATACCACCGGGTGGAACGGTCCGGATTTCTCCCGGACAATCCCTTGCCTCACGTGTGGAATGAGGTGCCCATACTCTTCCCAGAGCAGAAAGGCAAGCAGTGTCGTTAAAATTACGCTAGCCCAGGACCTCGCATGCCAAAGGCCTACTTGCAGGCTTTGGCGTCCAGCATTTCGAGCTTGGTCAACTTTCCAGTCAAAACGAAATCGCCATAGTCCATCGTCAGGTCGCGGGTGATGCCGTTTTCGTAGAGCTTGAATGACATGCGGTAGACGGGCGTGGCGTCTCCATGGGCCTTCTCGTTGAAGTATGCGACCGTCACAGGCCAGAACGGCGTCTTAGCAAAGGCACCCGCCTTGTCGGCGTCCGTTGTGTCGCCGGCCTTGGGCGTTTCAGCCTTGCCGACCACGGTGGTTGCGGCCAGCGAGCGATCGCCATCGTCCGACCCGTCGAACACGTGGGCCTCAAAGAAGGTCTTGCCGAGCTTGGCGTTGTGGATGATGTCCAGCATATGCTCGGTCGGGAAGCGGCTCTCGGCCAGATCGATCTGCTTGGCAGACGGCTGCGCCAGATCGACCTTGACGCCCTTGGCGCTGTCGGCGGCGGCGCCACGGACATCCTTGTCCAGTGCGTCGTCGGTAAACGACTTGGTCTCGAACTTGAAGATCCGCTTGGTCAGGTCCTCGAAGGTCGTCGTCTGCTGGTCGCTCATGCGGGTCGCGTCGCCGGTGTCGATCTGGGTCACGAACCGGAAATTGGTGGTGAAGCCGGAGCAGTCAGAACCGGTGAATTCATAGACCATGCGACCGTACATGCCGGCGATACCGGAGCGATCCGTGGCATCCTTGAGTTCGAGATCGTAGATCGCACGATGGGCCACCAGCCCGCTCGGACCGGCTGCCTGCGCCGTTGCAAAAGACAGGCAAAGAGCGCCTGTACTGCCAAGGAGAACCGCGGCAAGACTCGAACGGAACATGCATTATCTCCTGTTGGACTCGCACACGATGTTATAAGAACGCTTTCGGTTAAACAAAGGCAAGCGCCCGCACATTGCGCGGATTGAGCCTTGATGACGGATTTTTGACGAAGTTACAACAAACGGGAGACGAAAATGTCCGACGAGATCAATGCCCGCCTGAGCCAGCTGGGCATCACCCTGCCCCAGGCGGCAGCGCCAGCCGCCAACTATGTTCCCTACGTCATCAGCGGCAACATGCTTACCATATCGGGCCAGTTGCCGATGGAAAACGGCAAGGTCGCCGTCACCGGTCATCTCGGCCGAAACGTCGATGTCGCCACCGGTCAGCGGGCGGCGGAGCTTTGCGCCATCAATATCCTGTCGCAGGCGAGTGCTGCCCTCGGCGGCGATCTCGGCCGTATCAAGCGGCTGATCAAGCTCAACGGCTTTGTCGCCTCCGTCCCTGAGTTCGGCGAGCAGCACCTTGTCATCAACGGTGCCTCCAACCTGCTGGCAACCGTGCTCGGCGATGCCGGCAAGCATGCCCGCGCAGCCGTCGGCATGGCTGCCTTGCCGTTCAACGCCGCCGTCGAAATCGATGCCATCATGGAAATCGGCGAATGAGCGAGATCGCCTGGCTCACCGCGCAACCGGTTGCCCATCGCGGGTATCACGACATGAACAAGACTGTCTGGGAGAATACGCTTTCGGCATTCTCCCGTGCTATCGAGGCCGGGTTTGCGATCGAGTGCGACCTGCACTACGCCGCCGACGGCGTCCCGGTGGTCTTCCACGACGACGACCTGCAGCGGCTCGGCAACCTGCCGGGCGCGCTGCGCGACCGCAGTTCGCAGGAACTCGGTCTGCTCTCGGTCGGAGGCACAAAAGACCGCATCCCAACGCTTAAACAGCTGCTGCAGCTCTGCGACGGGAAGGTGCCGCTGGTACTCGAACTGAAAGGCAAGGCGGGCGAGGATGCAGGTTTCGCCGAGACCGTGCTCGAGGTTCTCGAAGGTTACAAGGGCCATGTCGCACTGATGAGCTTCGATCACTGGCTGCTCAAGGATCTGAAGGCGCTGAAGCCGCCCTACCCGGTTGGCCTCACCGCCGATGGTTTCAAGCCTGAGACGTTTTTTGCCCATGACGAAGCCATGCAACTGGGTCTAGACTTCATCTCGTATTTTCACGGCGACCTGCCGAACGATTTCGTGACGGCGCAGCGCCAGCGCGGCATACCGGTCATCACCTGGACCGTGCGCGACGAGGCGGGAATCAAGCGTACGCTCGCCAACGCCGACCAGATGACCTTCGAAGGTTTTGACCCCAGGGAAAGCCCTATCCTCATCCATGACAGATGAACTGATCTTTCGCGCCGAACAGTCGTTCAAATCCATCTCTCCGGAGAGTTGGTCCCGGCTTGCCGGGGCCTCGCGGTCCGGCAGCATCCTGCCCTACAATCCCTTCGTGTCGCATGCCTATCTCTCGTCACTGGAGGAATCCGGGTCGGCGACCGAGAGGACGGGCTGGCTCGGGCACCATCTTTTGCTGGAAAAACCAGATGGCACCTTGCTCGGCGCCGTCGCCGGATATCTGAAAAACCATAGCCAGGGCGAATACGTCTTCGACCAGGGTTGGGCCGATGCTTTCGAGCGGGCCGGCGGTTCCTATTATCCCAAGCTGCAATGCGCGGTGCCCTTTACGCCGGCAACCGGGCCACGGCTGCTGGTGGCCGAAGGCCATGATCGCGACATGCTGCAGCCGGCACTGGCCGAGGGCCTCAAGGAAGTCACGCGGCAGATCGGTATTTCGTCGGCACACATCACGTTCCTGCCGAAAGCCGAGGTGGAACTGTTCGAGACGGATGGCTACCTTCACCGCACCGACCAGCAGTTTCACTTCATCAACAATGGCTATGCAAACCACGATGCGTTTCTCGAAACGCTCGCCTCGCGCAAGCGCAAGGGGCTGAAGAAAGAACGGCGGGCGGCACTCGAAGGCGGCATCACCATCGACTGGCTGACCGGCAAGGACCTCACCGAGGATATCTGGAATCAGTTCTTTGCCTTCTACATGGACACCGGCAGCCGCAAATGGGGCCGGCCCTACCTCACCCGCAAATTCTACTCGCTGATCGGCGAACGGATGGCCGACGACATCCTGCTGATCATGGCCAAGCGCGACGGCCGCTATGTTGCCGGCGCCATCAACTTCATCGGCGGCGATGCGCTCTACGGCCGCCATTGGGGCTGCATCGAGGATCACCCCTTCCTGCATTTCGAGGTCTGCTACCACCAGGCCATCGATTTCGCGCTTGCCAAGGGGCTGCAGCGGGTCGAAGCGGGAGCACAGGGAGAGCACAAGCTGGCGCGCGGCTACCTGCCCGTCACCACACACTCGGCACATTTCATCGCCCATCCCGGCCTCCGTCGGGCCGTCGGCGACTATCTGGAGCGCGAGCGGCAGGAGGTGGAGCAGATGGGCGAGATCCTTGCCGAGCACAGCCCCTTCCGAAAGGGCGAGCGGCAGGATAACTGAGCGCAGCCAAGACAGCAGCGGATCAACCGCGGAGACGATTTCGATGACCAGTTCCGCCTACGACAGCAGCAACATCTTTGCAAAAATCCTGCGTGGCGAGATCCCGTGTCACAAGGTCTACGAGGACGATTTCAGCCTGGCACTGATGGATGTCATGCCGCAGGCGCCCGGCCACACGCTGGTTATCCCCAAGCAGCCGTCACGCAACCTGCTCGACGCCTCGCCCGAGACGTTGTCGCATCTGATCGTGGTGGTTCAAAAGGTTGCAAATGCAGTCAAGCAAGCGTTCGACGCCGACGGCGTCTCCGTGGTCCAATTCAACGAGCCATCCGCCGGGCAGACCGTCTTCCACCTCCACTTCCACATCATCCCGCGCCACGAGGGAGCAGCACTCAAGCCGCATTCCGGCAAGATGGAGGATGGCGGAGTGCTGGCCGAAAACGCGCGCAAGATCATTGCGGCGATGTCGTGAGGATTGGCGCGGACCGTTGATCAATGCGAGTTAATAGCTGTCGGTTTGTCAATGTCGTAGGACGAGTGGCCCGTAGGTAGCTGACGCGTGGACGCCTGTGCATGTTCTGCTGTCGCAGTTCAGCAAGGGGCATGCATCGACTGCTCTCACACCATAAAAAATGCCGGGCTTTTGACCCGGCATTTTCTTGGATAGTCGTTACTTCTTGCGTGGCACCTTCGGCACCGTCGAGCTCTTGCGGGCCGGTTTGGCGTCTTCGTCGCCGCCAACTGTGGCCTTCACCTTTTTGGGTGCAGGCTTGGCGCCGGTTGCGATGTCGGCATTCTCGACGTTTTCGGCAATCACCACATCGCCGTCTTCGACCTCAATCGTCGGATCGACGACCTCGGCTTCAGGCTTCGGCTTGATACGGGCCGTCTCTGCAATGCATTCGAGCAGAATGCCTGGCTTGCCGTCTTCCTTCGGGCCGACCGTGACATTGACCACGCCACCCTTCTTCAGCTTGCCGAAGAGGATCTCGTTGGCCAATGGCTTCTTGATGTTCTCCTGGATGACGCGTCCGAGCGGACGAGCACCCATTTTCTCATCATAGCCGTTTTCAGCCAGCCAGTTGGTGGCATCGTCGTGCAGGTCGAAGGTGATGTTGCGTTCGGACAGCTGGGCTTCCAGCTGCATGATGAACTTCTGCACCACCTTGTAGATGACCTTGTTCGGCAGCGCTGCGAACGGAATGATCGCATCGAGGCGGTTGCGGAATTCCGGCGTGAAGAGCCTGTTCAGCGCTTCCTCGTCTTCGCCCGTCCGCTTTGCCGAGCCGAAGCCCATGGCAGCCTTGGCCATTTCAGACGCACCCGCATTCGTCGTCATGATCAGGATGACGTTGCGGAAGTCGATCTTCTTGCCGTTGTGGTCCGTCAGCGAGCCGTGATCCATGACCTGCAACAGGATGTTGAAGATGTCCGGATGGGCCTTCTCGATTTCATCGAGCAGCACGACGCAATGCGGATGCTGGTCGACGCCATCGGTCAACAGACCGCCCTGGTCAAAGCCGACATAGCCGGGAGGTGCGCCGAGCAGCCGCGAGACCGTGTGACGCTCCATGTATTCGGACATGTCGAAGCGCAGCAGTTCCACGCCGAGCGACGAGGCCAGTTGCTTGGCAACCTCGGTCTTGCCGACGCCTGTAGGGCCGGAGAAGACGTAGGAGCCGATTGGCTTGTCGGGTTCGCGCAGACCTGCACGGGCGAGCTTGATTGCCGTCGACAGGGCCTCGATGGCCGGATCCTGACCGTAGACGACCGAGCGCAGTTCCTTTTCCAGGTTGGCGAGAACCATCTCGTCGTCCTTGGAGACCGACTTCGGCGGAATGCGGGCCATCGTCGCGATCGTCGCTTCGATTTCCTTCTCGGTGATCAGCTTGCGGCGCTTCGACGGCGGCAGCAGCATCTGGGCTGCACCCGTTTCGTCGATGACGTCGATCGCCTTGTCCGGCAGCTTGCGGTCGGACAGGTAGCGGGCCGACAGTTCGACGGCCGACTTGATCGCCTCGTTGGAGTAACGCAGATGGTGATACTCTTCGAAATAGGGCTTCAGGCCCTTCATGATTTCGATGGCATCCTCGATCGACGGTTCGACGACGTCGATCTTCTGGAAGCGGCGCACGAGTGCCCGGTCCTTTTCGAAGAACTGACGGTATTCCTTGTAGGTCGTCGAGCCGATGCAGCGGATCGCACCGGAAGACAAGGCTGGCTTCAGCAGGTTGGACGCGTCCATTGCGCCGCCGGACGTGGCACCGGCGCCGATGACGGTATGAATTTCGTCAATGAACAGCACGGAGCCCGGATATTCCTCGAGTTCCTTGACGACCTGCTTGAGGCGCTCTTCGAAGTCACCGCGATAACGGGTGCCGGCGAGCAGCGTGCCCATGTCGAGCGAGAAGATCGTTGCATCCTGCAGCGCTTCCGGAACCTTGCCTTCAACGATACGCTTGGCCAGACCTTCGGCGATGGCGGTCTTGCCGACGCCGGGGTCGCCCACATAGAGCGGGTTGTTCTTGGAGCGCCGGCACAGGACCTGGATAGTTCGGTTGACCTCGGAGTGGCGGCCGATCAGCGGATCGATCTTGCCGGTCTTGGCCTTCTCGTTGAGGTTGACGCAATAGGCCTTGAGAGCATCCTGCGCCTTCTTGGGTCCGCCTTCTTCCTGCTCGCCACGCGATGTCGGCTTGCTTTCGGCATCGCCGTCGTCGACGCCACGTGGAGACCGGACCTGGGAGGAGCCCGGACGCTTGCCGATACCGTGCGAGATGTAGTTCACCGCGTCGTAGCGGGTCATTTCCTGCTCCTGCAGGAAGTATGCGGCATGGCTTTCGCGCTCGGCAAAGATAGCGACGAGAACATTAGCGCCCGTCACTTCCTCACGGCCCGAAGACTGCACATGGATCACCGCCCGCTGGATGACGCGCTGGAAGCCGGATGTCGGCTTGGAGTCCTCGTCATATCCGGTGATCAGGTTCGATAGTTCGTTGTCCACATATTCGATCAGCGTCTTGCGAAGCGAATCGAGGTCGACATTACAGGCGCCCATGACTGCCGCTGCATCTGCGTCGTCTACCAACGCCAACAGCAGATGTTCGAGTGTGGCATATTCATGATGCCGCTCGTTCGCGTATGTCAGTGCCTGATGCAGTGCCTTCTCGAGACTAGGCGAAAATGTTGGCACGTCAGATCCTCACTTCTTTTCCATAACACATTGTAGCGGGTGCTGGTGCTGCCGAGCGAAGTCCATCACTTGGCTTACCTTGGTCTCCGCCACTTCATATGTAAATATTCCACATTCGCCCACACCGTGATTATGAACGAGCAGCATAATACGGGTGGCTCCCTCGCGGTCCTTCTGGAAGAAACGCTCCAGAATGTGGATCACGAATTCCATTGGTGTGTAGTCGTCATTCAATATCAGCACGCGGTATAGATTGGGCTTCTTCGTCTTGGCTTTCGTCCGCGTAATGACCGAGGTCTCGCGATTACCGTTGCCCCCGTTCCTTTCGCTATCCTTCTGCATCCGGATCGGCTTGGCGATCATAGTCGTTCATTCCTCAAAGCACTCGGCGGGCATCGTTCAATTGCAAATCACCGGCCGAATATCCGAAACCCTAACTTAGTTCATATTGGCGGGATTTTAAGCCCCCCGCTCAACACTGCAATCACAATTCGTCTTCAAACAGGGCCACACCCTAAAAATCGCCCGAAAACAACGATGACGCCCGAACAAAAATGCAAGAGACCGGCGCGCGTTGCACGACCGGCCTTCTGAATGGTCTCTTCCACTGTCTTTCGTCGCCGCAATCAGGCCGCGCTGTTGGCCGAATCCCCGGCGTTACCGCTTGATCCGGCAGCAGCTTTCCGGGCGGGTTCATATACGGACCTGGCAAGACCGGCGTACATCTCGCCGATCTTCGCCGCCTCAGCGACAAAGCTCTCGTAGTAGGATTTCGCGAAATTGCTCTGAAGCTCCAAGGCAGCATCGAGGCTGGTCACACTCGACAGCGTGCCGACATGCGACACTGCGTCCTCGAATGATTTCTTGGAATAACCGGCCGCCTCTGCGGCAATGGCCTGCACGCTCAACGCGGCCTGGGTGTAATTCTTAAGCGCCTCGTCGATAGCGTCGGTGTCGGGCGCAGCGTTCTGTTTGTTGTTCAGCATATGGTCCTCCAACCGTAGTCGATTGGAGAAAATTTAGGTGCACTGCACAAATAGTCAACCGTTTTGACGATTTTGTGCATCACCTTGAGTTGTAAGACGGGTCAGTGACCTCGGCGCTGATGCTTGCCTCTCAGCGGCATAGCCGGGTCCTGAACCAGCCGCCGAAGCGGCCGGTTGGCATCTATAGATCAAAGATCGACCTCGAGGATTGCCATTGAGAAATTGTAGGAACGATCGCCATCCTCGTCGTCGACATAGACGAGCCCCAGGAACTCGTCGCCGAGGTAGACTTCGGCCGAATCGTCCTTGCGAGGACGTGCCTTGACCGCCATCAGCGGATTGAGGCTGCGTTTGAAATAGGCGTCGAGCTTCTTGATTTCGTCTGGCTTCACGATTGATCTCCGTAACCGTAGATTGGGGGCGGGTTGTTGCATGGGAAAAGCGGCGATGTAAAGACAAAGGCGGCCCTCAGCTGCCCTACCGCCGGGAGCATGGCGGCTCGGTCAGATTCCGGCGCCGATAATCTGGTCCATGATGCGCGATGGCTCGGAGCAACCGGCGGTTCCGACGACCTTGGCCGGCACACCGGCAACGGTGGTGTTCGGCGGTACTTCCTTCAGCACAACGGAGCCTGCCGCGATCCGCGAGCAATGGCCGATGGCGATATTGCCGAGGATCTTGGCGCCGGCGCCGATGAGCACGCCGTTGCCGATCTTCGGGTGCCGATCGCTGCCTTCCTTGCCGGTGCCGCCAAGGGTGACGCCGTGCAGGATGGAGACGTTATCGCCGATAACAGCCGTCTCGCCGACGACGAGGCCAGTGGCATGGTCGAGGAAGATGCCCTTGCCGAGACGCGCGGCCGGATTGATGTCGGTCTGGAAAACGCTCGATGCACGGCTCTGCAGGTAGAGCGCAAAATCCCGGCGGCCGCGATTGAGCAGCCAGTGCGCAAGCCGGTGCGTCTGGATCGCCTGGAACCCCTTGAAATAGAGCACCGGTTCCATGAAGCGGAGGCAGGCCGGATCGCGGTCATAAAACGCCTGGATATCGACGCGCAGGATGGCGCCCCACTCCGGCCAATCGGTAAGCATCTCGTCGAACGTCTGGCGCAAGAGGATTGCCTGGATATCGGGATGGTCGAGGCGTTCGCAGATCCGGTAGATCACACATTCCTCGAGCGACCGGTGATTGACCACGGTCGAATAGAGGAAAGCGGCCAGCACAGGATCCCGTTCGGCCGCAGCCCGCGCTTCGTCGCGCATGCTGTCCCAGATAGGGTCGACCGTCTTGACGCTGTCGATATGGCGAATATCCGATGTCGCTACCATGGGTCGCGTCCTCTTTCCGTATTGGAAGATCGTTATATAGAGCAAGATCAGAGCAATATAAATGGGTGACGCAGGCTCAATCTTTGGAATGGATTTGCTGGACCCTAGGCCGAGACCTCGCCACCCGGCTGGCTGCCGCCATCTTCCAGCGCCACCCGCTGGTAGAATTCCAGGACCGCCGCCTTGAAGACGCGGTCGCCGACGGCAAGCATATGATCGCGACCCGGTATATCGAGGGCTTGCGCACGCTGCATCAGCGCTGCAAGTTCCTGCGGCGAACCGGCGATGTCGTCCTTGGTGCCGACACCGATCAGGGTCGGCGCAGCAATCGTTCCCATGTCGTCCCGGCTGATGAGATCTCGGGAACCGCGAATGCATGCGGCCAGCGCAACGCGGTCGCTTTTCGTCTGGTCGGCAAAGCTGCGGAACATGCGGCCTCGCGCATGCTCCACGGTCTCCAGCGACGGTGCCAGAAGCGCATCGGCAATCGGATCCCAGTCGCCGACGCCATCCGTCATGCCGATCCCGAGGCCCCCGAGCACCAGCGAGCGAACCCTCTCGGGCCGGGCGAGCGCCAGGAAGCTGGAAATACGGGCGCCCATTGAATAGCCCATCACATGGGCGCGCGCGATGCCGAGATGATCGAGAAGCGCCGATGCATCTTCCGCCATCACCCAAGGGCGATAGGCGTCCGGTTCATGTGGCTTGCCGCTGGCGCCATGGCCGCGATTGTCGAGAGCGATGACCCGGTAGCCCGCCTCGCCCAGCGTCTTCAGCCAGCCGGGATAGACCCAGTTGACCGCGGCAGTAGAAGCGAAGCCGTGTATCAGCAGGACTGGCGGAGCCTGACGGTCGCCCTCGTCGAAATAGGCCAATTCCAGATCGTCATGGCGAAAAGTGGAGAAATCGGGGGCGTTGAGGTTCATGGTATCGTTCCTGTGTCGACGCCCTTCCTAAATTATCGTCGCCGCCCGGTGAACCCTGCCCTGCACAAAATCTGGTGAGGCACAAAATCTGTCACGTCGCCTTGCGTTTCGCACTACACAACCCGGTCGAAGGATTATAAGGTCGCGCCACTTATCAGAAGCTTTTGGAGATCCGCATGGCCGGCCATAATATTCCGCATTTCCAGAACGACGGCGGCCATCGGGTGATCGAGATCGGCGTCAAGGAGTTCATGTGCACCGGCGCCTCCTCCCCCTTCGACCATCCGCATATCTTCATCGACATGGGCGACGATAACGAAAAAGTCTGCTCCTATTGCTCGACCCTCTATCGCTATAACGCCTCGATAAAAGCCGATCAGACCAATCCGACTGGCTGTGTCTTCGAGTTCAGGGCCGCTTGACCCGCCGGGAGCGGACGCTCCAATGCCCCTGAAGAAGGTCGCGATCATCGGTGCCGGCATCGCCGGGCTGACCACAGCCCTATCTTTTGCCCGGCACGGGATCGAATCAGAAATTTTCGAAAGGGCCGAGACGCTGACAGAAGTCGGCGCCGGCCTGCAGATATCGCCGAACGCATCGCGGATCCTCGATGAACTCGGCCTGCTCGACGAGCTCGCCGACTTGTGGCTTGAGCCGGAGGCCATCCGCCTCGTTTCCGGACGCTCGCTACGCCAGATCGCTGCCGTGCCGAGCGGTGCCTTTGCGCGCGTCCGCTGGGATGCACCCTACGGCGCCCTGCACCGCGCGACCCTGCAAGGCGTCCTGTTGCGGGCGGTGCAAGCCAATCCGCTCTGTCGTCTGCATTTCGGCGCAGGCTTCGATGCCTCAACACCGGATGCCCTGTGGCCAGGCGGACGTAAGCCTGAGCTGATCGTTGGCGCCGACGGTGTATGGTCGAAGGTGCGCAGCAGCGTGGCTGGCAGCGGCAACCCGAAATTTTCCGGCAACATCGCCTGGCGCTTCATGGTCCCCGAGGCCGAAGCGCCGGCAATTCTCGATCGTACCAGCGTGACCGCCTATCTGGGCCCCGCCGCACATCTCGTCTGTTATCCGCTGAAAGAGGCGTCAGCCTTCAACTTCGTGGCGATCTGCGCCGGCGGCGGCGTCGGAAACGACTGGAGCGCTGCCGCAAGTCCTGCGCAGCGCACGCTGTTGCGCCAGCATTTTGCCGACTGGAACAGTGACCTGTCTGATCTGCTCGATCGGCAAGCGGATCCGACCGTCTGGCCGCTCTACGAAGTCGGCGCGGGACGCTGGCACAACGACCGCGACACGGTGCTGATCGGCGACGCCGCGCATGCGATGATGCCGTTTGCGGCGCAGGGCGCAGCCATGGCGATCGAGGATGCCTTCGAACTTGCCGGCGCCGTCAGCCGTCAGCCGTTGCCGGAAGCGCTGGTTGACTTCGAGGCGAGGCGCGAACCGCGGGTTGCCCGGCTGCGCAAACGCGCCGCCTTCAACCGCTTTGCCTACCATGCGCGAGGACCGATCCGGCTTGGACGTGACCTGGTCCTGTCGCTGCGCCCACCGCAAACCCTTGCGGCAGACCTCGACTGGATCTTCGACTACCGCGCCTTCGGCTGATCAGACGGCCGCTGCCGCAGCAAGGCCTCTCTCGATGTCGGCCTTGACGTCAGCAACATCCTCAAGCCCGATCTGCAGGCGCAGCACCGGCCCCTCCTTGGGTGCCTTGCAGATCCGCCGGTCACTGAGATTGACGTGAACAGCAAGGCTTTCGAACCCGCCCCAGGAATAGCCGAGCCCGAAGATCGACAGGGCGTCGAGAAAGGCATGCGCCTTGGCCCGGAACATGTCCGGCGTGTCGACGGCAAGCACGATTGAGAAGATGCCGCTCGAACCCGTAAAGTCGCGCTTCCAGAGATCGTGGCCCGGAAAGCTCGGCAGCGCCGGATGCAGCACGCGTGCGACATCGTCACGGCTCTCCAGCCATTCTGCGAGCGCCAGCGCGCTCTGCTGGTGCCGCTGGAGGCGGATGCCCATCGTTCTAAGCCCGCGCAGCACCTGGTAGGCATCGTCAGGGGCGCCGCAGATGCCAAGTGCGATTCTGGCGTCGTGCAGCTGCTGCCAATGGGCCGCATTCGCCGAGACGGTGCCCATGAGCACATCCGAATGGCCAGCGGGATACTTGGTCGCGGCGTGGATCGAGATGTCGACGCCATGGTCGAGGGGCTTGAAATAGAGTGGCGTGGCCCAGGTATTGTCCATCGTAACGACGCAACCATGCTTGTGGGCAACGGCTGCAATCGCCGATATATCCTGCATCTCGAAGGTGTTCGAGCCCGGCGCTTCCGTGTGCACCAGCCTGGTATTCGGCTTGATCAACTGCTCGATACCAGCGCCGACGAGCGGGTCGTAGTAATCGACGGCCACGCCCAGGCGCTTCAGCATCGTCTCGCAGAAGTTGCGGGTCGGGGTATAGACGGAATCGACGATCAGGGCGTGGTCTCCGGCCGAAAGGAACGCCAGAAACGGCACAGTAATGGCAGCAAGACCGGAGGGCACGATAATGGTCCCTGCAGAGCCCTCGAGCTCATTGATTGCCTCGCAGAGCGCATCCGTCGTCGGCGTGCCGCGCGTGCCATAGGTATACTTCTGCTCGCGGATCTCCATCGCACGGGCGTTGGGAAACAGGACGGTCGATGCGTGGACAACCGGCGGGTTGACGAAACCATAGTAGTCGGAAGGCTTCGGCCCAGCATGCGACAAGCGGGTATTGATGCCGGCGTTTTGCAGGAAACTCTTGTTTTCGATCATCTTAATAACTGCCTCGGGCCTATCGGAAAGCTTGACTTGTGGCTGGCGAACTCGGTGTCGTCAAGTCTCGTGGGCAGGCCGGTCCGGCAGGCCAACGCAACCTGCCCTTTTTAACCGCAGCGAAGACCTGACTATTTAATTTGCAGCCCAAGCCCATTCATTATGCATGCGCTCATTGTCCGGTCAAAAACCGAGAAAACACTTTCGGAAATCATGTTTATCGTGACCGAGGGTTGACCGTGACCGAATTTGCGATTGTGATGTCGGCACTCACGCCGGGGGGCAAACCAACGTCACCAACGAAAAGTTGTGCCAACGCGTGAAGAGGTTCAAATATAACAAGAGAACAACAAAGGTTGGGAAAACAATGAGCAGCAAGATTCTGACAGGTGCGGTCGGCGCGGCGATCTTCGTCCTTGGTGCATCCTACTCGCACGCTGGCACGCTTGACGATGTCAAGAAGAAGGGCTTCGTGCAGTGCGGTGTCAACGGCTCGAACCTGGCTGGCTTCGGCGCGCAGGATTCGTCTGGCAAATGGTCCGGTCTCGACGTCGACCTCTGCAAGGCAGTTGCAGCCGCCGTCTTCGGCGACGTTTCCAAGGTCAAGTACACCCCGCTTTCGGCGAAGGATCGTTTCCCGGCGCTTCAGTCTGGCGAAATCGACATTCTTGCCCGCAACACGACCTGGAGCGCCAGCCGTGACAGCCAGCTCGGCTTCGATTTCCGTGCGGTCAACTACTATGACGGCCAGGGCTTCATGGTCCACAAGGCAATCGGCGTGAAATCTGCTCTGGAACTTTCCGGCGCTGCCGTCTGCGTCCAGTCCGGCACGACGACCGAACTCAACCTCGCCGACTACTTCAAGGCCAACAAGCTCGAATACAAGCCTGTCGTGTTCGAAAAGCAGGAAGAAGTCGACGCCGCCTATTCGTCCGGCCGTTGCGACGTCTACACGACCGACCAGTCGGGCCTGTACTCGATCCGCCTGTCGCTCGCCAATCCCGACGACAACATCGTCCTTCCGGAAATCATCTCCAAGGAGCCGCTCGGCCCAGCCGTTCGCCAGAACGACTCCAAGTGGTTCGACGTGGTTTCCTTTGCCCACTACGCCATGGTTTCTGCTGAAGAGTTCGGCATCACACAGGCAAATGTCGATGAAATGACGAAGTCCGAAAATCCGGACATCAAGCGTTTCCTCGGCCAGGAAAAGGACGAGACGATCGGCAAGGATCTCGGACTTGACGAGAAGTGGGCCTACAACATCGTCAAGCTCGTCGGCAACTACGGCGAAGTGTTCGAGCGCAACGTCGGCGAAGGCAGCCCGCTGAAGATCAAGCGTGGCCTCAACGCTCTCTGGAACAAGGGCGGCCTGCAGTACTCGCCGCCGATCCGCTAATCACCGACTGACCACGCTGCGGGAACCCATGCTTGGTTCCCGCAGTCGAACTATAACGCCCAGAAAGGGCGAGTGGATATAAGGGGATAATGCATGGCCGTTGCAGCCGCAGAGGGGAACGGCAGCCGTCGTTCGAGGCACTCTTTGCTTTACAACCCGAAACTGCGCCAATTTATCTACCAGGCGCTGACCGTAATCTTCATTGTCTGGCTGGTCTGGTACGCAAGCTCGAATGCCGCGCAGAACCTTGAAAAAGCCAACATGAGGGCGAGCCTCACCTTCCTGAACGGCCGCGCCGGCTTCGATATCGCGCAGACGCCGATCCAGTATTCGAGTGACTCGACCTATCTGCGTGCCCTCACCCTCGGCCTGATCAACACGCTCATCGTGGCCGCCTGCGGGATCGTGACCGCAACGATCATCGGGTTGCTGGTCGGCATGGGTCGCCTGTCGCACAACTGGCTGATCGCCAAACTATCGACGGTCTACGTCGAGATCTTCCGCAACATTCCGCCGCTTCTGGTCATCTTCTTCTGGTACAAAGGCGTGCTGTCGCTGCTGCCGGATGTCAAGAAGGCCATGTCTCTGCCGTTGTCCGTCTATGTCAGCAATCGCGGCGTATACATGCCCGCGCCGATCTTCGGCGCCGGTATATGGACTGTCCCGGTCGTCTGTGCCGTGGGCATTATCGGCGCCATCGTCTACACCCGCTGGGCCAACAAGCGCCAGCTGGCAACCGGCAAGCGTCCGCCGGTTCTTCTCGTCAATCTCGCCCTGATTATCGGCCTTCCGCTACTGGCCTTCGCCATCGCAGGTTTCCCCGTGACGTTCGATATCCCCGTGCTCGGCAAGTTCAACATGAACGGCGGCACGGTGGTCGGACCCGAATTCCTGTCGCTGTACATGGCCCTGTCGTTCTACACCGCCGCATTCATCGCCGAAATCGTACGCTCCGGCATCCGCGGTGTCTCAAAGGGGCAATCGGAAGCAGCCCATGCGCTGGGCATCCGCCCCGGCCTGACGACGCGGCTTGTCGTCCTGCCACAGGCATTGCGGATCATCATTCCACCGCTGACATCGCAATACCTGAACCTGACGAAGAACTCGTCGCTGGCCGTCGCCATCGGGTATGCGGACTTGGTGGCCGTGGGAGGGACGATCCTCAACCAGTCCGGTCACTCGATCGAGATCATCGGCATCTGGATGGCGATCTATGTTTCGCTGAGCCTGATCACGTCGCTGTTCATGAACTGGTTCAACGCCCGTATGGCATTGGTGGAGCGCTAAGATGGCCGTTCAGATTGCTTTTCTTCGAGAGAAACTCATTGCCCCGGAAGCGGCTCCGCTGAGTGACAAGACCGTTCGCGGCTGGGCCAAGCACAATCTTTTCGCTACGCCCAAGGACGCCATCCTCAGCGTCGTGGTGGCAGTCATTGCCGTCTGGTTCCTGCTTTCGGTCGTGGAATTCCTGTTCATCAACGCCGTCTGGGTCGGGAAAGACAGGACATTTTGCGCCACTGTCAGCCAGGGCGGCATCCAGCCGGATGGCTGGAGCGGCGCCTGCTGGGCCTATGTCGGCGACTGGTTCACGGCCTTCATGGTCGGCTCCTATCCCCGTGACCAGATTTGGCGGCCGATCCTGATCGCCGTGCTGTTCGTGGCACTGCTGGTTCCATTCCTGATACCGTCTGCACCGCGCAAAGGCTGGAATGCGGCTCTTCTGCTGGTGGGCTTGCCGATCCTCGCCTATATCCTGCTTCTCGGCGGTTCATTCGGCCTGACCCATGTCGAGACGTCCCTCTGGGGCGGCCTGATGGTGACGCTGATCCTGTCCTTCGTCGGCATCGTCGTATCGCTGCCCTTCGGGATCGTGCTCGCCCTCGGGCGACGATCGGACATGCCGATCCTTAGGGGTGCCTGCATCGGCTTCATCGAACTGGTGCGTGGCGTACCGCTGATTACCGTGCTGTTCATGGCCAGCGTGCTGCTGCCGCTGTTCCTGACTCCTGGCACGAATATCGACAAATTCCTGCGGGCGCTCGTCGGCGTGTCAATTTTCGCATCGGCCTACATGGCGGAAGTCATTCGTGGGGGTCTGCAGGCTATCCCCAGAGGACAGTACGAAGGTGCGGACTCGCTCGGACTGAACTACTTCCAGAAGATGACGTTCATCATCATGCCGCAGGCCATCAAGCTGGTCGTACCGGGCATCGTCAACACGTTCATCGGGATGTTCAAGGACACCTCGCTGGTGTCGATCATCAACATGTACGACCTGCTCGGCATCGTCAAAGCCAGCTTCGGCGATTCCCGATGGCTGACGCCGGTGACACCGCTGACGGGGCTGATATTTGCCGGCTTCGTTTTCTGGCTGTTCTGCTTCGGCATGTCGCGATATTCGTACTTCATGGAACGCCACCTAGACACTGGCCACAGGAAATAAGATCGAGGGAATAGATCATGGCTGAAGCTCAATTGAAAAAACTGGAAGTCTCGACGACCGACGTCGCCGTCGAAATTATCAACATGAACAAGTGGTACGGCGATTTCCACGTGCTGCGCGACATCAACCTGAAGGTCATGCGCGGCGAGCGCATCGTCATCGCCGGCCCGTCGGGCTCCGGCAAGTCGACGATGATCCGTTGCATCAACCGGCTGGAAGAGCACCAGAAGGGCAATATCCTCGTCGACGGCGTCGAACTCACCAACGATCTGAAGAAGATCGATGAAGTGCGCCGCGAAGTGGGCATGGTGTTCCAGCACTTCAACCTGTTCCCGCACCTGACAATTCTCGAGAACTGCACGCTGGCGCCGATCTGGGTGCGCAAGATGCCGAAGAAGCAGGCCGAGGAAGTTGCGATGCACTTCCTCACCCGCGTCAAGATCCCCGACCAGGCCAACAAGTATCCGGGCCAGCTCTCCGGCGGGCAGCAGCAGCGCGTCGCCATTGCCCGTTCGCTCTGCATGAACCCGAAAATCATGCTCTTCGACGAACCGACGTCGGCACTCGATCCGGAAATGATCAAGGAAGTTCTCGACACCATGGTGGGCCTTGCGGAAGAAGGCATGACGATGCTTTGCGTCACCCACGAAATGGGCTTTGCCCGCCAGGTTGCGAACCGGGTCATCTTCATGGATCAGGGACAGATCGTCGAGCAGAACTCGCCCGCCGAGTTCTTCGACAATCCGCAGCATGAGCGCACCAAGCTGTTCCTCAGCCAGATCCTGCACTGATCGTCCACACGTTCACATAAAAGGCCCGGTGTCGTTCAGTTCGACGCCGGGCCTTTTTCATATCGGGTGGATGCTGGTGTGACGCACGTCCGCCTACTGCGCCGCCTCGCCCGCAAGCTTCTTCTGGGCGAGAGCATTGTTGTTCGAGGTCAGTGCTGCAACCGCCTCAGCTGCCCGCTCGTCATTGCCGACACGGACTGTCGGCGAGGCAAATTCGATGCCGTTGGCAGTAAAGGCCTCGCGGATCAGCGCCAATGCGCGACGCCGGATCATCGACTGCTCGCCGGGCTTTGCCATGACCGCGAAGCTCAGGTTAATACCGTAGTCCCCGAACTGCTCGACACCTTTCATCTTGAGGGACTCGATAATCTTCGGCCCCAGTTCCGGATCTTCGAGCAGTTCCGCGCCGATGCCTTTCACCAGCTTTTTTACCACAGCGACGTCCGTCTCGTAGCTGACCGAGATCAGGAACTTGTCGATGACCCAGTCACGCGACATGTTCTCGACCGCCCCGAGCACGCCGAAAGGCACGGTGAAGATCGGGCCGCGGTGATGGCGCAACCTGACGGACCGCAGGCTGAAGGATTCGACGGTGCCCTTGTAGGTGCCGCTCTGGATGTATTCTCCGACCCGGAATGCGTCGTCCGTCATGTAGAAAATGCCGCTGATGATATCCTTCACCAGCGTCTGCGATCCGAAGCCTATCGCAACCCCGAAGATACCGGCGCCGGCGATGAGCGGCCCGACCTCGATGCCGAGTGCCGAGAGAACCATCATGGCGGAAATGGCGATGATGAGCATCGCGAGGAAGTTTCGAAAGATGGGAAGTAGCGTTAGCAGCCGGCCACTGCGGGCAACTTCGGCGTCATTGCCTTCGTGGGCACGCGCAAGGGCGAGACGGTGGTTGATCAGCGCCTTGGCGATCTGCCAGACGATATCGGCCGCCAAAAGGATGACGATGCCCGTCAGGGCGCCGCGAATGATGCCCGCGACTTGCGCATTTTCCACCATCGCGCTTGTTTGCAGGCTGACGATCATGGTGAGCCACAAAATGGCTACTGCGATGATCGTGGCCCGCAGGCCGCGCTCGACCAAGACCTGATAGACGGGGCTATCCGCCCCTCCCGGTCCTCCCTGAGCCGCAAAGGCGCTTCGAACGACCCCGGACGATATCCGCAGCGCTGCAGGGATCACGATAACGTAGGTACAGAGCAGCATCATCACATCCAGCCCTGCCACCCATAGCGCCCAGATGACGCAAAGCCAGAATGTCGCCAGCCAGTGGAATATCCCTTGGTGGCGCGGACGATCGATCGGTCGTGGCCGGCGCCAGACGATCTCGATGGCAATGGCCAGCAGCCCGACGCCGATGGCATATCCGACGGCAGCCCGCACCGGCGCAAGAAAGCCGAGCGCGCCCATGATACCTTCCGCCGCCCAACCCACGAAGAATGTCAGCGTGAACACGACGACGCGCGAGAACCAGAACCGCGCCGCTGCGTCGTCCATCGGGATCAGGCGGGCCTGTGTCGTAGCGGACTTGGCGGCTGAGGGCGCCAGGACGATCCGGCAGAGACGTATCACCAGACGGGCGGCGATCAGTCCCAGAAGCGTCGGCACGATCAGGTCCAGCAGCAGTGGCGGCCAGCTCACCATCAGGAACATGCCCACGCTGGCGATGGCGAAAATCACCAGAGGCGCCAGTTCGCCAAACAGGTGGCGACCGAGCGTATGGATGCTCCGCACAGGTGTCGGATCTCCGGGGATGGCGGAACGTCCGGCGTGGAGGTGGCCGACGAGAAGACTGAAACCGTACTCGGCAGCGAGGCCCAGTGCCACCAGCAGCAGGAACAGCAGAAAAACGTGCGTTGCGCTCCGGTTATCGACCCCCGCCATGATCGTCGTCCCGGCCCGGGAGAATTCGCCGGGAACCAGCGGGATTGCCTCCCGGACCGCGAGAAGGTGGCCCTGAACGCCGTTGAGCAGCGTCGTCAGCGCGGAGGCTGACATGTTGGGCATCATCGCAGTCGTGGTGGTGGAGGGCCTCTGGGCGGCGAGCAGAGCACGAACCTCGGGGTCGTCGAGCAACTTGATCAGCTGGTCGACCTTCTGCTGGCCTGCAGCCACGGGAGGAGCTTGCTGGGCATGCGCCAGCGTACCAGCCAACAGGATGGCGACCAGCGCTGCCATTTTCCAAAGACAGTAAAATATTTTGGCAAACGGCATGGGCAGACGATCCTCCCGCAGTCAGGCGAAGTTGCGTTGTGTCAATGCAACCATGTCACCGTTTCGGGAGCGAAAGAAGCAGCAATTTCTGCTTCCTCGATATGCCACATCGTCTGACGGGCAGGTCCTAGATGATGACCTGCTCGCCGATCTCGACCACGCGGTTATTGGGCAGGTGAAAGTGATCGGAAGGATCGATCGCAAGGCCCGCCATGCGAATGAACAATCGGTCCTGCCAGAGCGGCATGCCGGAGGTCGGGCTACCCACCAGCTTGCGGCGACCGATGTAGAAAGAGGTCGTCATGATATCGAACTTGAAGCCATCCTTGCGACAGAGGCTCAGGGCCTTCGACACATCCTGCGTCTCCATGAAACCGAAGCGCAATTCCATCTTCATGAACCGCTTCGACAGCGATTCGATGATGTAGCGCTCGCCTTCCGGGACCATCGGTCGAGGGATGGTCTTGATCGTCAGGATGATGTTCTGGTTGTGAAGTGCGTGGTTGTGCTTCAGGTTATGGAGCAGCACGTTCGGGGTCAGATCCGGAAAGCTGGTGAGAAACACGGCAGTGCCGGGCACGGAGACGGGCGCGTGGTTGCTCTTGCGCTCGATAGAGCCAATGAATTGCGTCAGCGGGACGTCGTTGCGGGCGGCCTTCAGCTTCAACAGGCCGGTGCCCTTTCGCCAGGTCCACATCATAACGATGAGTGCACCGGCGATCAGCACGGGAATGTAGCCGCCTTCGGTGATCTTCAGCAGGTTTGCGGCAAGGAAGATACATTCGAGCGCCAGCAGCGGCAGCAGAACGGCAAGTGCCGTTGCCAGCGACCATTTCCAGAAAAGACGCACAAACTGGATGGAGAGGATGGTCGTCACCACCATGGCGCCGGTCACCGAGATGCCGTAGGCGGTGGCGAGAGAATCCGAACTCCTGAACAGGAAGATGAGCCCGAGCACGCCGATCAGCAGGATGGCGTTGACGGTCGGCAGGTAAATCTGCCCGGTGTTGGTTTCGGAGGTAAAGCAGATTTCAAGGCGCGGAAGAAGACCCAGGTGGATTGCCTGCCGAGCTAGCGAAAAAGCGCCGGTAATGACAGCCTGGCTGGCAATGATGGTTGCGCAGGTAGCGAGGATGACGACGGGCAGCAGCGCCCAGTCCGGAAACATCAGGAAGAACGGATTGGCGGCTGCGGCGCGGTCATGCAGAACCAATGCGCCCTGCCCGAGATAATTCAATGCCAGCGACGGAAAGACCACGAAAAACCAGGCAGCCTGGATCGGCTTGCGACCGAAATGTCCGAGATCGGCGTAGAGCGCTTCAGCACCCGTCACCGTCAGGAACACGGCGCCGAGCACGACAAGCCCCACCGTCCCGGCATGGGCGATGAAGCGGACGGCATGGATCGGGTTGAGTGCGGTCAGAATGGAGGGGGACTCGATGATATGCGACAGGCCACCGAGGGCGATCACCAGGAACCAGAGAAGGGTGATAGGACCGAAAAAGCGCGAGACTGTGGCCGTGCCGCGCGACTGGATGGCAAACAGCAAGATCATGATGACGACGGCGATCGGTACCACATAGGTCGAGAACACCGGGGTCACCAGCTTCAGCCCCTCGACGGCAGACAGCACCGACAGAGCTGGCGTAATCATCGCGTCGCCGATGAACAGGGCGGTGCCGATCAGCGCTGCAAACAGCAGGCCATTCTTGTAGCGGCTCGATTTCTTCGCGAGCAGAGCAAGCAGGGAGAGCGTGCCGCCCTCGCCGTCATTGTCGGCACGCAGCAAGAAAAGAACATATTTGAACGTCACGATGACGGTCAGCGTCCAGAGCATCAGCGACACGAGGCCGAGGATCTCGCCGCGTGTCACGCCGTCTTCGACAAAGGGTCGCAGTGCCTCACGGAAGGCGTAGAGCGGGCTCGTGCCGATATCACCATAGACGACACCGATGGAACCGATCATCGGAAACAGGATGCTCGGCAGGCCCTTGGCAGGTGCGGAGGTATCGCGCGGCACGGCTGTCATCGTATCTCCGGCCCTTCAGAGCCCTATTCATCGAAGTTGATGGTGAGGCAACGCATATGGCGATCAAATGTGCCGAAGACAACTGATGTTTTACTGCCGGCGATTCTTTCGAACGCCCGAGCCTAACATTACCGTTCAACTTTGCAGCAAGCTTGTCTCTTATGCCACTCGACAAAGTCCACAGATAGCCCGTTCACGTATAGTTTTCGTTACATTCCCCTCATCCTTGGTCAAAGTAGCGGCGATAACCGCTCCGGGAGAAGTAAATGAGGAAATCGAAGACATTACGTAAAACCGCAACCCCTGCCATGATCGCTGCGGCGCTGGCCTGCAACGTCGCCTTATCCGGTGCAGCGTCGGCGCAGACGATCATCGATACCTGGAAAGAGGTGAAGGTACCGTCTCCACCCGAACTCAAGCCGGTGAAGGTCGATCTGCCAACAACAGCGTTGCTGCTTCTCGATTTCAATGGCGCGCAGGATCCGACCAAGGGGCCATGCAACAGCAAGACCAAGCCCCGGTGCCTAGAGTCGCTTCCAAAGGTTGCCAAGCTGTTGTCCGAGGCGCGCGCCAAGGGCATGCTCGTGGTCTACAGCCTCGCAGGCGCCGGCACCAAAGCCGACATTGCCACCGTTCTGGCGCCTCGGGATGGCGAGGCGATCGTCAAATCCGGCCCGGACAAGTTCGTCAATACCGACCTCGACAAGATCCTGGCAGCCAAGGGGATCAAGAGCGTCATCGTCACCGGTACGGCATCCGAGGGAGCCGTGCTTGCGACCGCGAGCGACGCTGCATTTCACGGCATGAACATCATCCTGCCTGTCGACGCTATGTCGTCGACCGAACTCTATGCCGAGCAATATGTCGCGTGGCACATGACACACGCACCGGGCGTCGCGGCCAAGACGACATTGACGGCGATCGACATGATCTCGTTCTGAATGTGGAGGGCGCTGGAAGCAGCGCCCGTCCCGACCAGGCCTTGATAGGGTGTGACGCCACACGCCATGCAGGTGGCAGGAGTTGCTGCATGCTTAATGCAACTCATTCCCATTCGCACAATCTACCTGCAAGTCATTCTTATTACTAGATAAAAGCCATTTTAGCGGCTTGACAGCCGATGGCGCTTTTCTTATCTCTCGGCTCAGGGGATTGCTTTTCAGGAACACAGTATGACGCTCGCGCATCAGCGCGCAGTGCATCTTCCGTTGTTTTTCATAGAGCTTTCCGTCTTTTGTCAGGGCACCGGTCACCTCAACGACCGGATTGCGCTGCCGGCGGAGTAGGAATTGATGGACCGGTCACTGAAAATCGCACTCGGCAGTTTCGTTGTCAGCATCGTCGTGCTGGCCATTAAATATGCTGCGTTCTGGATCACCGGCAGCGTCGCGCTGTTCTCCGACGCGCTGGAGAGCATCATCAACGTCGTCACCGCTATGGCCGTCATTTTCGCTATCAAGGCAGCCGCGGTGCCGCCGGACGAGCAGCATCCCTACGGTCACCACAAGGCTGAATATCTCTCTGCCGTAGTGGTCGGCACAATGATCGTCGGCGCCGCAATTGCCATTCTCAACGAAGCCTATCATGGCTTCATCGCCCCGAAGCCGATCGATGCACCCTGGACCGGCATGATCGTCAGCACCGCCGCCACGATCCTCAACATCGGCTGGAGCTACGTCCTCATAAACCAGGGAAAGCTCCACCGGTCGGCCTCCTTGGTCGCCGATGGCAAGCATCTGATGGCGGATGTCGTCACCTCGCTCGGCGTGCTCATCGGCGTGGCGCTGGTAATCTTCACCGGCATCATCCAGCTGGATGCGATCATTGCCGCGCTGGTGGCGCTGCATGTGCTGTGGAGCGGATGGGGCGTCATCCGCGAAAGCGCCAGCGGCCTGCTTGACGAAGCCGCCCCGCCCGAAGAACTTGCGCTGATCCGCGGGGTGATTTCCGCCAATGCCAGCGACGCTCTCGAGGCGCACGCTCTGCGGACACGGCATGCCGGCCGCGTCACATTCATCGACTTCCACCTCGTCGTCCCGACCGCAATGACCGTCGGCGACGCCCATACGATTTGCGACAGGATCGAGGCCGCCCTGAAGCAAGCCGTGTCGGGCGCTATCACGACCATCCATGTCGAGCCGGAAGACAAGGCGAAGCACAAGGGCGTGATCGTTATCTGAGGCCTGGCGCCCTAGCATTCCAGTGTTCGAAGGCGGACCACGGTGGCCCACGACGTTCGAATGCCCTCCTACAAAATGCTAAATTTGACATTATTTAAATTAGAATATTCGAACGTCTTGTATATGGCGAAACTTCGCCCATAAATTGTATCTGGGATATTGATTCTTGGAGCTGCAATATCGGGGGCATGATGAGCAGACTGTATTTCGAACCATCCAGGGGACCGACTACCCGCGAAGCGGGAACTTACTCCTGGAACCTCGCGACGAATACAATCATGGCCAGCGCCAGCGTCGCTCAGCTATTCGACCTGCCAGCCGATCGCGTCAGACGTGGCCTGCCGATAGAGCGGTTCATCGAAAAGGTGCATGCGGAGGATCGAGGTGCCGTCGCGAGAGCGATCCACGAGGAAATCATCAGCGGCAGTCCCTATCAGCAAAACCTATAGGGTCATCGACGGCGACGGGAAAACGACGCGGGTGATTGCATACGGCCAATGCTTCCGCGATCCCGCGGGCACCCCATCCCAATACGCCGGCATGATATTCCCAGTGAGCAATGCGACACCCGAGTGTCCTTCCACAGCACTTTTGCGGCTGTGCCAGACCGCCCGGAACGCCGCTGAAAGCGCCAACAACCACCCCGTCAGCCAACTGCTGGAACTCGCCGTCGCCAGCCTGACGTTGCCAGAGGCGGCTCCGATTACGGCGGCTGTCACGCGGCATTAGGATTCTGATATTCTGAAAAAAGTGGTGACCCCTGCTGGATTCGAACCAGCGACCACCTGCTTAGAAGGCAGGTGCTCTATCCAGCTGAGCTAAGGGGCCGGATGTTTTTGCTGCATTGAGATGGCAGCGTGGCGAACGGAGCCTGATGAATCAGTGCGTCCAGGGCTGGTTGCGATTGAAGCGAAAGTTGTCGGTGTAGGAAACAGTCTGGCGGACGGTTTCCTTCGGCGGGATTACCCGATACTCGATGCCGTTGCGGGTTGCGTAGGCCTCGGCCAGCTCCTGGCTTTCGAATGAAAGCTTCAGTTGCTGGCGCATGTCGTCGGACGAGGTGTAGCCCATGATCGGATCGATCTTTCGCGGGCTTTCCTGGTCAAACTCCAGAACCCAGCTGTGGGTCTTGGCCTTGCCGGATTGCATGGCGGTCTTCGCCGGACGGTAGATCTTTGCAGACATCGCTGCTCGCCTCCGAAAGAGCGGATTTCCCGCCGTTGCTGTCTATGTTCCGCAGATGATATCGCAAACACTGTCCGCGGCTAGGCATTGGGCTTTGCTTAACCGCGAATCCCTCTGTTTTCAAGCAAAAAGGCGAAGGCTGCGACACGCCCGCGCTGGCCTTTCGCAGCGCCGCCGCCGCTATCCCGGACTTGGCGCCCCAGCCACCTTTTTCCGGCAGCTGGCGAAGATGTCGAGGGCGGGGTCATAGACCTTGGTGCCGATGTCCATCAGGCCGAGCACGCTGTGAAAGAAGTTGTCGTGGGAGTAGGACGCCCCTGCCCTGGCCAAAAGGCAGGCCATGTCGAAGCCGGCAGACGCCTGCAGGTCGCCTGCCAGCCAGACGAGAAACGGCACACGCGTCTGCTCCGCCGGGGCAATGACATAGGGTGCGCCGTGGAGATAGAGGCCGTTTTCGCCGAGCGATTCGCCATGGTCGGAGACGTAGATCATCGCGCCCGCCACGTTGCCTTGATGAGCCTTCAGCCTGTTGATGACCTCCGAGACGATGTGGTCGGTATAGAGGATGGAATTGTCGTAGGCGTTGACAATCTCTTCGGGCTTGCAGCTTCCGAACTCGGCAGCGCGGCAATCCGGGGTGAAGCGCCGAAAATTCTCGGGATAGCGTAGGTAGTAGGCAGGGCCGTGGCTTCCCAGCTGGTGGAGCACCAGAACGCTGTCCTGCTTGGCGTTGGCGAGGTAGTCGTCGAGCTTGTCGAGGAGGATGGCATCGAGGCATTCGCCGTCCTTGCAGAAGCGCGGATCGGCCGCCTTCGGCAGGAAGGTGTAGGGCACGCGGTCGGCGACGCCATAAGCGCCGGTGTCGTTGTCCAGCCAGGTGACGTTGACCTTGGCATAGGAAAGCACATCCAGCAGGTTCTGGGTCTCCAGTCCCTTGCGGTGGCTGTACTCGGCGCGGGCGTAGATGGAAAACATGCACGGGATCGAGGTCGCCGTCGCGGTGCCGCAACTCGTCGTGTTGGGGAAATAGACGATATCCTGCTTCTTCAATTCCGGATTGGTATCGCGTCCGTAGCCTCCGAGCGAGAAATTCTGCGCCCTCGCCGTCTCGCCGGCGACGATGATCGTGACCCGTGGCTTCTGGCCCGGCGCAGTCCGGTGCGCGTCCGTGCCGATGGGGGCGGCAACGATGTTACGGTCTCGTTCCGTGCCGACGAGATATTTGACGGCGCTGACGATCGGCACGAAGGGGTTGAGCGTCAGGACGAGATCCGGGTTCTTGCGGCCGACGGCAGCGTAGGTGCGCGAAAAGCTAAGGCCGGCTACCACGAATATGGCAAGGCATGGGGCAATGACTGCGAGATTATAGCCGAGCTTGCTGAGAAACGGCCGATGAAGGACCCGCACCCAGATGATGAAAAGCGACGGCAGGATGCCGGTCAGGATCACATGGGTGGCAAAGCCTACCGTGATCAGGTGCCCCGCCTCGGCTGTGGTCGTCACCGCCGCATTGCGGATCATCTCGCGATCAATGATCGTTCCGAACTGGTCGGTGAACCAGGACGATACCGAGGCTACCAGGACGAAGAAGACCAGCGCCGGCTTGATCAGGTACTTTGCCGAGGGAATGATCATCACGGCCGATATCAGCGCGCAGACGCCGACGACGAAAGCCACGAAGGCGATAGGATCGCTCGAGAGGTAGGTGTGAGCCCGCGTCCAGAATGTGTAGTTGGTGAAAAGGACGATGTAGAGGCTCGTCAACAGGCAAAGCGTGACGCTGCCTACTCGTGGACGGAATGAATGGCGCCCGCCCCCGCCGGCATGATCGGTCAATAAATCTTCTCCAGATGGAAAGACAGGGACGACTTCTGCAAGCCGCCCGGAATCGGTACTGCCCTAGACCCCACAAAAGCGGCGGCACTTAGGTGAGTTTCCTGACAGCTACCTGAACAGGCGGGACGTGCACAGAAATAGAGCGTGCCTTATCTCTCTGGATAAAGTTTGCTTACCAGCTGAAGGTCAGGCGCACCAGGAAACAGGGCGGTCCATGCGACGGTGGGCGAGGCCCTCGCGCACCAGGGTATCCCCGAAGGACTGGCCGGCGCGCAGGACGCGACGCTGCGTTGTGCCCGCAGGCTCTGTGGTCGACGATGCCGGCTGGAGCGTAAACGGGCCGGCGTTGAGCAAGGAGAGAAGGCGCAGCTTGGCGGCATTGGCGCGCCGCTCTTCCTCGACGCAACGCGAGGGGCCGAGCGTCGGTGTGTCGATATCGGCAATGCGGATCCTCGTGCCGCGGACCCAGAACGTGCTGCCGTCGAAGACGCAGTTGATATGCGTGCCCTGGCCGCAAAGACCGAAGCTTTCGGAGACGGATGTCGCAGTCAAGGCGGAGGCCGGCTGCGGGCTCGGTGTCGGAACGGGCATGGCGACGGGAATGGGCGCTGGCGGAACCGGGCTGTTGTCCACGGCACGGACGGCCGGAGCCTGCGGCCTGGCAGCCGGTGACGGGAGGGCGGCTACCACGGGTGCAGCAACGGTGCCCTTTGCCAGGGTCGTCAATTCAGGCTTGATGGACTGCCAGTGATCGTATCCGACAATCGCCAGCACTGTCGCAACGGCCAACCATGGCAGAATGCTTCCGCCGCCGCCGCTTTTCTTTTTGGCCGTCCTGCGGGCTGGTTTTCGCGTGCTGCGCCTTTGTGCCATTATCCGCTCCTTCACTAGCGAGCGGCATTATCCCAGCCAACCCTTTCCGAAAGGTTGGCGCCGGGGTGGAAACAGGCTGACCGAGATCGAAGATCTCGCACACTTTGGGATATCTCGGGGCGACAGGTTTTTGACTAGCGGGCGTGAAACAAAGTGCCGGTTACGAACGATTTGAAGAGGACGCCGCTCTGGTCGTTATTGTCATAGTAATCGTCACAGCCGTGGAAGCGGTGGTCGCGCCGGTGGTGATCATGATGATGACTGCGGTTCCTGACCTGAATGACGTCTGGGGTGCCGGTCTGCACCGAAGTCACACCAGAAATCGGCATCGAGGCCGCCGGAGCGACGGTCATGAGTAAGATAGAAGCGCCGAAGACTGCGGCGGTGGCGATCTGGCGGACATTTATCATGTCGGTTTTCCCTAAAAATGCTAGTGGGCTATCCTAATGCGGATCGCACATCCTGTCACGGACCACGTCCCATCCCGTAAAAAAACCCGGCTGACTTATCATCAACCGGGTTTCCATCAAAACGACTGGCCGGCCGTTTAGCGGCAAACGCGCATCTTCTTGACGACCATATGACCGTGGCGGTCGCGGTGCTTTACCGTCTTCATCATGCAATGCTTCTGGTGCATGCCGTGCATATTGTGACGCATGGACATGTCGTCAGCACGAGCAGCTACGCCCGACGAAAGGGTTGCAGCCAGTGCAACTGCGGAAGCAAGAATAAAATTGCGCATTTTGGACCTCATTTGGAATTCACAACGCCATAACGGCAAAGAGTTACAAAGGGTTCCTTCTTATTCCAGGGATCACGAAAATGTGCATGACAGAGCGCTGAGGGTCAGTGGCTGGCAGCGGAGCCCGCGCAGTCGATCATGCCTTGTCATTTTCGGTGCTTGCCGGTCGCCTTCGATCGTCTCTCCGACGGTGCGTCACAGCCTGTCCAGAACCATTTCGCGCCGCAACATCTGCCCGCAATAAACTGTCACACAGCGTGTCTATAAAACCGCTGCCAAGGGCTGCGTGGGGCCTGCAGCCTTGTCGATCAAAAGGAAATAGGGATTATGTTCAAACTCAATCATTATATGGGTCTGCCGGGCGTGAAGCGCTGCCTGACGGCTGCTGGCGCTGCGGCGATCAGCCTGTCGCTCGCTCTGCCGGCTGCCGCTGCGCCGGTCAAGTTCGACTTCTGGTTCGGCCTGTCGGGCGACCTAGAACGCGTCGTCCAGCAGATGTGCAAGAACTTCAACGAGTCGCAGAAGGACTACGAAGTCGCCTGCGTCAGCCAGGGCAACTACGACGCCACGCTGCAGAACACCATTGCCGCGTTCCGCGCCGGCAAGCAGCCGGCCGTCGTGCAGGTCTATGACGCCGGCACGGCATCGATGATGCTGTCGGGCGCGTATTATCCTGCCGGCAAGCTGATGGAAGAAAACGGCTACAAGATCGACTGGAACGACTATTTCCCGGGCATCGCCCGCTACTATGCGACCTCCAAGGGCGAGCTGCTCTCCTTCCCGTTCAACTCCTCGACCGCTTTGCTCTACTGGAACAAGGACTCCTTTGCCAAGATCGGCAAGACGGAAGCACCGAAGACGTGGGAAGAAGCAGCCGACGACATGAAGGCGCTGAAGACCGCCGGTTACCAATGCCCGATGGCGATCAACATCTCCAACAACGAGAGCTGGCAGTTGATGGAGCAGTTCTCTGCCATCCACAACCAGCCGATCGCAACCAAGAACAACGGCTATGACGGCCTCGACGCCCGCCTGACGGTCAACAAGACCCTGTTCGTCAAGTACGTGACCGACCTCAAGAGCTGGTATGATCAGGGTCTCATCAAGATCAAGAACAAGGATCTTGGCCAGGACATGGTCCAGGCCTTCGCATCCGGCGATTGCCAGATGATCATGACGTCGGTCGGCGATCACGGCACGGTCGGCAAGACCCAGAAGGCCGGCATGGCCTGGGACGTTGCCGAACTTCCGGTCTATGCCGGCACCGAGCGCAAGAATTCGCTCGTCGGCGGCGCTTCGCTCTGGGTTCTGCAGGGCAAGTCCAAGGATGAGTACAAGGCCGCGGCTGCCTTCCTCAACTTCATCCACGATCCGAAGACCGCGCTCTTCTGGTCGACCAACACCGGCTACATCCCCGTTACCAAGTCGGGGTTCGATTACATGAAGTCCACCGGCTTCTACGACAAGGCACCCTACAAGGGCCGCGAAGTCGCCATCGCGAGCCTGACGGCCTCCGAGCCTACGCCGATCACCCGCGGTATCCGTCTCGGCAACTTCACGCAGATCCGCGCTGAATTCGGCACCCAGATGCAGGCGATCTTCTCCAACAAGGTCAGCGTCAAGGAAGGCATCGACAACCTCGTCAAGAACGGCGACGCCAACCTCGAACGCTTCGAACAGACCTACAAGGGCAAGACCCTGCCCTGATACCGAATGCTCGCAAACCGGCGCCGTCCAACCTTGGACGGCGCTTTTTTATCATGAAGCACAGTTCTTCGAGCCCGATGCCTGCCGGAAAAAATCATGGAAAAGCGAACAACATTCAACAAGTCGACCATCGGTATACTGTTCGCGGTACCGCAACTCCTTCTCATCTTCACCTTCTTCTATTGGCCGGCGGGTCAGGCGGTCTTCTGGTCGCTGACGCTGCAGCAGCCCTGGGGCGGCGGCAATATCTTCGTCGGACTCGACAATTTCAGATCGATCCTCACCAATGCCGAATACTGGAACTCGGTCAGCCGCAGTCTCGTGTTTGCGGCAATCAGTACCGGCTTGTCGATGACGGTGGGTCTCGTGCTCGCGGCTCTGACAGACAGGCAGTTGAGAGGCTCGAAGTTCTACAGGGTCGTGCTCATCTGGCCGTACGGAATTGCCGCGCCCGCGCTTGCCCTTGCCTTCCGCTTCATCCTGGCACCTGAAGCCGGCATCATTTCCGTGGTGAACCATTGGTGGCCGGGGCTTTGGGATCCGGGCCTCGATGGTTTCGATGCGATGGCATCCATCATCGCCGCGTTTTCATGGAAATACATCGGCTACAATTTCATCTTTTTCCTCGCCGCCTTCCAGAGCATCCCCCGGTCCCTCATTGAAGCCGCCGCCATGGATGGTTCAGGTGTCATGCGGCGCTTCAAGGACATTCAGTTTCCGCTGATCACACCGACGATCTTTTTCCTGCTCGTCATCAACATCACCGAGAGCTTCCAGGACTCGTTCGGCATCATCGACATCATGACATCGGGAGGCCCAGCAAACTCCACGAACCTGATGGTCTACAAGATCTATTCCGATGGCTTCAAAGGCCTCGATTTTTCCGGCGCGGCTGCCCAGAGCATCATATTGATGGCCCTGATCGTCTTGCTTACCATTTTCCAGTTCCGCTTCATCGAGCGGCGCGTGCACTACCGCTGAGGCAATCATGGTCGAACGTACCCCCCTATTGGACTTCTTCACGCACCTGATCCTGTTTCTAGGATTTTTGGTCGCCGCAGCGCCCTTTGCCATGGTCGTCATCGCGTCGACCCACAACCTGACCGATGTCAACCAGACACCGATGCCGTTGATTCCCGGCAGCGATTTCTGGGTCAACATCAAGACTGCCTGGGTCAACGCCAACCTTGGCTCGGTTTTGCTGAACAGCATGATCGTCGCCGTTGGCGTTGCCGCCGCCAAGGTTCTCGTCTCGGCGCTGACAGCCTTCTCGATCGTCTACTTCCGCTTTCCAGGCCGCAATGTGATGTTCTGGATGATCTTCATAACGCTCATGCTGCCACTCGAAGTCCGTATCGTCCCGACCTACGCCGTCGCCGCCGACGTGCTCTCGCCGTACCAGACCATATTGGACGTCACCGGCGTGACCTGGCTCATCCAGACCCTCACCGGCGTCGAGCTCAAGATGAACTTCGGCCTGCTTAACTCCTATCCGGGCCTGATCCTGCCGCTTGTCGCGACCGCCACCGGCACCTTCCTGTACCGCCAGTTCTTCCTGACGATACCGGACGAGTTGACGGAAGCCGCCCGCATGGACGGTGCCGGTCCGGTGCGATTCTTCATCGATATCCTGATGCCGTTGTCGCGCACCAACATGGCGGCGCTCGGAACGATCATGTTCCTTTGGGCGTGGAACCAATATCTCTGGCCGCTGCTGGTGACGACCGATCCCCACCGCTACGTCGTCGGCACCGCGCTGCAGAAGCTGGTTCCGAACTTCGGCGGCATACCGGAATGGAATATCGCCATGGCCGGAACGCTGATCATGATGCTGCCGCCGATGATTGTCGTTGTCCTGATGCAGCGCTGGTTCGTGCGCGGGCTGATCTCCACGGAGAAGTAAGCCTACTTCCCTTCGACCCAGACCAATATGATGGCGGGCCTCGTGCCCGCCATTTTCGTTCCCGCCCGCGACTGCTCATGAAAATGCCGCTGGAGTAGGGCTCCAACGGCATTAGATAGACCATCTTGATAAATTCACGTCAGATCAGGAGACCAGTTCCAGCTTCCGCACCGGTGCCGTTTCCGGCAGGTCGAGGCGCAGGTCGGTTTCGTTGGAGAACAGGTGGATGTGCTCGGCAGGCAGGTGCAGGGCGATCTCCTGGCCGGTTTCGCTGGTGATATGGTCGGAAATGCTGAGCGCGAAGTTCGAGCCGTTGATGTCGGAGTGGATGACGCGACCGGCGCCGAGCTCCTCGACGAAATCGACAGTCGCCGGGATGCTGCCTGGCGTCCCCACCGGCACCATGTAGGCGTGCTCAGGACGAATGCCGAGGGCTGCAGCGCGCCCGGCATTGGCCCTGCCGATGGCCGGATCGACCGGGATCGGAATGCCGTCGAAGATGAAGTGCGTGCCGTCTGCGGCGAACGAGCCCTCGAGAAAGTTCATCGCGGGAGAACCGATGAACGAGCCGACGAAACGGGTGCGCGGCTTGTTGTAGACTTCCAGGGGCGTGCCGACCTGCTCGACTTTGCCTTTGTACATCACCACCAGCTTGTCGGCGAGCGTCATCGCCTCGACCTGGTCGTGGGTGACGAACACGGAGGTGGCTGACAGGCGCTTGTGCAGGCGGCGGATCTCGACGCGCATCTGGACGCGCAGCTTGGCATCGAGGTTGGACAGCGGTTCGTCGAACAGGAAGACTTTCGGCTCGCGGATGATGGCGCGGCCCATCGCGACGCGCTGACGCTGGCCGCCGGATAGCTCGCCCGGCTTGCGGTCGAGAAAATCCTCGAGGCCGACGATGCGCGCCGTTTCCTTGATGCGGCGGTCGCGTTCCTCTTTTGGCACGCCGGAAACCTTGAGCGCGTAGCCCATGTTGGCCGCGACGTTCATGTGCGGATAGAGCGCATAGTTCTGGAACACCATGGCGCAGCCGCGCTCGCGGGGCTCCAGCTGATTGACAACCACGTCGTCGATGACGATCTCGCCGCTGGTGATATCCTCGAGGCCTGCGATCATCCTGAGCAGGGTGGACTTGCCGCAACCGGACGGCCCGAGGATGACGACAAACTCACCGGAACGAAAATTCAGATCCACGCCGTGAACAACCTTGTTGCTGCCATAGGCCTTGCGGACCTGTTCGATGCGGATTTCTGCCATGCTACACTCCTTGCCGATATGGCCGGAGAGCTAACCACGTTGCATAACAGAACGGTGACAGCCCTCGGAGAATCTGATGCGACACTGCATTTCGCTTGCTTTCACGGCGGCATCCGGCGCCGGGGACAAGGCTGCGCGGGTTTTCGCCGCAAGCCTTGAAACCTTTGATCCGACAACAACGTAGATGCGTAACAGACTTCAATCAGAAGGAAAAAGGGGGATGACAGCAGTGACGAAGGCGAGCGGATGCACCATCCTTTGGTTCCGAAAGGACCTCCGGCTCGACGACAACCTCGCGCTGCATGCCGCCTGCGAAAAAGGCCGGCCGATCATTCCCCTCTATATACGCGAACCCGATAAAGACGGCACGGGACCGCTCGGCGCCGCACAGCGCTGGTGGCTCCACCACTCGCTGACCGCGCTTCAGGCGTCTCTCCGCAACCTTGGCAGCGACCTGATATTTGCAAGCGGCGAGGCACTTTCCGCGCTCTCCAGGCTTATCGAAACCTCGGGCGCGACCGGCGTCGTCTGGAACCGCCGCTACGACCCGGCCGGTATCGCCGTCGACACCGAGATCAAGCGGCAACTCGCCGAGCGCGGCATAGAGGCTACCAGCTTCGCCGGCCAGCTGCTGCATGAGCCTTCGAAGCTGATGACCGGCGGAGGCACACCCTACCGCGTGTACACGCCGTTCTGGCGGGCGCTCGAAAGCCGCGGCGAGCCGCCGGAGCCGCTGGATGCACCGAAGGAAATCACAGCCCCTGAAGCGTGGCCGGACAGCGAGCCATTGTCGGACTGGAAACTGCTGCCGACAAAGCCGAACTGGGCGCTGTCGTTCTCCGACGTCTGGGTGCCGGGCGAGGCATCGGCTCGCGAACGGCTCGACGACTTCGTCGACGAGGCGCTGACCGGTTACAAGGCGGATCGTGATTTCCCGGCCAAGCCCGCGACCTCGATGCTTTCTCCGCATCTGGCACTCGGCGAGATATCGCCGGCCCGCATCTGGTATGCGACGCGCAACCTCCCGAAGAGCACGCCGCAGGACGACGTCATCCATTTCCGCAAGGAACTGGCCTGGCGGGACTTTTCCTATCATCTGCTGTTTCACTTCCCGGCCCTTCCCTCCGCCAACTGGAACAAGCGTTTCGACGCCTTCGAATGGAGGACGGAAACGGATCTGTTCGAGGACTGGACGCAAGGGCGCACAGGTTACCCCATCGTCGATGCCGGCATGCGGCAGTTGTGGAAGCATGGGTGGATGCACAATCGCGTCCGCATGATCGTCGCCTCGTTCCTGATCAAGGATCTGCTGATCGATTGGCGTAAGGGCGAGGAGTGGTTTCGCGATACGCTCGTCGATGCCGATCCCGCCAGCAATGCTGCCTCCTGGCAGTGGGTCGCGGGCTCCGGGGCCGACGCCTCGCCGTTTTTCCGCATCTTCAATCCCATCCTGCAGGGCGAGAAATTCGATCCCGAGGGGACGTATGTCCGCGAGTTCGTTCCGGAACTGGCCGAACTCGGCAACAAGTACATTCACCGGCCGTTCGAGGCACCGGCATCGGTGCTCGGCAAGGCGGGCATCGCCCTCGGCAAGACCTACCCCAACCCGATCGTCGACCACGCAAAGGCCCGTGACCGGGCGCTGAAAGCCTATAGTGCAGTAAAGGACGCCGCATGAACGCCCTGTTTGCAGACCCTGGACACAACGGCGCCCACCGCATGAAAATCGCGGTAATCGGCTCCGGCGTTTCCGGCACCTCCGCCGCCTGGGCGCTTCACCCGGTGCACGATGTCACGCTCTACGAAAAGGCGGACCGGGCGGGCGGGCACACGGCAACTGTCGATATCGACTATGACGGCACGCCGATTTCCGTCGACACCGGGTTCATCGTCTACAACGAGCAGAACTATCCGAACCTGACGGCGCTATTTTCCGAACTGGGTGTCAAAACCCATGCCAGCAACATGAGCTTTGCACTATCGCTCGACCGCGGCAGGATGGAATGGAGTGGCGATAATCTGGGGACGCTGTTCGCCCAGAAACGCAACCTGCTACGCCCATCCTTTCTCTGGATGGTGCGCGAGATCATGCGCTTCAACAAGACCTGCCTTACGGACCGCGCCGCGGGCCATCTCGCCGAACGCTCGATCGGCGACTACCTCGACTGGCGGGGTTTTTCGCCGGGCTTCACCAACAACTACCTGATCCCCATGGCGGCCGCCATCTGGTCGACACCGGCAGCGCAGATGCTCGACTTCCCCGCCGAGCATTTCGTCAATTTCTTCGACAATCACCGCCTGATCTACCTCAAGCAGCACCAGTGGCGCACGGTTACCGGGGGAAGCCGCAACTATCTGGAAAAGCTTCTGTCACCGCTCGGCGACCGACTGAAGCTGTCATGCGGTATCCGCGCCGTCCAGCGTCGCGACGATCACGTGTTGATCACCGACGAGCATGGTCGCGAAGCGATCTACGACAAGGTGATTTTTGCCGCCCACAGCAACCAGACCCTGGCGATGCTGAAGGACGCAACGCCCGAAGAACGACGCCTGCTCGGCGCTATCCCCTACGGCCCTAACCGTGTCGTGCTCCACCGCGACCTCTCCCTGATGCCGAAGCGCCGCAAGGTCTGGGCGTCCTGGAACTATCTCCGCTCCAGCGCAGGCGAAGGCGAGAAAGGCTGCGCTGTCAGCTACTGGATGAACCGGCTGCAAGGCATTCGTGACGACCATCCCCTGTTCGTCACCCTCAACCCTGATCGCGAACCCGATCCGTCTAAGGTGTTTGCCGAGTATTCCTACGACCACCCGCAATTCAACGGCGGCAGTATGGATGCACAATTGCGGCTTGCCAGCATACAGGGGCGGAACCACAGCCATTTCGCCGGCGCTTGGACTGGATACGGCTTCCATGAAGACGGCCTGACCTCCGGTCTCGCGGCAGCCGAGGCGCTCGGCGGCGTCATCCCGTGGCGCGCCCCGAGGCAGGCTGCCGTCCGTGCCAAGCAAGAACTTGAAGTCCTGGTATGAGGAAGCCTCTGGAAAAGGGCGGTGTCAACCTCGAGCGCAACGGTCCGGTGCCTCTTGTGCCCGCTGCGCTCTATACCGGCGAGGTGATGCACCAGCGCATGAAGCCGTTCGGACACCGCTTCCAGTACCGGGTGTTCTCGCTGTTCGTCGATCTCGATCGTCTGGTCGAGGCGGACAGACTGTCGGCCCTGTTTTCAGTGAACAAGAGAAACCTGGTGGCTTTCCATGAGAAGGACCATTGCGGCGACAGTGCCACGCTACGCGCCTATGCCGACGGACTGCTGGCAGACGCCGGTCTTCCAGAACGGGCCGCCCGCATCGTGCTGGTCTGCTACCCGCGCATCCTCGGCTACGTCTTCAATCCGATTTCCGTCTATTACGCCTACGACGCCAACGAGCGCTTGATGGCTGCCATCTACGAGGTCCGAAACACGTTCGGCGAGCGGCACACCTATGTGTGCCCGGTCAGCGACGGCGAGATGACCGAAAGTGGACTGCGCCAGAGCTGCGACAAGATTTTTCACGTTTCGCCCTTCATCCCGATGCAGATGCGCTATCATTTCCGCATGCTCCCGCCGGGCGATGAAATTCGCTGGCGTATCCTCGAAACCGATGCGGAGGGTCCGTTGCTGGCGGCCACATTCACTGGACGTCGGCAGACAATGGCAACCGCGACGCTTCTCGCGCTGACAGTCCGCATCCCATTCCTGACCCTGAAGATCGTCGCCGGCATTCACTGGGAGGCACTGAAGCTATGGCTCAAGGGGGCTAAATACATCCCCAAGCCAAAGGCTCCGCCTCCCGTCAGCATCAAGCCGCAGCGCATAACCCTGGAGGCCGCAGAATGACTTGGGATTCCCCGACAATAGATGCCAAGGACTGGCAAGTCCCGGTCGCACATCATATAGGTGCAGGAGCCAAGCCAATTGCTACCGGAGCATCGATGACTGACAGGCAGGACTGGACGAAATTCGCCGAGGGCGCCGAGATTCTGACGCACGACAACATCGCGCGCGTCTCCAAGGGATTGCCGTTTAAGGCGCGACTTGCCCTTCGCGGGCTGCTGCAGATGCAGACCGGTTCGCTCGCCATCCAGATGCCGGACGGCCGCAAGGTAGTCGTCGTCGGCAAGATGGAGGGTCCCAAGGCGGCCGTGACGCTGCGAAACTGGAAGCTCGCCTACCGGGCGCTGCTTACGGGCACGATTGGCGTCGCGGAGACTTATATGGACGGCGATTGGGACAGCCCCGACATCGTGTCCTTCCTGCAGCTTTTCCTGATCAACGGCGAAGCAGCCGACCAGTATGCCAACGGCACCGGCGGCATCATGCAGGTCGTCGAGAAGATCCGCCACTGGATGCGCGGCAACAGCAAGGCCGGATCCAAGCGCAATATTTCGGCGCATTACGATCTCGGCAACGACTTCTACAAAGCGTGGCTCGACCCGAGCATGACCTATTCCTCCGCGCTCTATTCGACCGGCGCCAACGACCTGCAGTCGGCCCAGAATGCGAAATACCGGGCCTTGGCAGAGGCCACCGGCATCAAGCCGGGCGACCATGTGCTGGAGATCGGCTGCGGCTGGGGCGGGTTTGCCGAATTCGCCGCGCGGGAAATGGGGTGCCGCGTTACTGGCCTGACCATCAGCCGCGAACAGCTGGTCTTCGCCGAAGAGCGTATCCGCAAGGCTGGCCTCAGCGATCGCGTCGATTTCCGCTTCCAGGACTATCGCGACGAAACCGGTGTCTACGACAAGATTATCTCCATCGAAATGTTCGAGGCGGTTGGGGAGAAATACTGGTCGACCTATTTTTCCAAGTTGAAGGACTGCCTGAAGCCGGGTGGCCAGGCTGGCCTGCAGATCATCACCATCAAGCCAGAGGCCTTCGCGAAGTACAAGGCCAACCCGGACTTCATCCAGAAATACGTCTTTCCCGGCGGCATGCTCCCGACGCCGGAACATCTCCTGGCGCTGAGCCGGAAGGTCGACCTGTCGATGGTCAAGGATTTCGGTTTCGGGCTCGACTACGCCCGGACGCTGGCTGAATGGCGCGACCGTTTCTGGGCCGCCTGGGAGCGGGTGAAGCCGCTTGGGTTCGATGACCGTTTCAAGCGGCTCTGGGACTTTTACCTGTTTTACTGCGAGGCGGGCTTCCTCTCGCGCAATATCGACGTGCGCCAGGTGGTTTTTGCCAGGGCGTGACGCGGACGGACTGCGTTCACCGCAGTCGAGCGGTCAACGACAGATCGGCTGGTGGCGGCTTCTGGCTTACGCGCTGCCGGCAGCGCCGCTCGCAGCGCTCGGCCTGCCGCTCTATGCGGTGGTGCCGACCTACTACACCGAAACCATAGGCCTCCCCCTTGCCGGCGTCGGCTTCGTGCTGCTGCTGGTGAGAATATTCGATGCCGTATCCGATCCGCTGGTCGGCATGGTCGCGGATCGCTTCCGACCTCGCTTCGGCCGACGTCGCCTGCTTTTTTCGCTTTCGGTACCCATCGCCTCGCTTGCCGCGCTGATGCTCTATTCGCCGCCACCGGGTGTGACGCTTCTGTGGCTTGGCGTCTGGGGCGTAGTGCTGTCGCTCGGCTATACGATGGCGATGGTGCCCTATTCGGCATGGGGGGCGGAGCTTATCGACGACTACAGCGGGCGCACATCGCTGACCAGCCTTCGCGAGGGCATCTCATTGATCGGGGTGCTGATTGCCATCGTCGTGCCGTTCGCCATCGGCATGGAGCGCGGAGCTCCAATTTCCGGGCTCGCCGTGCTCGGGATCGTGGTCGCGATCAGTCTGCCGGTCTCGGGCCTGATAGCCGTGATCTTCGTGCCGGAACCGCGCGAGCATAGCGTCGCCGGGATAGCCCTCCGACAGAGCCTCGGATTTCTTGCGGCAAACATGCCGTTCGTCCGCCTGCTGATCGCGTATTTCATCAACGGCTTTGCAAACGGCATCCCCGCGACACTCTTTCTCTATTTCGTATCGGACCGGCTTGGGTTGCCGCAATCGCGCGGGCCGCTGCTGTTCGTGTATTTCCTGTTCGGCATCGCCGGTGTTCCGCTGGCGACGCTGGCTGCCAGACGCTTCGGCAAGCACCGCGCCTGGTGCATTGCGATGATCGTTGCCTGTGCCGCCTTCGTCGCGGCACCGCTGCTGCCTTCCGGTTCGCTCTATGGTTTTGGCGCGATCTGCATCGTCACGGGCCTTATGCTGGGGTTCGATTTGTCTCTGCCCCCGGCAATTCAGGCCGATGTCATCGATGTGGACACCGCCCAATCCGGCTCGCAGCGCGGCGGCCTCTATTTTGCGGCCTGGGGTCTGGCCACCAAGCTGTCACTGGCTGCGGGTGTTGGGCTGATTTTTCCGCTGCTATCTGTCTTCGGCTTCGATGCTGCGGCCGGCGCCGGCAACCGGCCGGAGGCTCTCTGGACGCTGGCCATCGCCTATGCGTGGATACCCATCGCGCTGAAGCTCGCCGCCGTGGCGCTTATGTGGAATTTTCCGCTCGACGAGGCAGCGCACAAGCTGTTGCGCTCCCGCATCGACGGCAGCAGGCCAGCCGCTACTCGGCTGGATGCGGAGAGGGATCGCGCGGAGACTCCACCGCGCGCTCGGGCCATCCGGTAAACCGGTTGATGACCTTGAAATAGAGATTGTAGGGCAGGAATTTCAGCAGCTTCAACCGTAGTGTAAAACTCTTCGGAAAGCTGATCTCGAAGGAGAGCGACTTCAGGCCTGCGGCAATCTCATCGGCAGCGACCTGGGCGGTCACCAGCGACGGCATAGGGAATTGGTTGTTCTTTGTGGCTTCGGTATCGACGAAGCCCGGATTGATGACCTGGATTCGGATGCCGAGTTTATCGAGATCGAATTTCAGGCTTTCGGCCATGTTGATGAGCGCCGCTTTGGTGGCTCCATAGGCAGCACTTGTCGGCAGCCCTCCGTAGCCGGTCACAGACGAGACGATAGCAATCTGGCCCTGCCCCTTCGTCTTCATGTGACGGACTGCGGGGATCAAACAATTGACCACGCCGGACAAGTTGACGGAGAAGCTCCGCTCGAAGTCCTCGTGTTTCAGATGCGCACCGTCGACGGGCAGATAGACGCCGGCATTGAAGATCGCCATGGCCAGAGTGCCGTGCTGGTACTCTATGGCGGCGACGGTGTGTTCCATGTCCTCGGCACTGGTAACGTCGCCATCGAGAACGATGATGCTGCCGGCAAGTCCTGCCGCCTCCAACTGGAGTTCGAGCAGCTTGTCATGGTTGCGGGCGGTCACGGCGACCCGGTACCCCTCACCCGCCAGCTTGAGCGCGAGCGCCCGTCCAATGCCCGAGCTGGCTCCGGAAATCCAGACGATCCCATGATCGGGTCGGGCGACATAGTCACGCATCTCGTTTGCTCCTCGGCGGGTCCGGTTCAACACCAGGCGATGTCAGAAAGTTCCTGTCCAGCAGTTTGTCGCTGCCGATAGCACGCTATTGTGGCTGCTTTCAGCCGAGCAGGTCGCCAACGAGACGCGTCAGCGGCCCCTTGAATTTTATCGGCGCCTCGAGCACCGAAAAGGCAATGCAGGGCCGGTCGTTTTCGGCGACCGGCCGGTGTACGATGCTGTCGTCGGCGATCGATATCTCGCCCGGCCCGTAGCGGCCGCGCGCATCCGAGAATGCACCCTCCAGCACCAGCGTCAACTCGGCGCCCTCATGGGTGTGGGTCGGCAGCTTCCTGCCGGCTCGGATCCACATCAGGTTCACCTTGCAGCCATCGATTTCGCCAAGGCCGTATTTCTTGAAGCCCGGCAACTTGCTGCGCCACGGGATATCCGCAAGATCGTAACCGATGAAATCGCGCAGCGTCTGTGGCAACCCGCCGTCACCTGATCTTTCGACCGGTCGTGGCGCCGGTTCCGACGAGGCCGGCGACGCGAAAATTGCAGCAAGCCGGGCGTTCCTGTCACCGGGATTTGCGGCGGGCATCTGTTCCAGAGCCTCGCCTGCAAGTGCTTCCAGATCATGGACGATTAAACGATTGATGGGCTGCATCTCGAGATGGGCAGCAACAAGAATGCGGGCAGGTTCCGGAAGCGAGCCGGCAACATAATGCGCCATAAGCGCGTCGAAAGTATCGATCTGATTGCCCACCATATTCGTTCCGACCAAGACCGTTCACCCGCTCGAACTTTTCTGCTGACGCTTACGCCAAAAGTCAATCAACAGATCACCAAGGCAGACTTATTGCTTGGAGCCAATGAATTTTATCGCACCGGCCGCCCTATGAGAACGGTATTTCTTGCCAATGCCGCCTTGTGGAGAGAAAAGACCGTTCTTACAATAGGATCAAACAGAAGGCAGATCCCATGAGCGTTTACCCCTCCGTCCTCGAAGCGATCGGCCACACACCTCTTATCAAGCTGAAGGGCGCCTCAGAGGCGACCGGCTCGACGATCTATGGCAAGGCGGAATTCCTGAACCCTGGCCAGTCCGTCAAGGATCGTGCGGCGCTCTACATCATCCGCGATGCCGAGAAGAAGGGACTGCTGCGGCCGGGAGGCGTCATCGTCGAGGGCACGGCCGGCAACACCGGCATCGGCCTCACTCTTGTCGCCAAGGCGCTGGGCTATCGCACCGTCATCGTCATCCCGGAAACGCAGAGCCAGGAGAAGAAGGACGCGCTGAGGCTGCTCGGCGCGGAACTGGTCGAAGTTCCGGCTGCCCCTTACAAAAACCCCAACAATTACGTCAAAGTCTCCGGCCGGCTCGCAGAACAACTGGCAAAGACCGAGCCGAACGGCGCCATCTGGGCGAACCAGTTCGACAACCTCTCCAACCGCCAGGCGCATATCGAGACGACGGCGCGCGAAATCTGGGATGATACGCACGGCAAGGTCGACGGCTTCATCTGCGCGGTCGGTTCCGGCGGCACGCTGGCCGGGACGGCGATAGGTCTGCATGGCTTCAACAAGGGCATCAAGATCGGCCTCGCCGATCCCGAAGGTGCATCGCTCTATGAGTTCTATGCGCATGGCACGCTGAAATCCGAGGGATCGTCGATCACCGAAGGTATCGGCCAGGGGCGCATCACAGCCAATCTCGAGGGCTTCAAGCCTGATTTTGCCTACCGGATCTCTGATGCGGACGCATTGCCGATTGTCTTCGACCTTGCAGCACATGAGGGGCTATGCCTCGGCGGCTCCTCAGCCATCAACATAGCCGGCGCGATGCGGATGGCGAAGGATCTCGGCCCCGGGCACACCATCGTCACCATCCTCTGCGACTATGGCAACCGCTACCAGTCCAAGCTCTTCAACCCGGACTTCCTGAAATCAAAGGGCCTGCCTGTGCCGGATTGGCTGACGGCGTCCCCGCAGATTTCCGTTCCCTATGAACGGGTCGCGTGATTGCCGATGACAGTCGAGGCGCTCTTCCGTGACGATTTCTATCTGTCGACCGTCGAGGCGACGGTGACTGCAGTGCACGAGGACGGCAGCATCGAGGTCGACCGGACCTGCTTTTATGCAACATCGGGCGGTCAGCCCGGCGATACCGGATTTCTGGAACGCAGCGACGGCTCAAGGATCATGCTTGGCCAGGCCCGCCATGGCGCGACCAAGGACATTATCCTGCACACACCGCTCGAAGGCGAGGCCGTGCCTTCCGTCGGCGAGACAGTGGTTCTGCACATCGACTGGCCGCGCCGCTACCGGCTGATGCGGATGCACACCGCCTGCCATCTCCTGTCAGTCGTCTGCCCCTACCCGATCACAGGCGCTGCCGTCGGCGAAGACGAGAGCCGCGTCGACTTCGACATGAGCGAGGCGATCGACAAGGACGATGTGACGGCGAAGCTTATGACGCTCGTCAACGAAAATCACCCGATCACCCTGCAATGGATTACCGACGAAGAGCTTGCGGCCAATCCGGGCATCGTCAAGTCCAAGAACGTTCGGCCTCCGATAGGACTTGGCCGGGTCAGCCTCGTCTGCATCGGCGAGAGTTCGTCCGTTGACAGCCAGCCCTGTGGCGGCACACATGTGTCGGAGACGCAGGAGGTCGGCGCGATCTTCATCGCCAAGATCGAAAAAAAGGGCAAGGAAAACCGGCGCTTTCGCATCCGCTTCGGAACGCCCGGGCAAGAAGCCTGAACAGCATGGAGATCAGCATGAGTGTCGACCAAAGCCGTTTTGTCGTATCGGCCGACTGGCTGCAACAGCAGCTTGGCGCTCCGGACCTGAAGGTGGTCGACGCCGCGTTCTATCTTCCGGCGCAGAAGCGGGACGCGGAGGCCGAATACGCCGCCGGCCATATTCCGGGCGCCGTCCGTTTCGATCATGACAAGATCGCCGATCACTCCACAGACCTGCCGCACATGGTGCCCTCCCCGGACTATTTCGCCGAACAGGTCGGCAAGCTCGGGATATCGGTAACCGACCGGATCGTCGTCTATGACGGTCCCGGTATCTTTTCGGCACCGCGCGTCTGGTGGTTGTTTCGCATCATGGGCGCTAGCAACGTCGTAGTTCTGGATGGCGGCCTCGATGGCTGGAAGGCCGAGGGCCGTCCGCTGGAAACGACGACGCCGGATCCGCAGCCAGCGACCTTCACCCCTGTATTCGACGACAAGCGCGTGGTCGGCTTCGAGGACATGCGCGATATCGTCTCCAGCGGCGCCATGCAGATTGCCGATGCGCGCAGCGCCGGCCGGTTCGCAGCCGAGGAACCCGAGCCCCGCGCCGGTATGCGCTCCGGCCACATGCCGGGTGCCCGCAGCCTGCCTTCCGGCTCCTTTTCGACCGGTGGCAAGCTGAAGACGCTGTCCGAACTGAAGCAGACCATAGAGGCCGCCGGCATCGATCTTTCCAAGCCGGTCGTCACCAGTTGCGGTTCGGGTATCACTGCGGCAATCATTACGCTGGCGCTGGAATCACTCGATCACAGCGACAACCGGCTCTATGACGGCTCCTGGACGGAATGGGGAAGCCGGCAGGACACCCCCATCGCCACCGGCAAGGCTTGAACATGACTGAAACATCCATCGCATCGATACCGGTCCAGATCACCCGATTGAAGATGACTGCGCCGCCGAAGACCAGCCTGGCGATCCCGATCAACATCCAGGCCGCAGTGATGCGGGCGCCGAAGATCCCGCTGCCGTTCTACCGCTATCTCTACCGCCAGGTCGGCGCCCGATGGCAGTGGGTGGACCGGATGAGAATGAGCGACGAGGAACTGACGAACGTTCTCCATGACGAGCGCAACGACGTCAGCGTGCTCTACGTCAACGGCGCGCCCGCCGGCTTCTTCGAACATTTTCGCGTCGACGAGGACACGATCGAGCTTAGTCACTTCGGGCTGATAGAGCACGCGCTGGGGCTTGGCATCGGCAAGTGGTTCCTGCTGCAGGCTCTCTATGCCCTGTGGCTTTCGAACCCGCAGAAGATCGTGGTAACCACCAATAATCTCGACCATCCGCGCGCACTGCAGCTTTACCAGATGTTCGGTTTCTCACCGGTTTCGACGGCGCAGGGCACCGTCACGCCGCTGACTGACGACGAGTTGCTCGAGATCATCAAGCGCGGCTGAGGCTAGCGTGACAGGCCGCTTGGCCGGCGCGGATCTGTGCGCCGGTCTATTTCGAGCGATTGTCCGGCAGTCGCCCTGAGATCGGTAACCTCTCGCCGCAACGCGCTGAGTTCTTCCAGTATCTTGTCATTCTGCTTGGCAAGATAGTCGAGATCGATGTTCGGCATGCTGAAGCTCCCTTTTTTGTCGCAAAATAGCGCTTTGAAAACGAACGGCAAGAAACGGGTGGTTTCGCCCTGATCGGAGCCGCATGTCATGACGACCTCAAAGGGAGATTTGTCATGTCCAACATTCGTTTCGCCGCCATGCCCTATGCCGATGCCGAAGCTCTCTGGAGCGGAGCCGCCGATGCCTACGGGAGGCTGCCGGAAACCACGATCTCCGACGGTCCGGGCAATCCCTGCCGGCATTGCCTCCGCAATATCGATGCCGGGGACGCGTTTCTGGTCTTTGCCTATCGGCCCTTTCCGGAGCTGCAGCCGTACGCCGAAACCGGCCCGGTCTTTCTGCACAAGGTGCCTTGCCAGCGCTATGCGGCAGAGGAGGTCCTGCCGCCCGTTCTGTCCGGCACCCGCGACTTCATCGTGCGGGGATACAGCGACAGCAATCGCATCGTCTACGGCACGGGCGCCGTCACGACCACCGACGACATTCCCGCCTATGCCGAAACGCTGCTGGCGCGGCCGGAAATAGCTTATGTCCACGTTCGATCGGCGCGCAACAACTGCTACCAGTGCCGCATAGACAAGCAAAAGGCGCCGGTCCACGGGGAGCCCGGCGCCTTCATCTAACAGTTGGCCTTGCGGTCAGGCAACGTTCAGGATGCTTTCCGGCGCAACGGCTTCATAGCCGAGTGCTTCGGCAACCGCTGCATTGACGATGCGGCCCTTGTGGACGTTGAGACCGTTGCGCAGATGGCGGTCTTCGGCGATGGCGCGAAGGCCGCGATCGGCAAGCGCCAGGCCATGGTGGAGCGTGGCGTTGTTCAGCGCATGGGCGGAGGTCACGGGCACGGCACCCGGCATGTTGGCGACGCAATAATGCACGACGCCTTCGACGACATAGGTCGGATCGGAATGCGTCGTTGCATGGGAGGTTTCGAAGCAACCGCCCTGGTCGATGGCGACATCGACGATGACGGCACCCTTCTTCATGCCGGTCAGCATCTCCCGCGTCACAAGCTTTGGCGCAGCAGCACCGGGGATCAGAACGGCGCCGATGACCAGGTCGGCCGAGAAGACTTCGTCTTCGAGCGCCTGAATGCTGGAATAGCGGGTGTGCACCCGGCCGGCAAAGAGGTCGTCAAGCTGGCGCAGGCGCGGCAGGGAGCGATCGAGGATGGTGACGTCAGCACCGAGGCCTACAGCCATGCGTGCAGCGTGCAGCCCGACCACACCGCCGCCGATGACGGTGACCTTGCCCGGCAGCACGCCCGGGACGCCGCCGAGGAGGACGCCGAGACCGCCATTGGCCTTCTGCAATGCCGTCGCTCCAGCCTGGATCGACAGGCGTCCGGCGACTTCCGACATCGGCGCCAGCAATGGCAGGCCACCACGGTCGTCAGTCACGGTCTCATAGGCTATGGCGGTGACGCCGGAGGCCAGCAGGCCCTTTGTCTGCTCCGGATCCGGGGCAAGATGGAGATAGGTATAGAGGATCTGGCCTTCGCGCAGCTGCGCCCATTCCTGCGGCTGCGGCTCCTTGACCTTGACGATCATGTCGCAGCCCTCGAAAATTTCCTTGGCCGTACCGACGATCTTGGCGCCGGCCGCCGCATAGGCGTGGTCGTCGGCACCGATGCCCGCCCCGGCCTTGGTCTCGATCCAGACCTGGTGGCCGTGGGCGACGTAGTCACGCACGGCAGCAGGCGTCAGGCCTACGCGGTATTCATGGTTCTTGATTTCCTTCGGGCAGCCGATGCGCATGTGCGTTCCTCTCGATAGCCGTCCGCCTCTGCGGATCGTGATGCGCAAGTGAACCATTTCGGCGACGCAATGTCCTTGCAAAGACGGTTTACAGAACGGCCACTTTTCGTCGATAATTGCGTTTTACTGTCAAATATCGAAGGAAATTCGAATGTCTGAGCTGGATGCCATCGATCGTGCCATTTTGCGAGCTCTACAGCAGAATGCCCGGATCACCAACGCCGAGCTTGCCGTCAAGGCGGGGCTTTCGCCATCCGCCTGCTCTCGCCGCGTCGATATCCTCGAAAAGAATGGCACCATCGGCGGCTACCACACGCGCCTTTCGCACAAGGCGCTGGACTACCGGATGATCGCGGTTGTTCATATATCGCTGTCCGGCCAGTTCGCCAAAACGCTGACGGAGTTCGAAACTGCGGTGAAACTTTGTCCCAACGTGCTCGTTTGCTATCTGATGTCGGGCGAGTACGACTACATCCTGCGGGTCGCCGCACGCGATCTGGAAGATTACGAGCGCATCCACCGCGACTGGCTGTCCGCCTTGCCGCATGTGGTCAAGATCAACTCGAGCTTCGCGCTGCGGGAGGTGATCGACAGGCCTAATGTCGGTCTCTGACCGGCGTACGGCGTTTCGAAACTTAAGCTTGGCATAGACTCATTATCAACGTCTGTCGGCTAATCCTTAACTGGAGGCAGGAATGACAATGCAGAACGAACCTAACATGCTCGGTATGAAGGTGCGCAGCCAGGTTCGACGCCATGCGCGCCTGGTCGGCAGCGTCAGATATCTCAACCGTGAAACCGAGGGCCGCATCGTCGATCTTTCGCCCACGGGCCTGGCGCTCGATCTGGGCGGCGCCTTCCTTGGCGCGGCCGGCAGCAAGGTCCGCATCGACTGCGAAGAAATCGGCACCATCGAGGGGACGGTCCGCTGGATGCGCAATGGCCGCATTGGCGTCGAATTCAACCGCAGTTCCAATGCGGCGGCGCAAGTCAGCTCCTATTTCCGATTTTTCCACAAGGATATCACGCCGGTTCTGAAACGCTGATCGCTTGCCGGACCGGTGCCATCTACCTGTCACTTAACGGGTGCACTCCTCGATAAATCATCCTAGTCTCGCCCGGCGTCGGGGGACGTCGATGAATCCTGAGGAGAAAGCCATGCCTGCGAGTTTCGATTTTTCCATGTCCCGCCGCTCGTTGCTGGGCGGTCTCGGTGCGTCTGCAGCACTTGTGATGCTGCACCCCTTTTCGGCGCGCGCAGCCGGCAATCAGGCCCATCTGCGGCTGATGGAAACCACGGATATCCACGTCAACGTCTTCCCCTATGACTACTACGCCGACAAGCCGAACGAGACGATGGGGCTGACGCGGACGGCAACGATCATCGATTCCATCCGCGCCGAGGCGACCAATTCGATTCTCGTGGACAATGGCGACGTTCTGCAGGGCAATCCGATGGGCGACTACATGGCCTATCAGCACGGCATGAAGGACGGCGACGTCCACCCCGTCATCAAGGCGATGAACACGCTCAATTACGATGTCGGCACGCTCGGCAACCACGAATTCAATTACGGCCTCGACTTCATGTTCAAGGTTCTGGGCGGCGCCAACTTCCCGTTCGTCTGCGCCAACCTCACCAAGGGGCAGCTGGCCAGCGACCCGAAGAAGGACGACCTGTTCTTCAAGCCCTATCTGATCCTCGACAAGACCATCAAGGATGGCGCCGGCGAGGAGACGCCGATCAAGATCGGCTTCATCGGCTTCGTGCCGCCACAGATCATGCTCTGGGATATCAAGAACCTCGAGGGCAAGGCGCAGACCCGCGATATCGTCGAGGCCGCCAAGGCATGGGTACCCGTCATGAAGGAACAGGGCGCCGATATCATCATCGCCCTGTCGCATTCCGGCATCGATGGCGCTGCACCAACCGACCGGATGGAAAATGCGTCGCTCTACGTTGCGGCAGTCGAAGGCATAGATGCGGTTTTCACGGGGCACCAGCATCTGGTCTTCCCCGGCCCGAAAACGTGGGATGGGATCAAGGGCGCCGACCCCGTCAAGGGCACGCTGCAAGGCAAGCCTGCAGTCATGGGGGGCTTCTGGGGTTCCCACCTCGGCCTTATCGACCTGTTGCTGGAAAAGGACGGCAAGGACTGGAAGATCGTCGACTTCACATGCGAAGCCCGGCCGATCTATCACCGCGACGAAAAGAAGAAGGTTATCGCCGATGTCGGCGACAAGAAGGAAGTGGTCGAGGCAGCGAAAGCCGAGCACGAGGCAACCCTCGCCTATGTCCGCACGCCGGTCGGCAAGACGGCAGCACCGCTCTATTCCTATTTCGCGCTGGTGGCCGACGACCCCTCGGTCCAGATCGTCTCCAAGGCGCAAAGCTGGTACATCAAGGACATGCTGAAGGAGACGCAGTACAAGGATCTGCCTGTTCTATCTGCCGCAGCGCCGTTCAAATGCGGTGGCCGCAACGGCCCGGACTACTACACCGACGTCGCCGCAGGCCCCATCGCCATCAAGAACGTCGCCGACCTCTACCTCTATCCGAACACAGTGCAGGCCGTGGTCATCAACGGAGCGCAGGTCAAGAACTGGCTCGAGATGTCGGCATCGATGTTCAACCAGATCACACCCGGGGCAAAAGATGCACCGCTGCTGAACCAGTCCTTCCCGTCTTTCAATTTCGACGTCATAGACGGCGTCACCTATCAGATCGACCTTTCGCAGAAGCGTCGGTTCGATGACGACGGCAAGCTGGTGAATGCCGATTCCAATCGCATCCAAAACCTTCAGTTCGACGGAAAACCGATTGATCCTGCGATGAAATTCCTGGTGGTCACCAACAACTATAGGGCTGGCGGCGGCGGCAAGTTTCCGGATATCGCCACGGACAAGGTGGTCTATCAGGCTCCTGATACAAATCGCGACGTCATCGTCCGCTATATCCACGATCAGGGCACCATCAACCCGAGCGCCGATGGCAACTGGACCTTCAAGCCGATGCCGGGCACCACCGTCGTGTTCGACAGCGCGCCGAAGGCGAAGACCTATATCGCCGACCTCAAAAGCGTCCACGTCGAAGATGTCGGCGACGGCGCCGACGGTTTCCATACGTTCCGGTTGGTTCTCTGATCGCGGCCAGCTTTTTCGACGGGCACCGATGGTGCCCGTCGGAACACCCAGCGCAACGCCGGCGTCAGCCCAGCGGCTTCCAGCCGGCGCGGCCGACGACCCGATTGCGGCCGTCGTTCTTGGCCATGTAAAGCCGGTCGTCGGCGATTGCCAGCAGACCGTTGAAGCTTGCGGCATCATCCCCGGACGTTGCAACGCCGATGCTGATGGTGATGGGCTTGCCCCCTGGGTTGCGGATGGTTTCCGCCACCTGCCATCGCAGATGCTCGGCCAGAAGCAGTGCCTCGGCGTGGTTGGTCCTCGTGCAGAGCACCACGAATTCCTCGCCGCCGAACCGGAACAGCCGGTCGGTCGGGCGCAACGCGTTCGAGATTGCTGCGGCGACCGCCTTCAGAACGCCATCGCCTTCGAGATGTCCGAACTGGTCGTTGACCGCCTTGAATTCGTCGGCGTCTATCAGCAGCAGCGTCATGGTTTCGTTACGTTTCTGGCTGTCGCGCAGTATCTGCGGCCCCTCGACCTCCATGCGGTTGCGATCGAACGTACCCGTCAGCAGATCGCGGCCGCTGCGAGAGACGAGATCGTCGTAGCGCTCGCGAAACGTCAGGTCGTGGAACACGTCGAGTACCGAGCGATGCGCGGTGGTCGCCAGATGTCGTCGTATGCCGCGCTGATAAAGCGCGAAAAGCCCCGAATAGATCAGGACCGCGAGAAGCTTTCCGATCCAGCCGCTCCAGAAGGCAGTCATCGGCACGCCGGCAAAATAATGCAGGGCCGCAAAGAAGCCGATCTGGTCGAACGTCAGCAGCACGAAGCCCGCGATCATGAAGCGCAGCACGACCCAGCGCTGTATGAAACGGCCGAGCTTCTCATAGAGCAGGATGATGCCGATGGCGTCGATGTAGAGCAGCGCCGTGCCCCAGATCATCAGCCAGCCCATCTCCCGAAGAAAAGCGAAATCCGTGCCGCGGCCCGGCGATAGTACGGCGGGAATCTGAAATTGCACCGCCCAGGCAATCGTCACCGTGAGCAAATTGCCGAGGAAGAGCCCGTAGATCGGCTGGCGAACGATCGCCGCATCCTCCTGCATATAAAGCATCAGGATCATCATAAGCTTGCCGGCGAAAAACACCGAGGAGCCGGGAGAGACAACGCCGAAAGGCAGTTCGACATAGAAGACGGCTGCCAGGTAGGTTTCCATGAAGTGCATGACGCCGAGTGCCGTCAAGAAGACGCCGAGCCCGATGCGGTGCCGCAAATGCAGGAGCGTCACCATGATCGCAAAATAGGCGACGGCCTCGAGCACGAACAAAGCCAGGTTAAGCTCCCTCATCGCATTGTCCGCTTTCGCCTCTTAAACGTGCTTTTGCACAACGACCGTTTAAGTTTGAAATATAGGACTGCTGAGGTTCCGCCAAGTCTATTGCAGTCGAATCCGGTATTTTGACGCAACGATGTTAACGCTGAACGGGGCTACGCAAGAAGAGAGAGTAGCGAAAAGCGGCGCTTAAGTGCAAAACTGGCAGAAATGCTGTGGACGGAGCCGATCCCCGCCCGCTCCTGCGAACTTTTGTTAATAACGTAAAATATTGTTTTAGCAGATGACGGGCGAGCAAGTCCCTCATCCGCCACTGGTGAAATCGCGGATCGACTCAGACCTGGCGGCTAGGTTCGCCATCGGCAAACAGCGACGGGCCATGCTGGTCGATGATCTGCTGTGCCTTGCGGAAGGTGGTCTCGACCGCGTCATCGACGGAACTGAAGACGTCTGCGCGGATGAAGTTGCGCACCAGGATTTCGCCGTTCACCTGCTTTTCGATACGACCGGCCAGACGAAACTGGCTACCTTCCCGCTGGGGCACTGCGAAAATCTGGCAGTCCTGATAAGTCTGCGAGGCGGCTGGCGCCCCCGCCTTTGTGGCGTCGGCCTTGGGCCCGCCGGCACCGGTGAACATCGACAGGATGGTTGAGAAGAAGGACGCCATTGTTTGCCTCTTGGTTGACCGCAGCCTGAAAGCGCAGATAGTCATATGATCAGGTTTGCAAGGATCTCATTGTCGGTGATGTCTTCGTAGCCAAGTCCGGCATTCTCGAAATTCTGCCGTAGCACCGCGAAACTGTCCGCATTCTTCACCTCTATACCGATCAGGATAGAGCCGAAATTGCGAGCGCTCTTCTTCAGGTATTCGAAGCGGGCGATGTCGTCGTCAGGGCCAAGCAGATTGAGAAAGTCGCGCAGCGCGCCCGGCCGCTGGGCCAGCCGCAGAATAAAGTATTTCTTCAGGCCCGCATGGCGCATGGCGCGCTCCTTGACGTCGGGCAGCCGCTCGAAATCGAAGTTGCCACCGGACACGACGGCAACGATGGTCTTGCCACGGATGGCGTCGCGATCCATCGCCTCGAGTGCGGTGATTGCCAGCGCGCCCGCCGGTTCGAGCACGACGCCTTCGACATTCAGCATATCGATGATTGTCACGCAGATGGCGTTCTCCGGCATCAGCATCACCTGATCGGCGGGGAAAGCTCGCAATGCTTCAAAATTCAGATCGCCAATGCGGGCAACCGCCGCCCCGTCGACGAAATTATCGACCTTCGGCAATGTCATCAGGCTTCCAGCCTCTATCGAGCGACGAAGGCTGGGAGCGCCGGCCGGCTCGACAAATCGGAACGCCGACGGTGGCAGGACATCGCTGAAATAGCCCGTAATCCCGGCAGCCAGTCCGCCGCCGCCGACCGGCATGACGACCAGATCCGGCAGCACGCCGTCCGGCAATTGCGCCGCGATTTCGGCCGCCACCGTCGCCTGGCCTTCGATGATATCAGCATGGTCGAATGGCGGCACCATGAAGCCGTCATTGGCCGAAACGTAATCGCGCGCAGCCTGGTAGCACTGGTCGAAAAAGTCGCCGAAGAGTTTGATGGTGATGAATTCGCCGCCGAATATGCGGGTCTTCTCGATCTTCTGCTGCGGCGTCGTCACCGGCATGAAAACCACACCGGGCACGCCGAAGTGGCGGCACACGAAGGCGAACCCTTGCGCATGATTGCCGGCCGAGGCGCAGACGAAGACTTTCCCGGTACCGCCGGCTGCCATCTGCTTTCGGAAGAAGTTGAAGGCACCCCGGATCTTGTAGGAGCGCACCGGCGTCAGGTCTTCGCGCTTCAGCCAGATATCGGCACCGTAGCGGGCGGAGAGATGCTCGTTGAATTGCAGCGGCGTCGCGGGGAAAATCTCCCGCATGGCTTCCTGCGCGCTGTCGACATCCCGTGTGTTCAAAGTCTGAACGTCCTTCGTTGTTTCAAGCGTCTGGCTATGACACAGGCCGGCTGTCGAGATAAAGTCTCTTTGTTCGTCCGAGGCCAGGCAATGTCCGATTTTTCAGCGATGAGGCGCTCTTATACTGCCCTTCCGAAAGAATCGTCGCGGACGACAAGGCTCAACCCCTCATTTCTTTGGATTGACATCTACTCGCGCGGTGCACTCTATACGGCAAGCCATCATGATGATGGTTAGAGGCCCGCTACGCGCCTGGTGTATCCGGGTTGGCGGGCTTCGTCTTTTTTAGACCGCCCCTTTTGGCGTGTGGATGCCAAGCCTTTATTCCGCCGTGAGCCTGCCTATTATGACGGTATGATGACACGAATCCTCCTGAAGGGCGCGGCATGGTTCGTGCTCGCCTTTATTCTCTTCTCCACTGTTTCGCCGATTGACCTCAGGCCGCATACGCTGACGACGGTCAATATCGACCGAGCCGGCGCCTATGCGCTTGCCGGTCTTGTTTTCGTGCTGGCCTACCCACGCCACTGGAAATCGATCGGAGTTCTTCTGGTCGCAGGCGCACTCGGCTTCGAGTTCCTGCAGGAGTTTTCGCCAACCCGCCATGCGCGGTTGCACGACGCCATCGTCAAGGGCGGCGGAGCGATTGCCGGCGTGGCGATGGGCTACGCCTTCAACCGCATCCGGGCGCGATGGACTCCGGACCTCCTGGTCGCCGGCTGAGGAGGCGTCCGGGAGGAGAAGGCGAGCCAGTAGCTTCTCCTGCGTACCGATATCCGAGATCACCGGGTTGACGGAATCGTCAAACTCGTTGATTTGAAAGGCAGGCGGACGTGGCGAAACTGGTAGACGCAAGGGACTTAAAATCCCTCGGCCTTGGCTGTACGGGTTCGACCCCCGTCGTCCGCACCATATGATCTTTCAACGCATCTGTATTTCACGCGAAAAGCGCGACCTTACGGCCGCGCTTTCCAATCATTCACGAGTGAAAATTAGGCGAGCTTGGCAGCAATCTTTGCCACGTGGGCGCCCTGGAATCTTGCGCCTTCGAGTTCGATTTCAGACGGCATGCGCGAGCCGTCGCCGTTGGTGATCGTCGTTGCGCCGTAAGGCGAGCCGCCCTTGACTTCTTCGGTGCCGAGCTGGCCGGCGAAGCTGTAGGGAAGGCCGACGACAGCCATGCCGTGATGCAGGAACGTCGGCAGGAAGCCGAGAATGGTGGACTCCTGTCCGCCGTGCTGGCTGGCAGACGATGTGAAGGCCGAGCCGACCTTGCCGACCAGCTTGCCGCCAAACCACAGGCCGCCTGTCTGATCCCAGAAGTTGCGCATCTGCGAAGCGACGGTGCCGAAGCGGGTGCCGGCGCCAACGATGATAGCGTCGTATTCGGCAAGTTCATCCGCAGTGGCGATCGGTGCTGCCTGGTCCATCTTGTAGTGCGATGCCTTGGCGACTTCGTCTGACACCAGCTCCGGCACGCGCTTGACGACAACTTCGGCACCGGCCGACTTTGCGCCTTCGGCAACGGCGTAAGCCATCGCTTCGATGTGACCGTATGTGGAATGATATAGAACCAGGACCTTGGCCATTTTCTTCTCTTCCTTTGCTGGGAGTGTTGACGGCGCCGCAGACGGCGAACCGGAGAGAATGCGTTTGATGAATTCGAACAGCATATTTCGTGCCTCGCAGCATCCTTGTGCTGATGATCGACAGTTAGCCCAACGGCGGGCTCCGTTCCAGATAGGGTGCCAGATACGGACTGTTCATTTATATTGAACGATTTTCCTTTGCGTTCATTTTTTGCGATTGAATCCGGGTCTTCCCGACGGCGCGTTTTGCTGTAAGTTTCGCCGGAACCGTTGAGAGAAGGCAAAGACTGTTATGACAGACCAAATCATCACCGCCGCGATGCTCGCCATCGGCGACGAGCTTTTGTCCGGCCGGACAAAAGACAAGAATATCGGCCACCTCGCCGACATCCTGCTGCTCTCGGGCATCGACCTCAAGGAGGTTCGCATCGTCGCAGACGAGGAAGACGCGATCGTTGCGGCATTGAATGCGCTGCGCGGCACCTACGACTACGTTTTCACCTCCGGCGGCATCGGCCCGACCCACGACGACATCACCGCCGATGCTATTTCCAAGGCCTTTGGCGTTCCCTGCGAGCACGATGCCGAAGCCATGAAGCTGATGGCTGCCATGTACGAGCGCCGCGACATGCCGTTCACCGAGGCCCGCCAGCGCATGGCGCGCATGCCCGTCGGCGCAACCCATATCGCCAACCCGGTCTCGACCGCACCCGGCTTTACCATTGGCAACGTGCATGTGATGGCCGGCGTGCCGCAGGTGTTCCAGGCCATGCTGGACAATGTCATTCCGACCCTGCGCACGGGCACGCCGATGCTGTCGACGGCGGTTGCCTGTCCGTTCGGCGAGGGCGATATCGGCACACCGCTCGGCGCTATCCAGAAGGCTCATCCGGAAACGAGCATTGGCTCCTATCCGCGTTATCTCGGCCAGAGTTTCTCGACCGAGATCGTCGTGCGGGCGCGCACCGAGGCGGCGATGCAGGCTGCTGCCGAGGAAGTACGACAGATGATCGAGACCATCCGCAAGGCAAAGGTCGAGGAAAACCATTCGGCAGAGGCTTAGGGCGCGCTTCGTCCGGCGGCTTAAATCGCCACCTGACGGCGACGTCCATTCATGACCCAAGGAGATCTCATGGCCTTTAGAACCATCGTCACCATTCTGGACGTGCCGCAAAGTGCCGGCATCGCCTCCGATATTGCGTTCTCGCTGGCGGCTGGAAACAACAGCCATGTCATCGGCCTTCACGCCGAGATCGTTTCGCCGGTACCGATGGTGGCACCGATGGAGATCCCGGACCCGATCGCCGTACAGGCGCTGCAGGACATGGCCCGTAGCGAGGCATTGACTATCGAGCAGCTGTTTCATGCCAAGGCAACGGCCAGCGGCGGGTCGTTCGAATGGCGCAGCTTTGCCAGTTCGGCCGGCTATGATTCGCAGCCCATCATCGAAACGGCCCGCAGCGCCGACCTGATCATCGCGGTCCAGCCGGACCCGGCCCATCCTTCCGACGGACATGTCGACGTGGAAAGCTTCCTGTTCGAAAGCGGCCGCCCGGTGCTGATGGTACCCTATATCCTCAAGGCTCCGAACCCGATCAGGCGCGTGCTGATCGCCTGGAACGGCTCGAAGGAAGCAGCCCGCGCCACCTTCGATGCGATGCCCTTCCTGGAAGCTGCGGACTCTGTCGAGATCCTCTCAATCGATCCGGCCGACAACCGCAACAACGCGCCTGTAACCGGTGCCGATATTTCGGCAGCGCTTGTGCGGCGGGGGATAAAGGCGACGCTGACGACAACGGAAAGCGCTGACAAGTCTGCGTCGCAGATCATCGAGAAGCGGCTGGCGGATGACAGCATCGACCTGCTGGTGATGGGCGCATATACCCAATCGCGACTGTGGGAGATGCTGTTCGGCGGGACGACCAAGACCATGCTGAAATCGATGACGGCGCTGACCCTGCTGTCGCGCTGAGGCCGATACCGCCTGCTCTTGCGTTTTGGCGGCAAATCCCGCTAATAACGACGACCAAAAGCAGAAATCCCCTTCGGGACCTTTTTCGCGCAGTCGCTTTCGCTGCGCGAATTGCGTTTCGGGACCGGGCCTCGCCCGGCGGTGACGGAAACTCTGCCTGCGGTCGTCGGTGATCCCCGGCGCGTCGTCATCCCCGTGCCTGCCGGAGCCAAGATCCATGTCCCTCCCCGATAAAGCCTTTCCCGTTTCCTGGGACCAGTTTCACCGCGATGCAAGGGCGCTCGCCTGGCGGCTTGCCGGCCTCGACCGTGAGTTCCACGCCATCGTCTGCATTACGCGCGGCGGCCTCGTGCCGGCGGCCATCATTTCACGAGAACTCAACATCCGGTTGATCGAGACGGTCTGCATCGCGTCGTACCACGATTACGTCACCCAGGGTGAAATGGCCGTGCTGAAGGGCATCACGCCGGCGCTGCTGGAAAAAGGCGGCGAAGGCGTGCTTGTCGTCGATGACCTGACCGATACCGGCAAAACGGCCGCAGAGGTCCGCGCCATGCTGCCGAACGCGCATTTCGCATGTGTCTATGCCAAGCCCAAGGGCGTTCCGGTGATTGACACCTTCATCACCGAGGTCAGCCAGGATACCTGGATCTATTTTCCCTGGGACATGGGTTTCAGCTACCAGGAGCCGATCGCCAAGGGCACGCGCGGCTGATCTCGCAAGGCCGGCTCCCGCGCAACCGGCCACGTCGCGCCTCGTGCGTCGCCGTCTCGCAAGTCTGTGAACGGCTATCGACGTTCCCGAACCCGGACGTCGCCCGCGAATCAAGCCGCCGGAACGATTGCCCGGCGGCTGAATGTCCTGTGCCGCCCCGTCGCCTTCCCTTGCTCACGCGACCGATGATGGCGACACCTTCAAGCCTCGGCAATTGTTGGCATTTTGGGACGCGAATCGCTGCCACTTCTGGCCCTTGGCACGTTACCGAGTGACCTTTCTGCAACGAAGGAAATCTTGTCGTTTTTTCGGCCTATATGGCAGGCGGCGGAACCGCTTATCGATAGCCGGATAGCAAGGTCGCCGCGCAAGCGTCTGACTTTACGGGGCTTTCTCGTTTCCCCCAGTTTCCACAGGCTCACCCACAAGATATTGTGGTTAGCCGAACATTAAAAACCAGCACTTGACGACCCGGCTCGTTTCAAACTTAATGAGACCACGTTACGGCGGTGACGGACCGGATATTGTAACGAGGCCGGTTCCTTTTCAAAAATCGAGTTTCAAATCGCGCTGGACGCCCATGACAGGCGTCTTCTCGAGGGCAGTTCCGATGATTGCGAAAAGCGCTGCTGTGCAACACACGGGACTGGATAAATTGTCTGTTTAATACTATATTTAGTGTTTGCAGCCACAATCTCCACAAGATACAGAAGCGCATCTCCGGATGACGACTCCTGTACGAGACGGGATGAACACTGGCGGCGCGATGAAACGCGATGCCGGAAGACCATATTCGCGCCCCCGTTCAAGGTTGGGCGCACCCCAAAAGAGGTAGACCCAGATGCGCATCGAAAGACGTTTCACCAAGCCCGGTCAGAGTGCTTACGCGGAGGTCGAATTCCGCAAGGCAATCAGCGAAATCAAGAATCCGGACGGGTCGATCGTCTTCCGCCTCGAGAACATCGATGTGCCTGCCCAGTTCAGCCAGGTCGCTGCCGATATCCTGGCACAGAAGTATTTCCGCAAGGCCGGCGTGCCCACTCGCCTGAAGAAGGTCGAGGAAAACGATGTTCCTTCCTTTCTCTGGCGCTCTGTTCCCGATGAGGCGGCCCTGAAGGCGCTGCCGAAGGACGAACAGACCGGTTCCGAAATCGACGCCCGCCAGGTCTTCGATCGCCTTGCCGGCACCTGGACTTACTGGGGCTGGAAGGGCGGCTATTTCTCGTCGGAAGACGATGCACTCGCCTTCCGCGACGAGCTCGCCTACATGCTCGCCACTCAGCGCGTCGCACCGAATTCGCCACAGTGGTTCAACACCGGCATGCACTGGGCCTATGGCATTGATGGCCCCGGCCAGGGTCACTATTACGTCGACCCCTTCACCGCCAAGCTCACCAAGTCGAAGTCGGCCTATGAGCATCCGCAGCCGCATGCCTGCTTCATCCAGTCGGTCGAGGACGATCTCGTCAACGAAGGCGGCATCATGGACCTCTGGGTTCGCGAAGCCCGTCTGTTCAAGTACGGCTCCGGCACCGGCTCCAACTTCTCCTATCTGCGCGGCGAAGGCGAAAAACTGTCGGGCGGCGGACGTTCGTCGGGCCTGATGTCGTTCCTCAAGATCGGTGACCGGGCTGCCGGCGCCATCAAGTCTGGCGGCACGACGCGCCGTGCGGCAAAGATGGTGGTGGTCGACATCGACCATCCCGATATCGAGGAATACATCAACTGGAAGGTCAAGGAAGAGCAGAAGGTCGCTGCCCTCGTCACCGGCTCGAAGGTCGTTGCCCGGCACCTGACGGCGATCATGAAGGCCTGCCTCGAAGGCGGCAAGGACGACCCGTTCGACCCGATGAAGAACGTCGCGTTGAAGCGCCAGATCCGCGCTGCCAAGCAGGACCAGGTGCCGGAAAACTATGTCCAGCGCGTCATCCAGTTTGCGCGCCAGGGCTATACCGACCTGAAGTTCAAGACCTACGACACAGACTGGGATTCTGAAGCCTATCTCACGGTTTCCGGCCAGAATTCCAACAACTCGGTTTCCATCAAGGACGACTTCCTGCGCGCCGTCGAACAGGATGGCGACTGGAACCTGACCGCCCGCAAGGACGGCCGCGTGATGAAGACGCTGAAGGCCCGCGACCTGTGGGAAACGATTTCCTACGCCGCATGGGCGTCTGCCGATCCGGGCCTGCATTTCAACACGACAATGAACGACTGGCACACCTCGCCGGCTGAAGGCCCGATCCGCGCCTCCAATCCGTGCTCGGAATACATGTTCCTCGACGACACCGCCTGCAACCTCGCCTCGCTGAACCTGCTGCAGTTCAAGGACGCCACCACCAAGCGCATCGACATCGCCGATTACGAACATGCCGTCCGCCTGTGGACCGTCGTGCTCGAAATCTCGGTCATGATGGCGCAGTTCCCGTCCCGCCAGATCGCCGAGCGCTCCTACCAGTACCGCACCATCGGCCTCGGCTACGCCAACATCGGCGGCCTGCTGATGTCGTCGGGCATTCCCTATGACAGCGACGACGCGCGTGCCATTGCCGGCTCGCTGACGGCTATCATGACCGGCGTCTCCTATGCCACCTCGGCGGAAATGGCTTCCGAGCTCGGGCCGTTCCCGATGTTCAAGCCGAACCGCGAATCGATGCTGCGCGTCATCCGCAACCATCGCCGCGCTGCCTATGGCGAGACAACGGGCTATGAAGGCCTGTCGATCAACCCGGTCGCCCTCATCCACTCCGAAAACCCTGATCAGGATCTGGTCGTCCATGCCAAGGCTGCCTGGGACAAGGCGCTGGCGCTCGGCGAACAGCACGGTTACCGCAATGCCCAGGCGACCGTCATCGCACCGACAGGCACCATCGGTCTGGTCATGGATTGCGACACGACCGGCATCGAGCCGGACTTTGCACTGGTGAAATTCAAGAAGCTCGCCGGTGGCGGCTACTTCAAAATCATCAACCGCGCCGTACCGGAAGCGCTGCGGGCGCTCGGCTATTCCGAGAGCCAGCTGGCCGAGATGGAAGCCTATGCCGTCGGCCATGGCAACCTGAACCAGGCACCGGCCGTCAACCCCGGTAGCTTGCGCGCCAAGGGCTTTACCGACGACAAGATCGAAGCCGTCAACGGCGCGCTGAAATCTGCGTTCGACATCAAGTTCGTGTTTAACCAGTGGACGCTGGGTGCCGACTTCATGCGCGACACGCTGGGCGTCACCGACGCGCAGATGGCCGACATGGGCTTCAATCTGCTCGACCACCTCGGCTACTCCAAGAAGGAGATCGAGGCTGCCAACATCCACATCTGCGGGGCGATGACGCTGGAAGGCGCGCCGTTCCTCAAGGACGAGCACCTGGCCGTGTTCGATTGCGCCAATGCCTGCGGCAAGATCGGCAAGCGCTACCTGTCGGTCGACAGCCACATCCGGATGATGGCGGCCGCACAACCCTTCATCTCGGGCGCCATCTCGAAGACCATCAACATGGCCAACGACGCGACCGTCGAGGATTGCAAGAACGCCTACATGCTGTCCTGGAAGCTCGGCCTGAAGGCCAACGCGCTCTATCGCGACGGCTCCAAGCTTTCGCAGCCGCTGAATGCATCGCTGATCGACGACGACGACAACGAGGATGCGCTGGAGGAACTGCTGCAGCAGCCGGCAGCGGCACAGGCCGTCACCATCACCGAGAAGATCATCGAACGGGTGATCGAGCGCGTCAGCCGCGAGCAGGAAAAGCTGCCCGGCCGCCGCAAGGGCTACACACAGAAGGCCAAGATCGGCGGTCATACGCTGTTCCTGCGCACCGGCGAATACGACGACGGCCGCCTTGGCGAAATCTTCCTCGACATGAACAAGGAAGGCTCGGCCCTGCGCGCGCTGATCAACAACTTCGCCATCTCGGTGTCGCTCGGCCTGCAATACGGCGTGCCGCTCGAGGAATATGTCGACGCCTTCACCTTCACCAAGTTCGAGCCGGCCGGCATCGTCCAGGGCAACGACGCCATCAAGAACGCCACGTCGATCCTCGACTATGTGTTCCGCGAACTCGCCGTCTCCTATCTCGGCCGTCATGACCTCGCCCATGTCGACACTTCGGACTTCAACAACACCTCGCTCGGTCGCGGTGTGTCGGAAGGCAAGGCGGATGTCGTCTCGAAGGGTTTGACGCGTGGTTACAAGCCGACGCTGGTCGGCAAGACCAACGAGCCGAAGGGGGCTGCCACCGCCGCCCCTGCCAAGGCATCGTCCGGCGGCGCCACGATCACGGCGTTCTCAGGCAGCGCGGTGCGCAAGCTCGAAACGATCGCCGCGATCTCGACATCAGAAGTCGTCTCCTTCAAGCGCGAATACGACGAACGCGCCAAGGAGCTGGCTGAAGAAATGGCGGAAGAAAACACTGCCTTGTTCTCGGACGAAGCAGCCGATGCAGCGGCAACGGCGAAGGCCGATGCCAAGAAGCTGGAAGCCGAACGCCGCACCCGCTCGATCATGCAGGGCTACACCGGTAGCATGTGCGGCGAATGCCAGAACTTCACCATGGTCCGCAATGGCACCTGCGAGAAGTGCGACACCTGCGGCGCGACTAGCGGTTGCTCTTGATTGGAGGAGTGGCTGGGCATCGTTTCCTAGGCTGTCAGTGATTATGTCGTACAGCCCGGAAACTGCGAGCTAAAACGTCCGGCGTTAATGAGGATTTCGGGTTGGCTAGAACCGCTGCGAGCGTGGGAAACGGTGGAGTTACAGATGACAATTGAACACCTTGCAGGTGCGTGGAAACTCCTAGGCGTGCAGTTACCTAATGGATGGAAGGTTGTAGAAACGGTCGGATGGGATCCTTTAACTGGTCTTGGTAGCGATGCATATAATGGCACCGGCGGCAATTTCTCTGTACCTTACATTGTTGAGAAAGATGGGCGGCGCGCTTTCTTGAAGGCCATAGACCTTACCTCCGCTATGCGATCGGTAGACGTTTTAGAGGAACTCCGGCAAATAACGTCTGCCCATAGTTTCGAAGCGCGGATTTTAAAAATCTGCGAGGGTGAAAGGATGGACCGCGTCGTGGTCGCGCTCGAAAGCGGGCAGGTTTCAATTGGCACCAACTTGCAAGACACCGCGCCTTACCTGATTTTCGAACTGGCAAACGGCGATGTAAGACGACGGGTCCAGAAAGTGAACGACGCACATCGCCTATCTTGGTGGCTCCATGCGATGCACCAAATTGCGGTAGGCGTCCAGCAACTTCACTCTCGGCGGATAGCGCATCAAGATTTGAAACCATCTAACGTGCTGGCGTTTGGCGATAAGCGAGACTTCCGAGTGGCAGACCTAGGCCGCGCGATCTGCGATGGCACGGCCGGTCCATACGATGAGCTTATTTTCTCGGGGGATTTTGGCTACGCTCCTCCTGAAATCCTCTACACACAGATCGACCCAGATTTTGCCATGCGACGCTTGGGATGCGATCTTTACCTACTGGGTAGCATGATATTTTTCTTCGCGACCGGCTTCGGTTGCACCCAGCAGCTCGTCTCGCGGTTGGCTCCTTCTGAGAAGCCGCAGACTATTCGCGGGACCTGGATGGGCAGCTATGTATCCGCACTTCCAATAATTCAGCATCACTTCACTGATCTTCTCGCTGAACTGCACAGCTCCCTTGATCCGTCAGTTGCTGAGGATCTTACAAAGGCCGCATCTGAGTTGTGCAATCCCGATCCTGTCTTCCGCGGCCATCCACTGAATAGGGTCGCGGCAAGCAATCGCTTTTCTCTTGAGCGTTATGTCGCTGTCTTTGACCGACTTGCAAAGCGCGCCGATGTGGCACAACGGATGGCCAGTTAAAGTGATCGATAATGACGACCAGTCAGATCGGCAAACTATACCTCGTTGGCTCTCCATCAAGCAATCTCGTCTACTCGGGGAACTTGGATCAGCGACACGAGAGTCCTCAACATTGCGTAGCAACCTTGTAAGGGATGCAACACACTTCCTTGATGCTGAGTTTATGAGGGCTGCTGACAGATGGATTGCGAGTAGCTCGCCAGAGGATGCAGAGGAGCTTATTGGCCTCGCGTTACTTTCCGATCGTCTTGACGATCCTAGAGCCGAGCGCGCGGCGGTGTCGTTGATCGAGCAAGATTTTTATGATGACGCTAGACTGAGTTTCGTGCGTCGCGTACTGGCTCGGGGCACCGGAGATGATAAGAATCTTCCATTTGAAGAGGCTCAGATTAGAGTAGAAATAGCTACGCGAAAACGACTACTTGAATTAAATCCACGTGATGCGTTACGATTAGCTGAATCTGCGCTGTTGTATGCAAGCATAGGGCAGGTTTCCCCTGCTCGATCTTTGCTTAAAAAGGCATTAATACTTCGTCCGGATGATCGCTACGTACTTCGTGCGTCTACTCGCTTCTTTATGCATATGGGTAAGCCTGACGAGGCTCAAAATATTCTTATGAAGTCACCCTTAACGCTCTCTGATCCGTGGCTTCGGTCAGCGCTCTTCGCCGTTCAGGCTGCATTTGGATGCGATCCAACAGGTTGGCGCAAGGCAAAATTTATCCTTGGAGATGCAAATTTCTCATCGAGGGATTTGTCCGAGCTAGCTGTCCAGATGGGAAGCATGGAATACGACGCCGGATCCCGAAAACAAGCTATTCGCATGCTTCGGCAAGGTTCTCTAAGCCCTACCGAAAACGCTATCGCGCAAATTGGATGGGTAGCTCGGCACAAGACCGATTTCAAAAATGCAGAAGTTACCGTAGATGTCTCACTTTCTCATGAGGCGTCGGCCTACATGGCATACGAGAACTCAGACTGGGAAAATGCAATATTTGAGTGTTCAGCTTGGCGGAAAGTCGAGCCGTTTAGCGTACGTCCAGCGATCTTAGCTACGTTCATCGGTTGCGTTTCCATGGAAGCGCTGGAAGGGGCCGCAATGATCGGTGCCTACGGACTACTTGCAAACCCCAAAAATAAGACCCTCCTCAATAACCAAGCTGCAGTTAAAGCACTGCAGGGCAAGTTCGATGATGCACGTCAACTCATTAGCAGGGCACATGCAGCGCAAGGCGATAGCGAAGACGAGATCATCCTATTAGCCACCGACGGCCTCATAGATTTCCGTGAAGGACACCACTCATCCGGAGTTGAAAGATATTTGGCAGCAATTGATAATGCAATCGACGCAAAAAACCACAGTCTAGCGTTTCGCGCTGTTTGCTATTTTACCAGAGAAATTGCGAGATTGGACAGTGAGCAAGGAGCTTCTCTGTTGTCAAAAATAGACGACACTATCAAACAAGCAACACAGCGAGGGCTGACTGTGCCCAAAGATATTGGCGTTATGCGGGAGCAGATAGCAATGAGTGTTAAGATCGCGAATCTGAAAACACTGGCTCTTGCTTCCGTCCAATCACTTAAGTGGGACGATTTTATTGGCGATGCGAATTAAACAGCGATGAAGACTGGTCGTTCGGCATGGGGCGGGCGCAGTTCGTGACGGGTGAGCTGGCCGGCTAGACCAGAGACGCCAGCCTCTGACCACGCAAACGATTGAACCTTCTTCGATCTGCTGCGTTCTTGGGGCATCAATCACTGAGGACCTACGCATGAAAAATCTTGTCATCATCGCCGCCACTGCCGCCGTTGCATTCGCCTCCGTTGCGGATGCTGCGCCAAGGCACAAGGGCACCGGCGTTGTCGCCACCCAGCCGAAGGAGCGGCTTGGCACGCTTTCCTGCACGGTCGCCGGTGGCGTCGGCATGATTCTCGGATCGAGCAAGGCTGTCAGCTGTGAATTCAAGCAGCGCAATGGCAAGGCCGAACACTATGTCGGCTCGATCGGCAAGCTCGGCATCGATATTGGCGTTACCGGCAAGGCGTACCTGAGCTGGCTCGTCTACAACGTCAACCCGACCCGCACCGGTGAAGGCGCACTGGCCGGCAACTATGTCGGCGCTTCCGCAGGCGCCTCGGTCGGCATCGGCCTCGGCGCGAACGCGCTGGTAGGCGGCTCTTCCAAGAACTTCGGCCTGCAGCCGCTTAGCGGCGAAACCAGTACCGGCCTGAATGTTGCAGCCGGCGTCGCCCAGCTCAAACTCCGTCTCGCCAAGTAATATCAACGCGCTGTCCGGAGCCGATGCACGGCTTCTAGCGGCTGGTTCACGAAGGCCTTCGCTTTTCGAGCGGGGGCCTTTTTCTTGGTAGTGGACACGAAACCCCTGCCTACCGTAAGGCGTATCGTCCCCCTAATCAGCCGAGGTGCACCGTGACGTCAGTTCTCATCCCGGACTTCATGCTATCCGGCGCCTCCGACGCCCCCTACACCATACTTCTCGCCCACGGTGCCGGCGGACCGATGGATTCGGGCTCGATGTCGGCGGCATCAGATGCGTTGGCTACAGCCGGCTTCAGGGTCGCCCGCTTCGAATTCGCCTACATGGCAGCCCGACGGATGTCAGGCGTGCGCAGGCCACCGCCGAAGGCAGAGATGCTGATGCAGGAATATCGCGCGGCGGCGACGGCACTCGGGGCTCAGGGTCCGCTGATCATCGGCGGGAAATCGATGGGTGGACGGGTCGCCAGTATGATCGCCGACGAACTCCATGACGACAAGGCGATCATCGGCCTCCTCTGCCTCGGCTACCCCTTCCACCCGCCGGGCAAGCCGGACAACCTGCGGACTGCTCATCTGCGGCAGTTGCGGACGCCGACGTTGATCTGCCAGGGGACGCGCGATCTTCTGGGCAGCCGCAACGAGGTTTTGCACTATGACCTGTCGGACAGCATCGAGTTGCTCTGGCTCGAAGACGGCGATCACGACCTGAAACCGCGCAAGACGATTTCCGGCCATTCCGCTGCAGAACATCTGGCGACGATGGCCAAGGCTGCGATGCAATGGGCGCAATCCGCAGCAAGCTTGCAATAGCGACCTCCGGCGCCCGTCGAATTCGCCCTGTCGGAACCAAGTGGCCGGATTAATATGGCCGGTGGCGATATCTTCCTGCGCACCCTGTTGCCGAACTCCACATCGGCGCCACTTTCCTCAGCAAAAACCCCATCGGTAGCGAGGAATAAACCGTTGAAGACTATCGGCCGCGCCCTGCTTTTGTTCGGGCTTATCCTGCTCGTCGTCGCCGTCGCAGCATGGGCGTCGCTGGCCCTCTGGTATCGTCTACCCTTGCCAGAGGTATGGCGCGCCGTCTGTGCCGGTATCTTTGCCTTGGGCGGGCTTGCTACGGTCGTTGGCCTGTTCGGCCGCAGACGAGCCTCATGTCTTTCGGCATTCGCGGTCGCCTCCGTGCTTGTTATTGCCTGCTGGACAACGATCACGCCCCCGTCCACCGCAGACTGGGCGCCCGATGTGGCGCGTCAGGTTACGGGCAGGATCGAGGGTAACCAGCTTACGCTCAGCGATGTGCGGGCGTTCGACTGGCGGAGCGACACAGATTTCACCCCGCACTGGGAGAGCAGAAGCTACGATCTCGGCACGGTCAGGACGGTCGACCTGTTCATGTCCTACTGGTCGGGGCCGCTGATGGCCCACATGATCGTCAGCTTCGGGTTTGCCGACGGGCGGCAACTGGCTTGGTCGATCGAGGTCAGGCGCCGAAAGGGCGGAGCTTTCTCTCCGATCGCCGACCTGTTCAAGAGCAATCCACTTGTGATCATCGCCGCCGACGAGCGCGACGTGGTCGGCGTGCGCTCGAACGTGCGCGGCGAGGACGTGCAGCTCTATCGGATGAATATCTCCCCGGCCGGAGCACGGGCACTGCTGCTGGCCTATGTGGCCGACGCCAACGCGCTTGCCGAAAAGCCGAAATTCTACAACTCGCTGACGACCAACTGCACCACGGCAGTTATCCAGATGGTGCGGGCTGTGGGCGACGCCCTGCCCTTCGACTGGCGGCTCATCGTCAACGGTTATGTCCCGGATTATGCCTACGACCAGAAGGCTCTCGATACGCGTTTGCCGCTCGAAGAACTGAAGCGACTGTCGCATATCGACGACAAGGCCAAGGCCGACGGGCTGTCGCCCGCGTTCTCCGCCCACATCCGGGAGGGCGTGCCTGCGCCGTTGCCGCCCGACCAGACCCCGTGAGACTGGATTGTCCCTGGTGGCACACCGCAGGCCTCGTGAGCGCCTTCAAGTCCTGAATCACGTACCTCTCAGTCTGAATCCGCAAAGTCGGCTAACCATCGGCACCTGCTGTATTCTTCAGATTTGCCATCAGGCGCTCGCACAGGTTCCCAAACCCGCCTATGAGGGATCCTTCGGCAACTATCATGAAAAGGTCGGCAATATGGACACCCCCTGGAAACAGCCGGTTACCCTTGCGCTCGAAGGTCCGGAAACCTTTGTGACTATCGCCACGACACAGGCAGCATCCTGGGCAATGATCGAGGATTGGCCACAGGAGGACGGTCCGGCGCTCGATCGGGCGCTACTGATCTGCGCCGAAGTGCGCCAAGGCAAACGCACCGACGAGGACGCCCGCAAGGCATTTATCGCCGCCGCTATCGAGGCCGGCATCGCCATCCAGCCGTAGACAAACCGTGAAACAGCAACGTTCGTCTCTGGCCAAGCCGGCATGTCAAGATTGTCGAATTGTCGCAGGGCTCCATGGACTAACGGCTTTGCAGTTCTATATGGCCGATCATACCGGACCTCTCAAAGCATTGGCTTTAGTGTGATTTGTCGGGATGCTAAGCAAGGGAGTGATCACCGTGGGAACGATCCTGATCATCGTAATTCTGGTTTTGTTGTTGGGTGGCGGTGGCGGTTATTATGCCCATGGTCGTTACGGCGGACGTGGCCTCGGCGGCGTGCTGGGCCTGGTGTTGCTCGTCCTGATCGTCTTGTGGCTGCTTGGCGGCCTGCACGGCGGCGCAGTCTAAACCTGATTGTTGCGCCAGGCTCCTTGCCGAAAGGTCCGGGGTCTGGCGCATCGGTGCCACGGCGAGCGCTGTCAATACGAAACGTCCATCTGAGATCGCGGAGATTGCTATGCCCTCGTCATCGATCAAGACAGTTTGCATTTATGGCGCCGGCGCGCTGGGAGGCGCCATCGCGACGCGACTGGCCAGCGGAGCCTTGGCGGATGTCGCAGTTTCCGTCGTAGCGCGCGGCGCTCATCTCGATGCCATCCGGCAACACGGGCTCAAGCTCTGGACGGCCGGCGCAACGGAACCGCTGACGGTCCAGGTGAATGCTACGGACGATGCCAGCACTTTAGCGCCGCAGGACCTTGTCATCACTGGCCTGAAAGGCCATCAGCTTGGCGCGGCAGCGGCAGGTATCAGCTCCCTCATGCATGCCACCACCCGCGTCGTCATGGTGCTGAACGGCATACCCTGGTGGTATTTTCATCGGGACACCCAGAGCAAGCATGCAGAGACGCAGTTCGAGGAACTGGACATCGGCGGCGCGCTGTGGCGCTCGATTGGCCCCGACCGGGTGATTGGCTGCGTTGCCTACCAGGGCGCCGAAGTCACGTCGCCCGGAGAAATCCATCTGAGCAACGACGGTCGCTTCGTGCTTGGCGAACCCTCAGGCGAAAACACCGCCGACCTCGAGGCGATTACCCACCTCCTGACATCCGGCGGCCTCAATGTCAGCACGACGCCCCTGATCCGCAACGAGATCTGGAGCAAGCTGATGGGCAATGCGGCCTTCAACCCGATCAGCGCACTGACGAGGGCGAGGATGTCGGACATCATGGCCGACCCGGCGCTCGCCAACATGGTTTCGCAGGTGATGACGGAGGTCAAGGCGGTGGGCGAAGCGCTCGGCGCGAGTTTCACGATGTCGGTCGAGCAACGGCTCGAGCAGTCGAAGAAGATCGGCGATGTCCGCACATCCATGCTGCAGGACCTGCTGGCCGGCAAGCCCCTGGAGATCACGCCGCTCGTCGGCATGGTCGTATCGTGCGGTCGCCTTTCAGGCGTGCCGACGCCGACATCCGAGGCGATCCTCGCTCTCGTCACGCAGCTCGACCGAGAAAATCGCCGCTCTTCAGGCTGACCCCGGTCGCCACGCGCGGCCTCTATTTTTATGAAGTCTTTATTCTCGGCCGCTCGGGCTCGTATGGCTTTCCTACGGAGCCCGGCATTACCATCGCTGCATCGATTGCAGAGGTGAACCATGCCCCACGCCACCTGGCCCAAGCGGCCTGACCCTGCCGAACCAGATCGGCTTGCCTGCTCATGAGCCAGACCAACCGCCGTCGCCTGCGGGCGCGCCGTACGGCAATGATCATGCTTGTCTTCGGCATCGTGCTCGGCAGCGTCGAGATCGCCATCCTGTTTTCCTATCTGTGAGCGTCATTCCCATGAGAACGATTTATCTCGACAGCGCCGCCCGCAAGCGGAGCATCGGTGGCGCGATCACATCGCTCATCACCCCTTTTCGCGATGATGCCATCGACAGCAACGCGTTGATGGACCATGTGTCCTGGCAGATCGCCAGCGGCATCGACGGTCTTGCTGTCTGTGGCCTCGCCGGAGAAGGTCCCGTGCTGTCGGATCACGAACGGCAGACCGTTATTGCTATCTGCGTGGAGACGGCAGCGGCCAAAGTGCCGGTCATTGCAACGACGGGCAGCAATTGTACCGCCAAGACGATCGCAGCGACCCGGCAGGCCCGCAACGCCGGTGCGTCTGCGGCGCTGATAACCGTCCCCTATTATTCCAAGCCCACGCAGCGGGGCATCCTTGCCCATTTCGAAAGCATTGCCGACGCCACCGATCTGCCTTTGATCATCGATAACAGGCCAGCCCATGCAGGGATCGACCTCACGTCGGTTACGATCGAAAGGCTTGGCGAAATCGGCAGTGTCATCGGCATCTGCGACGGTGGAGGAGACATCGGCCGCCTCGGCGCGTGGACGGAGTTGCTGCCGCGACGTGTCGGTCTCTATACCAGCAATGACGCCGTAGCCCTCGGGTTTGCGATGACAGGCGGTGCCGGTTGCTTTTCTGACGCTGCCAACGTCGCGCCGCAGATGAGCGCGGCTGTCCAGCACCAAGCCGCCGCCGGTAACCTCGCGGCCGCTCTCAGCCTGCAGCAGCGCTTGCTTCCGCTGTGGCAGGCCCTTGCTGCCGAGAGTATCCCCGCGACCCTTAAACAGGCGATGCATCTGGACGGCAGGCCTGTCAGCACGGCGGTACGCTTGCCGCTGGTCTCGGTCGAGCCAGAGACGGAGACTGCTATCCGCGACGCGCTGACCCTGCTCCATGGCCTCGAGCACAAGCCCTGCACTGTTGTCCACGACCTCCAGGGCAGGTCTATGAGGATATGAGATTTTAATATTCCGGGCTGTCGCCCGAAATGGAAACCCTATGCCTGCCGGCATACATTCATAACCGTGGCGCAGCGCCGGTAGAATACCGGCCGATGCCAGACAAAAATGCCTGAAAGGAATGTCAATGCCCCGCTCCAATACCCAACGCGACGAAGCCGAACCGCTCCAACGTCGCTCGACCGGCTCGCTTGCCGCTTCGTCCGCTGCCCGCTTCCTGGTCGGGCGCGACGGTCACGGCGGCTGGATCGTGCAGGACCGCCTCGGACGTATCGGCGGTCTCTTCGCCAACGAGACTGCAGCGCTTCACTTTGCCCGCGAGGAATGTGACCGCAATCCTGCCGAAGTCTGCCAGTTGCCCGAAAATATCGTGCTCGGTTTCGACGGGTTTTAAATCAAGTCCTTCACTAGCCATTAAGTTGCGTTGATAGGTTCGAAACGCGTCCGACTCCATTCTTCCTTAACCACCTGGTGGATATTTTGGTGTCGGACGCGACATGAGATGACCGAGATGCCAAAGCCAGCCTTCCGTTACACCCATTACGATCTGGGCGACCAGCGCGCAGAGACGACGATTGAAATCACCCTCTCTGCCGTCGCCAATGTCAGGCTGATGACAGGTGGAAATTTCCAGCGTTTCAAGGAGACGCTCAAGCATCAGTTCGTCGGTGGCGTCGCCAAGAAGTCACCGATCCGCCTCACCGTTCCCGAGACCGGCCACTGGCATCTGGTGGTCGATATGGAAGGCCACAAGGGCCTCGCCGAATCGAGCGTCAAGCTCATCGAGAAGGCGTTGGCGCCGCGCATTCAGAGGGCTGCAGCGGGGTAGCCGACGGCGCCCGGTTCACTCGCCGGCCCGCTCCTTGCGAAGCTTTGCCCACCATTCCAGACGCTTCTTGATATCGCGCTCAAAACCCCGCTCGGGTGGATCGTAGAATTTCTGACGTCCGAGTTTTTCGGGAAAGTAATCCTGGCCTGAAAAGGCATCCGGCTCGTCGTGATCGTAGCGATAGCCGTCGCCATATCCCTCGCCGCGCATCAGCTTGGTGGGGGCGTTGAGGATATGCTTGGGCGGCAGCAGCGAACCATTCTCCTTGGCTGCCCGCGTCGCCGCCTTGAAAGCCGTATAGACCGCGTTCGATTTCGGTGCGGTTGCCAGATAGACGCAGGCCTGCGCGAAGGCCAGTTCGCCCTCGGGCGAGCCCAGATAGTCGTAGGCGTCCTTGGCGGCGTTGCAGATGACCAGAGCCTGCGGATCGGCCAGCCCGATATCCTCGACCGCCATGCGCACGAGGCGTCGTCCGAGATAGAGCGGATCCTCACCGGCGTCGAACATTCGTGCCAGGTAATAGAGCGCCGCATCCGGGTCCGACCCACGCACCGACTTGTGCAGCGCTGAAATCAGATTGTAATGCCCATCCTGCGCCTTGTCGTAGACGGGCGCCCTGCGCTGGACAATTTCTGTCAGGGCTGCGGTGTCGAAGACCTCGTCCGCCCGCGCTGCCCGCCATACTTCTTCGGCAAGTGTCAGCACCGCACGACCATCGCCATCCGCCATCCTGATCAGGCTGTCACGGGCGTCATCGGTCAACGGTAGCGGCTTTGCCTCCACCCGCTCGGCACGCTGCAGCAGTTCACGCAGGCTGTCCTCGTCATGGGCACGGAACGTCAGCACGCGGGCGCGCGACAGCAGAGCGGCGTTCAGTTCGAAGGAAGGGTTTTCCGTCGTCGCACCGACCAGGATGACGGTGCCGTCCTCCATGACCGGCAGAAAGCTATCCTGCTGGGCACGGTTGAAACGGTGGATCTCGTCGACGAACAGCAAGGTCTGGCGGCCATCCATGCGCCTCATACGGGCGGTCTCGAACATCTTCTTGAGATCTGCGACGCCGGAGAAGATGGCCGAGATCTGCTCGAAGGCGAGACCCGCCTCACCCGACAGCAGCCTTGCGACCGTGGTTTTGCCGGTGCCAGGCGGGCCCCAGAAAATCATCGATCCGAGCGAACCGCTCTCGATCATCCGCCGGAGCACGCCATCGTCGCCCGTCAGATGCTGCTGGCCGGTGACCTCGGCCAGCGTCTGCGGCCGCAGACGGTCCGCCAAGGGTCGCTTGCTGGCAACCTCTGCCGGGATCTGCGGAGCAAACAGGTCATTGCTCATCGGAAGAATTGCCGGATGCGCTGACCGTCCCGCTCGATCTCCACGCGCCAGATATCGGGTTCGCTGGCAGCAATCGCCGCGAGGCTCTTTGTGTTGGTGATCGGCGTGCCATTGACGGAGATAATGATGTCCTTCGGCTGGAAGCCGAGACGCGCAGCAGCGGAATCATCCTTCAGCTTTTCGACAACGACGCCTGCGGCCGTATCGGTCGGCATGTGCAACTCATCCGCCACGCGCGGCGACAGGTTGGCCACTGTCGCACCGGAGAAGGGATTGCTGCCAGTAATCAGCTTCTCCTCGCGCGGCTGCGTTTCGGGAGCGCTTGCCAGCGTCATTTTCGCTTCCCGCTCATTGCCGTTGTCGAGCACGGTCAGCGATACCGTCGCGCCGAGCCCGGCGGTTGTCAGACGGTAGCCGAGAGCATCGGGATGCTCGACGGATACGCCGTTGAGGGCGGTGACGACTTCGCCAGCCTTGAGACCGGCCTCGGCGGCGGGACCGTTGTCGGTGACCTTGGTGATCAGGGCTCCGCGAACCCGCTTCAGGCCGAGCGCATCGGCGACTTCGGAGGTCACCGGCTCAAAGGTGGCTCCGATGTAAGGGCGCTCGAAACTCTTGTCACCGCGATCGGCGGCAGCAAGGAAGACGCGCACGAGATTGGCGGGAATGGCGAAGCCGATGCCGTTCGACCCGCCGCTCTGCGAGAAGATCGCCGTGTTGAGGCCGATCAGTTCGCCTTTCATGTTTATCAGCGCCCCACCGGAATTTCCGGGGTTGATGGCAGCGTCAGTCTGGATGAAAAACCCGACCTCGTTCTTCACCTGGTTGCGAGCAAGCGCCGAAACGATACCGCTGGTTACTGTCTGGCCCACGCCGAAGGGGTTGCCGATGGCAAGCACGAGGTCGCCGACCTCGAGCGTATCGGAATTGCCGATCGGCAGCATCGGCAACTGCTCTTTCGTGTCGATCTTCAGCACGGCGAGATCGACCCGGTCATCCTTGAGGACCACCTTGCAGGGGAATTCGCGGCCATCTGAAAGGGCGATCTTGATGTCGTCGGCGCCATCGACCACGTGGTTGTTGGTGATGATCGTACCGTTCGCCTCGACGATGACGCCGGAGCCCAGCGATGTCTGCTTTTCGGTGCGGTTCGGCATGCGCTGACCGAAGAACTGCTGGAAGAAGGGATCCCCGGCGAAAGGAGACTGCTGGTGCACGACGCGTTCCGCGTAGACATTGACGACCGAGCCAGCCGTCTGCTTGACCAGCGGCGAGAAGGAAAGCTGCATTTCCATCTTGTTTTCCGGCACGGCCTTGGCCGTCTCGGCGTAGACCGGGGCGGGAAGCGTGACGACGAGCGCGAGCATAGGGATCGCAGCGCGTTTGAGCAAACCTTGCATGGGGAACCCTTTATAAAGTGTCTGTGGAGGCAACGTTGTAACCGCGAACGCTAGAAAGGAAAGAGGGCACAATCATGGAACTTCAAGCCAGCCGGAGGCTTTGCGCATACGCGGTTTGAACAAAACGGCCCGGAATGGGTTAGGAGTGCAGCAGTGTGCACATCTGGCTGATTCTCGAGCGGAAGTGCATCATCAACCAAGCGCCATAACTTTCTGAAATCGGAATCAAAAGATGGATCATTCGCCTCTGACACTCACCACCCGCCGCCGGTCTGCCAACCTAGTTTGCGCAGCGCTTGTCGGCTTGCTGCCGATCCTGTCGCCGCTAGGCTCGGCAAAGGCCGCCAGCTTCGATTGCGACGGCAAGACGCTTCAGCCGGATGAGAAAATGATCTGCGACACTCGCAGCCTGAACGATGCGGACGTCAAGATGGCCACGACCTTCGAGCTGATCTCCGGCCTTCTCGCCATGGGATCGCGCGGCACGCTGCAGGACGAACAGAGCGCCTGGCTGAAGAAGCGCCAGGCCTGCGGCGCGGATGCGGCATGCTTGAAGACCTCCTACGAGGACCGCCTGAAGCAGCTGGATGTCGCCTACAAGAACCTCGCCCGTCCGAACTGACCGGCACGGTCACGGTTGCGGTGACGCCTTGAATAAAAGAGCCCTTGCCAGGTTTTCGATGGCAGGGCCTCCATAGAAGAATGTCGGCCGCGGTGAAAACTGCGGCCAATTGTTTATCTAACGGCCGCTGAGATCGCGCACCGCGCCCTTGTCGGCGCTTGTGGCAAAGGCGGCATAGGCCTTGAGCGCCGTCGTCACGTTGCGCTTGCGCTTCTCGACCGGGAACCAGCCCTGTGCATCCTGCTGGGCGCGGCGGGCTGCGAGCTCCTCGTCGCTGACGCGCAGGCTGATGGAGCGGTTCGGGATATCGATGTCGATCATGTCGCCTTCGCGCACCAGGCCAATCGTACCGCCATTGGCAGCTTCCGGCGACGCATGACCGATAGACAGGCCGGACGTGCCGCCCGAAAAACGACCATCGGTGATGAGAGCGCAGGCTTTGCCCAGACCTTTCGATTTCAGATAGCTGGTTGGGTAGAGCATCTCCTGCATGCCAGGACCGCCCTTCGGACCTTCGTAACGGATGACAACGACATCGCCGGCCTTGACCTCGTTGGCAAGGATCGCCTTGACCGACGAATCCTGGCTTTCGAAGACGCGGGCCGGGCCGGAGAACTTCAGAATGCTTTCATCGACGCCTGCCGTTTTGACGATGCATCCGTCTACGGCGAGATTGCCCTTGAGAACAGCCAGGCCGCCATCCTTGGAGAACGGATGCTCGGCGCTGCGGATGACACCCTTTTCGCGGTCGACGTCGAGGTCGTCCCAGCGCGAACTCTGGCTGAAGGCAACCTGCGTCGGCACGCCACCCGGAGCCGCACTGAACAGCTTCAGTGCTGCCGGGTTGGCGGTGATGGCAATATCCCATTGTGCGATCGCATCACCGAGCGTCGGCGCGTGGATGGTCGGCAGGTCGGAATTCAGCAGGCCGGCACGTTCCAGCTCGCCGAGGATTGCCATGATACCGCCGGCACGATGCACATCTTCCATGTGAACGTCGGACTTGGCCGGCGCGACCTTCGACAGGCAGGGCACCTTGCGCGACAGACGGTCGATGTCGTCCATCGTGAAGTCGACCTCGCCCTCGTGGGCTGCGGCCAGGATGTGAAGGACCGTGTTGGTAGATCCGCCCATGGCGATGTCGAGCGCCATGGCGTTCTCGAAGGCGCCCTTGGAGGCGATGGTGCGCGGCAGTGCCGTGACATCGTCCTTCTCGTAGTAGCGTTTGGCGAGATCGACGATACGACGGCCGGCTTCCAGGAACAGCTCCTTGCGGTCTGAATGGGTGGCCAACGTCGAGCCATTGCCCGGCAACGAGAGACCGAGCGCTTCCGTCAGGCAGTTCATCGAGTTGGCGGTGAACATGCCCGAGCACGAGCCGCAGGTCGGACAGGCCGAGCGCTCGATTACGGCGACGTCTTCGTCGCTGATCTTGTCGTCGGCTGCAGCCACCATCGCATCGACGAGGTCGAGCGATACGGTCTTGCCATGCATGGTGACCTTGCCGGCTTCCATCGGGCCGCCGGAGACGAAGACGGTTGGGATGTTGAGGCGGAGCGAAGCCATCAGCATGCCCGGGGTGATCTTGTCGCAATTCGAAATGCAGACCATGGCATCGGCGCAATGGGCGTTGACCATGTATTCGACGCTGTCGGCGATCAGCTCACGCGATGGCAGCGAATAGAGCATGCCGTCATGGCCCATGGCGATCCCGTCGTCGACGGCAATGGTGTTGAATTCCTTGGCTACGCCGCCGGCCGCTTCGATTTCGCGCGCCACCAGCTGGCCAAGATCCTTCAAGTGCACGTGGCCGGGAACGAACTGCGTGAAGGAGTTGACGACGGCAATGATAGGCTTGCCGAAATCGCTGTCCTTCATGCCTGTTGCGCGCCACAGGCCGCGGGCACCGGCCATGTTGCGGCCGTGGGTGGTGGTTCTCGAACGGTAGGCTGGCATGGTGTTATCCTCGACGTCCTGCAGTTACGGGCATTGCTTGCGGCAGACCTATTCCGCCAGACGGACCGGCAAGCCCCTGCTTTTTAGAATTGTCGTAAATCAATCGGTGCGGACTGTCACTATCAGGTAAGCCGAATCCGGTACGCTGCAAGGGCATGCCCCCTCGCAATATCCTCGCCATCAGCGATCCCGGTTATTCCCGGACGAGGCCGCGACCAAAATATCGAACAGATGCATGACGTTTGCCGATGACACCTCAACATTTAGGTCGAACACAATAAATTGGCTTCTTTTCCCAAAAAAAAGCGGGCCTATTTGTAACTTACGTCGGTATTTCTGCGTATCACCATCGATACCGTCATCTCATCGAGGATTTTACCCATGGCCACCTACCAACCGCCCAAGATTGCCGCCTCCGAGATCACGCCTCGCCAGACCTATCTAGGCCGCCGCGCCTTCCTGGCGACAGCAGCAGGCGCCGGCCTGTCGATCGCCGGTGGCACCACAGCCATGGCGGAAGCGCTGGCAGCGTCGAAGACCGACTACAAGGTCGATGAAAAGCTGACGCCGAAGAAGGATGTCACGACCTACAACAACTTCTACGAATTCGGCACGGACAAGGCCGATCCCGCCGCCAACTCCGGCAAATTCAAGCCGCGCCCGTGGACGATCACCGTCGATGGCATGGTGGGCAAGCCGCAGACCCTCGACATCGACGCGCTGATCAAGGCCTTTCCTCCAGAAGAGCGTGTGTACCGGATGCGGTGCGTCGAGGCATGGTCCATGGTCATACCCTGGGACGGTTTCCAGCTATCCAAGCTGCTCGACATGGTGGAGCCGCTGGGCAGCGCGAAATACGTCGCCTTCGAGACCATCGTCCGGCCGTCCGAGATGCCCGGCCAATCCGGCAGCTTCCAGTCCCTGAACTGGCCCTATGTCGAAGGACTGCGGCTGGACGAAGCGCGCAACCCGCTGGCGCTGCTTGCCGTCGGGCTCTATGGCGAGACGCTGCCCAACCAGAACGGTGCGCCGATACGCCTGGTGGTTCCGTGGAAATACGGCTTCAAGGGCATCAAGTCGATCGTCCGCATCACGCTCACCGACAAGCAGCCGATGAACACCTGGCAGGTCTCCAACCCCGGCGAATACGGTTTTTATGCCAACGTCAACCCGGCGGTCGATCACCCCCGCTGGAGCCAGGCGACCGAGCGCAGGATCGGCGAAGGCGGCTTCTTCTCCTCCAGCCGCCACCCCACCCTGCCCTTCAACGGCTATGCCGACCAGGTGGCAAGCCTCTACGCCGGCATGGATCTTAAGGCGAACTACTAATGGTCCTGTCCCTCGCGCTGCCGAAACGCTTCCAGCCAGCCTCCGTCTGGCTGCTTTACGTCGTCGGACTTCTTCCCGCCGCCTACGCATTCTACCTTGGCGCCACCGGCAATCTTGGCGCCGATCCGACCAAGACCTTCGAGCTTTTCCTCGGCCTCTGGGCCATCCGCTTCCTGATCCTGACGCTCGCGATCACCCCGCTCCGCGACCTCGTCGGCTGGAACTGGCTGCGCTACCGCCGCGCCCTGGGGCTGCTCTGCTTCTATTATGTCGTGATGCATTTTCTGGTCTACACCATCCTCGACCAGGCGCTGATGCTCGACGCCATCCTCGGCGACATCCTGAAGCGACCCTTCATCATGTTCGGCATGGCAGGGCTGGTGATGCTGATCGCGCTGGCCGTGACCTCGAACAGGTACTCGATACGGCAGATGGGCAAGAACTGGATCTGGCTGCACCGGCTCGTCTACATCATCGCCGTCTGTGGCGCTCTCCACTTCGCACTATCGACCAAGGTGCTTTCGCTCGAGCAGTACGTCTATATCGGCCTCCTGATAGTGATGATCCTCTACAGGTCCTACCGGCCAATCATGATGCAACGACGACGCGGAACGCGGCAGAGGGCGGTGGCTGCCTGAGGCAGCAGAGGCTTCTCTACTTTGGCAAGATAGGACTGCGGGCTGCCAGAAATCTGTCGAACGCAGATGCGGCGACGATGCCGATGCCGTAGACAATTATATTGGTTAGGGAAAACACGCGTCCGAGAAGCAGGGCACCGCCAGCAGTCAACCTGAACGCATCAAGAGGCGGTGTATGGTAGAGTCTGAACAACTCGACGGCGGTGGAGATCACCATCGCCGCGCAAGCAATGCTTGCCCGTCTCGAGTTTGGTGCAAGCACTGCGATCAGGAAATAAACCATCGCGCCCCACAGTGCCGAGCCGCCATACTTCACGACCACGAACGGAAGGTTAAGCCCATAGCCATATCGCCGCAACGCCAGACCTGCAGCAATGATGGCAATTCCCATTGCAAGACGGGCTGCCCTGCTCCCTGGTGAGTGACCTCGAAAAAATGCGAGCACTTCGGCCGCTCCACCGCGATGTTAATGGGTTCGTCGCACCTATAGCTCACATTTCGATTTGGCAAGCCGACAGCCCAGCCGCATGCTGGTCTGCCGCTCACCGTATTTGCGGAAACAGCTCACAGCCATCGAGTTAATTTCAGGAATTCAAACGCCGTGCCCCTCCGAAGACTGCTTCCGGCCATCGACAGGCATCTCATCGAAATACGTGCAGCGCCGCATCTGAGGGGAACCAAGCGCTTTCTCATAGAACTCGTCTATTTTGGTATCAAGGAAGCACGTGCATGTCTCTTTGCTGGCCTCTTTTTCTTGGCCATCTTCACAGTCCCGCGCGGCGGCATTTTTCATATTCCCCGATATGACGTGCTGCTGCTGGTTGCCTTGTCCATCCAGTTCTGGATGGTCGCCAGCAAACTGGAAAGCATTGATGAGTTGAAGGCGATCTGCTTCTTTTACGTTATCGGTTTCGCTCTCGAGGTCTTCAAAACATCGAGCAGCATCCATTCATGGGCATATCCGGACTTTGCCTATAGCAAGCTGTTCGGCGTGCCATTGTTTTCCGGATTCATGTACGCTGCCGTAGGCAGTTACGTAATACAGGCGTGGCGCCTCCTCGCACTACGAGTTAGGCATCATCCACCATACTGGATGGCAGCTGTGCTCTCGCTGGCAATTTACCTGAACTTCTTCACACACCACTACATCGCCGACTATCGCTGGTACATTGCCGCGTGTACGATTGGACTTTATTCGCGGACTTCAGTCACGTTCCGCCCGTATGATCGGGACCGGCGGATGCCCCTTCTGTTGGCTTTTGCCCTGATCGGCTTCTTCGTCTGGCTTTTCGAAAATTTCAGCACCTTCTTCGGGATATGGCGCTATCCGAGCCAACTCGGCGAGTGGTCCGCTGTCAACATTGGCATATGGAGTTCATGGTCGCTCGTCGTCATCATGACGTTCACCATCGTTGTCTATCTCAGGCATATCAGGGAAGATATCCACATACCCGAATAGCCTTCTCCATCACACGCCCGCCACAACGCAAAAAAGCCGGACGATTGCTCGTCCGGCCTTTTGATTGATGAGGCTTTTACCGCTTAAGCGGCAGCAGCTTCGGCAGCTTCTTCGGCTGCAACGCGGGCCTTGTCGCCGGCGCCCTTGGCAGCGATGTCGCGGTCGACGAACTCGACGACGGCCATGGCGGCGTTGTCACCCATGCGGAAGCCAGCCTTCATGATGCGAAGGTAGCCGCCGTTGCGGGTGGCGTAACGGGTAGCGATTGCATCGAACAGCTTCGATACGACAGCGACGTCGCGGATCTGCGAGATGGCCTGACGACGAGCGTGCAGGTCGCCGCGCTTGCCGAGCGTGACCAGCTTTTCAACGATCGGGCGGATTTCCTTTGCCTTCGGCAAGGTCGTGGTGATCTGCTCATGCAGGATGAGCGAAGCCGCCATGTTGGCAAACATTGCCTTGCGGTGACTTGCAGTTCTATTCAGCTTGCGGCCTACCATACCATGGCGCATTGCTATTCTCCTTAAATCGCAGGTGCCCTTTGATTTTGGGCCTGCCGTTTCCTGGCACATGCAGGCGATATGCCTGCTGTTTGACGGGGAAAGGCAGTCATCCTGCCTTTACTTATTGTTCTCTGCGATCGGCGTGCCGGCGGAAATCCGCGACACACTTTGCCTCACGCCGCTCAGTACTGATCTTCGTAGCGCTTGGCGAGATCTTCGATGTTCTCTGGGGGCCAGGCCGGCACTTCCATGCCGAGATGCAGGCCCATGGAAGCGAGAACTTCCTTGATTTCGTTCAGCGACTTGCGGCCGAAATTCGGAGTGCGGAGCATTTCGGCTTCGGTCTTCTGAATAAGGTCGCCGATATAGACGATGTTGTCGTTCTTCAGGCAGTTTGCCGAGCGGACAGACAGTTCCAGTTCGTCCACCTTCTTGAGGAGAGCCGGGTTGAAGGCCAGTTCGGTGACTGTCTCTTCTTCGACATCCTTCTGCGGTTCGTCGAAGTTGACGAAAACGCCGAGCTGGTCCTGCAAGATGCGGGCCGCGAAAGCGACTGCATCTTCACCGGAGATCGAGCCGTCCGTTTCGATGGCCATCAGCAACTTGTCGTAATCGAGAACCTGGCCTTCGCGGGTGTTTTCCACCTTGTAGGACACTTTCTTGACCGGCGAGTAGAGGCTGTCTACCGGGATGAGACCAATCGGTGCGTCTTCCGCACGATTGCGCTCTGCCGGAACATAGCCCTTGCCGTTGTTGACGGTGAATTCCATGCGGATTTCAGCGCCTTCGTCGAGCGTGCAGATGACGTGATCCGGGTTGAGGATCTCGATGTCGCCGACCGTCTGGATGTCGCCGGCGGTGACAACGCCTGGACCCTGCTTGCGAACGACCATGCGCTTGGCATCGTCGCCGTCCATCTTGATGGCGATTTCCTTGATGTTCAGAACGATATCCGTAACGTCTTCGCGAACGCCCGGGATCGAGGAGAACTCATGCAGTACGCCGTCGATCTGTACCGCCGTGACGGCGGCGCCGCGCAGCGAGGACAGAAGCACGCGACGCAGCGCGTTGCCGAGCGTCAGGCCAAAGCCACGCTCAAGCGGTTCAGCGACAAGGTTGACCTTTGTGCGGCCGCCCGAGGAAAACTCGACCTTGTTCGGCTTGATCAGTTCCTGCCAATTCTTCTGAATCATATTCCTGCCTTCCGTTCGTTACCACCATCCAATCGTGGCAACCGAGCTTGAGAAGCACCGGAGATCGCCTATTGGGCGCTCACCGGTGTGTGATTGGCGATGATTATACGCGACGCTTCTTGCGTGGGCGGCAACCGTTGTGCGGGATCGGGGTCACATCGCGGATCGACGTGATCATGAAACCGGCAGCCTGGAGCGCGCGCAGAGCCGACTCACGACCCGAACCTGGACCGCAAACTTCGACTTCAAGCGACTTCATGCCATGTTCCTGCGCCTTCTTGGCAGCATCTTCAGCGGCGATCTGCGCTGCGAACGGTGTCGACTTGCGCGAGCCCTTGAAGCCCTTGGCGCCAGCAGACGACCAGGCAATCGCATTGCCCTGCGCATCGGTGATGGTGATCATCGTGTTGTTGAACGTCGAGTTGACGTGCGCAACGCCCGACGAGATGTTCTTGCGTTCGCGACGGCGAATGCGGACGGCTTCCTTGCCCATAGTAGTCCCTTTCGTGGATCTCTGCACCGCCGTAATGCCAGCGGCTACACCGGCGCAGGGCGCTAAGGCCCTTCGCCAAACTCAAAAGAGGCCGGCGGAACCGCCAGCCTCCCTCACACGGTTGCCCGGTGATTACTTCTTCTTGCCAGCAATCGCCTTTGCCGGACCCTTGCGGGTGCGGGCATTGGTGTGCGTGCGCTGACCGCGAACCGGCAGGCCGCGACGATGACGAAGACCGCGGTAGCAGCCCAGGTCCATCAGACGCTTGATGTTCATCGACGTCTCGCGACGCAGGTCGCCTTCGACCTGGTAATCGCGGTCGATTGTTTCGCGGATCTGCAGGACTTCGGCATCCGTCAGCTGGTGAACGCGGCGCTCAGCCGGGATACCAACCTTGGTAACGATTTCCTGCGCAAACTTCTGTCCAATCCCGTGAATATAGGTCAGCGCAATTACTACGCGCTTTGCCGTCGGGATGTTGACGCCAGCGATACGTGCCACGCCTATTCTCCTTGCGTTCCGTTTGCCATCAGGCAAAGGTCTCTGTTACGCGACCGTAGAGGCCGCCTGTTCAATTCGAGGTCGATAACATGTCAAAACGACCGAACCCGGAATTCCCGAGGGAAGTCCGCGCCGATCGCAGCTATGTCGCGAGTTGGCGCGGTGTTTAGCGGAATCACTGCCAAAAGGCAACTGTTCCGCTAATTTTATTTTGGCTTATCCCCGCCCCGACCACCGGTCCGACCGACTCATGCGCCGCAATTGTTTTGCGAAATCGTCGTCAGGCCGTTGAATGGCCCGACAACAACTCTCCGAAGCTCAAAGGCTGGAGAGAATCTTTTCGACTTCTGCTGTGACATGATCGATATCCGCCATGCCGTCAACCGAATGAAGCATTTTCTTGGCATAGTAGTAGCCAATCAAAGGCGCCGTTTCCTTATAGTAGGCCTGCATGCGCGTCACCACGGTTTCGCGCGTATCGTCAGGGCGGCGCTTGAAGTGCGTCGAACCACAGCGATCGCAGACACCCTCGACCTTCGGCTTCAGGTTGGTGTCGTGATAACCCGCACCGCAGTTGGCGCAGGTATAGCGTCCGGAAACCCGGTCCGCGAGCACGACGTCATCGACCTTGATCTCGACGACACCCGAGAGCTGCATGCCCTTGGCAGCGAGCATCTTCTCGGTGGCATCGGCCTGCACCAGCGTGCGCGGAAAGCCGTCCAGGATGAAGCCCTTGGCACAATCTTCGGCGTCAATGCGCTCCGAGATGATCGCATTGACGATCTCGTCGGACACCAGCTTGCCGGCATCCATGACAGCCTTGGCGCGCTTGCCGACTTCAGTGCCCGCCGAGACTGCCGCACGCAGCATGTCGCCGGTGGAGAGCTGCGGGATACCGTACTTTTCGACTATACGCTGAGCCTGGGTACCCTTGCCGGCGCCCGGTGGTCCCAAAAGGATAAGTCTCATCTCCCCCGCTTTCCTCCGCGCAACTTCGACTTCTTGATCAGACCTTCATACTGCTGCGCGATCAGGTGACCCTGGATCTGCGCTACCGTGTCAAGCGTCACACTGACGACGATCAAGAGTGAAGTGCCGCCGAGGGCGAGCGGGATGCCTGTCTGAGAAACGAGGATTTCCGGCAGAATGCAGACAACCACGAGGTAGATGGCGCCGACCACGGTGATGCGGGTCAACACATAGTCAATGTATTCAGCCGTGCGCTCACCCGGGCGAATGCCGGGAATGAACCCGCCGTGCTTCTTGAGATTATCGGCCGTGTCCTTCGGATTGAAGACGATGGCCGTATAGAAGAACGCGAAGAAGGCGATCATCAGCGCATAGAGCACCATGTAGAGCGGACGACCGTGGCCGAGGGCTGCGACGATCGACGTTGCCCAGACAGGCATTCCGGCGGTGTTGGCAAAACCTGCGAGCGTCGCTGGCAGAAGCAGCAGCGAGGAAGCGAAGATAGCCGGGATGACGCCCGATGTATTGAGCTTCAGCGGCAGGTGCGAGGTATCGCCCTGGAACATGCGGTTGCCGACCTGGCGCTTCGGATACTGGATCAAAAGACGACGCTGGGCGCGCTCCACGAAGACGATGAGGGCGATAACCGCAACGGCAACGACGAGGACCAGGAGAATGAGTGCGGTCGAAAGTGCGCCGGTGCGTCCGAGTTCCAGCGTGCCAGCCAAGGCCGATGGCAGGCCAGCTGCAATGCCGGCGAAGATGATCAGCGAAATGCCGTTGCCGATACCGCGCGAGGTGATCTGTTCACCGAGCCACATCAGGAACATCGTGCCGCCGAGCAGCGTGATGACCGTGGAGACGATAAAGAAGACGCCGGGCTGGACGACAAGTCCGTTACCGCTCTCAAGCCCCACCGCGATGCCATAGGCTTGCAGCGTGCCGAGCAGCACCGTGCCGTAGCGCGTGTATTGATTGATGATCTTGCGGCCCTGTTCGCCTTCCTTCTTCAGGTTTTCGAGCGCGGGAACGACCGAAGTCATCAGCTGCACGATAATCGAAGCGGAGATGTAGGGCATGATGCCGAGAGCGAAGATCGCCATGCGCTGGACAGCGCCACCGGAAAACATGTTGAAAAGACCGAGGATGCCGCCCGCCTGGCCCTGGAAAGCCTGGGCATAGGCAGCAGGATTAAGGCCTGGAAGGGGGATATGGGTGCCGAGGCGATAGACAAGCAACGCACCGAGCGTGAACCAAAGCCGCTTTTTCAGATCCTCTGCCTTGGCAAAGGTTGAAAAGTTGAGATTGGATGCCAATTGTTCCGCTGCAGACGCCATGCAAATCTCCGCACTACCAATTCCGGCTAAATCGGCCGAGTCCGGAATGTGTAATCAAATTGTTTAAAAAGTCGAGCATTGGGTGGACTGCGATGCAAGAGCGCATGCCGGCCGAAGGTCCCGTCATCGCCCTCCCCGCGCGAACGCACGACTCAGGATCCGAAGCTCACATATGGGAGCAAAATCGCCCGGTGTGAAGCACCCCGGGCGATTAATTCGTCTGTATTATTCCGAAGCTGCGACAGGTGCGGCAGCCAAAAGCTTGATGGAGCCGCCAGCCTTCTCGATCTTCTCGACAGCAGACTTGGAAGCGCCTGCGACTTCGAGGGTCAGCTTCGCCGAGATTTCGCCGTCGGACAGGATCCGGACGCCGTCCTTGACGCGACGGATAACGCCGGCAGCCTTGAGAGCCACGGCATCGATCGTCGTCTTCGCGTCCAGCTTGCCGGCGTCGACTGCTGCCTGGAGGCGAGCAACCGATACGACGACGTAGTCGGACTTGAAGATGTTGTTGAAGCCGCGCTTAGGCAGACGACGGTAGATTGGCATCTGACCGCCTTCAAAGCCGTTGATCGCTACGCCCGAACGGGACTTCTGCCCCTTGACGCCGCGACCACCGGTCTTGCCCTTGCCCGAACCAATACCGCGGCCGAGGCGCTTGCGGGAGTGGGTCGAACCTTCGTTGTCGGTGATTTCATTCAGTTTCATAACGAATCCTCCGGCTTACTTCTCGTCGACGACGCGAACGAGATGCTGGACAGCACGGATCATTCCACGAACCGAAGGAGTATCCTCCAGAGTGCGGCGACGGTGCATCTTGTTCAATCCGAGGCCGATCAGAGTCTTTTCCTGAACGTCCGGACGGCGAATTGGGCTACCGATCTGCTCGACCGTAACGGTCTTTGCTTCGGTCTTCTTGGTCGTCTTGGCCATAGGTCAAACTCCCTTATTCTTCAGACGCATTACCGGAGGCAATACGACGAGCCTGCAGAGTGGCATACTTGATGCCGCGCTGAGCTGCGATGTCCTTCGGATGGATCTGTTGCTTCAGAGCGTCGAACGTTGCGCGAACCATGTTGTATGGGTTCGACGAACCGGTCGACTTGGCGACGACGTCGTGAACGCCGAGCGTTTCGAATACGGCGCGCATCGGACCACCGGCGATGATGCCGGTACCAGCCTTGGCAGAGCGCAGCAGAACCTTGCCGGCGCCATGACGGCCATGGATGTCGTGATGCAGCGTACGGCCGTCACGCAGGGGAACGAAGATCAGCTCGCGCTTGGCGGCTTCCGTTGCCTTGCGGATAGCTTCAGGCACTTCGCGCGCCTTGCCGTGACCGAAGCCAACGCGGCCCTTCTGGTCGCCGACGACGACGAGAGCTGCAAAGCCGAAACGACGGCCGCCCTTGACGACCTTGGCAACGCGATTGATCGCGACCAGCTTGTCGACGAATTCGCTATCGCGCTCGTCACGGTTCTGGCGATCGTCGCGAGAACCTCTTTTTTCTTGTGCCATTGTCCTTTTCCTTTTTCTTTTCCGGGTGCAATCGGCAACTGCAACAAGACCACATCGGGCTTTTCGCTGCCCTGTGGTCCGGTGATGGTCTGAAAAGACCGAAATCCGGCCGGGAGCTTTACGCCACCGGCCGGAAATTTATATTAGAAGGTGAGACCGCCTTCACGGGCAGCTTCGGCCAGAGCCTTGATGCGACCGTGATAGATGAAGGCGCCGCGGTCGAACACGACCTCGTTGACGCCCGCCTTGGAGGCGCGCTCTGCAACGAGCTTGCCGACGAGCGTTGCCGCTGCTGTGTCAGCACCGGTCTTCAGAGAACCGCGCAGATCCTTGTCGAGAGTGGAGGCAGACGCAAGCGTCTTGCCGGCCACATCGTCGATGACCTGGGCGTAGATGTTCTTCGAAGAGCGATGAACCGACAGGCGCGGACGGCCGTTAGCCACCGACTTAAGATGACGACGCACGCGGTTGGCACGACGTGCAAGTGCTTCTTTCCTGCTAGCCATTTCGCGTGATCCTTACTTCTTCTTGCCTTCTTTGCGGATGATCCGCTCACCGGCATACTTGACGCCCTTGCCCTTGTAAGGCTCGGGGCCACGGTATTCGCGGATTTCTGCGGCCACCTGGCCGACCTGCTGCTTGTTGATACCGGTGACGACGATTTCCGTCGGCTTCGGCACAGCAATTGTGATTCCGACTGGCGGTTCATAAATCACGTCGTGGGAGAAACCAAGCGCCAACTGCAGGTTCTTGCCCTGCAGGGCCGCGCGGTAACCAACGCCGTTGATTTCGAGCTTGCGCTCATAACCGTCCTTGACGCCAACCAGGATGTTTTCGACCATCGTGCGGGACATCCCCCACTTTGAGCGAGCATTCTTGCTGTCGTTGAGCGGCGTCACAACAATCGCATTATCTTCGAGCTTGAGACCGATATCGTCATTCGCGACGAAAAACAGTTCACCCTTGGGGCCCTTAGCAGTCACTTTTTGGCCATCAATCGTGGCCGTGATTCCTGCAGGCACCTGAACGGGCTTCTTGCCGATACGAGACATTTTTTCAAACCTGTCTGTTTCGAGGGAAATTCTTTAGACCAGCCTTAGAAGACCGAGCAAAGAACCTCGCCACCAACATTCTGTTCACGAGCCTGGTGGTCGGCCATCACGCCCTTCGGAGTAGAAAGGATAGTGATGCCGAGACCGTTCGCGACCTGCGGAATGGACTTGACCGAGACATAAACCCGGCGGCCCGGCTTAGACACACGGCCGATCTCACGGATGACCGATGCGCCTTCATAATATTTCAGCTCGATGCTGAGCTCGGACTTGCCGTTGCCGAAATCGACGACGGAATAGCCACGAATGTAACCTTCGGACTGAAGGACATCGAGAACACGTGCACGGAGCTTGGAAGCAGGCGTCGAAACCGACGACTTGCGACGCGAGGCACCGTTACGGATGCGTGTGAGCATATCGCCCAATGGATCTGTCATTGTCATGTGGGCTACTCCTTACCAGCTCGACTTGACAATGCCCGGCACCTTGCCGAAATTGCCAAATTCACGCAGTGCGATACGCGACATGCGCAGCTTGCGGTAGTAGGCGCGCGGACGACCGGTGATCTCGCAACGGTTACGGACGCGAGTCTTGGATCCATCGCGCGGCAGCGATGCGAGCTTCAGGGTAGCCTTGAACCGCTCTTCGATCGGAAGGGACTGGTTCATGATGGTTGCCTTCAGCGCGGCACGCTTTGCGGCACTGTTAGCAACCGTATTGCGGCGGCGCTTGTTCTTTTCAACTGCGCTTGTCTTCGCCATATTTGATTTCCTTTTCTACGCTCGTCGTTACGGTTACGTGCGGAACGGGAAGTTGAACTCTGTGAGCAGAGCCCTAGCTTCGTCGTCCTTGGTCGCCGTCGTGCAAACGATGATGTCCATGCCCCACATCTGATCAACCTTGTCGTAGTTGATCTCTGGGAACACAATGTGTTCCTTGATGCCCATGGCGAAGTTGCCACGACCGTCAAAGCTCTTCGGGTTCAGGCCGCGAAAGTCGCGAACGCGCGGAAGCGCGATGTTGATCAGGCGATCCACGAACTCATACATGCGGGCGCCACGGAGCGTGACCTTGGCACCGATTGGCATATTTTCGCGGACCTTGAAGCCAGCGATGGAATTGCGCGCGAAAGTGATGACCGGCTTCTGGCCAGCGATTGCGGCCAGGTCGGCAGCAGCAATCGTCGGCTTCTTGGAGTCAGCTGTCGCCTCGCCCACACCCATGTTGATGACGATCTTGTCCAGCTTGGGGATCATCATCTCGTTGGTGTAGGAGAACTGTTCCTGCAGCGCTGCGCGAATACGGGTTACGTATTCCGTCTTCAGGCGCGGTTCGTATTTAGCCTCAGCCATCGATCACATCTCCCGAACGCTTGGCCACGCGGACCTTCTTACCATCAACGACCTGGAAACCGACGCGGGTCGGCTTGCCGTCCTTGTCGACAATCGCGATGTTGGACAGGTGAAGCGAGGCTTCCTTGTTGATGATGCCGGCTTCCTGCGACTGCGACTGGCGTGTATGGCGCTTTACCATGTTCACGCCGCGAACGACTGCGCGGTCTTCCTTCGGCATCACTTGAATGACTTCGCCGGTACGACCCTTGTCCTTACCAGCCAGAATGACGACCTTGTCGCCCTTGCGGATCTTTTGCATCTTTAACCGCTCCCCTTACAGAACTTCAGGAGCGAGCGAGATGATCTTCATGTGGTTCTTAGCGCGAAGTTCGCGCGGAACCGGTCCGAAGATACGTGTGCCGATCGGCTCTTTCTTGTTGTCGATAAGTACTGCTGCATTGGTATCGAAACGAATGACGCTTCCATCCGCACGGCGGATCGAGGCAGCTGTGCGAACGACCACAGCCTTCATCACGTCACCCTTCTTTACGCGGCCGCGCGGAATAGCTTCCTTGATCGAGACGACGATAATGTCGCCAATCGAGGCATACTTGCGCTTCGAACCGCCCAGCACCTTGATGCACATGACACGACGTGCGCCGGAATTATCCGCGACGTCGAGGTTTGTTTGCATCTGAATCATATCAGGTCGCCTTCTTGTTATACCGGAATGGTTGGGCAGAGCCCCCTATCCCGGCTTATGGAATTGTTTACCCGCTTGCGCCCCTCCAAAAAGGAAGAGTGAAAACAAGGCAGTAGCTTCAGCCAGCGCGGGATCGATCTTGCCAGGGTGGTTTCCCCAATGGGACCTTCCGTGCGCTAAAAGCAAAAGAACGCCCGAGTCTCAGGCGTTCCGTCGCTGCTTCATATAGAAATTACGGCAAGACGCAAGGCCTCGCCGCAAATTCTTACTTAACCTGACCGGAAACGACCGTCCAGGTCTTGTCCTTGGAGATCGGCGCGCATTCCTCGATAGAAACCATATCGCCGGTCTTGTATGCGTTGTTCTCGTCGTGGGCCTTGTACTTCTTAGAACGACGAACCGTCTTCTGGAGGAGCGGATGCGCAAAGCGGCGCTCGACCCGAACCACGACGGTCTTTTCGTTCTTGTCGCTGACCACGACGCCCTGCAGAATGCGTTTCGGCATCTTATTTTTCCTTTAGGCCTTGGCTTCTGCCGCCTTCTGGCGGGCAATGGTTTTCACGCGGGCGATGTCCTTGCGGACCTCGTTCACACGAGAGGCTTTTTCAAGCTGGCCGGTGGCCTTCTGAAAGCGCAGGTTGAACTGCTCCTTCTTCAGCTTGGCTAGCTCTTCCTTGAGTTGGTCGGCGGTGAACGCGCGAACATCTGCGGCTTTCATAGCTGTTCTTCCTTACTCTGCAATGCGCTGCACGAAGCGCGTCTTGACCGAGAGCTTGGCAGAACCCAGACGAAGCGCCTCACGGGCGATTTCTTCGCTGACACCGTCGATCTCGAACATCATACGACCGGGCTTGACCTTGCATGCCCAGTATTCGACGCCGCCCTTGCCCTTACCCATGCGGACTTCGGTCGGCTTCTTGGTGACCGGTACGTCCGGGAAAACCCGGATCCATACACGGCCGGCACGCTTCATGAAACGCGTGATCGCGCGGCGAGCCGCCTCGATCTCACGAGCGTTGACACGATTCGGTTCCTGGGCCTTCAGGCCGAATTCACCGAATGCGAGATCAGAACCGCCCTTGGCTACGCCCTTGATGCGGCCCTTGAATTGCTTGCGGTACTTCGTACGCTTTGGCTGCAACATAATCTATTCTCCGAATTAACTACCTCGAGCGCCCTTAGGCGTGATCGCGGCGACGGTTTTCTCTGCTGGCTGGGCCCTGGCTATCGCCTTCGGCCTGACGGCGTTCAGATGCCATCGGGTCGTGCTCAAGGATTTCGCCCTTGAAGATCCAGACCTTGATGCCGCAGATACCGAAAGCGGTGGTGGCTTCAGCCGTACCGTAGTCGATGTCGGCGCGCAGCGTGTGCAACGGCACGCGACCTTCGCGATACCATTCCGTACGGGCGATTTCAGCACCACCGAGACGGCCGGCACAAGTGATCTTGATGCCTTCGGCACCGAGACGCATTGCCGACTGAACGGCGCGCTTCATGGCGCGGCGGAAAGCGATACGACGTTCCAGCTGCTGAGCGATGCCCTGGGCGACCAGGACAGCATCGATTTCCGGCTTGCGGACTTCGACGATGTTCAGGTGCGTTTCGGAGTTCGTCATGTCGGCCAGCTTCTTGCGAAGCTTGTCGATGTCTGCACCCTTCTTGCCGATGATCAGGCCCGGACGCGCCGAGTGGATCGTGACGCGGCACTTCTTGTGCGGACGCTCGATAACCACCTTCGAAATGCCGGCCTGCTTCAGCTCGGTCATGACGAATTTGCGCATCTTGATGTCTTCATGCAGCAACTGGCCGTATTCGGCGTTGTCTGCAAACCAACGGCTGTCCCAAGTGCGGTTAATGCCAAGGCGGAAACCGATTGGATTGATCTTCTGACCCATTATGCGGCCTCCTCTTGTGCTGGCTGCACTTCGCGAACGACGATCGTCAAATGTGCGAAGGGCTTTTCGACGCGCGATGCACGACCACGACCACGAGCGTGGAAGCGCTTCATGACAATCGACTTGCCGACGTAGGCCTCGGCGACGACGAGAGCGTCGACGTCGAGATCGTGATTGTTTTCAGCGTTTGCGATCGCCGATTCGAGGGTCTTCTTGACCGCTCCGGAGATCCGCTTGCGCGAAAATTCAAGCTCGGCCAAGGCGCGCTCGACCTTCATGCCGCGGATAAGCGCAGCAACGAGGTTGAGTTTCTGCGGGCTGACACGAAGCGTGCGGGCGACTGCCTGCGCTTCGTTGTCCTTGAGCCGGCGTTCTGTTTTTGCCTTGCCCATCGTTACTTCCTCTTCGCCTTCTTGTCCGCGCCGTGACCGTAATAGGTACGGGTGGGTGCGAACTCACCGAACTTGTGACCGACCATGTCTTCGTTGACATTGACCGGGATATGCTTGCTGCCGTTGTAGACACCAAAGACCAGACCGACGAACTGCGGCATGATGGTGGAGCGACGGCTCCACATCTTGATCACTTCGTTGCGTCCACCTTCGCGAACCTTCTCAGCCTTCTTGAGAAGATAGCCGTCAACAAACGGACCTTTCCATACTGAACGAGCCATTGGAGACTTCCTCTCTTACTTCTTGCGCTGATGGCGCGAGCGCATGATCATCTTATCGGTCGACTTGTTGGAGCGCGTACGCGCACCCTTCGTCGGCTTGCCCCAAGGTGTCACCGGATGGCGACCACCGGAGGTCCGGCCTTCACCACCGCCGTGCGGATGGTCGACCGGGTTCATGACGACGCCGCGAACATGCGGACGCTTGCCGCGCCAAACGGAACGACCGGCCTTGCCGTCGTTGGTGTTGCCGTGGTCCGGGTTGGAAACGGCACCGATCGAAGCCAGGCAGGTGCCTGGTACGAGGCGCTGTTCGCCGGAGTTGAGGCGAAGGATCGCGAGGCCTGCATCGCGGCCGACCAGCTGCGCATAAGCACCGGCGGAGCGAGCGATCTGGCCGCCCTTGCCCGGCTTCATCTCAACGTTGTGGATGATCGAGCCGACCGGGATGAACTGCAGCGGCATGGCGTTGCCAGGCTTGATGTCCACGACCTTGTCGGAAGCGATAACCTTGTCACCGGGCGCCAGGCGCTGCGGTGCGATGATGTAGCGCTGCTCGCCATCGGCATAGTTGATGAGAGCGATGAAGGCAGAGCGGTTCGGGTCGTATTCGATACGTTCAACCGTACCTTCGATGTCGAACTTGCGACGCTTGAAGTCGATGAGGCGGTAGGTCCGCTTGTGACCGCCGCCCTGGAAGCGAACGGTGATACGACCGGTGTTGTTGCGGCCGCCCTTCTTCGACAGACCTTCCGTCAGCGCCTTGACCGGCTTGCCCTTGTAGAGGGCCGAGCGGTCGACGATGACCAGCTGACGCTGGCTCGGGGTCGTCGGATTGAATGATTTCAATGCCATTTTCTAATTCCTCACAGACCTGTGGAGACGTCGATGGTCTGGCCTTCGGCCAGCGTCACGATCGCCTTCTTCACGTCTTTCTGCTTGCCGACAAAACCGCGAAAACGCTTGGTCTTGCCGAGGCGGCGCAGAGTGTTAACAGCAGTCACCTTGACGCCGAACAGGGCTTCAACAGCTGCCTTGATCTGCGGCTTGGTAGCCGTCAGGGCGACGTTGAAGACAACCTGATTATACTCGGAAACCATGGTGGACTTTTCGGTGATCGACGGCGAGACGATCACGTCGTAATGGCGAATATCGGTCACTTGAAGCGCTCCTCTAGAGCCTCGACAGCGGCCTTGGAAAGCACGAGCTTACCGCGACGCAGAATGTCGTAAACGTTGATGCCCTGGATCGGCAGAAAGTCGATGTTCGGGATGTTTGCGGCTGCGAGCTTGAAGTTGGCGTCGAGCTCGGCACCGCCAATGAGCAACGCGTTGGTCAGGCCCATTGCATTGAACGTATTTGCCAGGACCTTCGTCTTGGCTTCCGTTGCGATGAAGTCATCGATAACGATGATGTCTTCAGCCTTGAACTTCGTCGACAGAGCATGACGCAGGCCGAGGGCGCGAACCTTCTTCGGCAGATCATGTTCGTGGCTGCGAACAACCGGACCGTGAGCCTTACCACCGCCACGGAACTGAGGTGCACGTGCGGAGTGGTGACGAGCGCGGCCCGTACCCTTCTGCTTGTACATCTTGGCACCGGTGCGCCAGATTTCAGCACGGCCCTTGGACTTGTGCGTGCCAGCGCGCTTCTTTGCCAGCTGCCAGCGGATGACGCGAGCGAGAATGTCCTCGCGCGGCTGGAGGCCGAAAATCGCATCAGAAAGGGAGACCTTCCCGGCGTCTTTCCCCTCGAGGGTCTTGACGTTAAATTCCATTGGTTCGGCTCCCTTACTTCGCGGCTGACTTGACGGCGTCGCGAACGATGATCCAGGCACCCTTGGAGCCCGGGACGGCACCCTTGATCAGGATAAGACCGCGATCTTCATCGGTCGAAACCACTACAAGGTTCTGCGTCGTGACGCGCGTCTGGCCCATGTGGCCAGCCATCTTCTTGTTCTTGAATACCTTGCCCGGATCCTGGCGCGAACCGGTCGAACCGTGCGAACGGTGCGAGACGGACACGCCGTGGGTGGCGCGCAGGCCGCCGAAGCCGTGACGCTTGATAGCGCCGGCAAAGCCCTTACCGACCGTGGTGCCGGTAACATCGACCAGCTGACCAGCGGCGAAATGGGAAGCCGTGATTTCGGCGCCGATTTCAAGCAGGTTGTCTTCCGAAACCCGGAATTCCTGCAGCTTGGTCTTCGGTTCGACGTTTGCAGCGGCAAAGTGGCCACGCAGGGACTTCGAGGTATTCTTGACCTTGGCCACACCAGAACCAACCTGGACCGCGACGTAGCCATTCTTTTCGACCGTACGCTGGGCCACCACCTGGCAGCTCTCCATACGCAGTACCGTAACAGGGACATGCTCGCCTGCGTCATTATAGACGCGCGTCATTCCCACCTTCTGTGCAATCACACCTGAACGCATCGGTTCAATCCTTCTCACTCAGCTCGAAGACTGTAAGTCTCAGAGCTTGATCTCAACATCGACACCAGCAGCGAGATCGAGCTTCATCAGCGCGTCTACTGTCTGGGGGGTCGGGTCAACGATGTCGAGCAGGCGCTTATGCGTGCGCATCTCGAACTGTTCGCGGCTCTTCTTGTCGATGTGCGGGGAGCGGTTAACCGTAAACTTCTCGATACGGGTCGGAAGTGGAACGGGGCCCCGGACGCTTGCACCGGTGCGCTTAGCCGTCGATACGATCTCACGCGTAGAAGCGTCGAGAATCCGATGATCGAACGCCTTAAGGCGAATGCGGATATTCTGGCCGTTCATTCGACATTATCCTTGTTGTCTGTTATCGCCGCGCCCTCGAGAGAATGCGGTTTGTCTTATGACGTAAGGCGGATCACCGGTTTCAAAGATCGAGAGGGACACCAGTGTTTGGCATCCCTATCCAGCCTTTGGGCTACCTAGCCCACCTTATTGTTCTATTTAAAAGCCACTTCGACATGCGAATTCCACATGCAAAGCACCGCGCAAATCGCGCCTGCGCGCCATTTGCTACATTTCCGTGTCATAAGCAAGCGGCCAAGGCCCCCTGCTTCATATTATTGTCACGGTATCGGCTGCCGCTTGCGCGGCAGCCGTCCGTTATTACTCGACGATCGAGGCTACGATGCCGGCGCCGACGGTACGGCCGCCTTCGCGGATAGCGAAGCGCAGCTTTTCTTCCATGGCGATCGGCACGATCAGTTCGACAGCAACGGTGACGTTGTCGCCAGGCATGACCATTTCCGTGCCTTCAGGCAGGGAGACGATGCCGGTCACGTCCGTCGTGCGGAAGTAGAACTGCGGACGATAGTTGGTGAAGAACGGAGTATGACGACCGCCTTCTTCCTTCGTCAGGATGTAGGCTTCAGCCATGAACTTCTTGTGTGGCTTGACCGAACCTGGCTTGCAGAGAATCTGGCCACGCTCGACGCCGTCACGGGTGACGCCGCGGATCAGCGCGCCGATGTTGTCGCCAGCCTGGCCCTGATCGAGCAGCTTGCGGAACATTTCAACGCCGGTAACCGTCGTCTTGGTCGTTGCGCGGATGCCGACGATTTCGACTTCTTCACCAACCTTGACGATGCCGCGCTCGACGCGACCGGTAACAACCGTACCACGGCCGGAGATCGAGAACACGTCTTCGATCGGCAGCAGGAACGGCAGGTTGATCGGACGCTCAGGCGTCGGGATGTACGAGTCGACGGCTTCCATCAGAGCGCGGATGGCGTCTTCGCCGATCTTCTTGTCCGAATCTTCGAGAGCGGCCAGAGCCGAGCCCTTGATGATCGGGATATCGTCGCCCGGGAAGTCGTAGGACGACAGAAGTTCGCGGACTTCGAGCTCAACGAGTTCGAGCAGCTCTTCGTCGTCGACCTGGTCGACCTTGTTCAGGAACACCACGATGGCGGGAACGCCAACCTGACGGGCAAGCAGGATGTGCTCGCGGGTCTGGGGCATCGGGCCGTCGGCTGCCGAGCAGACCAGGATCGCGCCGTCCATCTGGGCAGCACCGGTGATCATGTTCTTGACGTAGTCGGCGTGGCCGGGGCAGTCGACGTGTGCATAGTGACGGGCAGGCGTTTCGTATTCGACGTGAGCCGTCGAGATCGTGATGCCGCGTGCCTTTTCTTCCGGGGCAGCGTCGATCTGGTCGTAACGCTTGTATTCGCCGAAATACTTCGTGATCGCTGCCGTCAGAGACGTCTTGCCGTGGTCAACGTGGCCAATCGTGCCGATGTTAACGTGCGGCTTGTTGCGCTCAAACTTACTCTTTGCCATTTCGGCTCTCCGTTATCTCTTCCCGTACCGGGATTATTCTTGTTTCGGTCAATTGGTATTCCGGTTATTTCTGACCGGAATACTTTGCCTGGATTTCAGTGGCTACGTTCGACGGAACCGGCGAATAATGGTCGAAGGTCATCGTGTACTGCGCACGGCCCTGGGACATGGAGCGCAGGTTGTCGACGTATTTGAACATGTTCGCGAGCGGCACGTTGGCATTGATGACAACGGCAATACCGCGGCTTTCCTGGCCCTGGATCTGGCCACGACGCGAGTTCAGGTCGCCGATAACGTCGCCGACATAATCTTCGGGCGTAACAACTTCGACCTTCATCATTGGCTCGAGAAGCTGAGCACCGGCCTTCTTTGCTGCTTCACGGAAGCAGGCGCGGGAGGCGATTTCGAACGCGAGGACCGAGGAGTCGACGTCATGGAAGGCACCGTCGATGAGGGTAGCCTTGACGCCCAGCATCGGGAAGCCAGCCAGCGGACCGGACGACATAACGCTTTCGATGCCCTTCTGAACGCCTGGGATGTATTCCTTCGGAATAGAGCCACCAACGATCTTGGATTCGAACTTGAATTCGTCGCCATCAGGGTTCGGTTCGAAGACGATCTTGACGCGCGCGAACTGGCCAGTACCGCCGGACTGCTTCTTGTGCGTGTAGTCTTCCTCGTGCTTCTTCGTGATGGTTTCGCGGTAGGCAACCTGCGGCGCGCCGACGGTGGCTTCTACCTTGAATTCGCGGCGCATGCGGTCGACGAGGATGTCGAGGTGCAATTCGCCCATGCCGGCAATGATAGTCTGGCCCGATTCTTCGTCCGTCTTGACGCGGAAAGAAGGATCTTCAGCAGCCAGGCGGTTGAGCGCGAGGCCCATCTTTTCCTGGTCGCCCTTGGTCTTCGGCTCGATGGCGATCTGGATGACCGGCTCGGGGAATTCCATGCGCTCGAGGATAACCTGGTGCAGCGGATCGCAGAGCGTGTCGCCGGTCGTGGTTTCCTTGAGGCCTGCGAGAGCAACGATGTCGCCAGCGAAAGCTTCTTCGATGTCTTCACGGGAATTCGAGTGCATCTGCAGCATGCGGCCGATGCGCTCGCGCTTTTCCTTGACCGTGTTCATGACCGCGGTGCCCTTAGTGAGCTTGCCGGAGTAGATACGGGCGAAGGTGAGCGAACCGACGAAGGGGTCGTTCATGATCTTGAAGGCGAGCATCGAAAGCGGCTCTTCATCCGAAGGATGACGGGCGATTTCGGCTTCGGTCTTCACGTCGATGCCGGCGATCGACGGGATGTCGAGCGGCGAAGGCAGGTAGTCGACAACGGCGTCGAGCAAAGGCTGAACGCCCTTGTTCTTGAAGGCCGTGCCGCAGAACATCGGATGGAACTTGACGTCGATGGTGCCGCGACGAACGAGTTCGCGGATCTTCTCGTTGTCAGGCATGATGCCTTCGAGATAGGCTTCCGTAGCAGCTTCATCGATATCGACGACCTGTTCGATCATCTTTTCGCGATATTCCTGCGCCTTGGCCTTCATGTCTTCCGGAATCTCGGTGACATCCCACTGGGCGCCGAGCGACTCGTCGCGCCAGATCAGGGCGTTCATCTCGACCAGATCGATAACGCCGATGAAATCGCTTTCGGCGCCGATTGGCAGCTGCATGACGACAGCGATCGCACCCAGACGGGTCTTGATCATCTCGACCGAGCGATAGAAATCGGCGCCGGTCTTGTCCATCTTGTTGCAGAAGATCATCCGCGGAACATTGTACTTCTCAGCCTGACGCCAGACGGTTTCCGTCTGCGGCTCTACACCGGCGTTGGCATCGAGAAGAGCAATCGCACCGTCGAGTACGCGCAGCGAACGCTCGACTTCAATCGTGAAGTCGACGTGGCCGGGAGTATCGATGATGTTGAAGCGGCGGGTCTTGCCGTCGCGACCCTTCCAGTAGGTCGTGGTAGCAGCAGAGGTGATCGTGATCCCACGTTCCTGTTCCTGCTCCATCCAGTCCATCGTGGCTGCGCCGTCGTGAACTTCGCCGATCTTGTGCGACTTGCCGGTGTAATAAAGAATACGCTCGGTGGTCGTGGTCTTGCCGGCGTCGATATGCGCCATGATACCGAAATTGCGGTAGTCTTCGATTTTATATTCGCGAGCCATAATGGACTGCCTTTCGGATACCGTTCGAGATTACCAGCGATAGTGCGAGAACGCACGGTTGGCATCAGCCATCTTGTGCGTGTCTTCGCGCTTCTTGACGGCGCTGCCACGGTTGTTGGAGGCGTCCAGCAGTTCGCCCGAGAGACGGTCGACCATGGTGGTTTCGTTACGCTTGCGGGCAGCAGTGATCAGCCAGCGGATAGCAAGTGCCTGGCGGCGCTCTGGGCGCACGTCAACAGGAACCTGGTATGTCGCACCACCGACGCGGCGCGAACGGACTTCGACGTGCGGAGCGATGTTGTCGAGCGCAGAGTGGAACACGACGAGCGGGTCCTGCTTGGACTTGCCCTGTACGTTTTCGAACGCGCCGTAAACGATCGTTTCAGCGACCGACTTCTTGCCGTGCAGCATGATCGCATTCATGAACTTCGTAACGATCAGATCGCCGAACTTAGGGTCCGGGTTGATCTCGCGCTTTTCAGCTTTGTGACGTCTTGACATAGTTTTGTCTCTTCAAATGTTGCCGGCGCCTTATCACGCGGAGAACCTCGCGCAGCACCTTAAATTCTGAACCCGAAATTACTTCGGACGCTTTGCGCCATACTTGGAACGGCGCTGCTTGCGGTTCTTGACACCCTGGGTATCGAGAACGCCGCGGATGATGTGGTAACGAACGCCCGGCAAATCCTTTACGCGGCCGCCACGGATCATGACGACAGAGTGTTCCTGAAGGTTATGGCCTTCACCAGGAATGTAGCCGATGACTTCGAAGCCATTGGTCAGGCGGATCTTGGCAACCTTACGCAGAGCCGAGTTAGGCTTCTTCGGGGTCGTCGTGTAAACGCGTGTGCAAACGCCACGCTTCTGCGGGTTTTCCTGGAGTGCAGGAACCTTATTGCGCTTTACCTGTGCCTGGCGAGGCTTGCGGATCAGCTGGTTTACGGTAGGCATTCAACCATCCCTTAAAATCTTGTCTCAACACCCTTGCGGGCATAACATTCGCCGTTTCCGGCAGCACCACACGTATCGGTAATGCACAAAGCGTGGCCCGACCCGCTTTCACGGATGGACCACATCAAAGCAGAGGACGCCAGTCTATGGCGTCATGCGTGCGGAAAACCTGTATTCAACGTGCGTTTAGAACCTTGTTTGAGGTGATCTCCAGAGCGTGTCGCTCCGAACAGCCATGCCTCACATCTGTTCTGATGGGGCGGGTACTACTGGCTTCAAGGCCTTTCGTCAAGGCCGGACGCAAAATTATCTTGACGCGTCGCTCGCCAAACCCCTGGAAAGCAGCGCTTTAGAGGCCAATTATAGGGGAAATGCGGTTCCCGTGACAAGATAGACTTTGGCATGGCATCGAAAGCCTATAAGGAATCGACAACCAGCCGTGCACGCCAGGGCTACAGCAACCCTAGATTCGCAAGATCGAATCGACTCGCCTGAGGAACTTCCCGATGATCACCAATCCGGACAACGACAACAACTATGACGGCCCGATGGTTTTCATCATCATCGGCAAGGGCTACGAGACCGATGGCGGCGAAGGTGTCGAACTGCATGTCATGCTGCGGGCAGCAGACGACGACACCGCCGTGCGCGAGGCGCTGAACGCCCTCTCCGAAGAAGGCTTCGTCGAAGCCGATCTCGACCAGATCGGCATGCTCACGGAAGTCCCCACCGAGGAGCCCCACGCATCGGCCTACAACGGTGCGCTCGAAGGCGAAGTGGCGATTATCCGATTCAGGTGAATGCAATGGAGCCGGATGCGCTGAAGGTCCTGATTTAAGGGGCTATGCGTATCCTAGCGTCCGATCTATCTTGCCCGCTACCATCCCCCAACAAAACTGTCACACAGCTAAAACACTCCCTTGATACCTGCGCAGCGTGTCACTGCATCAGGGGAGCCACCATGCAACACTTTGCCAAGATCTGCGCCATCAGCCTTGCCTTCACCATCGGTATCGCCCTGCCCTCGTTTGCCGAGGATGCCAAGGCCAAGCCGTTTACCGACGCCACTGAGGTCAACCTCCTGGTGCTGCTACCACCGCCACCGGCCAATGACTCTGCCCAGATGAGGGCCGAGCTCGCCGAGATCCTGACCCTTCAGGTTACCCGCACACCGGAGCAGTCGGCTCGCGCCGTTGCCGACGCGGAGGAAAATGTCTGGCGCTTTGCCGATGTCATCGACAGCCCGAAGTTCACCAAGGAAAACCTGCCGAAGTTCACGGCCTTCTTCGATCGCATCGTCGAAACCGAAGGCGCTGTCACCGATCCCGCCAAGAAGGTCTGGAACCGCCCTCGCCCGCATCTCTACAGCGATCTCGTGCACCCGGTCGTGCCGCTGTCGAAGTCCGGCTCCTATCCATCCGGCCATACGACAATCGGCACCCTGATGGGGATCGTGCTTTCCAACATGCTGCCGGAAAAGAAAGCCGCGCTGATGGCCCGCGCCTGGGAATATGGCCATAACCGCATGGTTGGCGGTATCCATTACGCCACCGATATCGAAGCCGGCCGCATCTCCGGCACGGTCATCGCATCGACGATCATGACTCATGACGACTACAAGACGGAATTCGAAGCGGCCAAGGCCGAGTTGCGTACCGCGCTCGGCATGTGAGATAGCCGAAGTTTATGTGATTGGGCCGCCGGCAAACCGGGCAGCCCTTTCTTTTATCATCAGCACCGTCCGTCATCCTCGGGCTTGTCCCGAGGATCCAATCTACCGGCGATTTCAAATCATTGCAGATCCTCGGGACAAGCCCGAGGATGACGGCGGAGTTGGCCTGATACCCCAACGCTACCAATCTCTGCCGCGTCATTAAGCGAACACGAAAACGCAAAACACCGCCCGGATCGCTCCGGGCGGTGTTTTTGTGTCTGGACCCTGTCGCCGATTACTCGGCGGCTGGGGCCTTTTCGTTGAGGTTCTGCAGCATCGGCGTGGCGACGGCCGATCCGGAGCCCTTGCGGCGCTCTTCGAGGATCAGTTCGTCGCGCGCCGTGGCGATGCGGCGGATCTGCGTCATTGTACCACCGGTACCGGCCGGGATGAGGCGGCCGACGATGACGTTTTCCTTCAGGCCCTGCAGGCCATCGGTCTTGCCGGCGATTGCAGCCTCCGTCAGCACCTTCGTCGTTTCCTGGAAGGACGCGGCGGAGATGAAGGACGGCGTCTGCAGCGACGCCTTTGTGATGCCGAGCAGAACCGGATCGCCGTAAGCAGGCTTCTTGCCTTCCTCGATCAAGCGGTCGTTGTTGTCTTCCAGCTCGATACGGTCGACGTTGTCGCCGACGATATAGTGGCTGTCTCCCGCATCGGTGATTTCCACCTTCTGCAGCATCTGACGAACAATCACTTCGATGTGCTTGTCGTTGATGACAACGCCCTGCAGACGATAGACTTCCTGGATTTCGTTGACCAGGTACGAGGCAAGTGCCTCGACGCCCTTGATCGCCAGGATGTCGTGCGGTGCCGGGTTACCGTCGAGGATGTAATCACCCTTTTCGATGTAGTCGCCGTCCTGAAGATGGAAGGGCTTGCCCTTCGGGATCAGGTATTCGACTGGCTCGACGCCGTCTTCCGCAGGCTCGATGATAACGCGACGCTTGTTCTTGTAGTCGCGGCCGAGACGGATCGTGCCATCGATTTCGGCGATGACAGCGTGGTCCTTCGGACGACGGGCTTCGAACAATTCGGCGACGCGCGGCAGACCGCCGGTGATGTCCTTGGTCTTGGCGCTTTCCAGCGGCGAGCGGGCAAGAACGTCACCCTGGGATACTTTCTGGCCGGGCTCGACCGAAAGGATCGCATCGACGGAGAGGAAGAAGCGGGCATCCGTACCGCGGGGCAGTTTTGCAACATTGCCGCTGGCGTCCTTGATGACGATCGCCGGCTTGAGGTCCGAACCGCGTGGGGTCGAACGCCAGTCGATGACCTGACGCTTGGTGATGCCGGTCGCTTCGTCGGTGGCTTCCAGAACGGACAGACCGTCGACAACGTCTTCGAACTGAACCGTACCAGCCAGTTCCGTCATGATCGGACGTGTGTAGGGGTCCCACTCTGCGAGGCGCTGTCCACGACGAACCTTGTCACCGTCATCCACATAGATCTTCGAACCGTAGGCGACGCGCTGCGAGGAGCGCTCGACACCGCGTTCGTCAAGGATCTGGATCGTCATATTGCGGCCCATGGCGACGAGAACGCCGTCAGAGTTGCGCAGCATGTTGCGGTTCTTCAGCTGCGCCGTACCTTCGTAGGACGCTTCGAGGAACGACTGGTCGACCACGGTGGCCGTGCCGCCCAAGTGGAAGGTACGCATGGTCAGCTGGGTGCCTGGTTCACCGATCGACTGCGCGGCGATGACGCCGACAGCTTCACCGATGTTGACCGGCGTACCACGGGCGAGATCTCGGCCGTAGCAGACGCCGCAAACGCCCGTCTGGATTTCGCAGGTCAGGGCAGAACGAATACGGATCGACTGGATGCCGGCCTTTTCGATCTCGATGACATCTGGCTCGAGGATCATCTTGCCGGCATCGACGATGCGCTCGCCCGTGACCGGGTGATCGATATCGTCCAGCGCCGTACGACCGAGGATACGGGCACCGATGGAGGCAACCACCTGACCGGCATCGACGATGGCGGTCATGGTGAGGCCCGATTCTGTACCGCAATCGACGTGCGTGACGATGCAATCCTGCGCAACGTCAACGAGACGGCGCGTCAGGTAACCGGAGTTGGCTGTCTTCAGGGCGGTGTCTGCAAGACCCTTGCGGGCGCCGTGGGTCGAGTTGAAGTACTCGTTAACGGTCAGGCCTTCCTTGAAGTTCGAGATGATCGGCGTCTCGATGATTTCGCCCGAAGGCTTAGCCATCAGGCCGCGCATACCACCCAGCTGGCGCATCTGGTTCGGAGAACCGCGGGCACCGGAGTGGGACATCATGTAAATCGCGTTCATCGGCTTCTGGCGACCGGTAGCCTCATCGAACTCGACGGCCTTGATCCGGGCCATCATGTCTTCAGCGACCTTTTCGGTAGCCTTGCCCCATGCGTCTACGACCTTGTTGTACTTTTCGCCCTGGGTAATCAGGCCGTCATTGTACTGCTGTTCGTATTCCTTCACCAGGCTTTCGGTGTCACCGACGATCTTGGCCTTGGTTTCCGGAATGACCATGTCGTCCTTGCCGAACGAGATGCCGGCGCGGCAGGCGTGAGCGAAGCCGAGCTGCATGATACGGTCGCAGAAAATGACCGTGTCCTTCTGGCCGCAGTGACGATAGACCGTGTCGATCATCTTGGAGATGTTCTTCTTGGTCATTTCCTGGTTGCAGGTTTCGTAAGGAACCTTGAATGCCTTTGGCAGAAGTTCGCCGATGAGCATGCGGCCAGGCGTCGTTTCATAGATCTTAGAGTAAGGCTTGCCCTCTTCGTCGATCGACTTGAAGCGGCCACGCACCTTGGAGTGCAGCGTGACGACCTTGTTTTCAAGGGCATGATGCAGCTCGCCGAGATCCGAGAAGGCCATGCCTTCGCCCGGCTCGTTCTGGTTCATGATCGACAGATAGTAGAGGCCGAGAACCATGTCCTGCGACGGCACGATGATCGGTGCGCCGTTTGCAGGGTGCAGGATGTTGTTGGTCGACATCATCAGGACGCGTGCTTCAAGCTGGGCTTCCAGCGAGAGCGGCACGTGAACGGCCATCTGGTCGCCGTCGAAGTCGGCGTTGAAGGCCGTGCAGACGAGCGGATGCAGCTGGATGGCCTTGCCTTCGACCAGCATGGGCTCAAACGCCTGGATGCCGAGACGGTGAAGCGTCGGAGCGCGGTTCAAGAGAACCGGGTGCTCGCGGATGACCTCGTCGAGGATATCCCAGACTTCCGGCTTTTCCTTCTCGACCAGCTTCTTCGCCTGCTTGACGGTCGAGGAGTAACCCTTGGCGTCGAGACGGGCGTAGATGAACGGCTTGAACAGTTCGAGCGCCATCTTCTTCGGCAGGCCGCACTGGTGGAGCTTCAGTTCCGGACCGGTGACGATAACCGAACGGCCGGAATAGTCGACGCGCTTACCGAGAAGGTTCTGGCGGAAACGACCCTGCTTGCCCTTCAGCATGTCGGAGAGCGACTTCAGCGGACGCTTGTTGGCACCCGTGATGACGCGACCGCGACGGCCGTTGTCGAACAGCGCATCGACGGATTCCTGCAGCATGCGCTTTTCGTTGCGGATGATGATGCCAGGCGCACGAAGCTCGATCAGGCGCTTCAGGCGGTTGTTGCGGTTGATGACGCGGCGATACAGATCGTTCAGGTCGGAGGTCGCAAAGCGACCGCCGTCCAGCGGTACCAGCGGACGCAGGTCCGGCGGGATCACGGGAACGATCTTCATGATCATCCATTCCGGGCGATTGCCGGATTCCATGAAGTTCTCAACGATCTTGAGACGCTTCATCAGCTTCTTCTGCTTCAGGTCCGACGTGGTGTCGGCAAGATCCTGGCGCAGATCGCCGGCGATCTTTTCGAGATCCATGGATGCCAGCAATTCGAAGATGGCTTCGGCGCCGATCATCGCAGTGAACTGGTCTTCGCCGTATTCGTCAACGGCAAGCATGTACTCTTCTTCCGAGAGCATGTGATGCTCTTTCAGAGCAGTCAGGCCTGGCTCGGTGACGATATAGTTTTCGAAGTACAGGACGCGTTCAACGTCTTTCAACGTCATGTCGAGCAGCGTCGAGATGCGCGATGGCAGCGACTTCAGGAACCAGATGTGGGCAACGGGTGCAGCCAGTTCGATATGACCCATGCGCTCGCGCCGAACGCGCGACAGCGTGACTTCGACGCCGCACTTTTCGCAGATGATGCCCTTGTACTTCATGCGCTTGTACTTGCCGCACAAGCATTCGTAGTCCTTGATCGGTCCGAAGATCCGCGCGCAGAACAGACCATCGCGTTCAGGCTTGAACGTACGATAGTTGATTGTTTCTGGCTTCTTGATCTCGCCGTACGACCAGGAGAGGATCTTCTCCGGCGATGCGATGGAAATTCGAATTGAATCGAAGTTCTGTGCAGGCACCTGCGGATTGAAAAGATTCATGACCTCTTGGTTCATGCCTGTCTCCTTCTTGGGCGAAACGCCCCCAAATGCGATCAGTACCGGAAAATTCCCGGGAACCGGACTGACGCCTTAAAACGACAATAACCGCAGATTGCGGCGGAATCGTCCCTGCCAGGCCAAACGAAAACGTGATGGCGGAGGGACGATGCGCGCTGCCTAAGGCAGCGCGCACCTTATCGATTGTTATTCGGCCGCGTCCGGCAACTGCACTGGCTGCAGATCCTCGAGCTTGGAATTCTCCAGCTCGACGCTCAGACCCAGCGAACGCATTTCCTTGACGAGAACGTTGAAGCTTTCCGGAATACCGGCCTCGAAGGTATCGTCGCCACGGACGATCGCTTCGTAAACCTTGGTACGCCCGGCCACGTCGTCCGACTTCACCGTCAGCATTTCCTGCAGCGTGTATGCCGCACCGTATGCTTCCAGTGCCCAGACTTCCATTTCCCCGAAGCGCTGACCGCCGAACTGCGCCTTGCCACCCAGCGGCTGCTGGGTCACGAGCGAGTAAGGACCGATCGAACGGGCATGGATCTTGTCGTCGACCAAGTGGTTCAGCTTCAACATATAGATGTAGCCGACTGTCACCTGACGGTCGAACTGTTCACCTGTACGTCCGTCGTAAAGCGTCGACTGGCCGCTTTCCTTGAGACCGGCAAGACGCAGCATGTCGTTGACGTCGGCTTCATGGGCACCGTCGAATACAGGCGTTGCAATCGATACGCCGCGCTTCCACTGATCGGCCAGGCGAACGACGGACTCGTCGTCGTACTCCCTGACTTCGTCGCCCTTCGGACCAGAGCCGACGACGTCGTCGATCGTCTTGCGCAGCGGCGCGATATCGCCACCTGCCTTGTAGGCTTCCAGAAGATCGCCGATCTGGCGACCCATGCCGGCGCAGGCCCAACCCAGATGGGTTTCGAGGATCTGGCCAACGTTCATGCGCGACGGAACGCCGAGCGGGTTCAGCACGATGTCGACATGCGTACCGTCTTCGAGGAAAGGCATGTCCTCAACCGGCAAGATGCGCGAAACAACGCCCTTGTTGCCGTGACGGCCAGCCATCTTGTCGCCTGGCTGGATCTTGCGCTTAACAGCGACGAAGACCTTGACCATCTTCATGACGCCCGGAGGCATTTCGTCGCCGCGCTGGACCTTTTCGACCTTGTCCATGAAGCGCTGTTCAAGGCGCGACTTGGATTCGTCGTACTGGCCACGGAGCGCTTCGACTTCGCCCTGGATCCGCTCGTCCTCGACTGCAAACATCCACCACTGCGAGCGGGGATATTCGGAGATGACGGCGTTGGAGAGCTCGACGCCCTTCTTGAAGCCCTTTGGACCGGCAACCGACACCTGACCGCGCAGGTTTTCTATCAGGCGGCCGTAGACGTTACGGTCGAGGATCGCCTGTTCGTCGTCGCGGTCCTTGGCGAGACGTTCGATTTCTTCCCGCTCGATCGCCATCGCACGTTCGTCCTTTTCAACGCCGTGGCGGTTGAAAACGCGAACTTCAACGACGGTACCGTAGGTGCCCGGAGGCATCCGCATGGATGTGTCGCGAACGTCGGAGGCCTTCTCGCCGAAGATGGCGCGCAGAAGCTTTTCTTCCGGCGTCATCGGGCTCTCGCCCTTCGGTGTGATCTTGCCGACCAGAATGTCGCCCGGCGTCACTTCGGCACCGATGTAGACGATACCGGCTTCGTCGAGGTTCTTCAGCGCTTCTTCCGATACGTTAGGAATGTCGCGCGTGATTTCTTCCGGACCAAGCTTGGTGTCGCGCGCCATCACTTCGAATTCTTCGATGTGGATGGAGGTGAACACGTCGTCAGCAACGATACGCTCGGAAAGCAGGATCGAGTCTTCGTAGTTGTAGCCGTTCCATGGCATGAACGCGACGAGCACGTTCCGGCCGAGCGCCAGATCGCCGAGATCGGTCGAAGGACCGTCGGCCAGGATGTCGCCGCGGTTGACGACGTCACCAACGGTGACCAGCGGACGCTGGTTGACGCAGGTGTTCTGGTTCGAACGCTGGAACTTCATCAGGCGGTAGATATCTACGCCGGACTTCGAAGCATCGAGGCCTTCCGTAGCGCGGATAACGATACGTGTCGCATCCACCTGGTCGACCACGCCGCCACGACGGGCGCCGATGGCAGCGCCGGAGTCACGGGCAACGATCGGCTCCATGCCGGTGCCGACGAACGGAGCTTCGGCACGCAGCAGAGGCACGGCCTGACGCTGCATGTTCGAGCCCATCAGAGCGCGGTTGGCGTCGTCGTTTTCCAGGAACGGGATCAGCGCGGCAGCGACCGAAACCAGCTGCTTCGGCGAGACGTCCATCAAGTTGATGTTGTCGCGCGGAGCAAGCATGACTTCGCCGGCATGACGGCAAACCACGAACTCTTCGGCAAACGAGCCATCGGGGTTCATTTCGGCGTTGGCCTGGGCAACGTAGTACTTGGCCTCTTCCATGGCGGAGAGATAAAGCACTTCGAAGGTGACCTTGCCGTCGATGATCTTACGGTAAGGGCTTTCGATGAAGCCGTACTTGTTGACGCGGGCAAAGGTGGCCAGCGAGTTGATCAGACCGATGTTCGGGCCTTCCGGAGTCTCGATCGGGCAAATACGACCGTAGTGGGTCGGATGCACGTCGCGGACTTCGAAGCCGGCGCGCTCGCGGGTCAGACCGCCCGGTCCAAGAGCCGAGAGACGGCGCTTGTGGGTGATTTCCGAGAGCGGGTTCACCTGGTCCATGAACTGCGACAGCTGCGAGGAGCCGAAGAATTCGCGGACGGCAGCAGCGGCTGGCTTGGCGTTGATCAGGTCCTGCGGCATGACGGTGTCGATCTCGATCGACGACATGCGTTCCTTGATAGCGCGCTCCATGCGAAGCAGGCCGAGGCGGTACTGATTTTCCATCAATTCGCCGACCGAACGTACACGGCGGTTACCGAGGTTGTCGATGTCGTCGATTTCGCCCTTGCCGTCGCGCAGTTCGACCAGCATCTTGACGACTGCGAGGATGTCTTCCTTGCGCAGCGTGCGGACAGTGTCCTCGACTTCGAGGTCAAGACGCATGTTCATCTTGACGCGGCCGACAGCCGACAGGTCGTAACGCTCGCTGTCGAAGAACAGCGAGTTGAACATGGCTTCGGCCGAGTCCATTGTCGGCGGCTCGCCCGGACGCATGACGCGGTAGATATCGAACAGCGCATCCTGACGGTTCTCGTTCTTGTCGACCGAGAGCGTGTTGCGGATGTAGGCGCCGATGTTGATGTGGTCGATACCGAGAACCGGGATCTCGTTGAAACCGGCCTTGAGGATGATCGGCAGCGTCTTTTCGTCGAGTTCGTCGCCGGCTTCGAGATAGATCTCGCCGGTCTCGAAGTTGACGATGTCTTCGGCGAGGAAGTTGCCGTACAGCTCTTCGTCGGTCGCCTTGAGGGCCTTGAGGCCTTTCTCGGTCAACTGCTTGAGCAGGCGCGGGGTCAGCTTCTTTCCGCCTTCGACAACGACTTCGCCGGTGTCGGCATCGATCATGTCGGTGATCGTCTTGGCGCCTTTCAGCGTCTCGGCGATGAACGGAATGCGCCAGCCGTCGCCGGAGCGCTCATAGGTCGACTTGGTGTAGAAGGTCTCGAGGATTTCTTCGCCGTCCATGCCGAGCGCCATCAGCAGCGACGTTACCGGGATCTTGCGGCGACGGTCGATACGGGCGTAGACGATGTCCTTGGCGTCGAATTCGATATCGAGCCAGGAACCGCGATAAGGGATGACGCGGGCAGCAAACAGCAGCTTGCCGGATGAGTGGCTCTTGCCCTTGTCATGGTCGAAGAACACGCCTGGCGAACGGTGCATCTGCGAGACGATGACGCGCTCGGTGCCGTTGACGACAAAGGTGCCGTTATTGGTCATCAGGGGCATGTCGCCCATGTAGACCGACTGTTCCTTGATGTCCTTGATGGACTTCGCGCCCGTATCTTCGTCAATATCGAACACGATGAGGCGCAGCGTCACCTTCAGCGGCGCTGCGTAGGTCAGGTCGCGCTGACGGCATTCGTCGACGTCGAACTTCGGCGGTTCGAATTCGTACGAGACGAATTCAAGCATCGAGGTGCCGGAAAAATCAGTTATCGGGAACACCGACTTGAAAACCGACTGAAGGCCCTCGTCGGGGCGACCGCCCTTGGGCTCATCAACAAGCAAAAACTGGTCGTAGGATGCCTTCTGAACCTCAATGAGGTTCGGCATCTCTGCAACTTCAGGAATCTTACCAAAAAATCTGCGTACGCGCCTACGACCGTTGAACGAAAGGGTCTGAGCCATCGTCGCTCCTTCAAAATCTTGCATCCGGGCCTGCAACTGACGGGAACCGCTGGCCAGGCGATCCCGTCTATCAATGAGTGGTTCAATCTCGTCTCACATTCGAATGCGCAGGCGCGGATGCCGTGTCGTATTCGCCTGGAGACTATCCTCTTGAAGAACTCATTACCGAAAAGCCGAAGATGCGGCCCTTAGGTAAGGCGTTCAGAAAAAACGGCAAATGGGAGGCGGCACGAAGCCACCCCCCAAACGCAGTTTGAAGATTACTTAACGTCGACCTTAGCGCCGGCGTCTTCGAGCTTCTTCTTGATGTCAGCGGCTTCAGCCTTGTTGACGCCTTCCTTGACAGCCTTAGGAGCGGCTTCAACGAGGTCCTTAGCTTCCTTCAGGCCGAGACCTGTGATTGCGCGGACTTCCTTGATGACGTTGATCTTGTTCGCGCCAACGTCCGTGAGGACGACGTCGAACTCAGTCTTTTCTTCTTCGACGACAGCAGCAGCGCCACCGCCAGCAGCGGCTGCAGCAGCAACCGGAGCAGCAGCGGAAACGCCCCACTTTTCTTCGAGGAGCTTCGACAGTTCAGCGGCTTCGAGAACGGTCAGAGCAGAAAGGTCGTCTACGATCTTTGCGAGATCAGCCATGGTATAGTTCCTTTTTTATTCGGTTCGATCTGGTTTAATGTAACAGCGAAAAACCGCCTCAAGCGGCTTCTTCGTCCTTCTTGGCATAGGCGGCAAACACGCGAGCAAGCTGAGCTGCCGGTGCTGCAACGACGCCTGCGATACGGGTAGCTGGGGTCTGGATCATGGCCAGCAGCTTCGAACGCAGTTCATCAAGCGAAGGCAGGGTCGCAAGCGACCGGACAGCGTCCGCGTTGAGTGTGGTCGATCCCATGGAACCACCGAGAACAATGATCTTGTCATTGGTCTTGGCAAAATCCACGAGTACCTTAGGAGCCGTAATCGGGTCTGCGCTGTAAGCGATCAGCGTTTGACCCTTGAAGAGATCAGACATCCCTTCCGACTCAGTGCCCTGAAGAGCAATCTTGGCCAGGCGGTTCTTCGCGACTTTGACGGTGCCGCCAGCAGCGCGCATCTTCGAACGGAAGTCGTTCATCTGTGCGACTGTGACACCAGCATAGTGGGCCACGACGACTGAGCCGGCGGCCTGGAAGACCCCGTTCAGTTCCGTGACGAATTCGCGCTTTTCCGCTTTTTCCACTGCTTTTCTCCAGTTGACAGGTCCGTGTAGGACGGCCCTGCCGGGTTGCCTTTTGCCTCAAGGGATCGATGAGATCCCAAGCGACGCTTGAGGATCCTGTCCCCTCGCGCCTGGACCCCGGGGGATCGCAGAACACAAGGCATCCAAGGCTCGAACCGAGTTTATCGAAGTCAAAAACTTCATCCAAATTCGGGTCTTACCCGTCTCATGCAGGCATCAGTGATTAAGGGATAACCACCTGCAATCTCGGACAGGAATTCCGGATTTCTCCGGAAATCCCAACCTCCGGAGAGGTCGGGAATTCTTGATGGCCGGACTTGCGCCCGGCCGAATTATCAGACCGGTGCGGTGACCGAGGCAACTTCGATACGGACGCCTGGGCCCATGGTCGAAGAGATGGCGACGCGCTTGACATAAATGCCCTTGGCGCCAGCCGGCTTTGCCTTGATGACGGCGTCGGCGAATGCGCGGATGTTTTCTTCCAGCGCCTTCGGCTCGAACGAGGCCTTGCCGATGCCGGCGTGGACGATGCCAGCCTTCTCGACGCGGAACTCGACAGCGCCGCCCTTGGATGCCTTGACAGCGCCAGCGACGTCCATGGTCACGGTGCCGACCTTCGGGTTAGGCATCATGCCGCGCGGGCCGAGAACCTTGCCGAGACGACCGACCAGCGGCATCATGTCAGGCGTTGCGATGCAACGGTCGAAGTCGATCTTGCCGCCCTGGACGATTTCGACCAAGTCTTCGGCGCCAACGACATCGGCGCCAGCTGCGCGAGCTTCGTCAGCCTTTGCGCCACGAGCGAAGACGGCGACGCGAACGTCACGGCCGGTGCCGTTCGGCAGGTTGACGACGCCACGGACCATCTGGTCGGCGTGACGTGGGTCGACGCCGAGGTTCATGGAGACTTCGACAGTTTCGTCGAACTTGGCGATAGCCCGTTCCTTGACCATGCCGATGGCGAGGTCGAGAGCGTAGAGCTGGGTCGGATCGACGCCGACGCGGATTTTCTTGATGCGCTTCGCAACCATCGGATTAACCTACCACTTCCAGGCCCATAGCGCGGGCGGAGCCCTCGATCATGGCCATTGCACCTTCGATATCCGCGGCGTTCAGGTCCTTCATCTTCGCCGTAGCGATGCTGCGAACCTGGTCACGGGAGATTTCGCCTGCCTTGGTCTTGCCTGGCAGCTTCGATCCCGAAGTGATCTTTGCTTCCTTCTTCAGGAAGTAGCTGACTGGCGGCTGCTTCATGATGAAGGTGAAGGACTTGTCCTGGTAGTAGGTGATGACGACCGGGATCGGCATGCCCTTTTCCATTTCCTGCGTGGCGGCATTGAACGCCTTGCAGAATTCCATGATGTTTACGCCACGCTGACCAAGCGCCGGGCCGATTGGCGGGGACGGGTTAGCCGATCCTGCCTTGACCTGAAGCTTGAGCTGGCCTGCAACTTTCTTAGCCATATCTCTCTGCCTTTCACTGTTGGCCGGTTGCCCGGCCGTTGATGCCGGATCGCTCCGGCGGCTGCGGTTGCGTGGTACGGACGTCAGGTTCGGCTAGAGCCCTGCCCTTCCACGCGCTTGCGGCAAACGCCGCGCACCATCCGTCACGCAAATGACGGATGGTGAATTTAAAAAACTCAGACCTTCTCGACCTGTGCGTATTCGAGTTCGACCGGCGTGGCGCGGCCGAAGATGGAGACTTCCACCTTGAGGCGCGAACGCTCTTCATCGACATCCTGTACCGTGCCGTTGAAAGAAGCGAACGGACCGTCGGAAACGCGAACCTGCTCGCCGATCTCGAACGAGATGGAGGCCTTCGGACGCTCGACACCTTCCTGAACCTGACCGAGAATGCGATCAGCCTCGCTGTCGGGGATCGGAACCGGCTTGTTGTCGGAACCGAGGAAGCCAGTGACCTTCGGCGTATTCTTGATCAGGTGATAGGCTTCGTCGGTCAGGTTAGCCCGAACCATGACGTAGCCCGGAAAGAACTTGCGCTCTGCATCGACCTTGCGGCCGCGGCGCACTTCAACCACCTTTTCGGTCGGTACGAGGATCTTCTCGAACAGGTGCGACAGACCCTTCTGACGCGCCTTGTTCTCGATATCCTCGGCAACCTTCTTCTCAAAATTAGAATAAGCGTGGACGATGTACCAACGTGCCGCCATCTTCATCTCCACTCGATATTAATTGCCGGCCTGCAGCACGTAACCAAGAATCCAGCCAATAAGCTGGTCGGCAGCAAAGAAAAACATTGCCGCGAATACCACCATGACCAGCACCATGACGGTGGAGATCACCGTTTCACGACGCGAAGGCCACGTAACTTTCGCTGTCTCCGAGCGGACCTGCCGGAGAAACACGAGCGGATTCGATTTGGATGCCATTGACTGCCCACGCAATTACGGCGCGTAAAGCTGAACGAGTCAGCCCCACGCACCGCGTGTCTGTTGAACCCTTACATAACGACCGATTCCCTTTTTAACAAGAGATGAATCAGTCGCTCACGAATTTTGCCGCAGATGCAGCAAACCGACCCGAGAAGCAGCGAAACCTTCGCGCTGGTCAGATCGGCATCTATCAGGCCTAAACAGCAGGATCTCCCCGGCGCGGCTAAAATTAGCCCCTTGAGAATTCTCTGCCGGCTTCGGCTGGGGTGCCTTAGCACGCCACCTTGCGGGCATTCAAGTGCTTTCCCGCTGAAATAGAGCCTGGGTTGCAGATCGCCCACGTAAGCCCCCTACTCGGCGATGCCTTCCATTCGTAGAACCGAATGATGCGCTGGCGTGAAAAGCAGAGATATTGTTCAATATGGTGCGCAACCAATTTTGCCCGCCTGCGTTGCGGCTTGATATCGGACTGCAAGAGCGAGGGACGACGATGAGCCAAGATCATGCCAACCCCAAGTCATCGACACTGGAGGAAGACGCCCGCGACCTCCATCGCGGCGAGACGAGCGCTCCGGCAAATGTCTCCATCGGCGTGATCATCGGGCGAACGTCTGAGTTTTTCGACTTCTTTGTCTACGGCATTGCATCGGTTCTGGTATTCCCCCGCCTGATGTTCCCCTTCATCGACGGCGAGACGAACAGGATCCTCTGCTCGTTCGCCGTCTTTTCGCTCGCCTTCATCGCCCGCCCGTTCGGATCGCTCATCTTCATGTGGGTGGACCGAAACTATGGTCGCGGCACCAAACTCACCATTGCTCTATTCCTGCTTGGCGGATCGACGGCAGCGGTTGCCTTCCTGCCAAGCTACGATGAGCTCGGCGTGCCGGTCATCGCCATGCTTGCGGCGTTCCGGATTATTCAGGGGATCGCACTCGGCGGAGCCTGGGACGGTCTGGCCTCGCTCTCCGCCTTGAACGCACCGGCAGACCAGCGGGGATGGTACGCTATGATCCCGCAACTCGGCGCGCCCATCGGCTTTGCTCTTGCCGCCGTCCTCTTCGCCTATTTCGTCGGTAACCTGTCTGACGATGACTTCCTGTCATGGGGATGGCGCTATCCGCTGTTTGTCGCCTTCGCCATCAACGTCGTCGCCCTTTTTGCGCGTCTTCGCATCGTCGCGACGCCGGCCTTCGAGCAGGCGCTGCTGGAGCGTGAATTGCAGCCGCGTCTGGTGCTGGAGACGATCCGCACGCAAGGGCGCGAGATCCTGATCGGATCTTTCGTGCCGCTCGCGGCTTTTGCGACCATCTATCTCGTGACTATCTTTCCGCTGAGCTGGAGCGTGGCCACCGACAGGCGCGGTGCTGCCGATATGCTGCTCTGGCAGGTTGGCGCATCGGTGTTTGCCGTCGTCGGCATCATCCTCTCCGGCTTGCTGGCCGACCGGATCGGCCGGCCGCGCGAGCTGCTGCTGGGAGCGCTGCTAATCGCGATATTTGCTTTTGCAGCACCCTTCCTGCTGACACTCGGGCAGGCCGGCCAGAACGTCTTCCTGCTGATCGGTTTCTTCGTGCTTGGCATTTCCTTCGGCCAATCGTCCGGCGCCGTTGCAACCAGATTTGCACCGCAATTTCGCTACACGGCCTCCGCGTTCACCTCCGATATCGCCTGGCTCCTGGGTGCCGCGTTTGCGCCCCTGATCGTACTCGCGCTGGCGACCCATGTCGGCATATGGGCAATCGGCGCCTACCTGCTGTCTGGCGCAATCTGCACCGCGCTGGCGCTGTCACTGACCGGTGACCGCAAGAATGTCGAGACTGTGCCGCGCTGAGGTCGCTTTCAGGGCGGTGCACTTCGTCCTGCATCGCGAAGAAGCGGAACAGATCTGGAGACGGACCGTTATGGGCGCGTCAATTCATGAGGAAATAGAAAAACATGGCCGGTCGCACCCTGATGCAGTTCTTTCACTGGTACTATCCGGACGGAGGCCGGCTCTGGAACGAGGTGGCTGAAAAGGCAGAAAGACTTGCGAATATCGGCATTACCGATGTCTGGTTGCCGCCAGCGTACAAGGGCGCCGCCGGCGGCTATTCTGTCGGTTACGACACCTACGATCTGTTCGATCTGGGAGAGTTCGAGCAAAAGGGCACTGTGGCGACCAAATACGGCGACCGGGCCGCTCTCGAAAACGCGGCCGCTAGCCTGAAAGCCAACGGCGTTTGCGTCATCCTAGACGTCGTGCTGAACCACAAGATGGGCGCCGACGAAAAGGAAAGCGTCAAGGTTCGCCGCGTCAATCCGGAGGACAGAACGCAGATCGAGGACGAGGCATTCCAAGCGCTGGCCTACACACGCTTCACCTTCCCTGGTCGCAATGGAGCGCACTCCAAGTTCATCTGGGATATGAAGTGCTTCAGCGGCGTCGATGTCACCGAGGAGCCTGACGAAAAAGGCATCTTCCGGCTCGTCAACGAGTATGGCGACGGCGAATGGAACGAGCAGGTCGACGAAGAAAACGGCAACTTCGACTACCTGATGGGCGCCAATGTCGAATTCCGGAACAACGCCGTCTATGAGGAGCTGAAATACTGGGGCCGCTGGGTCTCCGAGCAGCTACCGCTAGACGGGTTCCGCCTGGATGCGGCGAAGCACATTCCGGCCTGGTTCTTCCGGGACTGGGTCGGGCACATGAGGGAAACCGCTGGCCGCGACCTGTTCGTCGTCGCCGAATACTGGCATCCGGACATGGAAGTCCTGAAGAGCTATCTCGAGCTCGTAGACCACCAACTCCAGGTGTTCGACGTGGCGCTGCACCACCGCTTCCACGAAGCGTCGAAGCAGGGCGGCGATTTCGACATGCGAACGATCTTCGATGGATCGCTGGTGTCGGCCCTTCCCCAGCACGCCGTCACCCTTGTCGACAACCACGATACGCAGCCGCTGCAATCCCTCGAGGCGGCCGTCGAGCCGTGGTTCAAGCCGCTTGCCTACGCGCTCATCCTGCTTCGTGAGCAGGGAACACCATGCGTCTTCTATCCGGATCTCTACGGCGCGAGCTACACGGATGACAAGGACGGCAACGAGCGGTCTGTCGACATGCCGGCGATCGAATGCCTGCCGCGACTGGTGGAAGCGAGGAAGCGCTTTGCCAACGGCGCCCAGACCGACCTGTTCGACGATCCCAATTGCATCGGCTTTGTGCGCCACGGTACCGCCGATGCGCCGGGCTGCGTGGTGGTCCTCTCGAATGGCGAGGCCGGCGAAAAGACTGTGGAGCTCGGCACCGGTCATGCCGGCGGCGTGTTCGTGGATTTCCTTGGCCAACGAGACGACAGGATAGAAGTCGGCGAGGACGGAAAGGGCCAGTTTCCGACGCACGGCGGAAACGTCAGCGTCTGGGTCCGGGAGGACAGGCTTTAGAGCAGCGCCGGCAGGCCGCGAACTGCGTGTGAAAGCGCACGCAATGAAATGTCCTGACCGCTCCTCTCAGGGATACAACCGAGATGCCCGTTGCCGCACTAGAGATTGCGGCGACGGCGCGGCTGGCAGGCGGAACAATCCGACGTCGTCGGCATTCTTAACTACGATCAACATTGGGAGATGAATATGAACCTTGGCCCCATGAAAGCACTCCTCGGTGTCCTCGCTGTCGCAGGATATCAGCATCGTGACCAGATTGCGGAGGTGCTGCGCAACCTAACCAAGAGCGGACAGGCTCCCTCGCCCCAGCAGCCCGGAACGCAACAAAGCGAGGATCAGGCCGGCGGGCTCGGTGGCTTGCTCGGCAGTGTGACGCAAGGCGGCCTTGGAGGCTTGCTCGGCGGTGGATCTGCGGGCGGCATCCTCAGCGGTGGGCTTGGCGGATTGCTGGAGCAATTCCAACAGAACGGTCACGGCGATGCTGCAAACTCATGGGTATCGCCCGGCGACAACGCGCCGATCGACAACCAGCAGCTGTCACAGGCGCTCGGCCCGGATGTCGTCAGGGAACTGACGGAAAAGACGGGATTGAGCGAGCAGGAACTGCTGAGCCGCCTATCACAGGATCTCCCCAAGGCTGTCAATGACCTGACGCCAGACGGCAAGGTACCAGACGAAAAGAGCTTTGCTCGGCTCCTGCAATAAGTGCGGGAGTTTTTAAATCCAGGAGGAATATCATGCCGAACGACCCTATCTCGCCAGCAGTTGCGTCCCTGCTCAAGGAGCAGAATGTCCAGCGCGTGCTCGGCAAGGATTCTCTCGAACAGGGACTTGAAGACACGTTTCCGGCGTCCGACCCGGTCTCGCAGTCCATCAGCGGGATCCCTCAGGGACGGGCGGATTCGCGCGAGGCCGAAAGGGTCCGCGACTGGAAAGACGAACCGACCAGCGTTGCAACCGGTTCCAGCTTCAACCGTATCCTTGACGATGTGAAGACCACAGTCACTGGCAATCCACTGACGGCGGTCTCGATCGTCGCGGCATTGGCGTTTATCTGGGGCGCCACCCGCTAGTCGGAGCCACCGACCGACTACAATCCGTCAGCATTATCGGCGCCGGTATCTGTTAATTCAGATATCGGCGTTTGCTTGTGACCACACCGATTTTCAGAACCGGTAGAACAGATTTCAATGAAATGCTGAGTGAAGCTTTTGTCAGCGATGGAGTGTTGCCGCTGACGGGATCGCGTCAACTGCCGTCACAGCGGACCTACCGCGCTTGCAACGCATTCAGTCTCACGCAAAAAGGCTGCGACGGTTTCGCAGCCTCTAAATAACGTTGACGGCAGATCGTATACTGGGGAGCTCAGGCTTTCGCAGAGCGCTTCTGAAGCCTTGCTGCGGTCGCGGCAATCATATCGCGGCGATCCTTGGCGAGACGGGCTTCGCGCAAGCGCGCGGTCTTGGATTCGCGGTCGGCGACCATGGCGTCGAGTTCTTCAGCGGCTTGGCCGCGCGCATAGAAATGGGTCTGCGTCCCTGCGAACGCGATTTCGGCTTCTTCGCGGGATTTCGATGTTTCATTTGCCATGACGGGGTCCTATCGCAATATTAGAAAACGTGAAAAAGGCCGGGAAAACCCGGCCTTAAAGAGATTTCTTTCGTCGCAGTGCCAGTACATCCGTGGTCAAGGCGAAGAAGAAAGCTTTAAATTATGCAGCCTGGAGGTTGCAAGCAGACATCTTGCCCGACTTGTTGTCGCGCTCGAGGTCGTAGCTGACCTTCTGGCCTTCAACGATTTCGCGCATACCAGCACGCTCTACAGCGGAGATATGGACGAAAGCATCGTCGCCGCCGTTGTCAGGCTGGATGAAGCCGAAGCCCTTAGTGGAATTGAACCATTTTACTGTGCCTGTGGTCATGATGATGAACCCTTTTCAAAGCATTTTTAGAATACCGCAATGCCATGAGCACTGCAGGCGGTGATAACGATGTATTTTGAAAGGGAAGTTCGTCAGGCGCGGTGCTAATCGCGCGGCAACCAAAGTTCAGCAAGCAAAAGATCGATGAACTCTAGATAGGCGTAACCACCGGGGATGTCAACGTCAAAGAGTAATAATTAACGTTTTATGTCCGGATGGGCGATCACCGCAGGTGAAGGCCTCTCGCCTGAGGCACGCCCGCCATGCGATTTCAAACGGGATCGCATGGCGGGAAATCGGTGAACTCAAATTTAGCGCTTGGCATTCCTTGCCTTGATCTGGGAGATGATCAGCGGTGCTGCAATGGAGAGAATGCCGCCGAGGGGAAGCATGCGCAAAATCCTGGTGCCGACGAATGTGGCGGCCGAGGCTCCAGCCAGCTTTGCCCAAGGGTAGGAACCGAGCTGCGCATGCGCGCTGGCATCCGCCCATTCCGCTCCCGACTTCACCACCGATACCGCTTGCTGCCGCGTGCGGGCCACCCTCGCCTTTATGCCGGCCACCGTCTGCTGCAGATCGGCAACCTCCTCCTTGAGCGCCTGCAGGCGAGCCTGGCGGTCGATGCGGGGAGCATCGAGCAGCGCTGGGCCGCCATCCATCGCCCGGGCTTCCATCTCGGCTAGATGCGACTGCAGCTTGTCTTCGGCGCCGGCGGTTTTGGTAATCGGATCCATGGTCGTTGCCTTTCGGTTTAATCTAAAGCCTAACAACGCAATTCCCGCGAAAAAGATGCATGTGCCCGAAGAAAGCTTGTCCAGCCCATTTGCGGCGATTCCGCTCCTTGAATCATCACCGTCTCCGTACGTCAAAACAGGCTTCCCTGCCCTATTGGAGGAACAATAGGCAGAGGACCTGTCCCTTCCCTGCGGCGCAATTCGGTTTCGGCGCTGAAGCGGATATCGACATCGCGGTCTTTGGCAAATTCCCGCAGCGCTTCCGGGCTCAGACGGTCCCAGCCCTTGCCGCGGTCGGGTCCTGAGCGAACCCGAGGCAAAAGCCCTGGCTCCATGCTCCAGGCAAGAAGCTGCTCAAGCGGGGCTGCGTTCAACAGGTCACGCAAATGGTGAGCGGTAACATAGGCATCGGGTGTTGCCCGATGGGCTGGCAGGCCGAGCTCGCGGACAAGGCCCTCCGGCATCCTCTGGTAGCGCAGCATCTGGTTCGAGAAGCTCGCAAGGTGGGGCCAGACGCGGAGAGAGCATTTCCAGGTGCATATCCAAGCCGCGCCGCGGCTATGGCGTGGTGTGCAGTAGCGCTGCTCGAAAGACGCACGGTGGGCCGCCAAGGCCAGCACGCCGCCCTCCGGCCTCAGCACACGCCCGGCGACATCCCTCCACAATGGCGCGTCCGAGACGTCCTCGTCGATTATATGATGGATTGCCATCGTCTCGGCTGAGATCGGGCGGCCGGGATTGACCATCAGGCCGCCGCGCTCTTCTCCAACATGCCACAGACCGTCCACCCCGAGCCTCACATCCTGCCAGCCGATCTCGCAGACATCATTGGGGCCGTTGCCGCCGGTTTCGAGATCTATGACCCGAATACGGGAACCGGCAGTTGGAAAGGCATAGTCCGTTTTCAATCCAATTTTCCTGACGGTTATGCGTTGGTGACAGGGATGAGCCACAACGGCAGTCTCGGCTCCAAGATCAATTACCCGGCATTTAAGGCTCTACGCTTCCATGCAAATGCAGATTGGCGGGCATGGACCGTCGCGGTCAATGCCTGACATGGATACTGAGGAGCAGATGTGGGTCGATCGAATACCGATCAAGATACCGACGAAATATTTGCCGCGTCAGATGCAGGCTACAGCGCCGAGATCAAGATGTGAGGAGCCATATGTCGATGCTGACCTGGCATTTGCCAGGCACTTGCTATGGTCGAGAGTTCTGGAAAATGGCAGGGGCAGCAGAGCTCGAACCTACGACCTGCGGTTTTGGAGATTTCGGCCCGTTCCTAACACAGCAACACACTACATGACAATAGCAGACATCTAAGCCGTTGACATTATTACTTTATTTTCATTTCTCAAGATGCTATACCTAACAGTGAGGCACGCGCGCTAACGCTTCGGTTTTTACCCGGGGACTTACCCTGGTTATCCACAGTTTTCAAAAGGGAGCATCTAATGCGCGAAGCGCTCGACATTAAAAATATCGACAGACTGCCTCGGCCGGCCAAGCGGCAGGAGATTCCTGAAGGAATAATTCTTGGCCTCTATCTAGTCGTGCAACCTACGGGCCAAAAAAGCTGGGCCTTCCGCTACTCTAAATTCGGCGGCGGAAAAATTACGATAGGCAGATATCCTGACTGCTCGCATACGACAGCCCGAGCGGCAGCGGTAAAATATGCGGCCGACCTTGAGGCTGGGATCAACATCGGGGCTGACCAGAGAACACCTAAGGTGGCCGAGGCAGTGGCCACGGCTCAAGTCGCGGGCGCAAAGCTTTTCAAAGACGCTTGGGCGGAATATATCGAAACATATTGCAAAGTGCAAAATCGGCCCAGTACCGTCGCCACAAAGGAGGGCTTCTATCGAAACCACTTCCAAGGGCTCGCCGACCGATTGCTATCCTCTATTACCCGGTCGGAACTTTTCGAATTAATTGCTGGCATCGCCGCAGCGGGATCGCCAGTTGCCGCAAACAGGGCACTGCCAGTCTTATCGACGTTCTTCAAGTGGTGCGTCCCGCAGGACTTGATCCCCGCCACGCCCACCACTCTGCTCGTGAAACCGACCGCAGAATCGATCCGAACACGGAAACTTAACCAATCGGAAATCCGCTGGCTTTGGCTGGCGTGCGATGACTACGGCTACCCTTACGGTGACTTGGTCAAAATGGTTTTGATGTCGATGACGCGAGTAAACGAAGTCGCTGGAGCGCTGTATTCCGAGTTCTACGATGATCCAGACTTCGGCACTATATGGGAAGTTCCAGCTGATCGCTCGAAGAATCGCAAAGGACACCTACATCCATGCACACCACAAATGAAGCGGCTTATGCAAGGTCTACCTAGACTGCGCGGCTCTAGTGGACTCCTATTCACCACAAATGACCGGAGCCAATTTTCGGGCTTCAGCAACGCTAAAACTTACCTTGATAAGAGGATGCTCGATATCGCACGGGCTGAAGGATCGGCCGCGGGTGCCTCTCCGGAACAAACCTCAACGATATCCATCCCGAGGTGGACCCTTCATGACCTTCGCCGAACCGGAACAACAGAGATGGCTAAGATGAAGGTTCTTCCGCACGTCTGCGAAGCAGTCTTGAATCATGTCAGTGGGGAAGTCAGCGGTGTTGCCGCCGTTTATAACCAGTATGCTTACATAAACGAGAAATACGAAGCTCTGTGCCGCTGGCACAACCGGATCGAGCAGTTCGTCAAAGGCTCTTAAGCTCGCCATTGAGACATATGAAACTAGGCCTGCAAACGTTTGCCGGCCTAGTTTTTTTCAAGGTTACCTCATCGTGGCAGGAAACCGTTTTACGGGTTCTTTCGTGCAAGCTCCCAGGCCACTAAGTCTTGCTCGAGATAGAGCCTGCGTCGGTTGACGCGCATCGGCATTGGGAAGTTCAGTCGTTTGTCCCTTTGCCAACGCCAGAGGGTCATTTCAGTAATTTGGTACCGCCGCTGTACTTGGGGGCCCGTCAGGAAAATCTGCTGCTCCAGCATTTTCGTCTCCATAACTCTTTTACTCGCGGTGCTACGCTCGATCAAAGGCGCGGCGGCCCCCGGGGCCAACGATTACTACTGATGTGATAGGTACTGCTATTGCGCTGGATGAACCCGCGTGCTGGACCTTCATGCCATGGTGCGCTGCAAAATTTGCGTTCAGTCAATCTCATGCCCGTCAACCTTTTATCGATCTTTTCCACACATTTTCTCTCAAACGGCGAAGAGTCAATAATGTTTAAAATCAAGACGTTGAGTGAGGTCTTTATTATCCTCACATCCGATTTCGGGGGCGAACTGGCAGTCGTGCAACGAAATACTGCCGATCCGGAGACCTTAAGTCCGCGGAATACCGCTGGCGGGACAGGCCGACCGAGAAGCCAATCACAGCGAAACGTTCAAAATCGATCCAATGTAACGAATATTAACAAAACGATATTTGTCGTGATGTTGGGCTTTCGGTGCATTCCCAGTGCATCGAAATTTTTATTGATGCATCGGCAGTGCATTAATAGCAGCGTAGCGGACACGAATTGCGGTCACTGCAGGTTTTCCTACGTCCGCTTAACAGGATCGCTTTCGCTGCGGCGCTCGATCTGATCAGCCATGCGCCGCAAGGTGTCGGCCTGTTCCTGTGGCGTCAAAAGCGGTTCAAAGGCTGCTATCCCACGTCACGACACGCGCTACGCCTCGGTCAGGCTGTCCTCATTCTCGGCCAGATCGTGAAAGCCGATAACATTCCGCACCAAAAGGCCGATATTAAGCCATGTCGCCCGCCACTCTTCATCCATCATGCTCGAAAATCCCCGCTTGGCTGCTTCGCAGACAAAACTACGGGCGAACGGCTGGGAAAGGAAAGCGGCAAGGGCCGGATGATCCGAATGAGGGCCGGTGGATTTGGAAGCTGGCGGCGCATACCTGGGACATGGCGCGGGAAACCGAAACATACGCCGCCGCGATATGGGAGATAGAGGCATATTTCAACGTAGATCGCAGCCGCGATGCGTTCCGCCGCTCATAGCGCGGCTGCGGACTTACCAAGTTCCGACAAGCCTATTTCCTGTTAAGAGAACGTTTTTCACCTTGCCTTTGCTGTCTCCCACTGCGATCTCGGACCGCATTTTCTTAGGGTGCTTCTGAAACCAAAGCGAAGCGATATCGGCAAGGTCGCCATAAGCAGGGCGAGAGGTCACAATCTGCATATGTTTCATTGTAGAATGGCCCGACGCGGCGAGGAAAAAATCTCCTGACTTGCTCAAGCCGTCCAAGGACTCTGACATATCGCTCTTGCGCTTTTGAAACATTTTGGCCGGAATCTGGAACGGCGTATTTTTCAACTGCGGCCAAGCGGGTGCCATGAAGTCGATAACCCACCCATCCGCCTCTAACCAGCAATGGAAACCTTCCCCGTCGCCGGTAAAACCGTTTTCGGTCTTCTCGCCAAAGATCAAAACGTCGTCGTCGAGCCGGTAGGCAGCAAGCCCCCCTTGAGGACGGGTATCAATCCCGAAATGTTGCTTTAAAATCCAACCGCCAAACGCCGTGAAGAATATGCAGGCGACGGAAGGGTCAGACCCTTCGTTTAACAGCAAGGAATTGATCGTTTTATAAATTCGCTCGTAGTTCGTCTGCGTTATAAGCATCCCCAATCCCCTGTCTAAGTCTTCACGATACCAACGAACGCCTTAAAAACGATACTCTCGCGTAGGCGAGAAAAACACGGTAGCTCTACAGCGATGACAAAGGTCCAAGGTTTCATTCTTTTTATCTGTTCGGTTGCCGCGCTCATTGGCGCTTGCCTCTGGTACCATGCTGCCCCTGATTACGAGCCTGCGCTAGCGATTATCGCTAGCCTAAGTGGACTCGTCGGCAGCTATTGGCCTCTCAAGCCTAAAAAGAGCCGTGTCACACCAGAACAGAAAATCGCCGCGCGTGATAAATGGCGGCCCATTTTCGAAAAATTCTTTTTGGAGAAAGCACAGCACGACTACGGGACAGACGCAATTATCCATGATGTCGCCCGCGTGGACTGCTATCCAGATGCCACAGAAGAAAAGGGCATTTCCCCATGGTTCCGTTGCGGCCTCATGGGTACGTATCATCGAGGTGTGCTGCTAGGCCTTCAATGGACACACATCATCCAGCAGGTGGATGGGACATGGGAAGAAAACAGCCGCAATACGGAGGGCACTAAGGTAATTCTTATTGGCGCAATACCTTATGAATCAGTTGAAAGCGTCAATTTTGATGGGGATGATTACTATGATTTTCCCCATCTATTTTGTCATTTTGAATACAAGGGACAGCCTTATGAACGATTATATTATGCTACCGAAAATCGGTTGCAGCATCCCACAATAAAGCATCAATATTACTACACCGAGATTGCAAAATATGAGCCTAAGAAACCTTCGCGTTCTTTTATTAAGCGCCCCAAAGAAAAGCCGATTTTCGAAATGGAGATAGAGGAATCCGCCCCCAAGTCGCCTTGGTGGCGACTATTCTAACCAACAAGTCCCCTGTCAAAACGGCAGATCATACTCCGCGCCACTGAAATCCGTTCGGGCATCACGTGCGGTGCGGCGCTCGTCGGATCGGGCGTTTTTCCATCGTGTCTTAGCCTCGGGAGATTCCGTGGGGATGTTCAAAACCATGATTTCGACAGGCAACGGAATCAACGCCGCACCATTGAGCAAGCGAGTAAGGCTATGCGGCAGGGGGGCTTTCATCGTTCAAAGTTCCTGTCTTGGCTCCGGTCGGGCAAGGGCACGATTTCGCGGGCCTTGTCCTGCGTGGCGTTGCAGTCTTCGCAAAAACCTGCATGGGCTGTACGCGTGCGGCTTTGGCTTTCAAGGTCTGCGCCGCGTCAGCATTCCAATCTTTCGGGGGCAAGTCATGGCGTTCGCGGTGATCTTCAATCCAACGCTTGCGCATGGCTTCTGAGGGCTGCGCGGGCGTCTTTTGGAAGAATTGACGGTTGGGCCACCTCTCCCGCTTCGCAACGCGTTGACGCTCCGGTTGGTCCGAAAACTGAACTTGAGTAGTCCTATCGTGGCACGCACTCGGTGATATCAGGACTGAGATATTCGAAAGTTAAATGCGTTGCGCCGCCAGAGCTCGCTGTTCGCAATCCCGACACCGATGGCGACACCCGTCAATACGCCGAGGGTCCATATCCCTCGCTCCCCACGTCGCAGGGCTGCCAGTAGCCCTCCAGCTCGATCGGGCTTCCCAGATCGAGGAACTCCCTTTTGTAGGTACACAGGTATCGTGATGTCCTCGCCTTTCCAATCGCGCCGTCGACAGCTTGTTCTCGCGACCAAAGATACCTTCGAAAGCCGTTCCCCCTGGGCCTGAAAGATGTGTTTGACAGGTTTCCGGTTAGAAAGCGAAATCGGAGCCATGCGGGCGCTGGCACCAATAATCGACCTCAAAACCAAACTGCGACCTCTTACAATGTAAGGCGAAGGACCTGTGCAAAGCTACAGCGACACAATCGCCGAGCGAGAAGAATCAGACTACTCTCGCCAAACCTGCTACCGATTCGATTTTTGAATCGGATGGGGTTCCGCTTTCCTCTCCGCCGAACGATGAGTGAATGTTGAATGACAAGCGACGGCTATCAAGACGATCCTGATTTACAACCACTGACCTTGGCGCAAGACGATGGGACACTGCTATACAGGCCGGCCGAGTTGGTCGATGAGCTTAGGGAGCTGCTCCGCAAACCTCGTGGCGGGCTCGCCAAAGCGAAGACGACGGTATCGAGCGCCGCTCTGGTCTATATAATGCGCAACTTGCGACCAAATCGCGAAGAACCTTGGTATTTCGAACTCTGGAACGAGCTTGTGAGCCGAACCAAAGGCATCGCGTTCAGACGGGCCTCGGGTTTGTCGAAGCAACACGCTAACGACGTGGCGCAGGAGGTCAGCGACTGGCTACATGAGCTTGTGTTTTCCGGTACTAATAAAGCCGATGTTCTCGAGGCCTTATTCGGAACATCCGTATTCCGGAAGAGCGTCGATGAAATCAGAAAGCTTAACCGCCGCGAAAGTGTCGAACGTAACGAAACGGACTTCGAAGTGGGAGAGCGGTCAGCGCGGGACTGGATCGATGCCGCTGGATACAGAAACGCTGGGCATTCAATGCCGCGCGCCGAAGCCGCGGCGCGCGTGGCTGCCGTGATGGCAAAGTTGACAGAACGAGAGCGAGCCGCTGTCCATGCGGTCCACGTAGAAGGCCTTCAGCAGAAATCGAACGATCCGAACGAGATGACCGCCGCCAAAAAACTCAACGTCAGCACCCGAAGGATAGGTGAGCTTTTGGCAAACGCCCGGAAAAGAGCCTCGGGAGACGAGGAATAGACATGAGCGATAAATCGCAGCCACTGGAAGACATCCTGATCGCCCTGATGGACAAGGAGGACTTGGTCGATGACGATATCGTGGCCATGGCAGAACTCCATCCGGAATATCGCGAGGAAATCCTGCGCTTCTACGAAGACTGGCTCACGGCGGACGACGGCCGCGATAGTCCGCGCCATGACAATGATTATGTCCCCGACATTGGCCATTTGTGGACGACTAAAGACGCGGACGAGATTGCCAATCCTTTCGAACACCTGTCTCCGGCCGAACTGAAAGGGATAGCGCAGCGTTGCGACCTTTCCCTTTCGCTGATGACGGCATTGGAGGAAAGGGCGATCCGGGCGTCAACTATACCCCTTCTCTTGGTTCGTAAGCTTGCTGGGGAGGCCAAGACTACCATCCGGAAACTACTTCGGTTCCTTGATCAGGATCAAATGACGCTCGCTTCGGATTTCCGTTCGGACCACGCCCCGGTCAAGCGGGACAAGGTCAGCTTCTCAGAAGCTATCGCATCTTCATCCTTGTCTAACGACTTGAAGCGCCATTGGCGAAACCTCTCGGAATGATGCCATGGAGAATATCAATTCCGTCCGACGCGCCGCGAACGATTTAAGACGTAAGATCGACCCGGGGCTTAAGCAGCTCGCCGCAAGCGAGGTCATACAGCTCGGGCTCGACGACCAAAATCTGACGGTCGAGAAGGTAGGACCAAGCAATACCAACCTCATGGGCGGTGTCGGCGTCCTCAAGCGTCGCTATCTGGCGATCTACGTGGCTAACGATCTCGACCGGGACTTCGAGGCCGAGGTGATCGCCCACGAGATCGCGCATTTCGTGATCCATCTCGAGGCCGAGATCAAGATCGAGCGCGGCTACAACGCGCCAGGCGCCGGTGATCCGTTGCAGCGTGTCGAAGCTTATAGCAAAAAGGAACGACGCGAGGCCCAAGCTAATGCCTTCGCGCGCGAGTTCCTCCTGCCACGGGTGCTTGCGAGACGACTTTTCCATGAAGGGAAACGCGCCAGGGAAATCGCCACGAGCCTCGGGATAAGACTGGAGACGGTCTATCAACAGCTGGCGGACTCCCTGTTGCTGCCGGAAGCTATTGAGAAGCGACCGAAAGCGCCCCGACCTCCGGAACCGCTTGATCCCTCCCAGGAAAAGGCGGCCCATCACCTTGGATCGCCGTTTCTTCTCGAGGCCGGACCCGGAACCGGGAAAACCAAAACGATGGTCGAGCGCGTCGTATGGCTGCTTGCGCAGGAACACGCCAAGGCCGACGACATACTCGCGCTGACATTTTCGAACAAGGCGGCCGAGGAGCTTGGCGAGCGGGTCGAGCGTGCCGTAGGGGCTGGTGCGGTCAACATCTGGAGCGGAACGTTTCACTCATTCGGCCTTGAACTCCTGCGCAAACACCACGCACGGTTCAATCTTCCCCCTGATCCGAAGTTGGTCGACACGAGTGAGGCCATAAACCTGCTGGAAGACACGCTTCCGGCCCTGCCGATCGTCCACATGCAGAACCTGTTCGACCCGGCATCGGCTCTGAGGGATATCCTGCGCTCGATATCGAGGGCGAAGGACGAACTTCTCGGTCCGAAGGAATACGAAGTCCTTGCCGAAAACATGATGCGCGAAGCGGATCGCGCCGATGCCGATGCCGTCAAGGCGGCCACGAAGTGCTGCGAAGTCGCCCTTGTCTACAAGCACTACCAGGCGACACTCGATTCGATGCAGGCGGTAGACTACGGCGATCTTATCCGACTTCCCGCTGTCAGGATGAGAACTGACGAAGATTTTCGCCGTCAGCTCTCGGACAAGTACAAGTGGGTTCACGTCGACGAATACCAGGATATCAACCGCGCAAGCGCCATGTTGGTGAAAGGCATCGTCGGCGACGGAAACCGCCTCTGGGTCGTCGGAGACGCCAGACAGTCGATCTACAGGTTTCGCGGGGCATCCAGCCGCAACATGGCGCGCTTTCGGAGGGACTATCCTAGCGGCAAGCTAGGACAACTGAAAGTAAACTACCGATCCACCGACCCGATCCTTTCCCAGTTCAAAGCTTTCGGAAATGGGATGATCGTGTCTTCTTACTCCCTTCCACTCGACATAAGCGTTAAGCGAACCGAAGTCTGCGGAACGCCGGAGATATTTGTCGGAACCGATCCCCAGGAGGAGATCGACGTGCTCGCTGGAAATATCCGCGAGCTCGAACAGGGTGGTGTTTCCCTCAGAAACCAGGCCGTGATCGCCCGCACCAATGGCATACTTGCCGAGATGGCAGCGGAGCTCGAGGCCCGCGGGGTGCCCGTGCTATATCTGGGGCCGCTTTTCGAGAGACCCGAAGTGCGTGACATGTTGTCACTGCTGTCGCTGATCGTCCATGACGGCTCGACCCTGTTCAGGGTGGGCACCTTCCCCGAATATGCCGTCGCGCCGCTCGAGCTGTCGTTGGTTATTCAGGAGGCTAGGTCTCGCCAGATAACGGTGAAGGCGATCCTTGACCAGGTGTCGACGCTTGTTGGCGTTACCGCAGACACCGTCCGTCGCCTTGCCCTTCTGGCCAGCCATTTGGACGGTTTCGAACGCGGCACGACGCCTTGGCTGGCGTTGATGGAATACCTCTTCGATCGAAGCGAATACGTCAGGACGGTTCTCTCGGGCCAGAATCCGTCCGACGATCTTCGCCGCGTTGCGGTCCGCCAGCTGATCGAAGCCCTCAGGACCATGCCGCTCGTAGGCGGCAAGCTGCCAATCGTCCGCGGCCTCGAACGTGTCAGGCATCTCGTGCTGCTATCCGACGATCGCGAGCTGCGACGTCTGCCCGACGAAATGCAAGACGTGGACGGCGTCCAGTTGCTGACGATCCACGCGAGCAAAGGGCTTGAATTCGAGGCCGTGCATCTGCCCAGGCTCAAGCGAGGGTCTATTCCTGCACCCAATCGTCCCGACGCATGTCCGCCACCTAGCGGCATGATCACCGAAAACCCAGAAGCGAATGCCCACGAAGCCGAAGAGGAGTGTCTGTTTTTCGTGGCCATGTCGCGCGCGAAGACACACCTCAAGCTCTATCGACCCGCCAGTTCGGGAGGCAAAAATTCAAATCCTTCGATATTCGTCGAGGCACTATCGATCCGGAGCGGCCGGCAAGCCGCGCCGATCGCCCGTCTCTTCCCGACTCCGACGTTGGAGCCGGTCATCGACTTCGGCTTTCCCAAGGGGTTGAGTGCCGCAGACGTTGAGTCTTTCGAACAATGCGGCAGGCGCTTCTTTTATGACAAGATCGCCAAGCTCGGCGGCTCGACCGACAGGTCCGCCTACCTGCAAGCCCACGGATGTATTCTCGCGGTGGTGGAAGCTGTCCGCGTCGCCGACATTCCGTTGACCGTCGATGCCATGCGCGGTGTCTTCGAAAGCGCCTGGAATTCGACTAAACTCGTCGGTCATCCGTTCGAGGCACCGTACCGAGCTCTTGTCGACAGGATGATTGGCAATCTACTTCCCGTTCTTGCCTCTGTCTCGAAGGCCACGCCGTTCGGTCTCGTGTTGGCAAACCGTCATATCGCCATCGCTCCGGACTTCGTCAGAGGAGACGCGGGCTCGCGCGAGTTCTTGACCGTCCGGTCAGGCAAACGCTCCACGACGGAACAGGACAAGATCGCGCACACGCTTCTGCTGGAGGCGGCACGCATCACTTTCGGCCATGGCTTCTCGTTCGAGACATTCCACGTGATGGACGGAAGCGCAGGAAAAATCGAACAGACGGCGGCCAAGCGCGCGAACCGTATCGCGACGGCGCAAGACGCCGTCCGGTCCATCGAAGACGGCCTCTTTCCGGCCGAGAAAAGTGACTTCCTGTGTCCCCGCTGCAGGCACTTCTTCATCTGTCCAGCTCCCCAGGCACGTCCTTAAAAAAAGTTTACGGCAGGGGTTCCTCTTTTCACATACCCCTTCGATTGACCTTGTGAAAGCCCGGCATGTTGCCGAGCTCCATAGGGTCAAAAAACAATGGATACAGTATTAGTCAAAGACTCCGCGGACGCTCGCAAGACGTTCCGTTTCATCGTCAACATGCTCGACTTCACGTCCTCGGACAAGGAGATCGACAGCCGCGAAATACTCAATATCTCGAACCATCGTCCAGCGGACGAACATCAGCTGATCCGTATCGCGGATCGCCGTACCTTCGCGCTCGACCTCGAGCGCAAGACCGATCTCGGAGAGAAGGGCGTCGAGGTCTTCCGCGCCTTTCTATCCGATCGCGCCTTCCGCTTCACGGTGGATACCCGCGGCTTCGACTGGGGGCTGCCTGCCATCAACGAAGCCGAGTTGCGGGGCATCTGCGAAATCGAAGCGGACCAGGTATTTAAGCTCGAGCGGGATGATGGCCCCGACGAGTTCGTCGACGACGGAACCGATATCGACCTCGGCCACAAGGGCACCGAACGCGTGCGTATCGTACACCGCCCAAAGGTCATGGTGACCGTGAACACGAAGCCGGTCGAACTTGCCCGCGGTTGGCATTCCGGCATGGACATTAAGGTCGCCGCAATCGCGCAGGGGGTGAATATCCGCGTCGACTTCGTCCTCGACGTCGAGCCTGCCGGCGGCGGCGACCCCAAGATCATCGGCGACGCGGACATCGTCTTCATCCGCGGGGGCGAGCGTTTCGCCGCTGTAGACCATCACGAGGATAGCTGAGATGCCTGAGCTCAAGTCCGGGGTCGTGACCACATTGGCTGCGATCCGCAACCATTTCCCGGGTCTTGCCGTCACGGCCCGGGTTACGGCAACCGGCGGGGCGCACGTCGTCATCGAGGACGTGCCTCTCGGTCCGCCTTACAATCAGGCGATCACGTGGGTCGGGTTCCACCTGTCGGACGCATGCCCGTACGACGATACCTATCCGTTCTACGTCAGACACGACTTGTCGCGGATAGACGGCGCGGCGTTAAAATGCCCGCCGTTGCATTCGACGGGACAAGTGTTTCCCGCCGACAACTCCACAACCGATACCCGGCCAGCGGTGATGGTGTCGAGACGCCAGCGCAGCCAGGCATCGTTCGCATTCGAAACCCCACTCTCCAAATTGATCAAGGTGCTAAAATGGATGCTGGAACAATGAGCCATTGCGAACTGCGCATGGCGGCAGAGATGTACAAGACGCTATACGCCCACCTTTTCCCCGGTGACGGCGACGAGCACGGTGCGGTCTTGCGTGCGGGACTGATCGAGACCCCCGTGGGGCCGATACTGACGGTCCGCGACGTCATACTCGCCAAGGAGGGAACGGACTGGGTGCCCGGCGACCGTGGATACCGGAAGCTGCTCGCACCCTTCATCGCGAAGCAGGCGCGTCATTGCCGCGACGAGAAGCTCGTCTATCTCGCTGTCCATAATCATGGACCTGGAGAGCGTGTCTCGTTTTCCGACGTCGACCTTGAGTCCCACGAGCGCGGCTTTCCTGCTCTTCTCGATCTTGTCGAAGGCATGCCTGTCGGATCACTCGTCTTCGCGGAAAACGCCGTCGCGGGCGACATATGGCTTCCTGGCGGTAGGCGTCTCGCCGTCAGTCGGCTTGTGGTGATCGGCCCGAGCCGGAAGGAGCTTAAGCCAGCCCCGAAGATCGTCGATCCCGTCTTGCGCCAGCGCTACGATCGCCAGGTTAGAATCTTCGGTGAGCGTGGCCAAGCCATCCTATCGTCTAGCCGCGTAGCCATCATCGGTCTTGGCGGCGTCGGCTCGTTACTTTCGGAACTTCTCGGCCGTCTGGGCGTGGGTTCCTTCGTTCTCGTTGATCCCGATCGCGTCCAGATCAGTAACGTCCCCCGGCTCGTCGATGCAACTGGCTTCGATGCCATGTCGTGGTTGACGGCCAAGGGACGACCAGGATGGATGCGCCGGCTTGGTGCGGCGCTGTCCACGCGGAAGATCGATCTCTCGAGCCGTGTCATCCGTAGGGCAAACCCTCATGCGCGGATCGAGCGATATTTCACCTCGATGGAAACGCGCGAGGTTGTCGAAGCGCTGAAGACTTGCGATTATATCTTCCTGGCGGCTGACGGCCATCGTGCCCGCCTGCTCTTCAATAGCTTGGTCCACCAGTATCTTATTCCAGGAGTGCAACTCGGAAGCCGTATTCAAGCGGAAGGCGCTTCTGGCACTGTCGCGAACGTACATACCGCGGCGAGATTGGTGACGCCCACCTGCGGGTGCCTTGTCTGCAACCAGGCGATCGACGCCCGCAAGCTTAACGAGGAAAGCAAGCCGGATGCGATGCGCAAGCGTGAACGCTATCTCGACAAGGATGATGCGCCGGCGCCTAGTGTCGTTACGCTAAATAGCGTCAGCGCCTCGCAAGCGGCCAACGACTTCCTGTTCTATATGACGGGTCTGACGGCCGACGACGCTTTCCAAGGTACGGTTCAAGGTCGACCTCTGGATCGACGTCTCCGCTTCGTTTCGCCGCGATCAGACAAGGCCTGCATTGATTGCGGAGATACGCCCGCCTCCAGGTTCGGCCGGGGTCAGAAGTGGCCACTTCCGATGATTGACTAGGTCAGGAAGCAACGGGCTGTCCGGGGCTTCGTTACCGGGCCGCCCATTTGGTGATGCGAGAATTTCCGCCACAAATCGATTCTATCTTGGCCTAAACCCTCTCGTCCTAGACGACAACGCCAAGCCTTTGGCTACAAAGTCAACAGCAGACACGCCCCTGAACGGTCGTAGCGTCAGCTACGCCGCCACTTATTGTGCCATTGGTTGCCCCAATTTCTAAGTGACCTTCTTCCTGCGTGGAACTAACGGCTGCCAGTCATCTCCATTGACAATCCCGGATTTCCACATGCACGTCAGACTTTGCGCGGGAGCGTTGTAGGGAAAAAACAGCAACAGTCCCTGATTTCCGTAACCTAGAACTCTCTGGGAAACCTTGACCTCATCCCACTGTTCGTCCGCATGAAGTTGTCTTCCGATGGTAGCGCAACGGAGCTTGAAATCCTGCTGACTTCCGGGAGTTTCGCTTTCGGCCGGAAATGCCACGGGAAGATCGGCGTCTCGCAGATGAGCGTGAACCGATCCCGTTAGTTTAAGGTCATCGATGGCGGATTGGACGGCTTTCAATCCGTCGTTCCATGCCGCCACGAAACAAAACGCCAGCTTGTGGTTTCTCAGGAAATCCTTTTCGGGTTCCAAGGCGAGCCTGCGCTGTTCGTTGAGTCCAGGCTTCTTCAGCTTGTCGTCGTTAAACCAAGACCCCAGGGTGTTGGTCACTTGTCCGCCCGACGCGCAGAAATCGTCAACGAAGATCACCGGCGCGGAGCGGTTGTCCTTGGCTGCATCGCTGATTGTCGCGTAAAACTTGAATCTGGCCTTCACGTCAGCGGCATAGTACTGGATGATCTGCGAGCTTTCGTTGCCTTGGCTAAGCCCAACGATAGACGCGTCGTCGAACTCAGGATTGTTTTTCAGGAATTCGTTGATCATAGCAACGACATCGTCCCGTCCGAGAAGCCTCGATCGCTTGAGAAGGTCCAATGCATGCTCAACCTCCCAAGTCTGGAATTGGTCCAACCACGCCATGGCCTGAAGTTTCATGGCGCTTTTGCCGCCTCTGACAACCCCCTTCTCAGTCTTCTGCGTCAATTCGGCAACGGTACCTTGGATCGCTGAGAACCGCTCGGCAAACTCGTCGACAACCTGGTCTACGTCAGCTTTGCTCAGGCGGTCGATCGTTGGCCTGATGCAGCGAGGTAGCCCGTTGTAGTAACCCGCCTCGCGAAGGTGGAGCTTGATCCGACGGATCGTATCGCTGGTCTGCTTTGCCTCTTCCATCAACCATTCGGGAATTGCGACATCGTGCTTCTTTGCGACGACGGTCTCCGTGGCAATGAACACATAAGGGGCGATTTCTCGTGGCGAAAAGATGTAGCCCTTGGGTGCCGCAGAGACAAATGAGCTGCTCCAGGCGTCCTTGTGTATTCCGGTTTCACCGAACGTCTTTGGCTTTCCTTGAGTGGGAAAGATATAAGCTCGCCGAAGCTCCTCCTGGGAAGGAAGCGTTTTTTTCTTGATAACTACCATAGACCTGTAGAAGTCTTCACTGAATGGAAGTTTCAAGTGGCCCGTTATTTTCAAGAGCTCGTCGGTGATTTCTTGGTGAAGGGCCGCGAGAGATGTCCTGTCGCTAAGAAAGCGAACCAGCTCGTTCATCGCTTTCGTGGTCGCGTCTTCGGTGCCGTCAGTGTTTGAGGGATTGTGAGCCGAAAAGGCGAACGCCCTGACAAACAGGTTACGTTCACGCAGGCGGCCCAGTATTTCGATACAGTGCCCTACCGCTGTGTCGATAGACGTGTCCTCGCCCGGACTTTTTAATGCAAGCCGTTTCCTCAGACCGGCTTCATCCGAAAGCACGAGTTCGTCGTCCAAAATTTCGTATACAAACGATATCAGGCGCTTGTGATCGATAACCTTCGCCAAGTTGTCAACGATCGCGCGAATCATCGCCTCGATAGCCACTACCTTTGGGTGCTGATACAACTTCGAAAATAGTATCATCTTCGTCAGCAGTAACTCATCCACAACAGAGAGACCACTCCAAGGAAATCCTATCAGATAGACATGCGGCGTCTTGGCCGGGATAGTCGACGAGAGACGTTCATGAAGGTCCGTTGGTAGCGCCTTCTTCACGGTTATCTTTTGTATTAGCCTTGAAATGTCGATGATGCCGGGAATTCCAGCCATAGAGGCGTCGCGCATCATGTAGTCGAGTTTGTCTGCGTCGAAAGGTCCCGATATCAATTCGTGAAGCAAGGGAATTTCTTCCGAAATCGACTGACCCATTATGCACTTGGAGACCTTATCGACAAACTCGGGAATACGGCCCGCCCAGCTTGCGGTCGGCAGCCGTAACGATACGTGAACGTCGAAGATCGATTTCAGGACAGCCTCGAACTCTTTCGACAAGACGACAAAAGCGGCAACTATCTCGCTCAGCTTAACATTCTCGCCGAACTTCCTGCGCTCTCGCTGCAGTTCAAGCAACGTTCTGGGGTCCACCTCGAGCGCGTACTCTGACACATGGGAAAGAACAGGATGCCCAACGTCGTGAAGCAAAGCAGCCACCCTGAGTATCGTCGTCAGGTCCTGGTTTATAATAGCTTCGCCGTATTTAGTCTCTGACGCTTGATTGATTGCCGTTATCAGTTGGTGAGTCTGGTGAAGCACTCCAAGGGAATGTTCGAACCGAGTATGGGCTGCCGAAGGGTAAACCCATTGAGCCACCCCCAGTTGCCGCAGGTAGCGCAGGCGCTGGATCAGTGGGCTGTCAACAATAGCCACTTCAAGCGGAGTGAGCGTGATTGTCCCCCAAACGCGATCATGAATTTGTTTTGGGGAGCTGTTTTGACGGGCGGTTTCCGCAGCTCTGGCGACATAGGTGCCAAGATATCTCGACGCCACAGAATAGGCGACTTCCTCAATAGCGCTCATGCGGTACTATCAATGCGCTACTTCGGAAAGGTACTTGGTCGCCATCCGGCGCAAGGCTGCGTCCGGAATGCGGCTCTCAGCGAGGGTCTTCGCGGCGCTCTCTTCCAGCACGTCAATAGTTACCCGGACGAATTTAGGATTATGCAGCGCGACGTCCTTAAGGTCCCTCACGGCGAGGATCGCATCGCGCAGGGCCGTGCTATCGCCGTGATAGCGGTCGGGCGCGATGACGAAGTCCGGGACTACCCCTAAATCTTCGGCATGGTCGAGCAGGTCATCGTAGGCTTTCGCGAACTGCTGGTCGAGGCGTGGATCATCCAGCAGAATCGTCTTTTTGCCTTCCAGACTTAAAGCCGCCAGTAGCCCCAGTACAAACTGTTCCGCACTGATAATCTGCATCGCAATCCCCTTCTCAGCCCATTTTCCACGTCGTCGCAGCACCTGTCACGCACCGATAAAGAAAAGTTACCCGCTCTGACAGCGGAGCAACAGATACACCCCAACCTCGGCAAAGGAAAACGGCCAAACGACGTGACCGTTCCCGAATCTGTACGTCAAACTCTAAAGACCGATCTAACACACGATTTCGGTTAAGAAAGCACCCGTACACAATAGTTAACAATCAAAATACGGGTTTCTACCAAAACGGTCGACCGCGGTGCCCCGAGGCGCTCTGTGCGCTTCCGCACGCGCCCTCACTGACTAGCCCGTTCACCGCGTCTGCTGGACGCCGGATCGAAGCTTGGCTTCCACGCCGCCTATAGGATGGTCGACGGGCATGCGTCAGAATACGGAGCGGCGAACGCTCTGGTGGGGTCTTACCTCAGTCAGTTGGGGCTAGGCAACAAAGCGATTGTCTACGTAACGTCAGACCCCGAGCGCGTCGAATGTCTGACGCCGGACACGGCGTCACCGGTGGGCACCACGCACGAAGCGCTCTTAAAGGCTCCAGAGGCGTGACAGGGGCAATGCTAAGCGCTGCAGATGACGTTCGGGTGACCTATGAATTCGCGACTGACAGGGGTTGTCAGTGTCATGGCCGTGCCGACGTCCAACCGTGTATGCCTACGGCAGGACGTTGATATCGAGGATCAAGGCCGCTGGACAGCTGTTAATGGGAATGTCGCCGATTCGACCGTCGCAACACTGATCGAATAAATAGGACACGGTTTCAACCTTCCAGCTTTGTGCATTTCAAGTAGTTCAAAGAGAAATCAGTTCAGCTCGTGGACCGCAGAACATCCCGCAGCCTTTCGAGATCACCGCCAACCTCCCTGCCGAGGCTTCCATCGTCATTGATAATCTTCAGCGTCTGGCTTTCATGGTCCGTCCTCAGAAAAATGACCTTTCCGTATGAAAGCGATGGCCTTCCGCCTTTAGCAACGGCATCTGTCACATCGAATTTGGTTTCGATCAGGCGGACGGCGGAATCGTCTTCTTCCCAGTATCTGACGCACACGATGAAATCGGGATAGAAGTTGTATCCGTTATCGGCCCTGACAACAGCCGCGGAATAAGGCTTCCGACTGGGATTCCTGGTCCACCAATCGACGAAAGACGCCCTGTCAAGACGACGTGCGAATAGCTCTTCGCTCTGGTTCATCTGCCAAGAATGGTCGAATGCATCGACAAAGTAACCTTCATCGCTTCCTTCCACGGCGTACCTACGAAGTGACTGACGCTCGTCACCAATTAGTTGTGAATATAGCGAACGAATCTGCTCTTCGTTCGGAGGAAAGACGCCGTAGATGTTTTTAATGGACGGTTTCAACGCGATTTCGGACGGAAAGATCATCGCGTCTGGCAGCGACGATGCGCTGATCGACACCACGCGCTTCGCTATCTCCTCGTTGAACAACCGCAGGACATCTGCTTTCATGCTCCGAAGGAGGACGTAAACAGCATCGCGCGAAATCCTGGTGATCGCCTCATCGCTTCGAAATTCAACCGGTACGAAGGCCCTATACCAGTCGGATATAGGCACGGACATCCGTTCGCTCATCGCCCTTATCAAGGCATTTGAGTCAGCGGAGCTGGACTGGGGAAGTCGAGCTATGAAGTCTTGCACGTCGGCTGCAAGACTGGTCCTGTCCAACACAAGGCCGACATCCGAACGCTCCAGCAGTTCCATCGTTTCCAGATTGGTGGTGACCTGCTTAGCAATCGGCCCCGAGTAGACAGCCATGGCTGCCTTCATTATGTCGACGTCGGAGATATCCAGGTGCCGGACGACCCACCTAACAACGTCTTTGAGGTCTTCGATGCGCGGCTTCTGCTCGGTCTGGAACGCACGTGGCAATTTGGGCAAGTGCGTCTGCCTTGTGTGAAGTTCGAATTCGCGTTCGACCATGCCTTTTTTGAGAGAATCCACGCTTCGGACTTCATCGACCATCGGGGTGAGCCTGCTGGTGAGGACGGTAGATGGTTCGGAAACAGCAGTCGACGACACGCTGGAGAAAAGCGAAATCTGGCTCGGATCGATTTCACGTGCGGAGGGAATGCTTTCCAGGACGTCTGACCTGCGGACAAACGGAGAACTTAACAGCAGAGAAGGTTGGTCGGTCGGCCTATTGGAATAGATTTTGCTGCCGTCGACGAGCCGCCGCTCGTGCAGTCTTTCGATAGCGCCTTCTATGCTGCTCTTCATCTTAAGCATATCATGGGCGGCGGTCTCAAAACCGGACTGGGCGGTTGCATTGGCGAGGAAAACATAACCCGTTTCCAAGTCTGGATCGATGTCGTCGTTTTCTTCCATGTACTCCCGTACCGGCCGCGCGACTCTCATTATCCGTCCGATGAACTGGGCCGCAAAGTCGACATCCGAAACTGGCTTGACGGAAGCGAGTACGAAAGCGCGCGGCGCGTCGAAGCCCGTACCCGCTGCCTCCTTGAAAATGAGGACCTGGCACGTGGGGTCGGCAGCGTAACGCTGCAACGCCGTTGGATCGTTATCCTTGCCCTCGTAACTCCTGATGAGTTCCATGGGCACCTGGCAGTCTCTGACCAGGTAGTCCAGAGCCTCTCCTGTCGTGTGATCGCCGTTAGCCACCTGCACCAGCATGAGCGGCGTGAGCTTGATGTCATGCTTGGCGAGTTTGTCGCGTATCACCTGATGTTGACGCCAAGCCTGCCGAAGCGCGGTCTTAGTGAAGTCCGCGATCAACTGCCAGGTTTCGGTTGTCTCGTACACGATTGCCGCGACATAGCGCTTATTCAACTTCGCGGCGACGACCTGATCTCGGCTTACGGTAAAGGTTTCATAGTCCGGGTAATCGGCCGCCGCCAGGAAATCCATGAGCTTTCTGTCGCGGGGCGTTGCGGTGGCCATGATGATGTTGTCAGGGTTCAATCCGACACAGAATTTTCCGAACTCAGTCTCGGACGACAGACCTATATGCGCTTCGTCGACCACAATTCCTATCTTGAGGCCGCTCGCGCGGGCAGACGATACAAGTTCCCAAAAAGCTGGAACCTGTTCGGACTTCGGGGAATAGACCTGGCCTATTTGCTCCGAGCTCGCCACTGTTTTCACGCAAGCGGCAAGGACGTCTCCTGCCTGGTGATCGAAGCGACGACCATGGATTAGTTCAGCAGGCCTCAACGAGGCGCAATGATCTTCGATTGACCGCATCGTCTGCGTGACTAGGTTCACGTACGGAACGAACCAGAACCAAAGCATCGGCCTTGTCCTGACGAGATCGTTCAGAGCTCGGCCGATCATCATCGTTTTGCCTGAACCGGTCGGAGACCGCAACAGGATTGGCCGGCCCGACTGGCGAAGCCTGTTCACCATGTTGGAAACAATGACTTCCTGGAAATCCACGAGCGGAACCGAGGCGCGTATTGGCGCGAACATATCCATTATTCGTCCTCGATACGGATTGTAGCGGTGAGAACCGCTTCGTAAACATCGCGGATATCGACATTGAGCTTCGCCAGCGCCTGTCGTGCTATTCCTGGTCTGTCCGTGTATACGATTGAGTGCGGCCGTATGGCACGGTAGAGTTCTTCCACCGACGCATCGTCGTTGAAAGTACACAGGTACACCGCCGCGTCGTCAGCTGCAGGTACGCGTTTCATGTCCGATTTCGGCATGGGTTCGAGCACGCCGCCGTGCAAAAGGGTCAGCGTGTTCCAGACATGCTCTTCTGACAGGTCGAACGGCAGGTCGGCGGTGTTGATGGTCCTTGTCCGCGCATAAGCGAACTCCCCTCCAAGCCCCGCCCGCTTGCCCCAGCCTTCGCTCACCGCTCTGACACGGCGGGCACAGATGTCACGGCAGTTGTTCTTGCCGATTTCGGTGGACGTTTCTTCGGTCGCCGCGACAAGGATGTAGCTGCGGTTCCCGTCGTCTTCATCGTTCAAAGCCATAACCGCATGCGCGGTGGTGCCGGACCCCGCGAAAAAGTCAAGCACGATATCGTCGTCGCGAGAAACGGTTTTGAGGATGTTCCTAATAAGTGAAAGCGGCTTTGGCGTCGTCTCGACTTTTCGGCCGAAGACCTCCTTCAAAAGCGACGTTCCCTCGTTGGAGTACGAGGCCTCCAGGGAAATGCTGTCCTCGTCGTCCTTCTTTTCCTTCTGGGACGCGGAGCGCACCCAGCTTGATACGGGCTGCAGGTCTTTTTCCTGCTTGTCCAGATAGCGCTTCAGCCGTGGCCTCCCCCATCCGACCTTCCTGCCGACCCAGAAGTCCAGGTCCGGCAGGCCCCTGCGCAACAACGGCGCTCCGTTCGACTCCGGGACATCGCCGCGGTCCATGGCGTCAAGCAAATCCTCCATTGTGTCCCAGGTTTGGACACGGCTACCCGATGGGAAATGGACCAGACCGGCAGCGATCTTGTCCTCCATAGGGTCGCTTTTCAGCCTCTGGCCTTCTTTCAACCTGAGACGGCTTGCGAAGCGCCAGACGCTGTCTGGATTGCACGGATACCAAATCCCGGTCAGAGGGTTCTCTACGGGATAGTAGGCGTTGCCCGCCCTCTTGTCGTCCCACCGAACGCTCACGTTAAGGGGAGCGGAGGCCCATGAGCGGCCATCGGGATCAGTAAATTTATAGTCGGCGTTTTTCTTCACTACGCCGTCGAAAACGAAGTTCTCGCGTGCGTAGACCAGTACGTGCTCGTGGTCCACGCTGAACGAATGGTCGCCTTCGCTATTAGTGCTCTTGCGTGACTTCCAGACGAAGCTGCCAACGCGCATATCGGGGAACACCTCGTCCATCAGCAGCTCGAGCTGCGCACGGCGTTGATCGTTGATGCACACGAAAACGGCCCCGTCATCCGACAGGAGGTCGGCGGCGAGCTTCAATCTCCGGAAGAGGAAATCGAGCCATGTGGACTGTTTGAAGGTGTCGTCTTTATTGAGGTAGCGGTCGTTGTACACAAAATCCCGCTTGTAGGTGTTGTAGGGGGGATCGATAAAGATAAGCCTGATTTTACCTTTGTGGGTATGCCTGAGGACCCGCAAGGCGTCGAAGTTCTCACCTTCGATAATCAAATTCGCTTGTTGACCGACGCCTAACGAAAGGTCTTCGTCACGTTCCAGAAATACGTTCGCGTCATTGAGTGAACGATCCCGCTGAACTGCGTCGCGCTCCCAATACAGACCAACTTTAGGACGCACGAGGAGATCGACCACCAGACGCTTGAGCTCCGCAGGGGTGTAGGAATCGATCCCGTCGAGGATGGACTTCTTGGAACTCACGGGTATCGACATGGGCGCAACTCACTTCCAATCTGATGCCGTCAGTTTTTCAACAAACCCGATCGGCGCAACTTGGAAGTTATCGCTTCGACCGTTTCCACTTCGTTAGCCTTGGCGGTTTTTGGAGCAATCGACGTGTTAAATCTGAGGTATATTGGCCGCTGGCCGCTCCAACGCTTGTGAACGACGCTCGAGCCGTTGAAACCTTATATGGCCGTCGTGGGCCAGCCGAAGCCGAACCGACCGACATAGAACCTGTCATGCAGGTATTCGAGGTCCTGTTCCCAATGACGGATGGCCTCATCGAACTTATCGTCGTCCTGGTATTTGAAATTTTTGGCAAACGAGGCGAGGCAGTGCGCCATCTTGTGCAGGCGGATCGACGAGGCATTCGGCCCCCACTCCGCCATGTAGACGCGGTCGAAGACCGGCGGCAGGCCGCTTTCGAAAATCCTAGCGAGCAGCGCATGTCGGAAGTTCGAGTGCTCGCCCTCTTTCCCGACCTTGTACTCGAGATAGCGCAGCATGCCCTCTTGCCGTAGATCGCGGTATTTCTGATGTTTCTTTCCGCCGGGCGCTTCTGTGGACGGCCATTTGAAGTAGGCGTCGTCCGCAAGACGCTTTGCCCGTAGGTCCCATTCCTTGGAAACCGCAGACGCCATGATCTGTGCGTCTTGGTGCAGTGGTTTGCGCGTGGCGTCGCCGATGATTCGGACGGCGTTTTTCCACATGGTGAGCAGCCTGTAAGAATCCAGTTCGGGCAAAGACTTCATGAGGCGTTCGACGTCCACAGGACCTTGCATGCGGGCGGACGCACCCTGGGGTGACGATGCTGCGGGACGCTTGGCCTTGGGCTTATAAGGCGGTGTAGGCTTTCCCGCGCCTCCCGCAACTAGGCACAGCCGCTTTCCATCGAGCTTGAGGATACCCGATTTCTGGAGGTGGCCTGTAGCGAGCTGGAAGACGTCGGAGAACGACATCCTCTGTCTGGTGATGGGGCTGAATACCGCCACACTGGTCGCATCCGGGGGGATTGAGAAGTGGACAGCGATCACCTTCCGGACGTCTGCGAAATTTGCCTCGCACTTGGTCACTTCGTTGCGAATCGGTCCCAGAAGCAGGTCTGGAGCAGGCAGATCAAAGTCGCGGGTGGCGGTCGCGGCTGGAATTGATGGCGGGATTTTTGCTCGCGCTTGAGAGGCCTTCGCTGTTGGCTTGATCTTCGACCCGGCCATGATGGCGATCGTATTGGCCGTGAGGACGATCGCGACCCGGTCGGAGCTTGCCGATGTCGACGTCGCCAATTGCCTTTCGACCAACGACATCGCGAACCTTTCCAAGTCCCCTTTGGTGACGAGATCGCTGTGGCCGTTATGCTGATACTCTAGCTGGTCCGGGATTAGAACGGCGCTTCCCATGAAGCCCCTTGCCTTGACCTGCGCAGCTATCTCCGCCTCGACACGGGCTTTGATTACCTGCCACTGCGTTACGATGCCGGAGGTCTTCCGACGCGCTGGCCCTAGTTTGACCGGACGTATCGCCCGTTTTGCTTTTTTGGCCATCCCGCCCTCCAAGAACGACAATAGTCGCCGATGAAGAGAAAGGTCAAACACCGACGCCTCCGAAACCTTAAGACGCATCCGGGAAGCCGCCAACTCATCGCGGCTGTTCCGTTTTTCCTCACGATTAACCCTGCGGAAAGAATGAACCGGCAAGGCATTTGATCGAAAGCCTCATACCCTTACATACTCGCGTGGGATGTATTATGGGGGCGCTATGAACTACCTGACGGCAGCAGGCGTGGGTGCGGGCATCGGTGTCATTGGCTTCTGGCTCTTAGCCAACATTGTCCACACCTGGAAATCGAGGCTTAGGCCCACCCGTCAGACGCCCGATATCGAGCGAAGGTTCCGCGCCGTTTTCTCCGTCATGACCGAGGACCGCCGCCAGTCTTTGATCAGGTACTATATGGAGAAGCACGAGTGCGACCGCCAGGCGGCCATGAGGTTCGCCGTGGACGATCGGGCGCGTGACGCCGACCGCTGGGCGACCTGATGAGCAAGTTGCAGGCGTCGTATACCTCCTCCTCACTTAGTCGGCCTGCGCGTTCCTACTTTGCGGCGACATGGCGTCGCCCCTAGAGTGAACGTGTTTGCAGCGCAAGGTTAGAATAAGCTAAGAAATCGGTAAGAGGCCTTAGGGGGGCAAGAATCCGATTAACACTTCGCCGAGATGCGGACCCCCTTCATGTCGCAAGCATTGCGGCTAGATTTCGACCACCATTCCGAAATCATAGTTTTCGTAGCATGGCTCTTTAGGATACCCTCTTGGATTGGCGACAACTCGGGTATTTCCCATAATGTAGTCCACATGATGGTGGACGTGGCCGTGAACCCATAACGCGGGTTCGAGTCGAGTTATCGTGTCCTCCAAATTACTGGCAAAGGAAGGGGTCAGCATGTCCGCCAAGTATCGATGCTCAACAGACTGTATCGATGGCGCGTGATGGGTCACGATTATCCTTTTCCGCCTACGATGCACGGCGAGCATTTGCTCGATACGCATCAGGCTAAGGACGTGTTTCTGATACATTTGACCTGGAACAATCCTTCTGAATGGCTCCTTTTCGTCTTTGATGAGCCTGTAATCGTTAAGGTAGGTCGCCGCGGAACGCATTGCGATGCCGGAAAACTCTTCTCCGAGGACATCGAAGTCTGTCCATAGGGTCGCGCCGACGAAAACAACACTGTCAATCTCGACGTGGCTATTCTCGAGAAACCACAGTTTTCCTTTAGGTTCGTATCCACGAGCCAGGGCTATCTCGACGTCGAATCCGTTTTCAGCCCGATAAAATTCATGATTTCCGGCGACGACGACAGTCGGCATGTGAGCAGCGATACGCTCGTCTAGCCACTGAAGACTATTGGCGATGCCTTTGTTCTGGATATCGCCAGCCACTATGCAAACATCGGCATTTGGAATCTCGATCTCGGCGATGCCAGAGAACTCGAGGTGTAGGTCGGATAGAATCCAGCATTTCATTGGCTTTTCCCTCGAAACTGGGGAGTGATATCTTGGGCAGGCAACGTGACTTCGTGGCTGTTTTCGCTGAGGAGTTCAGCCAGTTCGGCTCCTGTTATCCTCTTCCGCTCGATCAACGCCTCGGTCAGATGATCGAGTGCGGACCTGTTCGCGCGTATGATTTCGCGGGTCTTAGACATCTGAGCGTTGAGAAGGTTATGAACACGCCCCCAAAGCTCGCTGTCTCGAAAACGGAGCGCCGTTAGTCCCGGCTCCGTGTCCGCTTCGGAGACCAAGGTCTTTCCCATGCCGAACGAACATTCGATCATGGTAGCCACACGCGTCGCGACCCGGAGGTCCGAACCTTCTGTCCCGCCTGCCCCGTCATCATGGCCATCGAACAGCTCGCCCTCAGCTGCAACGCCTCCGAGCAAAACACATGTTTCCGCGAGATAATGCTGGAGGTCGCGTCTGGCATCTCGGTCACGCCGGAAATGAACGCTGCCGAGGGAAACGCTTCCGGCATCGGCGAGGTATCTGTCCGCAATCTTGATACGCTCGATTTCCATGCCGAGGGCCAATCCGACGATTGCGTGACCCGCTTCGTGCACGGCCGTAGTCCGCAGGCGGTCCTTTGAGACTGCGACGCTGTCGGGCATGGCGGGAATGATATCTTCTACCGAGACCTGTCTATCCTGCACTCTGGCCCTGCGGCGCGCCCGTCTACAAAGCTGTCCGAGTTGGGCGCCGGTCCAGTCGTCGGTCAGTTCGGCGACGCTGTGGGCGACGTCTTCGTTGATGTCGATCTCCAAGCGCTGCTCGAGTATCGCGATACGTGCTTGTTCGTCTGGAAGCGCGACACGAATGTGGTGGTCCAATCGTCCTGGCCGCAACAGAGCGCTATCAACCTGATCTGGATGGTTCGTGGTTGCGATCAGGATTACCCCCGGCCTCCCGAGCGCGCCATCCATGAGTTCTAGCGCACCGTTTACGACCTGGCGACTATAGTGTCCGTACTCCCCCCGGAAATTGTTCCGATCTCCAAGCGAATCAATCTCGTCGATCAAAAGGATCGACGGGGCTTGCTCTACCGCCTCGTGGAACTTCGCGCGCATCGCACGGAGCATGTCGCCAAGATGGCCTTCCGACTGCCACTGAGCTACCGATCCATGGATCAACGGAACACCCGAAGAGTGGGCGAGAGCTTTGGCGAAACTTGTCTTACCCGTACCCGTAGGCCCAGACAGGAGCAAGCCAGGATCGACATCGCGCCATGCAATGCTACCGTCATTGAAATGCTTGAAATCTTTTAATAATTGAAGACCCCAATCGCGCGCCGGTCCATACCCGATAAGGTCTTCGACCCCTATCGGGTCTTCATTCGCCGCAATATCCCGTGTACTTCTTTCGACAGCACCCGCGTCCGCCCTTCTTAGAATCTGGAGCGACCTAAAGGCAGGGCGGCCGCGTCGGAACGCTGCCATAAGGCGATCCAGGGCAATGGTCTTTAGGTAGCCAGCGTCCTTGTCCGTGACGACATCGCCGCAAATCCGGTATACGGCTCCAACAAAATGACGAGGGCTGAACTCGCGAACCACGTGGTAGAGGTCGGCAGCATCCTTGTATTCCGCGGGCACGTCGGCCTCGTTCGTGAAAATAAGTACAGCGTGCTTATCACCGCCTTGCGCCGTCCCGATGATTTGGTTGCGAGACGAGTTTCCCGTGCTGATAAGCCTGATGGATGCTCCGTCAGCCGCGCGGCGGACTCCATACAATGGTTTGCCTTCGAATATGATCTCCAAGGCGCTTTCGAAATGACCTGCCATGTCATCTACGGCTACAACAAGGATCGCTAAGATAGTTGGCTTATGCCGAAGAAACGGGCGCATCAGCGACGACGCGTAGCAGTAAGCCAAAGACGTCGGAAACACTGTCAGTTTGCGGCTTTGGTTAGATCGCGTCATGGCTGGATATCTTCCCTAAGGTCTGGTCATGGAGGCACTTCCGGAGGCCACACAATGCCGCTGGAGGCCGTTCCTCAACTCGCTGAGGTTTGGGGCCATCCAACTCGTTAATCTCTTCCACAGCGGCCCTACGGCTTTGTTCGGACCGGGCTTTTGAAAGTTGCGGACAGAAGTGATTCGGATCGCAACCGTCGAGCCGTGCATATGATTACTTTAATAGGCTTATTTGCATGTATTTCATTGTTTTTGAGTCATTTCAAGACATCAAAAGCATCCGTTGACTTTTTTTCTTCGAGCCGGTTTCTCATCGGTATGAGGACGCCAACAACACCTGGAGCACTGAGGGTCGCGAGAGCCCTTTTAGGGTACTCTCAGCGCACCGCTGCGGAACTCGCGGGCATGTCGCAAAAGTCGATAGTGCAGGCCGAAGACCCGTGCAGCGAGCGGTTCGAACTGAATGTGACCTTGGTGAACTTTTATGCTGATCGGGGTATTGAGTTTCTGGGCGAGACCACCTTCGGGGGACCTATCTTCCGTCCGGGTGCACGCTGGAGAATTCCCGACGCATTCCCTTCCCTTCCTGAAAATTCCGAAGCGATCCGCAAAACCAGCAACGGCATATCGCTACTGGCAGCAAGAAGCCTACTTGGCCTACCTCGGACAGCCATCTCAGACGCGGTGAACGTGCCGAGGAATACCATCGCCGCTGTCGAGGGCGGGAGAGGATGGAGCGAGACGCATGATACGCTCCGGTCCTACTACAATAGCAGGCAGATTGATTTTCTGGGTTGGGGCAAGGTCGAACAAGACGGCTACTACGGTGTAGGCGTACGTTGGCAAGCTTTCGAGCTCATTCTTGAACCTTCAGAGGTGACAGGTTGAAGGCGCCGGTCGAGATCAAATCGGGTCGGCTTCTTCATCCGAAAATCGCGCGTGCTGCCCGCGCCTATACGGGCTTGACACACAATGAGCTCGCTGTGGCCGCCGGAGTGGCCGCCCGGACGATTTATAAGCTCGAAAAGGATGGTAGTGTCACGCACGAGAGCTTCGGGAAAATTACGAAGGCGCTTCAGGAGCGCGGAGTGGGTTTGCTACGCGATGACAAAGGCAACACGACAGGACTTACATTTCACCAGCAAGGCCAGTAGCAACAACCGGAAAAGAGGCTCTTGCGAATGGGTACTGGCACTAGGCAGCGTGAAGTTTTGCCGCATTGGAAACGTCTATACGAAATACGTGGCCATCAAACTTCCGAAGCCTAATCCCACCGCTTCTTACCCGAGCCTTACCCCGACGATAGATTGGGATATCTGACTGAGGCCATCTACTATAAAACTCTAACAAAAACAATGGCAGGGGCAGCAGGGCTCGAACCTACGACCTGCGGTTTTGGAGACCGCCGCTCTACCAACTGAGCTATACCCCTAAACGCTTTTTCCGGGCACTGCCGGCATATCGCCGGATGCCCTTCGGAAGCATGGCGCTCCCTTTACGGCGCGCGGCATAAATTGGCAAGTCCGATTTTGGATTTTTCCGCCACCACGACGCCTTGCTGTGGGACGTCAAGGAGCGACGCCAGCTACGCCTCCTGTGGAAGCGAGAAACTTGCCGGATATTTTCAGACGCGCGGTACGAGATGCAAGCGATGGCAGCCGCATACGGAGAGGAGGTGCGACCAGGATTGAGCCGCCTGCTTCGTGGCAGGACAAGTCGGCGGCGCATGCGATTCGCATTCGCGTTGTTGAGCGTATCGTGAGCTTCGCGCCTTCGCTCCATTGCCGCCCTTGACAGATGCCGGACTACCTCGCCAATAACCTCTAATGATTTATCTCGTAAGACACGGCCAGACCGAATTCAATGCTGCAGGCCGCTGGCAGGGCCAGGTCGATTCCGGCCTCACCACGCTCGGCAGACAGCAGGCCGAGCGTGTCGGCGCGACGCTTCGGGGTCTTATCGATCCCGACAGCACGGCCATCTTCTCAAGCCCGCTCGGGCGCGCCGCAGACACGGCCGCCATCATCGCAGGCGCCGCCGGCTTTGGTGACGAGATCGTATTCGATCCGCGTCTGATGGAAATCGGCATGGGCTGCTGGGACGGACTGACAACATACGAAATCGAGATGGAATGGCCAGGTGCCCTCGACGGGCTCAGCCGTTTCGAATGGTTCTTCCACTCGCCCGACGGAGAGGGCTTCGCGGGCTTTGCGGAGCGCCTGCTGGAGGCGCTTGCGGAAGTCAAGCGCCACCCGGCCGCGAACAAGATCATCGTCTCGCACGGCGTCGCCGGACGCGTCATCCGGGGAATCTACGCTGACCTGGAGCAGGCGGATGCGCTGGGCCTGGATGTGCCCCAGGACGCGATATTCGCGCTGGACGGCGGCATCGTCACCCGGATCGACTGCCAGTAACCGTCTCTGGCTTTCTCATGAACGTCCAGCAAACTCCAGACGTGAAAAGGCCCCGCTGTCGCCAGCGAGGCCTTGTTCAATTCAAGAGATCGTCCGTTATTACTCGACGATCGAGGCTACGATGCCGGCGCCGACGGTACGGCCGCCTTCGCGGATAGCGAAGCGCAGCTTTTCTTCCATGGCGATCGGCACGATCAGTTCGACAGCAACGGTGACGTTGTCGCCAGGCATGACCATTTCCGTGCCTTCAGGCAGGGAGACGATGCCGGTCACGTCCGTCGTGCGGAAGTAGAACTGCGGACGATAGTTGGTGAAGAACGGAGTATGACGACCGCCTTCTTCCTTCGTCAGGATGTAGGCTTCAGCCATGAACTTCTTGTGTGGCTTGACCGAACCTGGCTTGCAGAGAATCTGGCCACGCTCGACGCCGTCACGGGTGACGCCGCGGATCAGCGCGCCGATGTTGTCGCCAGCCTGGCCCTGATCGAGCAGCTTGCGGAACATTTCAACGCCGGTAACCGTCGTCTTGGTCGTTGCGCGGATGCCGACGATTTCGACTTCTTCACCAACCTTGACGATGCCGCGCTCGACGCGACCGGTAACAACCGTACCACGGCCGGAGATCGAGAACACGTCTTCGATCGGCAGCAGGAACGGCAGGTTGATCGGACGCTCAGGCGTCGGGATGTACGAGTCGACGGCTTCCATCAGAGCGCGGATGGCGTCTTCGCCGATCTTCTTGTCCGAATCTTCGAGAGCGGCCAGAGCCGAGCCCTTGATGATCGGGATATCGTCGCCCGGGAAGTCGTAGGACGACAGAAGTTCGCGGACTTCGAGCTCAACGAGTTCGAGCAGCTCTTCGTCGTCGACCTGGTCGACCTTGTTCAGGAACACCACGATGGCGGGAACGCCAACCTGACGGGCAAGCAGGATGTGCTCGCGGGTCTGGGGCATCGGGCCGTCGGCTGCCGAGCAGACCAGGATCGCGCCGTCCATCTGGGCAGCACCGGTGATCATGTTCTTGACGTAGTCGGCGTGGCCGGGGCAGTCGACGTGTGCATAGTGACGGGCAGGCGTTTCGTATTCGACGTGAGCCGTCGAGATCGTGATGCCGCGTGCCTTTTCTTCCGGGGCAGCGTCGATCTGGTCGTAACGCTTGTATTCGCCGAAATACTTCGTGATCGCTGCCGTCAGAGACGTCTTGCCGTGGTCAACGTGGCCAATCGTGCCGATGTTAACGTGCGGCTTGTTGCGCTCAAACTTACTCTTTGCCATTTGAATGCTTCCTGATGAACGTAGGATTGGTGACCCCGGCGAACCGGTTTAGTGCCGCCGTTTAAGGCTTTCGATGCGGGAGCGCAAGACTTAATTGCACAGCCGGATTTTCGCCCGCGACCGGCGATTGTCGCGCGCCGCCAGCTAGACAGAAGTCCGTTTGACGGAATGCAGCGGATGTTCCGGACAGAGCGATAAGCGCCTGTCGGTTCAACTCGTTAGATGGGAATTGTGATTTGGATTTCCAAGACCCTGGAGCGGGTAGCGGGAATCGAACCCGCATATTCAGCTTGGAAGGCTGCTGCTCTACCACTGAGCTATACCCGCGGGTGCAAGATCCAATGACGGAATGGTGGAGGGAGTTGGATTTGAACCAACGTAGGCTGAGCCAACGGATTTACAGTCCGTCCCCTTTAACCACTCGGGCATCCCTCCAGATTCCATCCGGACCTTGGCTACCAAGTCTGTCAGACCCGACGTTGCCGCCGTGACTGCGCCGCGTATATGACCGCCCGGCTCCGGTCTGTCAACACGAGGAATGTGCAAAAATGACGAAATTATTTCCTCTCCAACGGAAAGGCCCGCGATCAAAGCAAGACATGAAAGAAGGACTATGCGCTTATCGCAGCGCTGGGTATAAAGCCGCATGAGCAAAGATAAAGCCCCCGGCCCTACCGGCCCAGAAACCACGTCCGGCGATCATTCGCAAAAGGATACCCATTACGCCACGCTGCGCCGCGCCCATCGCGATGCCAAGCGTGAACGCGGTGAAATTCCAACGCCCCAGCCGCAGAAGCGCAAACGCGCCGGCGGCGGCGACTGGAAGCCTGCGCCGATCGCCCCCGATCTCGTCCAGCTCTACGGGCTGCACACCGTGCGCGCTGCACTCGACAATCCCGAACGCAAGTTGCTGAAGCTTTCGGTTACCCAGAACGCGCTGGTGCGCCTCGATATCGGCCCTGTCGACCAGTTGCCCTACCCCGTCGAGATGATCACGCCGCAGGACCTCGACAAGATCCTTGGCCCGGATGCCATCCATCAGGGCGTCATGCTGGAAACCCGGCCGCTGCCTGTGCGCAAGCTCTCGGCGCTGACAGACAGTCCGCTGCTGCTGGTGCTGGATCAGGTCACCGATCCGCACAATGTCGGCGCCGTCATGCGCTCCGCCGTTGCCTTCGCCGCCGGTGCCGTCATCACCACAATCCGCCACAGCCCGACCGAATCGGGCGTCCTTGCCAAATCCGCATCCGGTGCGCTCGAGCTTATTCCCTATATCCAGGTGACGAACCTTTCCGACACGCTTGGCGAACTGAACAAACTCGGCTTCACGACGATAGGCCTTGATTCGGACGGGCCGGCACCGCTCGAGGGCACGTTCTCCGGCGACAAGGTTGCGCTGGTGCTCGGCGCCGAAGGCAAGGGCCTGCGTCAGAAGACGCGCGAGACAGTCAATGTGCTCGCACGCCTCGACATGCCGGGCGCCATCAAGTCGCTCAACGTCTCCAATGCCGCCGCCATCGCGCTCTATGCGGCGCGGTCCTACCTGAAACCCTGATCGGCAGGCCCGACGGTCTGCAGCCGATGGAGAATGCCGTGCGCCCTATCCTTGCCCTGGCGGTCTGTGCCGCTTCACTGCTGACACTTGCCAGCGCAGTCGAGGCTGCCGATGCCGACCAGTTGAAGGCGCAGGCCGGCAGCTGGCTGGCGGCGCCGCAGAACGGCAGCAAGGGCTGCCTGCTGACATTTGCCACCACACCAGCTGCCGGCGGCTATGCGATTACCGGCGCGGAAGCCTGCGCAACGCCGGTTCCCGCACTTTCCAAGGCGACGGCATGGACGCTTTCCGAGGACGGAACACTCTCAATCGTCGATGCCGCCCACAAGACGCTGGTCAATTTCATCCAGGACGAGGGATCGCCCTGGGAAACCGAGGACGGCGAACCGATGTGGCTACTGCCCGCGCTGGGCACCATCGACCATGTCCCAACAATCGAAAGCATTGCCGGCAACTGGGCTATCCAGAAACCGGAGGGAACTCAGCCTATCTGCGCGCTCAAGCTGACGGGCGACAAGGACGGCGACGGCACGACCAAGGTGTCACCGAACGGTGACTGCGCTGCAGAGTTCAAGGATATGAAGCTGACGCTCTGGGCGCTGGAGGGTTTCGGCCTGGTGCTGATGAGCGACGATGGTACGTCGATCTCCTTCGACATGAAGGCGGACGGCAGCTTCGACAAATCGCTTGAGGATGGCGGCAAGCCGCTGAAACTGGTGCGCCAGCCCTGACCGCTGGGATACTCGCTGAAGCGAGGTGAAAACGGTCGCATCGCTGCGACCGGCCATTAAAGTAATGCGACGCTTAGGTCTTCTTCAAAAACCCTCGACAAACATGGCGCTGTTCGAATCCCGCGCGTCCATGTTCGCTTTCCATGTTGAATGTGGCCCGAGCATTGGGGACAGATGCGAAAAGCTGAGCGTTCGCAATGATTTTGACTTTACAGGCGCTGAGAATCTGCTATTTGCCCCTCTGCCGCCCTTGTAGCTCAGTTGGTAGAGCACCTGATTTGTAATCAGGGGGTCACGAGTTCGAACCTTGTCGGGGGCACCACTTTTTCTTTTCGATGTTCCGTAGATCCGACTTCTCCGCGTGCGACAGCATGCGGTCGGGTCTTGGGGTTGCCCAGCCCTTACGCCTGCCCCATCAGCCAGTTCTTCAGATAGATGATGCCGAAGACGGCGCAGATGAAGACGGTGATGACGATATTTCGCTGCCAGCGGGATAGTCTGCGCGGCGCTTTTTCCGGGCGCTTCGGTTTGAATTTCACGACGTTGTCGTCCATGCGGTGCGGGTCTCCTGAGCTCGTCGGTGGATACCTATCGCGCCGGACGCGGGCGGACAACCGCCATCACGGCGCGATCTCGGAATGTATTCATTGACTCGGGCTTTCCGGCATGTGAACATAAAGAGAACATTGCGGAGTACCATGTTTATGATTCGATTTGCCCCACAGACAGCCGCCACTTCCCCAGACCGGCAGGCGCGCGCGCTGAAGACAGCCCGTGCCGCCGACGAAGCCGGAAGCGGCGCTTTCGTGCCAACCGACGACGCAATGCTCATTCCTGACCTGGAAGATGCTGGCGGCGACACATCTGCGAAGTCGACAAAATCGCGTTTGGGGCGCAAGCAGAAGACAAAGTCGGCAGTCGCGGAAGCTGCCGTTCAGCTCGACCTGAACGCCTGACGGCCAGCAGGAATAACAATCGGCCACGGATCCCTCCCCAAAGGCGCTGCTGGCGGAACAAGCTCGCGCTTGACGGGTTGTCAGGCAAATATTTGTGGGGAACGATCGTCATGTCCAAGCCGGTAGATAACGACAACGATGCCGCTACCGTGCCCGAAACGGCGTACCAGGGCCGGGAGCGGGCAATGTCCGGACGTGGAAAAAGCCTGTCGTTCTGGGGTCTGGCGGTTGCAGTGGTCTTCATTGTCGGTCTGGCTGCCTTCGCGATGACCCGAGAGGTCTCCCATACCAACCCCGCACCCAACGGCGGTGCCGGCAACAGCGGTGCGGTGTCACAACCTGCTCCCGCGCAGAGCAGCCAGTGAGGTCAGGAGCCCGAGTTCCGGGGCAAGACTTTGGACCGGAGTAGACGACCGATGGTGTTTGATCAGCCTCGTATCATCCCCAAGGCGTTGGGTGGACTAAAGGCGTTTGAAAAAACTTCCGGTTCGATCTCAGTATAACGAAACCGAGAACCCGAATTCCAGACTCAATCTCGACACCGATGGACGGTACGATTCAGTTCATATTAACCAGGAGCGCGACTATGGGCGAAGATATGACGATCCATGAAGCAGCGGCAGATCCTTTGATCGGTCAGGTCCTGAAGGCCGATGGTGTGCCACCGGGAGCGTTTGCGCAGCTTCTGCAGAGTGCTGCCAGGCTGCGCGCGGCCGAGCTCGAACGTGCGGTTTCGACAGACGACAATGCAGCGTCTGCCGATGCCGCTGTCGATCAGCCGGAAAAGCTCCCGGATTGATACCTACGACTGTGCGCGCCTGTAATGGCTTTTTTCCATTGCCTGCTGCCCGCCGAACTGGCAGCACTAACGGGTGCAACAGCGAGGTAGGGAATGACCGACGAACCGCCGAAAAAGAAGTCCCTGGCCGGCCTTGGCCAGATGATGGAAAAGGCAGCCGCCAAGGAGAAGGCCGCTGCCAGCAAGGTTGAGAAGATCGCCAGCGATGCCGGCGCGACGCGCGGCTACGAGATAACCTTCAGGAAGAAGTCTTCGAGCTAAGGCATTCGTTCGCTATGGACGGCTTTTTACGGGAAGCGCGTCGATACTGCGCTTTAGCCACGCCTCGCGAGCACCGATTTGGCCAGCACGTCAAGCACCGAGACCGTCGTTTCCCAGTCTATGCAGCCGTCGGTGATGCTCTGGCCATAGGTCAGCTTTCCCCCGGCCACCAGTTCCTGACGTCCGCCGACGAGATTGCTTTCCAGCATCGTGCCGATGATCCGCCGGTCGTCGGCTGCAACCTGGCTGGCGATGGCGTCGATGACGTGCGGCTGGTTGTCGGGGTTCTTGCCGCTGTTGGCATGGCTGGCATCAATCATGATGCGCGGCGGCAGGCCGGCCTTCAGCGATTCGGCTGCAGCTGCGGCAACGCTTTCGGCGTCGAAATTCGGCGCCTTGCCGCCGCGCAGGATAAGGTGGCAATCCTCGTTGCCGGATGTCGAGGCGATGGCGGCGCGGCCATCCTTGGTGACGGCCGGAAAATGGTGCGGCTGCGAGGCGGCGGTCACCGCGTCCAGCGCAATCCTGATGTCGCCGGTGGTGCCGTTCTTGAAGCCGATCGGGCAGGACATGCCGGAGGCGAGCTCGCGGTGCACCTGGCTTTCCGTGGTGCGCGCGCCGATAGCACCCCAGCTGACGAGGTCGGCGATATATTGCGGCGTGATGGTATCGAGAAGCTCGCAGCCGGCGGGCAGGCCGAGGTCGTTGATATCCACCAGCAGCTGGCGGGCAAGCCGCAGGCCCTCCTCGATCTTGAAGCTACCGTCGAGACGGGGATCGTTGATCAACCCCTTCCAGCCTACCGTGGTGCGCGGCTTTTCGAAATAGACGCGCATGACGATTTCGAGTTCGCCCTGATGCCGCTTGCGCTCCGCGACCAGACGCCGTGCATAATCAAGCGCAGCAACGGGATCGTGGATCGAGCATGGGCCGACGACCACCACCAGCCGGTCGTCCTCGCCGGTGAGGATACGGTGCACGGCGGCGCGGGCAGCGGAGACCGTTTCGGCCGCATGAGGCGAACATGGCACGTCCGCAACGACACGGGACGGCGGGCTCAGGGGGGTGATCTCGAGAATGCGCAGATCGTCAGTGGTCGGCACGGGGGAACTCCTCACAATTGATGGCAGACTGATAGTCAATAAGGACGGCAAACGGAAGCCGCTGCCACGCGTTTCGCCGCGTTCAGGCGCGGTTGCCGCAGATAGGTTCCCGATGGCCAAGCTATCCGTGGCTACGGCGCCGCTCCCGCTAGAGTGTCCGGATTGCCCACAGAGCCGAAATCGAGCTGGACCCGGCCGTTCGTAATGTCGGCGACGAGGGCTGCGGCCCGATCTGCCTGACCTTCCGGAATACTGAGGGAAAGCACTGCGCCGTCTTCGGTAAACATTTCGGCGACGACGGAGAGGCCGGCGATTGATAGAAGCCGCGCCTTTGCCAGAGCCAGATCGGAAAACCCGATCGATGCGATCGCTGCCACCATCGGCACCACCTCGACCCGATCGGCAGCCCTGAGGCAGGCTGCGGCCGTGCCGCCATAGGCGCGCATCAGGCCGCCTGTTCCGAGCAGCACGCCGCCGAACCAGCGGGAGACGACGACCAGCACACGGTCGAACGACTGGCCGTCTATCGCCTGCAGGATGGGCTTGCCAGCGGTACCGCCCGGCTCGCCATCGTCATTGAAGCGATAGGTCTGGCCGATACGCCAGGCCCAGCAATTGTGGTTCGCGCCGGCATCTGCAAGAGCAGACAGCTTTGCCCTCGCCTCGTCCTCATCGGCAATCGCGGCTGCGAGCGCGAGAAACCGGCTCTTCTTGATGGATTGCTCGAACGAGGTCGGCTGCCTGAGGGAAAACATCGGCACTTTGGTCTCTGAAAGGACAATTGCCCGTTCGTCTGTAACGGCTTGGCTGCGACATGGCGAGCCTGTTCCAGCAGCCTCGCCGGAAGATTGTATCCGGAGCCGCGCCCGCTGTGCGACTATGCCGCGATATCGCCGGTGGGCGAATACGGCTTGTCGCACAGGGGTGTTATCCTTTACGTAGACGGAGATTGTCGAAGGATATTGCATGCCGCGCTCATTTCAGTCCCTCTGCTTTCTGGCCTCGACTTCACCGGAGGCGCTGGCGGCGCGCGAAGAACTGATCGCCATCTATGGCCAGGCGCCCCAGGAGGACGCCGATGTCATGGTGGCGCTCGGCGGCGATGGCTTCATGCTGCAGATGCTGCACAACACAATGAACTCCGGCAAGCGCGTCTACGGAATGAACCGCGGCTCCGTCGGCTTTCTGATGAACGACTACCGTGTCGAGAACCTCGACGAACGCATCGATGCAGCAGTCGAGAATGCGTTCCATCCGCTGGAGATGCGTACTGTCAATGCGGACGGCAGCGAATCGGTGGCGCTCGCCATCAACGAGGTCTCGCTGTTCCGCCAGTCCTACCAGGCGGCCAAGCTGCGCGTCGAGATCGACGGCCATGTGCGGCTGGAAGAACTGATCTGCGACGGCCTGATGGTCACCACACCGGCCGGCTCCACCGCCTACAACCTCTCCGCCCATGGACCGATCCTGCCGCTGGAAGCGCCGTTGCTCGCCATCACGCCGGTCAGCGCCTTCCGTCCGCGTCGCTGGCGCGGGGCGCTGCTGCCCAACAAGGTGACGGTGGACATTACTGTCCTTGAGCCGGTCAAGCGCCCCGTCAATGCGGTGGCCGACAACACGGAGGTGAAATCGGTGCTGAGCGTCCGTATCGCCCAGACCCAGGACACCACCGCCCGCATCCTTTCCGACCCCGACCGCTCGTGGTCCGACCGTATCCTCGCCGAGCAATTTTCCGATTGACCGGCCCACTCCCCCTGACGACATCTGATGGCAGCTAGCTCTTGAGAAACGCACTCCACGCCCCACTGTTGGCCGCACTGCTGGCAAGCGTCGTTTCGACTTCCGAGGCGCGGGCCGACGACGGCGTGCTGCCGGCCAGCATCATTGCCTCGACGACAACAGGCTTCTGGCAGGATAACGGAGCGGCGCAGCCGGCACCCGCCGTGACTTTGCCAAGCACCGATACGCCCACGACAATCACGCCACCGTCGCGCCACGGGTTTTACAAGCTCTATGCGGTGCGCCAGGCAGATCGCACATCGAAGGTCTACCTGCAGCAGGTCGCCACGACCGACGACGGGCCGCAGATCGTTTCAACGACGGAACTGCCCGAAATCACCGCGCTGAAGGCCATCGTTACGGATATCCGGCCCGAAAACTCCGGGGGCATCATCCGCGAACCCGGCCTGTTTGCCACGCTCTATATCAAAGCTGATGCCGATGCCGACGCGGATGTCTGGAATGTCATGCTCGACGAACTCGGGGAAATCGTCGTTGAGAAGGCGCCGGAGTAAGCGCTGGCTATAAAAAAAGACCCCCTCTAGGCAGACAGCCGCGAGGGGGTCTTTGTTTGGCAGAAGCAGTCGCGACGATCAGTCGATGTCGTCCACTGCGGCATCTGCTGCGCCGCTGATGCGGTGCGCCAGAGCTGCTTCCATGAACGGACTGATCTCGCCGTCGAGCACATCGTCCGGCGCGGTGCTGACAACGCCGGTGCGCAGGTCTTTCACCTGCTGGTAGGGCTGCAGCACGTAGGAACGGATCTGGTGACCCCAGCCGATGTCGGATTTCGACGCGGCCTCCGCGTTGGCAGCATCCTCGCGCTTCTTCAGTTCCGCTTCGTACAGGCGGGCGCGCAACATTTCCCATGCTGTCGCCCGGTTCTTGTGCTGCGAGCGCTCCTGCTGGCACTGCACCACGATGCCGGACGGGATATGCGTGATGCGCACGGCGGAATCCGTCGTGTTGACGTGCTGACCGCCGGCACCGGACGAGCGGTAGGTGTCGATGCGGCAATCGCCTTCGTTGATGTCGATCTGGATCGAATCGTCGACGACGGGATAGACCCAGATCGACGAAAACGAGGTGTGCCGACGGGCGTTGCTGTCGTAGGGCGAAATGCGCACCAGGCGATGGACGCCCGACTCGGTCTTCAGCCAGCCATAGGCATTGTGGCCCTTGATCAGCAGCGTCGCCGACTTGATGCCGGCTTCTTCACCGTCATGGACTTCCAGCAACTCGACCTTGAAGCGCTGACGTTCGGCCCAGCGGGTGTACATGCGCAGAAGCATGTTGGCCCAGTCCTGGCTTTCCGTGCCGCCGGCACCCGAATGGACTTCGAGGAAGGTGTCGTTGCTGTCGGCTTCGCCGGACAGCATCGCCTCGACCTGGCGGCGGGCCGCTTCGGTGCGCAGGACCTTCAGGCCTTCCTCGGCTTCCTTGACGATGTCGGCATCGCCCTCTTCATCGCCGAGCGCAATCATTTCGATATTGTCATCGACCTGCCGTTCGAGCAGCCGGACGCCATTGATGCTGTCTTCGAGGTTCTGACGCTCGCGCATCAGCTTTTGTGCCTCGGATGCATCGTTCCAGAGGTTTGGATCCTCTGCCTTGTTATTCAACCAGTCCAGTCGCCTTACGGCCTGATCCCAGTCAAAGATGCCTCCTCAGCAGGCTTATGGCCTGCTTGATTTCGTCGACAATATTCTCGATTTCGGCGCGCATGGTCTCGCTTCTCGGTTCGATTGATGTTGCCCGTGACATAGTTAGGCATGCCGCCGATGTAAAGCCCGCAGTCGGCGGTTACGGCACAAGGCTGGCAAGGCGCCGTCGAACAGCGCCCCATGGACAGCCCATTCAGACGGTGAAGGCCTCTCGAAACGCCACGAGTGCTTCCTCGGGATCGCCGGATGCATAGGCTTCCATGGCGACCGGCCCGGTATAACCCATCGCCTTCAGCGCCCGCGCGACGCCCTTCCAGTTGACCTCGCCAGTTCCAGGCTCCAGACGCCCGGGGACATCGGCAACCTGAATTTCACCTATCCATGGAAGGCACTTGCGGCAAAGTTCTATCAGGTTACCTTCGCCGATCTGGGCATGATACAGGTCGAGATTGAGTGTCAGGCGCGGATGGTCGATGCTGGCCACAAGCGCCAACGTATCCCCTGCCCGGCCGAAGGGCACCCCGGGGTGATCGACGAGCAGGTTGAGGTTTTCCAGGCTGAAGGTGACGTCTTCCTCCTCAGCCAGTTCGACGACACGGCATAGCGTGGCGCGGGCCTTCAGCCACATCGCACCGGTGACGACCTCGACAGGCCGGATCGGCAGGCCACCCTCGCCCAGCCCCGTTCCATGCAGATTGAGACGCTGGACGCCCAGCCGCTTGCCAACCCTGGCCGTTTCTCGCGCTGTCTTCAGCAGTTGGGCGGCACCTTCGTCATCGGTCAGGCGTCCTTCGAGGTAACCATTCATGATGGTAAAGGTGGCGCCCGTCGCCTCCAGCTTTGCAAGATCGTGCTCCGGCCAGTTCCACAGACCGACGCCAAAGCCGAGCTCCTTCAGCCGGCTCGCCCGCCACTCGATCGGCCGGTCGCGCCAGAGCATTTCGGCACAGGCGGCAAGCTGGAACGGAGACTTCATGAAGACGACCTCGTGAGGCGTGAACGGATTAGGTGTCGCACTAGAACCGATAGAGGCGATCTCCGCAACTCGGATTGTGCGTGCGATACAGAGGTTATGCTTGCGTCATCAGGACTTATGCGTTTCCGGCTCCAGGAGGCACCAACCCTCCAACACTGAGCGACGCCCGTTCCGCAGCGATTAGATCGACGAAGGCGCGCAAGGGAGCGGGCATGAAACGGCTGGAAAAATAGAGCCATGGCCCCTCGAACGGCATCCACCATTCAGGCAGCACCGGCACCAGAGCGCCGGACCTGAGGTAGGGATCGATGAAATTCTCGAATGTCGCAATAACACCAAGGCCCCGGCAGGCCCATTCGATCGCGGTTGCGGCAGCCTCGACCCCGACGATCAACCGGCCCGGCGGATCGACGGTGACAGTTTCCTCGCCCTTCTGAAACTCCCACTCGACGAGCGCCCCGCTGGAAAACCTGAGGCGGATGCAGTCGTGATCGAGCAGATCGCGGGGATGCCGGGGAATGCCGCGTGCCTCGAGATAGTCAGGCGAGGCTGCCGCGGCCAGCCGTTGGATGCGCGGGCCAATCGGCACCGCGATCATATCCTGGGCCAGATGCTCACCATAGCGAATGCCGGCATCGCAGCCAGCTGCCGTCGCGTCGACGAGCCTGTCCTCCACCACCATCTCGACCCGCACATGCGGATGCAGATCGAGAAACCGGTCGATCAGCGGCGGCAGGATATCGACCATGACGGCGCCGGTGACATTCAGCCTGAGCAGCCCTCTCACTTGCCCATGCGTACTGGCTGCATCGTTGAGCGCTGCACGTGTCTCGCTCAAAAGCGGCGTGATCCGTGCGGCAAGCCCGCGCCCGGCCTCTGTCGGCATCACGCTTCGGGTTGTGCGGATCAGCAACGGCACACCCAGGCGAGCCTCGAGCTGGGCGATCTTCTCACTGACGCTCGACGGCGACATCGCCAGCCGCTTTGCCGCAGCCCGGAAACCGCCGGTCTCGCAGACCGCGAGAAAGATGGAAAGATCGTCAAGAAATAGCTGTTCGTTACTGTTCGCCATGGCGATCAGCTTATCCGGATTAGGGCGGATTATCAAACACCATAGAACGAAACTATAACCTCGCTAAGGGCTTGCGAGCCGCAGTTCGACGCTGTTGCGGTGGCCGAAGCTGCTTCGGAACAGCGCAGTATTTAGAAATACCGACCCAGGCGATAGGCCGGCCTCGGTTATAGGAGAAACGAACCATGAGTGGAAAAACAGTTCTCATCACCGGCGCCAACAAGAGCATAGGCTTCGAGACGGCACGCCAACTCGGCCGGCTTGGCTACCGGATCTGGCTTGGCAGCAGGGACGCTGAGCGCGGCGGGGTGGCTGTCCGTCAATTGCAGGCGGAGGGTGATGACGTCAGGCTGCTCGCGATCGACGTTACCAGCGACGAGAGCGTGGCTACCGCTGTCGCCACGGTCTCTGCAGCCGATCACAAGCTCGACGTGCTGATCAACAATGCCGGCATCTCGGGCGGCCCGCCGGTGCCTCCGAGCCAGCAGCCCCTCGCTGCCATCCGCGACGTCTACGAGACCAATGTGTTCGGCGCCATCCGGGTGACGCAAGCCTTCATACCCTTGCTGACAGCGGCGGGCGAAGCCAACATCGTCATGGTCAGCAGCGGTCTTGGCTCGATTGGCTGGGTTTCCGATCCGGCCCATCCCTTTTATGCCGTCAATCCGATGGGCTACAACAGCTCGAAGTCGGCGCTCAACGCGGTCACCGTGGCCTTCGCCAAGGAACTCGTGGCCAGCGGCATCCATGTCAACGCCGTCGATCCCGGCTACACGGCGACGGATTTCAACGACCACTCCGGCTATCGCACGGTGGAGCAGGCAGCGGCCGGGATCGTCTGGCTGGCCAGCCACGATGCGACCGGCCCCAATGCTGGCTTCTATTTCGACGGGCAGACCGTGCCTTGGTGAAAAAGATCGGCAGCACTTCGGACCACGGCGACCGTGCCTACTTCCATTCCCAGACGCGTGCGGATCGGAACGGGCGGGAGACTGCGAGCGTCGGCGTATCCGCTACCGTCGCCGCATAGGCGAGCGCATCGTCATCGGTGGAAAAACCGAGGAAGATGAGACGTATCGACATCGCTTTTTCCATGCCGGTGCGGCGATAGGTGAACGCAACGGCGCAGGTGGGGTGATCACCCTCGACAGTCGTGCCCTCGGCGCCATCGGCACCGGCAAAATCTCCTGTGAGGGCGAGGAACTGTCCGTGGCGAAAGAAGCCGCTGACTGCATCGTAGGCGGTCTTCTGCGAGATCTGTTTGCTGGAACCGGTCTTCGCCATCCGGGCGTAATAGATGCTGTCGGTCTGCCCCATTTTGCGGCGCGTCTCGTAGACGAACAGCAGGCCCCTGTGAGCGATATCGATATGCAGATCGAACGAGCGGAAGTTGTTGGGCGCGGTGTCTATCTCGTCGAGCAGGACTTTCAGGTCCTTCGCATAGTCCGCAAAAAAGGCAGCCGTCATGGGCGTAAGTAACTTTCAGTTTTTTAAGAGTGATGCTGCGGCAACGGCAAACGGGTATTGGGCGCTCGACGATATTAGGCGCCTCAGGAAGTCTCGCGCTTGGCGCGGCGCTCGCCGAGCTCCGAGTAAAGCGTGCCGCGCCTTGTGGCCTCCAGGAACTGCTCGGGCGTCATTCCGGTGAGACCGGTCGGCTTTCTTGGCTTGAACACGCCGTGTCGCGTCAGCGCGATGGCGGCATCGGATGTGGGATCGACCTCGGCGCCTGAAGCCATCAGCGAGACCATCAGGGTGGCTTCCGCCTCCAGCGACTTGACCAGATTGATCCGCCAGTTCTTGCGGGACCGCGTCGCGTCGGTCATGCCGGCGACGGTCGCCTGGGTCTTGGCTGCGGCGATCTTGGCACGAATGATGTCGGCGAGCGCCGCATCCGGGATGCGCGATACGTCGACGCCGCGCTGCCGCAGCAACACCTTGAAATAGGAAAGTCCCGAGGTTTCGAACATGGCGGAGCGCTGTGCCCCCTTGCCGCGCTTCAGCCACACGAGAACAGCGGCGACCAGCATCACCACGATCAGAAGAATACCAGTCATCGTCATCGCAATAGTCCGTGAAGTTTGCGTCCGCCACGCAGTTCGTGCTTCGCGAACTCTAGCCGACTTTGCTTTCCCCGTCGAAAGGTATCTGCATCCGGAGCGCTCTTTGGCGATCTCATGGTTCGACCTGCTCGCGCACGATCACCCGATTTTTCCGGAAACGCGATGTGGCGTTGCGGCAATCCGGCCGATCCGGAGAAAGCTGAAGGTGGCAATGGCACCAAAGGCTGCGACAACACCGAGCGAGATCGCCGCCCCTGCAGATGCCAGCGATACGGCAAAGGCGAACGGCGCCGTCGCTCCGACAATCAGCCGTGCGGACATAAGTTTTCCCTGCAGCCTGCCATAACCTTCGCTGCCAAACAGGTACAGCGGCAGCGTCCCAGCCGCGATGCTGAATATGCCATTGCCGAAACCAAACAGCACAGCAAATGCGATTGCGCCTGATGTCGAAGGCGCAGTCGCATCGAGCACCACGATGGCGACAGAGACGAGAAGCCCGGACAACGCCGCCAGTCGCAAAGGATGAAGGTTGCGACCGAAGACCATGTTGATCACGCGGCTGGCGACCTGCGCCGGACCGAACACGGTGCCGACGAGAGCGGCCATGGTTCCGAGCCCCAGCGACGCCATGAGCGGCACCATATGCACAAGAATGGCCGAGCTCACCAGCGACAGAAATGCAAAGCCAACGACCATCAGCGCGAAACCGACGCGTCTCTGCCCCTCGGCGAGTGCGCCTTCGACAGGGGCTGGCGCGGTGGCGGCGCCGTTTCGGCGCACCTTGGCAGTAGACAGTGCAAGCCATGCGTGGATCGGCAGGCAGATGGCCAGATTGAGAAGCGAAAAGACGACGTAGACCTCCCGCCACGGCAGATGGGCATGCAGGGCCGTGGTGGTGGGCCAGAAGATCGTCGAGGCAAAGCCGGCGATCAGCGTCAGGGTAGTAATGCTCCGCTGTGCAACTTTGGGGTTGATCTGCACCAGCAGCGCGAAGGCCGCTCCGTACTGGACGAAATTAGCGGCCGCCTCGATGAACACCAGTATCACCGCGAAGGCGAAACGGTTGGGAGCCAGAGCGCAGGCGGCGAGCGCCAGGGCTGCTATCAACGAACCGATCGCCATGATCCTGCCTGCTCCGAAGCGGTCTATCCATCCTCCGAGCCAGGGTGCGACGAACCCGCCGATCAGCAGCGCTGCCGACAGGGCACCAAACATCCATTCCACCGAGGCGCCGAGATCCCGTGCCATGTCAGGCGCCAGAATGCCGAACGAGTAATAGAGCGTGCCGTAGCCGACAATCTGCGTGACCCCCAGGCCGAGAATGGCAGCCACCGGCAGGTCGAAGCGCTTCATATCGACTTCAACGTGGTCCGCGCCTCCAGTCGACCGGCATCCTCGCGCCTCTCGCTGTAGCGGTCCGTCAGGTAGGAAGACGCGTCGCGTGTCAGCAGCGTGAATTTGACCAGTTCCTCGCAGACATCGACCACGCGATCGTAAAGCGGAGACGGCTTCATCCTGCCATCGGCGTCGAACTGCTGGAACGCTTGCGGTACGGAGGACTGGTTCGGAATGGTGATCATCCGCATCCACCTGCCGAGGATTCGCATCTGGTTGACAGCGTTGAACGACTGGCTGCCACCGGAGACTTCCATGACGGCGAGCGTCTTGCCCTGCGTCGGGCGAACCGAACCGATGGACATCGGGATCCAGTCGATCTGAGCCTTCATGATGCCGGTCATCGCGCCGTGGCGCTCCGGGCTTACCCAGACCTGGCCCTCGGACCATTCGGAAAGTTCGCGGAGTTCTACGACCTTCGGGTGGTCGGCCGGCTCCGCATCGGGAAGCGGCAGACCGCGCGGATCGAACATACGGACTTCGCAATCGAAATGCTCGAGCAGGCGACGGGCCTCGTCCGCGAGGAGCCGACTATAGGAAACCTCACGAAGCGAGCCATAGAGAAACAGAATACGGGGCTTGTGATGCGAGATGTCTGTCCGCAGCGCATCGAGGTCGGGCATCCGGATGTGGCGCAGATCTGCGGCGGGCAATTCAGACAAGACGATTGCCCTTTTCGTCTATGACCTGCTGACCATCTTCCTTCGAAAAGGCGCCGACCTGCCTATGGGGAAGGATATCCAGCACCGCTTCCGAGGGGCGGCAGAGGCGCGTTCCGAGCGGCGTGACAACGAATGGACGGTTGATCAGGATCGGGTGCTGCAACATGGCGTCGATGATCTGCTCGTCCGTCAGCGACAGATTGCCGAGGCCGCGTTCATCGTAAGGCGTGCCCTTTTCCCTCAGTGCGTTGCGCGGCGACAGGCCTGCGCCGGTCAGCAGCCCCACGAGTTCAGTCCGCGAGGGAGGCGTCTGCAGGTACTCGATCACCGTCGGTTCGATACCCGCGTTCCTGATCAGCGCCAGAGTATTGCGGGAGGTCCCGCAGGCAGGATTATGATAGATAGTGACATCCATGGTCATGGCTCCTCTGTGGAGGTGTTGCGGGAGACCGAAGGGCCGCGCTCGTACCAGGCCTTCGAGTGGTTCACGATCCAGACGACGGACAACATCACGGGCACTTCGATCAGCACGCCGACGACGGTGGCAAGCGCCGCGCCCGACTGGAACCCGAACAGGCTGATCGCAGCGGCCACCGCAAGTTCGAAGAAATTGCTGGCGCCGATCAGCGCCGACGGGCCGGCCACGCAATGCTGCTCTCCCGAGATGCGGTTCAGGATATAAGCCAGGCCGGAATTGAAATAGACCTGGATCAGGATCGGCACCGCCAGCAGGGCTATGATCGTAGGCTGGGCGATGATCTGCTCGCCCTGAAAGCCGAAGAGCAACACGAGCGTCGCCAGAAGAGCGACCAGCGACAGCGGCTGGAGCTTCGCCATCAAGGTTTCAAAGACAGCCGTCCGGCCGCTGGAAAGGAAACTGCGGCGCAGTATCTGGGCGATTGCAACAGGGATGAGGATATAGAGCGCCACCGATATCATCAGCGTGTCCCACGGTACCGTAATCGCCGATAATCCGAGGAGCAGTCCGACGATAGGCGCGAAGGCGACGATCATGATGGCATCGTTGAGAGCGACCTGAGACAGCGTGAAGTGAGGTTCGCCCTTGGTCAGATTGGACCAGACGAAGACCATTGCAGTGCATGGGGCAGCCGCCAGTATGATGAGGCCTGCGATGTAGGAATCGATCTGGGTTGCAGGCAAAAACGGGCGGAAAAGCCAGCCGATGAAAAGCCATCCCAGCAGCGCCATCGAAAACGGCTTCACAGCCCAGTTGATGAACAGGGTGACCCCGATCCCACGCCAGTACCTGCCGACCTTGGACAGCGAGCCGAAGTCGATCTTGAGAAGCATGGGAATAATCATCAGCCAGATGAGGATGGCGACGGGGATATTAACCTTTGCAATCTCAGCCGCGCCGACGGCATGGAAGATGCCGGGCATCAGATGGCCGAGGGCGATGCCAACGATGATGCATAGGAAAACCCAAACAGTGAGGTAGCGCTCGAAATTTGACATCATCGGGCGATTTCACGGGAAGGAATGGATCGTTTTGCAGCCGGCAGCGAAAACTCTATTGCATCGAGCAGCTTCACTATAACGTCGCTCATGTCGGGTTTTCCTGTCCACAGCGCGGAATCAGTCTGGACACCAGGGGCGCGCAAAGGGCGGGATCTCCGCCGCAGCAGTCCTTGATCATGAAAAGGGTCAGGCGCTCGAAGCCTTCCAGATCCGCGCGGTAAATGATCGATCGGCTGCGGCGCTCGCTCCTCACCAGGCCTGCGCGAGACAGCGTCGCCAAATGCGCCGACATGGTGTTCTGCGGGATGTCCAGCATCCGCGCCAGTTCGCCAGCAGGCACTCCGTGCGGCTCGTGGCTTACGAGCAGGCGGAATGTCGCGAGCCGCGTCGACTGGGCCAAGGCTGCAAAAGCCAGAATCGCATTGTCATTTTCCATATATCCAGAATAACGGATATGTCGATGTCGTCAAGTCGAAGCCGCTCCCCGGGATCGGAGGCGATGCCGTTCCTCGCAACCGATCGCGCCCTATTCGCAATTTCACGGGGTTGAGATCGCCGGCGGCATTGGTTATCTGGTGCGTTCAACAGGCTGGCATTCCGCCAGGCACGGGGCACATACGGCATGAATCCAGATTTTCTCGTCACCCATTCCGGTGGCTTTCATGCCGACGAGCTTCTGTCGAGCGTCATCCTCACCAAATTGTACCCCGCCGCGCGAATCGTCCGCAGCCGGTCACCAGAGTGGATCAAGCCGAATCCGGATCGGATCATTTACGATGTCGGCGGCAGCTATGACGCGGACCAGCAGATCTTCGATCACCACCAGCGCGGCGCGCCCCTGCGCGACGATGGGCAGCCGTATAGCTCGTTCGGGCTGGTCTGGAAGCATTACGGTCGCGACTACCTCGCCGCGTCGGCTATTGCAGACGCGGACATCGACCCTATCCATGCTTCCTTCGACAGCAGCTTCGTCCTGCCGATCGACCTCATGGACAATGGCGCTCTTAGTCCAACGGGGCCGCTGGCCGGGCTGACTCTGCCGGCGCTGCTGGAAACGTTGAAACCGGTGTTCGACGAGACAGACCCTGAAGCCGACGATCGTTGTTTTCACGCCGCTCTAGCAATCGCCCGCAGCTTCGTCGAGGCACGGATTGCCCGCAGCGCCGCAAAATTGCGTGCGGAGGCATTGGTCCACAAGGCTATCGTCGATGCCGGGGATGGACGTATTCTCGAACTGCCGATGGGCATGCCGTTCCGCCCGGCTATCGTCAAGGCCGGGGCCGATCAGCTGCTGTTCGTGGTTCACCCGCGCGACAAGGACTGGTGCGTGACCGGCATTCGCCGCGCTGCAGAAGGCTTCGAACTGAGAGCCGACCTGCCCGCTGCATGGGCGGGGCTCACCAATGGCGAACTGGAGGCGGCGTCCGGTGTCGAAGGCGCCAGCTTCTGCCACAATGGCCGCTTTATCGCTGCAGCGAGGACGCGGGAGGCTGCCCTTGCCATGGCGGCACTCGCCGTCGATGAGGCCGTCGCCATCGGCCTGAAACCGGCAATCGACACGGAAACCGCCACCGCCTAACGCCGCAATACACGAAGATTGGCGCCTTTGCGTGGAACAGCGTATCGTGGAGGTCGTTGTCTTCCGCGCACAACCTTGTCCGCGCAAAGTCTGAAATGGAGTTCGAGATTGGCCGTTGCCTTCACCAAGGAAGAGAGTTTCGAGACGGCATCCGAGACCCTGTTGCCGGATCGTCCGATTTCCACGCACCCGAACCTTGTGACTGAAGCTGGCCTCAAGGCGCTCGAACTGCAGATGCAGCAGGCGCGCGCCGCCTATGAGGTGGCAAGCAAGATCGACGAGGTCAACGAGCGGCGTCGGCAGACAGCCATCCCGCTGCGCGATACGCGCTATCTTGCGGCCAGGCTTCGGACGGCACAGGTGATCCCTGCCCCGGAAAACGCCGATACCGTCGGTTTTGGCAATACCGTCACTTTCAGCCGCGACGATGGCCGGGTGCAGACATACCGAATCGTTGGCGAGGACGAGGCGGACCCAAAGGCCGGGTCGATATCCTTCGTCTCTCCTGTCGCGCGCCTTCTGCTCGGCAAGGCTGTCGGCGACGTCGTCGTCATTGGAGATGGCGAACTCGAGATCAAGGCGATTTCATAGACTGAGCCAGACCTCGGGCGTGAAACCGGCCATGGTCATGAATTCTTCGCAAAACATCGTCTTGGCATGCTGGAATTAGAACCCTAAAGTTCGGCATGGCCAAATTTTTCGAAACGCTAGAACCCCATCACCATCGCTTCATTGAAGCGCAGCACATGTTTTTCACGGCGACGGCCGCTCCAACGGGCCACGTCAACATGTCGCCGCGCAGCACAGACCTGTTCCGCATTCTCGGCAACAATGCCGCGATGTATCTCGATCGCAGCGGCAGCGGCAACGAGACTGCCGCCCATCTGAGAATAAACGACCGACTGACGATGATGTTCTGCTCCGTCGAGGGACCGCCGCTCATCCTCAGGCTCTACGGCAAGGGACGCGTCATTCACCGCAATAGCGACGAATTTGCCAAGCTTCTGCAGGAAAAATACGAAAACACGGCGCCGCTTGGGGCTCGCCAGATGGTGTGGCTCGATTTCGATATCGTTCAGACATCCTGCGGCTACGGCGTTCCACTGTTTGAATACCGGGAAGAGCGCACCCAGATGGACGCCTGGGCAAAAGCCAAGGGCGTGGATGGGATCGAGGACTACTGGCGTGAAAAGAACCAGGTCAGTCTCGACGGTTTTCCGACCGGTCTGTTCGACACGCCGGCAGCCGCCAAGTCGTAGTGGCGATATATCGGAGCCGGCCTCGCCAGCCATTTCCGCTTAATCCAGCAATTTCCGCTTAATAAAGTCCGCCGCTGCCTGATGTCACGGCCTGGTTGGCCTGCGGTGATGTCTTCAGGATTTCTTCCGGCGCCAGTTGCACCTCGCCACCGGCATTGCCGGCGCCGATGACGGTGTAGGAGGTCGCAGGTCCGGTGCCGGGCTTGAATGCCTCGACGATCGAATCGGGATCGCCGGGCTGGGCGGCCATGCCGGTCTTTCGATCGACGGATGCCATGGTCATTCCGGTCGGCACGACGAATTTCTCAGGCGGCTCGCCCTTGGTGGCAGCCTGCATGAAGTCGTTGAAGATCGGGGCCGCCAAAGAGGCGCCCTGCACGCCGCGACCGAGATCGGTCGGCGTGTCGTAGCCGACATACAGACCAGCCACGAGGTTCGGGGTGTAGCCGACGAACCAAGCATCCTTCTGGTCGTTGGTCGTCCCAGTCTTTCCGGCAACTTCGGTGTTGAGCTTGATCTTGCCAGCAGCGGTGCCGCGGATGATGACGCCCTGCAGCATCGACGTCACCTGATAGGCGGTCATCGGGTCGAGAACCTGTTCGCGGTTATCGACAACCGTCGGCTCCTGCTGGTTCTGCCAGTCCGTGGCATTGCAGCCGTCGCAGACGCGCTCCTCATGCTTGAAGATGGTCTTGCCGTAACGATCCTGGATGCGGTCGATCAGCGTCGGCTTGATCTGCTTGCCGCCGTTGGCAATGACCGAATAGGCCGAGACCATGCGCAGCACAGTCGTTTCGCCAGCGCCGAGCGACATGGCAAGCACAGGCGCCATCTTGTCATAGATGCCGAACCGTTCGGCATATTCGGCAACGAGGTTCATGCCCATGTCGTTTGCCAGTCGCACTGTCATCAGGTTGCGCGAGTGCTCGATGCCGAAGCGGAGCGTGTGGGCGCCGCCGCCCTCGCCTTCATAGTTTTCCGGCCGCCAGACCGTACCGTTCGACAGCTGGATTTCAATTGGATCGTCGAGCGCGACCGAGGCCGGCGTATAGCCGTTGTCCATGGCAGCAGCGTAGACGAACGGCTTGAAGGACGAGCCGGGCTGGCGCATGGCCTGGGTGGCGCGGTTGAACTGCGACTGACCGTAGGAGAAGCCGCCGACCATGGCGAGAACGCGACCGGTATGCGGGTCCATCGCCACCAGGCCGCCCTGTACCTTCGGCGGCTGGCGAAGGCGGTAGCCGGCGGAATCAGCCAGTTTCTCGACATAGATGACGTCGCCGGGCGAGAGGACGCCGGCCGGTGTTTTCGCCGTCTTGCCATTGGCTTCGGCGGAACGATACGCCCAGCGCATATCGGCGGCTGCAATCGAGGCGCGCTTGCGCTCTGTCGACAGCTTGCCGGATGGATCGACATCCGGCTGCAGGCCGATATCGACACCATCGCTCGAGACCGCCAACACGACGGCAATCTTCCATTCGGGAACATCCGACAAGGCAGGTATTTTTGAGAGCTCGATGCCCCAGTCTGTCGCTGTCGAGATCTGCTTCAGCGGACCGTGATAACCGCGACGCTCGTCATAACCGACCAGACCGTCCTGCAGCGCCTTGCGTGCCTCGATCTGCAACTGCGGATCGAGCGAGGTGCGGACTGAAAGACCGCCTTCATAGAGCTGCTTGTCGCCATACTTATCGATGATCTGCCGGCGTACTTCTTCGGAGAAGAAGTCGGCGGCGACGACCGTGCCGCCGGATCTGCGGGTTACGACGCCGAGCGGCTGCTTCTTCGCATCCTCGCCGTCGGCCTGGCTGACATAGCCATTCTCGACCATGCGGTCGATGACCCAGTTGCGGCGGGCGATGGCGGCGTCGGCATGACGGAAAGGATTGTAGTTGGCAGGACCTTTCGGCAGCGACGCCATATAAGCGGTCTCGGCAATCGTCAGGTCCGTTACCGGCTTGTCGAAATAGGTCAGCGACGCAGAGGCGATGCCATAGGCGTTGAGGCCGAAGTAGATCTCGTTGAGATAGAGTTCGAGGATCTTGTCTTTGCTGTAGGCCTGCTCGATGCGGAAGGACAGGATCGCTTCCTTCAGCTTGCGGTCGAAGGTCTGGTCGGCCGACAGCAGGAAGTTCTTGGCCACCTGCTGGGTAATCGTCGAGGCGCCCACCGGACGACGACCGGAACCGAAATTCTGCAGGTTTACGAGTACGGCGCGGCCAAGACCGGTGATGTCGACGCCAGCGTGGTTGTAGAAATTCTTGTCTTCCGCGGAGAGGAAGGCGGCTTTAACGCGATCGGGAATAGCCTGAATAGGCAGGAAGAGCCGGCGTTCGCGGGCATATTCGGCCATCAGCGCGCCGTTGCCGGCATGGATGCGGGTGGTCACCGGCGGCGCATAGTTGGCCAGCACTTCGTAATTCGGCAGATCCTTGGAGACGACGCCCAGATAGACGGCGGCAGCCGCAGCAGCGCCGACGAAGACGATGCAGGCCAAGCCAAAGAAATATCCAATAAGTCTGACCATATCGTCGCTACCAGTGTGTGTAGAAAAATTCGGCGCACGGGCAAAATATCCGCATACCCGGGCGTCTTGCACGCGCGAAGCCTATTAGCAAGAGATCAGAGGCGACAAAAGCCCTTTGCTCCGCCTCCTCCACCATAGTTCCGTTCGACGGCGGCAATGTGAGCGAAATAGGGCTCTGTCGCCTCATTCTCCAGTCGACGGCGGACCTTCTGGCCGGCCTGTGGCAGACAAGCCACTATATCCCAGTCAACCGCCGTTTGCGACCGTCACTGCCCTGTATTGCCGAACTGCCTCGGTCAGCCGGTCCACCAGCTTGCCCCTCCACTCTTCGTCGAGCAGCAGCTTTTCGTCTTCCTTGTTGGACAGGAAGCCGAGTTCGACCAGGATGGAGGGCACGTCGGGCGCCGTCAGCACCTGGAAGCCGGCATACCGGTGGGGATTGTTGATCATCGCGATCTGGCCCTTGAATGAATTCAGGACATCCTGCGCGAGCGATACGGAGAAGGCCTGCGTCTCGCGTCGGGTAAGGTCAGTCAGGATGTCGGCCACGCCCGGCGGCGGCGCCTTGACCTCGCTGCCAGCCAGCTTGTCGGAAGAATTTTCACGGTCCGCGACGTCTGCGGCCAGCCGATCCGACGCCTTGTCGGATATGGTGTAGACTGTCGAACCGCGAATATCCTTCTGCTTCAACGTGTCGGCGTGCAGCGATATGAACAGGGCGGCGTGGTTCTGGCGGGCGATCGTCACGCGCTGCGACAGCGAGAGGTAGGAATCGCTGTCCCGGGTGAGGAAGGCCTTGATGCCGGGTTGGGCGTTCAACTTTTCCGTCAGCGCCTTGGCGAAGGCGAGCGTAATCTGCTTTTCGGGTGTCAGGCCGTCGCTCGCCATGGCACCGGCATCGATGCCACCGTGGCCGGCATCCACCGCAATCAGGAAATCGTTCGGCTTGACGTTTTCGACGGGGACCACCGGGCCGACATCGGCGGCGGTATCCTCGTCGGTCCATGTCTGCTTGCGCACGAGTTCGGCGTACTGTTCCGGCGGCACCATCTCGGCGTCGAGCACCAGACGGTATCCCCTGCCGGTTTCGTTCGACTGCACCCGCGCGACCACCAGTTTAACCGGTTTGATGGCAGTCAGAACGATGCGGGCACTGTCCTTGTCCATCGTCCCGTATCGGATATCCTTAAAAAGCCCGCGGGCATCGAGATCCTTGGCCGGAAAACCGAAGGCTGTTGCAGGCAGGTCGACAACGACGCGTGGCGGATCGGCAAGGTAATGCACGGCAACGGACGGCTCGCGGTCGAGTTCGATGACCACGCGTGTGCGGGCGTCGTCGCCAGCAATGCGGGCACCATAGGCGAGGATGGGATCGGCGGAGGCAGCGGTGACCGGCGATGCGGCTGATGGCACAGTAGCCGGAGCGGCCCGAGCTGTCGCGATCGTTGTAAGCAGCATGACGCCGAGCGCCGCCAGAATTCTGCCGCCTTGCCTTGCGCTCACCAGATACACCCCGCCATGCTTCAGTTCCTTAAATCGATCGACACGCCCATCCGGCAGCACTATGAACCACGCGGGAGAAGACGCCGAAAACAGCTGATTGCAGCCCTCGTCCAGCGTCAAACCGGGCTCCGAATCGTACAATGATCGCCAGCTATGGGTTCATCCGAGGAATCCATCATTATTATGGCACACTTGGCTTTGTCCTTGCTATTGTGACGGTTAGATCATACAACGAACAATAGGGTAGAAGTGTTGACGGGATAGAGTCGCCGCAAAGGCAGCCGCCCAAATCTATGGCGCCACAACCGGCCATCGTCCGCCGTCTGAGTGCTTCCATCCTGATACTGGATCCCGAATTTCCGGCTTCGTGCAGGAATTTCATCGGTGGAAAAGCCACCAAACGCCCTTCAAGAAGGGCAAATTCATCGGACCCAACTGGGTCTAGGGCATTGTCGATCTCGCTTGGTTACGGATGTTGTCGCAGCAGCTTTTTTCTAAAGTGTACAGGCCCCGGGTTCTCCCGGCTGTTGTCTGGCTGTTGCGCAATCGCAGAGACCCATCGCGACTATCATTATCCGGCGCCGCAGTGGCGGAGTGCATCCAGCCTGTCTTAACGACAGTCCGGTCATATCCCCAGGGGCTGCGCCGAGGAGCACAGCTTTCATGGCAGACAAAATGCTTATCGACGCGTCTCACGAGGAAGAGACGCGCGTTGTCGTGGTTCGAGGGAACCGCATAGAAGAATTCGACTTCGAGTCAGAGCACAAGAAGCAAATTCGCGGCAACATCTACCTGGCCAAAGTCACCCGCGTCGAGCCGTCCCTGCAGGCTGCATTCGTCGATTACGGCGGCAACCGGCACGGCTTCCTGGCCTTTGCCGAAATCCACCCCGATTACTACCAGATCCCGCTTGCCGACCGCCAAGCGCTGCTGCGCGCCGAGGCTGAAGAGCATCGCCGCGACAACGACGTCGAACACGTCGAGACCGCCTTCGATCTGGCCGAGCAGGAGCAGCCAGATGTCGGCATCGTCGCTGCGCCGGAGCCTGTCGCTCCCGTTGCCGAAGATGCCGTGGTTGCACAGGAACCCGTCGCTGCAGAAGCCGGCGCCGCTGCTGCTGAGCCGGCACCTGTCGAGGTTTCCGCCGAGCCGGTTGCCGATGCCGAGCCTGTAAGCGCTGAAGCGCCAGCTGCAGAAGCTGAAGCCGAAACGCCTGTGAAGAAGGTGGCAAAGCCACGCCGCAGCCGCGCCAAGAAGGTCGTCGCCGAAGATGCGACGCCATCCGACGTCGAGGCCGCATCCTCCGAGAGCGACGAAGGTTCGTCCGGCTCGATGGCTGCCATGGTCGAAACCGACGAGGTTTCGGAAGACGTTCGTCCGTCCAGCCGTCGCAACAACGACGACGACGATGATGACGACCACGAAGAAGAGATCATCGAATCCGTTGGCGCCGAAGATGCCATGGAAGAGGTTCCCGAGCGCGCCGCGCGCCGTCCGCGCAAGCAGTACCGCATCCAGGAAGTCATCAAGCGCCGGCAGATCCTGCTGGTGCAGGTGGCCAAGGAAGAACGTGGCAACAAGGGTGCAGCACTCACCACCTATCTGTCGCTCGCCGGCCGTTACTCGGTGCTCATGCCAAACACCGCACGCGGTGGCGGCATCTCGCGCAAGATCACCAACCCGCAGGATCGCAAGCGCCTGAAGGAAATCGCCCGGATGCTCGAAGTGCCTTTGGGCATGGGCGTCATCCTGCGCACGGCTGGTGCCAACCGTACCAAGGTCGAAGTCAAGCGCGACTTCGAATATCTGATGCGCCTTTGGGAGAACGTCCGGACGCTCACCCTCGCCTCCACTGCGCCGACGCTGGTCTATGAAGAAGGCTCGTTGATCAAGCGCTCGATCCGCGATCTCTACAACAAGGACATTTCGGAAGTCATCGTCGCCGGTGAAGAAGGCTATCGTGAAGCCAAAGACTTCATGAAGATGCTGATGCCGAGCCACGCAAAGGTGGTTCAGCCTTACCGTGATATCCACCCGATCTTCTCGCGCTCCGGAATCGAGGCGCAGCTTGACCGCATGTTGCAGCCGCAGGTGACGCTGAAGTCCGGCGGCTACCTGATCCTCAACCAGACCGAAGCGCTGGTAGCGATCGACGTCAACTCGGGCCGCTCTACCCGCGAGCACTCGATCGAAGAAACTGCGCTGCAGACAAACCTGGAAGCGGCCGAGGAAGTCGCCCGCCAGTTGCGCCTGCGCGACCTTGCCGGCCTGATCGTCATCGACTTCATCGACATGGAAGAAAAGCGCAACAACCGCGCTGTCGAGAAGAAGCTGAAGGAATGCCTGAAGGACGACCGCGCCCGCATCCAGGTCGGTCGCATCTCGCATTTCGGCCTTCTCGAAATGTCGCGCCAGCGTATTCGCGCTTCCGTGCTGGAATCGACCACGCAGGTCTGCTCGCATTGCGGCGGCACCGGATTGGTGCGCTCGCAGTCGTCGGTTGCCCTGCATGTGCTGCGAGGCATCGAGGAATACCTGCTGAAGAACACGACGCACGACATCACCGTGCGCTGCACGCCGGAAACGGCGCTTTACCTGCTTAACCACAAGCGGGCGACGATCATCGATTATGAAAACCGGTTCGGGGTGTCGATCATTATCGACAGCGACCCGAGCGTCGGTGCGCAGCACTTTGCCATCGATCGCGGCGAAGCCGTCGAGAACCCGGTAAAGATCGAAACGCTGTTCAACTTCGCGGCCGTCGAGGAAGATGAGGACGACGACGTTCCCGTCGAGATCGACGAGGACGAAGAAGAAGAGATCGAGGAAAAGGCCGCTCCTGTCGAACAGGCCGTGGCCCGCTCCGAGGGCGACCCGAACCGCAAGCGCAAGCGTCGCCGCAGACGTCGGGGCAAGAACGGCGGAGCCGACGGCCAGGTCATGCAGGATGCCGACGGCAATGACATTGTTGGCGACGACAGTGACGACGCAGATGGCGACGACGAGGACGACAGCGACGACGGCAAGGCCGCAGTTGAGGGTGAAGACGAAGTCTCGGCACTGTCGAGCGACGAGCAGGGCAAGCGCAAGCGTCGCCGTCGTGGCAAGCGTGGCGGTCGCCGCAATCGCGACGAGAACGGCAACCTGATCGCCGACGGCGAAGGCACGGACAGCGAAGAAGCAACGTCTGCCGACGAAGGCGACGAGACCGCCGCAACCAGCGCGCCGACCGAAGCCCCTGCTCTCGAGCAGCCTGCCTCGATCGAGGCCGAAGTTGCAACAGAGGAACAAGTCAAGCCGAAGGGCCGCAGCCGTCGCAAACCGAAGGCCGAAGCTGCCGAGGCACCTGCAACTGAAGCCGTTGCCGAGCCTGCAGTTGCCGCCGAACCTGTGGTGTCTCAGCCCGTGGCTATCGAGCCAGAGGCTCCGGTTGCCACAGCTTCCAGCGCCCAGCCTGCAGAATCCCCGGCGACAGAAGCCGAGAAGCCGGCCCGCGCCAACCGCCAGTCCAACCTCGCCTCCTCCGAGCCTGCGGTCAAATCGACCCAGGCCACGGACAAGGCAACCGACGGCGACGGCAAGCCGAAAAAAGCCGGCTGGTGGCAACGCCGCGGCTTCTTCTGAAAGATTTTCGGAGGCCAATGAATAAAATCCGGCTGCAGCGATGCAGCCGGATTTTTTTATGGTGTGTTTGGTTGGGATTTGGACCGAAGTAGCGGCAGACGGACTATTTCTACTTCTGCTAACTGGCCAGCGCGCTTAACGGGTCAAGGCTGAGATCAATGGATCCGCCTGCCTCTGGATGTGAACAATATCCCGCAGATATACATCTGTATGTCCAGCTTCAACGTTCTGCACAAATATCTCGTCGCCAGCCTCAGCGCTTGCGCGAATGAAGTTTACCAGCGCCGTCAGGCGTCTGCATATGACTTCCGGAAGCTGAACTCTCTCTTCATGTGTCGCACCATAAGCATCGCAGAAAATTGTCGCTCGCTGAAACTGTTCTTCGAGTTCAAATACCACGCCGTGATTGGATGGATCGGACAGTGGCGCCCATCGGTAAACTGCATACGCCAAGTCCCATAGAGCGGGTCCCGGATGTGCAGTATCAAAATCTATGATTCCTGTCGCAATTCCGTCGATGGCAGTCACGTTGTAGGGCGCGAAGTCACCGTGACACACGATCTCCTCCGGCTCTTGCGCCTGCAGAAACCACGTCTGCACCGCGCGATCCGTTTCAAGAAACCCTCTGATGCGCGATGGAAGTACCGGAGAAGCTTCCCTGCCGAAGCCAACATCTGCTCTGAACCGACATCCTGATCACCAAGATGCTCACATACGCGCCCGTCCACGTAACTCACCACCTCATACGTCCCATCGATTGCTAAGGGCGTTGGTGCGCTCATGAAGCCTTTGGATTGCAGATGCCGCAAAAACCTATGAACAGTCGGGGTCCATGATCCAGCCGGCCGGCGGACCGTCTTTCCCTCCCGCCAGATCTTCCCGGCTCTCCCACCATGTAAAGCCTCCAACTTTCACTCCTTTACCGTGACTGTTCGTGCTGACAGTTGCTCACACACAAGTAACGCACGCCCGACAAACTTCTCGAGGAAATTTGAAAGCTACATCGCGAGTTGCCACATAAGTATTCGGAAGCTTAGACCCATGGGTTGCCCTGGACGACCCCGGTCGCTTGTTTTTGCTTTGTCACGATGGCTTGCATCGCTCGAGCAAACGCCGATGGCAAAGACACGGTATCGATTTTTAGCGCTGCAGTCTGATCTCCCCCCTTGTGGGGGAGATGTCACCGGAGGTGACAGAGGGGGGTGGCGCGACAAATCTGGGGGTGTTGGTATCCAGCCCCCTCTGTCGGCCGAGCCGACATCTCCCCCACAAGGGGGAGATCACGCCGGGGCTGACATGGTTCTTGCCTCATACTTCGAATCAACCGCTTGCCTGATAGATTCCGCGGATGCTGCCAAGCCTCTGAAAAATAATCCTATTTCAACCAATCTGCGAGCCGTTCGACGGCTTCCTCGATCTCTCTGTTCGAGCCCGCATAGGAAAACCGCAGCGCCCGAAAACCTTCCAGCGGATCGAAATCCAGGCCGGGGGTGGCGGCGACGTTGATCTCGGCGAGCATCTTGCGCGCAAAGCCCATGCTGTCGTTGGTGAAGCGGCTGACGTCAACATAGGCGTAGAAGGCGCCGTCCATGGGCGAGGCTATGGAAAAGCCGATCTCTGGCAGGCGGCTGGCGAGCAGGTCGCGGTTTCGGGCGTAGCTCGCCTTGTAGACGTCTAGTTCGGCGCCCGCACCCAGTGCTGCGGTGGCTGCGATCTGCGACAGTTCCGGCGCCGAGATGTAGAGGCTTTGGGCGACACGCTCGATCGGCCGCACCAGGCGCTCCGGCAGCACCATCCAGCCAACCCGCCAGCCGGTCATGCAGTAATATTTCGAGAACGAGTTGATGACGATGGCGTCATTGGTGATTTCGAGTGCGCTGGTCTCTTCTCCGACGAATGTCAGACCGTGGTAGATCTCATCAGAAATGAAGGCGATGGCGTTGTCAGCACAGTAAGCGGCCAGCGCCTCCAGCCCTTCCCGGCTGGTGACGGTTCCTGTCGGGTTGGCGGGGCTGGCAAGCAGCACGCCCTTCAGCCGCTTGCCGCTTTCGACCTGTGCCGCCTTGAGGCTCTCGGGCGTCAGCGTAAACGCTGTCTCGGCGCTGACCGGTACCTCGATGACCTGAAGGCCGAGGGCAGACAGGATGTTGCGATAGGCGGGATAGCCGGGCCGTGCGATGGCGACGTAATCGCCGGGATCGAACAGAGCGAGGAAGGCCAGATTGAAGCCGGCCGACGAACCTGTGGTGATGGCGATGCGCGCGGGGTCGATGGAAAGGTCGTGGTGGGACTTGTAGTGGCCGGATATCGCCTGCTTCAGGGCAGCCATGCCGAGCGCGTCGGTATAGCCGATGCGGCCGTGCTCCAGCGCGCTGCGGGCGGCCTCCAGCGCTGCCTTCGGCGTCGGGTGCGATGGCTGGCCGACGGCCATGGAAATGACGGGATGGCCGGCCTGACGACGCCGCGTCGCCTCGGCCAGGACGTCCATGGCGTGAAACGGCTCGACGTCGCTGCGCTTGGATAGGGAAAACAAATTCGGCACCTTCTCGACTGTTTGCGTGGCCAGACAATTGCCGCAAAGCTTGCGTGTTCACAATGGCGCGATTGTGCGGCACTGATGAAATTAGCTGTTTGACCTTTTACCGCAGCATCTTACCTTGCCGCTTTGTGTCAGCAGATGTTAACCACGCGGTGATAGCTGAACCCGAACACCCTGCCCAGTTACCAGATGACGAGGATTTTATGGCCCTGCTTTCGAAAACCCTGATGAGCCTTTCGGCGGTTGCCCTGTTCTCGTCGCTTGCCTTCTCCCAGCCGGCGCTGGCGATGGACGAGGCGCAGAAGAAGGAGATGGGCGACTTCATCAAGGAATACCTCGTCAGCCATCCGGAAGTCATGCTGGATGTGCAGGCGGCGCTCGAAAAGAAGCAGGAAGAGCAGCGCCTCAGCCAGTCGAACAAGGCGATTTCCGATAACAAGGACGAAATCTTCAACAGCAAGTCCGATGTCAACATCGGCAATGACAAGGGCGATGTCACCATCGTCGAGTTCTTCGACTATAATTGCGGCTACTGCCGCCACGCGCTTGCCGACACCGACGCGCTGCTAAAGGCCGACAAGAACATTCGCTATGTCCTCAAGGAATTCCCGATTCTCGGGCCGGATTCGGTGGCAGCCTCGCGCGTTTCCGATGCTTTCCGCCGTCTGGCACCGGCAAAATATGCCGAATTCAGCCATACGCTGCTCTCCAGCGAGGGTCGCGCCACCGAGGACAGCGCCATCGAGGTCGCCGGCACGCTGGGCGTCAAGGAAGATGCGCTGCGCAAGGAGATGGCCGCCAACCCGAACACCGACAGCGTCAAGGCCACATACCAGCTGGCGACGGACCTCGGCGTTACCGGTACGCCGGCCTATGTCATCGGCAACGAGGCTGTCTCCGGCGCCATCGGCCTCGATGCACTGAAGGAAAAGGTCGCCAGCGTGCGGGCCTGCGGCAAGACCAGCTGCTGATCGGCTGGTCTACGTACCCATCCCCCATCATATTGCCGCAATCGCCCCCTGTTAGATGTGGACAAGGGCTGGCTGCCGCAGCAGCGCGTGCGTCCCGTGCCTTGGGGGCTTTCCTCCGGAGGCGCGGGAGTCTATAGGTTGCCCTGGACTTTGACGGAACCGATGATGACGCACACCATTCTTCTCCTCAACGGCCCGGCGCTCCCAGCGTCAGTCGTGCCTGAGCCAGACGCTGGCGACAGCGGGATCCCGATGCTACGGGAAGCGGCTCACGAAGGAAGCGGTGCGCGGCGGCGGCCCGCCTAGCAGACGACAGAGGCGCATCGCGCCAAACCAAATTGACGCAATAACAAGAATGACACAGGGCAAATTCCATGGCTGACAACAAACCGGGTATCGACGAGGCACTGATCCGCAATCTCGCAAACATCCTCAACGAGACCGATCTGACCGAGATCGAGGTCGAACAGGACGATCTGCGCATCCGCGTTTCCCGCGCCGGCACGACGCAGTATGTCCAGGCACCGATGATGACAGCGCCGCAGCAGCAGATGGCAGCACCTGCCGCAGCCGTTGCCACCGCTCCGGCAGCCCCTGCGCGCAACCCCGACAACGTCGTTCTGGCGCCGATGGTCGGTACGGTCTACATGGCGTCCGCTCCCGGCGCCCGCGCCTTCATCGAAGTCGGCGCCATGGTCAAGGAAGGCCAGACGCTGCTGATCATCGAAGCCATGAAGACGATGAACCAGATCCCTGCGCCGAAGTCCGGCAAGGTGACAGAAATCCTCATCGAAGACGGGCGGCCGGTCGAATATGGCGAAGCTCTCGTCATCATCGAGTAGTAGGCCCATGCCCATGATTTCCAAGATCCTCATAGCCAATCGCGGCGAGATCGCCCTTCGCGTGCTGCGCGCCTGCAAGGAGCTCGGCATTCCGTGCGTTGCCGTTCACTCGACGGCCGATGCCGATGCGATGCATGTGCGGCTTGCCGACGAGAGCGTCTGCATCGGCCCCCCGCAGGCCCGCGATAGCTATCTCAACATCCACCAGATCGTTGCTGCCTGCGAGATCACCGGCGCAGATGCCGTGCATCCCGGCTACGGCTTCTTGTCAGAGAACGCCAAGTTCGCCGATATACTCGAGGCCCACGGCATCACCTTCATCGGGCCGACGGCCGAACATATCCGGCTGATGGGCGACAAGATCACCGCCAAGCTGACGGCTGTCGAACTCGGCATTCCGGTCGTTCCCGGCTCCGACGGCGAGGTCAAGACAGAAGCCGACGCCATCAAGACGGCTGCCGAAATCGGCTACCCCGTGCTGATCAAGGCAACGGCCGGCGGTGGCGGACGCGGCATGAAGCTGGCACACTCGCCGGATGATGTGCTCGAGGCCTGGTCGACGGCGCGCTCGGAATCGCTTGCTGCCTTTGGCAACGACGCCGTCTACATGGAAAAATACCTGACGACGCCGCGCCATATCGAAGTTCAGGTGTTCGGCGACGGCGAAGGCAACGCCATCCATCTCGGTGAGCGCGACTGCTCGCTGCAGCGGCGCCATCAGAAGGTCTGGGAAGAAGCCAATTCGCCGGCGCTCAATGTCGAGCAGCGGATGAAGATCGGCCAGATCTGCGCCGATGCCATGAAGAAGCTGAAATATCGCGGCGCCGGCACCATCGAGTTTCTCTATGAAAACGGCGAGTTCTATTTCATCGAAATGAACACCCGCCTGCAGGTCGAGCATCCCGTCACGGAAGCCATCACCGGCATCGATCTCGTGCACGAGCAGATCCGCGTTGCCTCCGGTGGCGGTCTTTCGGTGACGCAGGACGAGGTACATTTCCAGGGCCACGCCATCGAATGCCGGATCAACGCCGAGGACGCGCGCACCTTCGTGCCCTCGCCCGGCACGATCACGCATTTCCATGCGCCCGGCGGTCTTGGCGTGCGCATCGATTCCGGGGTGTATCAGGGCTACAAGATCCCGCCCTACTACGACAGCCTGATCGGCAAGCTGATCGTTCACGGCCGCACCCGTGTCGAATGCATGATGCGGCTTCGTCGTGCACTCGACGAATTCGTCGTCGACGGCATCAAAACCACCCTGCCGCTGTTCCAGGATCTGGTCTCCAACCAGGATATCGCCAATGGCGATTACGATATCCACTGGCTGGAGCACTACCTCGAAAAGCCGGTAGAGTAAGCAATGGCAGGCTCCCGCAGAAGATCGCAAGGGCTTCCCCCCGAGATCCTTCTGCGGGCCTATTCCATCGGCCTTTTTCCGATGGCCGAATCGGCAGACGATCCGGAGATTTTCTGGGTCGAGCCTGAGATGCGTGGTATCCTGCCGCTCGACGGGTTCCACGTCTCCAAAAGTCTCGCCAAGACCGTCCGCAAATCCCCCTTCGACATCCGCTTCGATTACGATTTCGACGCCGTCATATCAGCCTGCGGCGAGGCCACGACCGGCCGGCCATCCACCTGGATCAATTCCACAATCCGCAACCTCTACTCCGCCCTCCACCGCGTCGGCCACACCCATTCGGTCGAAGCCTGGGACGGCAACCAGCTCGTCGGCGGCCTGTACGGCGTCTCGCTCGGCTCAGCGTTTTTTGGCGAAAGCATGTTTTCGCGCAGAACGGATGCCTCGAAGATCTGCCTGGTGCATCTCGTGGAGCGCCTGCGGGCCAAGGGGTTTACGCTGCTGGACACCCAGTTCACGACCGAGCATCTCAAGAGCTTCGGCGCCATCGATGTGCCGAAGGACGAGTATGCGGTGCTGTTGAAGGCGGCGATGGAAAGCCGCAATCTGGAATTCTGAGGCGTGAGCAGAATTTGCTGCCCAAGTTAGCGAAGAATCGGGAAGGCAAAGGCAATCGCAAGGCCGGAGAGCGCAATCCCACCCTCCCTCTTCCCTGTGCTCGTCACAGGGATCCAGTAAGCCCAAGTCCTTGGGCGTGTCCTACATCTTTTCTATCTGTGAAAGTCATACTACGTCGCAGACGCGACGTGCCTGGATTCCTGTGACGAGCACAGGAATGAGGGAGGCGGGGCGGCGACCAAGTAAGATGAGTAAACCGCGTTCTTGCTCATTGGGTACTGGATCCAGTGGTGACGTATCCATTGACCCATCAACACCACCCTAATTCGTCTTCGCCGCATCCGGTGGTGGGACGTCGGACTTTTGTTTACACTCTTTCAGCCAGACGTCGTAGATCGGGTGCTCGACGGCGTTGAGGCCGGGGCTGTCTGCGAACATCCAGCCGGTGAAGATGCGGCGGATGCGGCGGTCGAGCGTGATTTCGTCGACCTCGACGAATCCGTCGACCTTTTGCTGCTCGGCATCGTCGCGCGAATAGCAGGCTTTTGGCGTCACCTGAAGGGCACCGAATTGGACGGTTTCGTTCAAGTATACGTCAAATGTGGTGATACGGCCGGTGATCTTGTCGAGGCCTGAAAACACTGCGACAGGATTGGAGATACGGGCGGCTTCGGCCGGGGCGGATACTGCAATGGCGCCAAGGGCAAACATCGCTGCGGTCGCCGCACGCAAAGAAGCGCCTCGCGTGAAAAACGTCATATCCGCCAGTCTCCAGCGTGGTATCGGTCGGCAGAGCTCATGCGACGAGCAGCCGGTTTACAGCGCGTAAACGCCAAATGTGGCCAAAGCGCGGGTTGAACGATCCGATCAGTTGCCGGGCGTCCATGCGTCGTAGTCGCCGGTGACGCGCGGGCGCTCGCCGGCAACGGCAAGCGAGCCCGGCGGACGATAGGCCTGCGGCGTGCCCGTCAGGTTCTGCTTGTGAGCCTTCTGCCATTCCTTGGGGACGTAGGTCTCCTCCGACGGCGGAACGTCTGTGCGATGGTGCATCCAGCCGTGCCAGCCCGGCGGGATAGCCGAGGCCTCGGCATAGCCGTTATAGACGACGTAGCGCTTGCGCAGGCCGTAGGACGACATGCCGCCTTCATAGTAGACGTTGCCGGCTTCATCCTCGCCGACGCGCTTGCCGAAGCGCCAGATCGCCAGCCGGGTGCCGACAGTCGCACCGTTCCACCAGGTGAAGGTCAGCAGCAGGAATTTCATCATTGTCTTTTCCTCGAGGCCCGGCGAACCGGCGCGGGCGGGAGCAGAATTCGATCCAAAGCTTATGCCGCCGGAAGAAAATATTGTCCAGCGATTCCAGCCGATCAGGCTGTCATTTAAGCGCCATCTTGAAGCCGAGATGGCTCGGCTTGAAGCCCAGCCGCTCGTAGAAGCGATGGGCATCCTTGCGGGTCGCGTTGGATGTCAGCTGCACCAGCCTTGCGCCACGACGCTTTGCGTCCGCGATACAGTGGTGGATCATCGCAGCACCGATCCCCTGCCCGCGCATGTCGTCGCGCGTCTGCACCGCCTCGATGATCATTGCCGACCCGCCCCGGCCCGTGAGCGAGGTGGTGAACATGGTCTGGAAGGTGCCGACGACTTCGCCGTTGCGCTCCGCGACATAAAGGGTCTGGTCGGGCGAGGCTGCGATTGTCCGGAAGGCTTCGAGATAAGCGGGGAACGCTTCCGCATCCAGCGTGTCGCCATGGCCGCCGAGCGGGTCGGCCGCAAACAGCGCGATCAGGGCGGGCAGGTCTGCCTCGCGGGCTTCGCGGATGGTCAGGCTGGTCATGGAGTTCTACCTTCGTGGCTGGCCATCTGGTGGCTGGTTCATGGCACCGTCTGCATCGTATTCATCTCGCCGAGACTGCAGCGAGTAACCCCCTCTGTCGGCTACGCCGACATCTCCCCCACAAGGGGGAGATCAGCCGCAACCGCCGGGTCGCCTGACCAAAGGGCAAAGAAACGTCACTGCCTTTGGGACAGGCGATGCATCTCCAGCCAATCTCCCCCCCTTGTGGGGGAGATGTCACGAAGTGACAGAGGGGGGCGAGCTTGCGCCGGATGAAATGATGCCGAGTCAGCCAGCAACGCGATGGAAAGCGGAGAGACATTCTGTCGATCAGTGGTTCGTCAAGGCGCGCTCTAACACCAGTGTCGGCAAGCCGGATTGCTTCGGGCCATCATTCTTGTTCCGACCAACTTCATCGAAGCCGAGGCTCTGGTAGAAGGCGATGGCCGGTGCATTTTCCGGCTCTACCTCGACACGCATCCGATCGGCATCGGGAAAACAGGTCTCGAGCTCTGCGAAGAGATCGCGACCGACACCCTGCCGCTGCGCCGAAGGCCTGACGTAGAGCATGTGCAGCACGGCGACCTTGGCCGTCTCCTCGGACAGGGCCGCGTAACCCATGCCGCCGAGCTCCTTGCCGTCATCGGCGACGACAAACTCGGAATCCTTCTTCTCCAGGCGCGTTTTCAGCGCTGCAGCCGAATGCCACGACGCATGGATCTCCTCGACCTTGGCTGCGCCGTAGAGATTGTCGTAGGTCGCGTGCCAGGTCTCGTTCAGCAGCGCGCGGACTTTGTCGAGGTCGCGGGCGCTGGCGGTGCGCACGAAGTACATGCCTACTCCTCAACGATGCCGAGCTTGGCCTTGACCAAAGCCTGCACGGCCTGCGGGTTCGCCTTGCCGCCGGTCGACTTCATCACCTGGCCGACGAACCAGCCGGCGAGTGTCGGCTTGGCCAGAACTTTGGCGACCTGATCCGGGTTGGCAGCGATGATCTCATCGACCGCCTTTTCGATGGCGCCGGTATCCGTCACCTGGCGCATGCCGCGGCTTTCGACGATCTCGGCCGGATCGCCACCCTCGTTGAGGATGATCTCGAAGACATCCTTGGCAATCTTGCCGGAGATGGCCTCGGACTTGATCAGGTCGAGGATGCCGCCGAGCTGGATTGCGGAAACCGGAGTCTCTTCAATGCTTTTACCGGTTCTGTTCAAGGCGCCTAACAAGTCGTTGATGACCCAGTTTGCGGCCATCTTGCCATCGCGGCCGGCGGCCAGTGCCTCGTAATAATCGGCAATCGCCTTCTCGGAGACCAGCACAGACGCGTCATAGACGGAGAGGCCGAGTTCGCGCACGAAGCGCTCCTTCTTGGCATCCGGCAACTCCGGCAGATCCTTGGCGAGTGCGGCGATGAAGGCATCGTCGAATTCCAGCGGCAAAAGGTCCGGATCGGGGAAATAGCGGTAGTCGTGCGCGTCTTCCTTGGAGCGCATCGAGCGGGTCTCACCCTTGGCGGGATCGAACAGCCGGGTTTCTTGGTCGATGGAGCCGCCATCTTCCAGAATGGCGATCTGGCGGCGGGCTTCGTATTCGATGGCCTGGCCGATGAAGCGGATGGAGTTGACGTTCTTGATCTCGCAGCGCGTGCCGAAATCGCCGCCGGGCTTGCGCACGGAAACGTTCACGTCGGCGCGCATCGAGCCCTCGTCCATGTTGCCGTCGCAGGTACCGAGATAGCGTACGATCGAGCGCAGCTTGGTCATGTAGGCCTTGGCTTCGTCGGACGAGCGCATGTCGGGCTTGGAGACGATCTCCATCAGCGCCACGCCGGAGCGGTTGAGGTCGACATAGGACATGGTGGCGTGCTGGTCGTGCATCGACTTGCCGGCGTCCTGCTCGAGGTGAAGGCGCTCGATTCCGATCTCGATATCCTCGAACTGGCCCTGGCGATCGGGGCCGAGCGAGATGACGATCTGGCCTTCGCCGACGATCGGGTCCTTGAACTGCGAGATCTGGTAGCCCTGCGGCAGGTCGGGATAGAAATAGTTCTTGCGGTCGAACAGCGAGCGCTTGTTGATCTGCGCCTTCAGGCCGAGGCCGGTGCGCACCGCCTGCTTGACGCATTCCTCGTTGATCACGGGGAGCATCCCGGGCATGGCGGCATCGACCAGCGATACGTTGGAATTGGCCGGTTTGCCGAACTCGGTGGAGGCGCCGGAGAACAGCTTGGACTTGGAGAGGACCTGCGCATGCACCTCCATGCCGATGACCACTTCCCAGTCGCCTGTGGCGCCGGGAATGAAGCGTTTCGGATCAGGCGTGCGGACGTCGACAAGGGTCATGGGATGCTCTTCAAAGGCTGGATTTCTTGTCTGTGAGGTAAAGGAAATGGCTTTGGCGTGCAAGGCTTTCGGGCGCTGCAGACGGCAATTGATCGACGCCAGCGCCCCTTGGCCGACCATTGCCTTGCCGGAACGCCGGAGCGCCCAAAATATAGGTGACGCGCACGCGGGAGAATGACGATGGCCGCTTCGACCGACCCCTATGACCTCGACAGGTTTGTCGAGGCGCAGGCTGGCATATACGAACAGGCGCTGGCGGAACTCCTGGCCGGTTCCAAGCGCTCGCACTGGAGGTGGTTCGTCTTTCCGCAGATAGCCGGGCTTGGTGCATCTTCAATGGCGCAGCGATATGCGATCCGCTCCAAGGAGGAAGCCTCGGCTTATATCTCCCACCCGCTGCTCGGGAAACGGTTGACGGCCTGCGTGCAGGCAATGCTCTCTGCCGGAGGTACGTCCGACGGCGGGCGCTCCGCCACGCCATTCTCGGTTCTCCCGACGATCTGAAATTCCGACCGAGCATGACGCTCTTCGCAGCTGTCAGCGGGCGCGATTCGCTTTTCCAGCGGGCACTCGATCGCTTCTTCGACGGGATCCCCGACGACCGGACGCTGGCCCTCATAGGAAGCTGAGACCTCGACCCCTTTCAGAAGCTGGTGCCGTAAAGGTCGCCGTCCGGCGGAAGCAGCGATTTAGACAGGCCGACGGTCGGCAGATCCCGGTCGAGGGAGGGCGAATAGACGACAGACAGCCAGTGGACGGTATAACCATGCGTCTTGAAGAAGCCGATAGCCTCGGCATTGCCGGAGTGGGTCTGCAGCGCTGCGGTGTCGAAGCCCTGAGCGGCAATATCGCTCTCGATCTGCGCCAGCAGGGCCGAACCCAGTCCCTGCCTGAGTTCGTCAGGGTCGATCCAGAAATCCGTGATGTTCTCGTCCAGCTTTTCACGCGCCGCCCAGCCGCAGGCAACCCCGTGATTTTCGACAACGGTGATCGTCAGCCAGGAGTCGCGGGTAAAATTCGAGAAGGAGTCCCTCGCGCCGTCCATCATGACGTCGCTGTCCCCAATCGCCGCCATGGCCTTCTGCCAGGCGCGAAGCCCGATGTTGGTCAGGATCTCCGTCTCGCCTTCATGGGCATTGCGAATGTGAATCATGAGCACCCCACGCGTTACTGACCCAGTAAAACATTTGATGACAGCTTTTGCCAGATGCTCAGCGAAGCTGGCTAAGAGACAGTCACGGTTTCCGTGGCTGTACACAACCGCTGGTCAGCGAGACCTTATTGAGCGGGAGAGCCTTTGGTGCCGCCAACGAGGCAAGGCCCGGATTGATGACTTTGGTTCCGGGCTTCTACGTCCGCTCAATCAGAACCCAAACCGGCAGGAAGTAAATCGAGATAGCCCAACAGGACGTAAACCAGCGCGAACACGATCACCACCATCAGCAGATAGCATGCAACCTCCAGCGCGACTTTGATCATATCGGTCGGCTTGGACGAGGTCCGTTGGTCGTGATGCCACTTTATGGCGAAGAACATACCCGTTCCCAACGCCAGAACTTTGAACGTAATGAATAATATAGGGACCCAATCCATGGCTTGAATATTTCCTGGCTATTGATCGACGCCCATGCCGATCTCCGAGGAAGTCAGACAGGTCATGGCGCGCGTGTACATGAAGGCACTTTGCCAGGATGCTCGAGGGCGTCCGTAAGCTCCGGCATGTGCGTAGCGCACCATACCGACGGGGTTTCAATTCATCTGTTGCGGACGAATGTCACATCGAGCCCGCGATCTCCGACCGCGAACCCGCATTCAGGCTCCTACCACCACTTGGCAGGCGTGAACTTGCCGGCTGCCTGCTCGATGACATGAGCGGTCTTGAACAGAGTTTCCTCGTCGAACGGCTTGCCGATGAGCTGCAGGCCGAGCGGCAGGCCCTTCGCGTCAAGACCGGCGGGGACGGCGATGCCTGGCAGGCCAGCCATATTGACCGTCACCGTGAAGATGTCGTTGAGGTACATCTTGACAGGATCGGCGGCCAGTTCCTCATCGGCAATGCCGAAGGCGGAGGACGGCGTGGCGGGCGTCAGGATGGCATCGACACCGGCATGGAAGGCAAGTTCGAAGTCGCGCTTGATCAGCGTGCGGACTTTTTGCGCCTGCAGGTAATAGGCATCGTAATAGCCGGCCGACAACACATAGGTGCCGATCATGATGCGGCGCTTGACCTCGGTGCCGAAGCCCGCAGCGCGGGTCTTCTCGTACATGTCGAGGATGTCCTTGCCGTCGACGCGCAAGCCGTAGCGGACGCCGTCATAGCGGGCAAGGTTCGACGAGGCTTCGGCCGGAGCGACGATGTAGTAGGCCGGTAGCGCGTATTTGGTATGCGGCAGCGAGATATCGACGATATCGGCGCCGGCATCCTTCAGCCAGGAAATGCCCTTCTGCCAAAGGGTCTCGATTTCGCCGGGCATACCCTCGACGCGGTATTCGCGCGGAATGCCGATCGTCATGCCCTTCAGCGACTGGCCGAGCGCTGCCTCATAGTCTGGGACGGGAAGATCAACCGATGTGGTGTCCTTGGCGTCGACAGATGCCATCGACTTCAGGAGGATGGCGGCATCGCGCACGTCCCGGGCAATCGGGCCGGCCTGGTCGAGCGACGAGGCGAAGGCGACGATACCCCAGCGCGAGCAGCGGCCGTAGGTCGGCTTTATACCAACGGTACCGGTGAAGGCGGCTGGCTGGCGGATCGAGCCGCCGGTGTCTGTGGCAGTGGCGCCGGCGCAGAGATGCGCCGCAACCGCGGCAGCAGACCCGCCGGAGGAGCCGCCGGGCACGAGCTGCTGGTTGGAGCCCGCAGCGCGCCAGGGGTTGATGACAGGGCCGTAATAGGAGCTTTCGTTCGACGAGCCCATGGCGAATTCGTCCATGTTCAATTTGCCGAGCATGACGGCGCCGTCGTTCCAGAGGTTCTGGATAACGGTCGATTCGTAACGCGGCTCGAAGCCGTCGAGGATGTGGCTGCACGCCTGGGTGTGGACGCCTTCCGTGCCGAACAGATCCTTGATGCCGAGCGGAATGCCTTCCAGCGCACCGGCCGAACCGGCGGCGATGCGAGCGTCGGAGGCCTTGGCCATGTCGAGCGCCTTGTCGGGCGTCACCTTGACATAGGCATTCAGCGCGCCATTGGCCGCGTCGATGGCCGCGACGTAGGCGGTCGCAAGCTCGGTCGCGGTGATCTCCTTGCCACGCAGCTTGTCGCGGGCTTCGGCAATGGTCAGGCTGGTCAGTTCGCTCATGATCGGTTCACTTCAGGTCTGGAAAGGCTGCGGTCGGATGGATCGGAACGGCGCGGATGGCCTATTCGACGACCTTCGGAACGAGGAAGAAATTGCGGTCGGTGAGCGGCGCATTGGCGACGACGTCGTCAGCCTTGCTGCCGTCAGTTACGGCGTCTTCGCGCTTCTTCATGGCCATCGGCGTGACCGAGGTCATCGGCTCGATGCCCGTCACATCAACCTCGGAGAGTTGCTCGACAAAGCCGAGGATGCCGTTCAGCTCGCCGACCATTCGGTTGGCTTCATCCTCGGTGACGGCGATACGGGCAAGGCGCGCAACGCGCTTGACGATGGCAAGATCGACGGACATGAAATTCTCCGGCTGGGATGTGTTTCCCACGCTATAAAGGCCATGTCCGTCGGGTGCAACTGCAGTATGTTTCGACAGGGTTATTTCTACAGAGAGAGTCCCTTTGTCTTGGGCGCTAATGTTACCCTAGTGACAGACTATATTATACGCTTTCCTGCTGGAAAATTTCATTACCAAGTAAATGATGACGTAAATTGTCGAAATTTTTTAATGACGTAAATTTGTTACGTTTAATTGATCTATGCCCAGAGCGCTCAGCCTTGACTCCCTGCGCATTACCTTTGGTATGCTTGACGACATTCATTTCGCTTACATCGGGCAGCGGTTGGCCGGGTACATCGCCAAACCAACGAAACTCCCTGAAGTTTAAGGCGTCGTCTACTACGATCCAAATGACACAGCCACTCGGCTTTTCGGCCAGTCGAAGGTTCACTCCTACCTCCGCACGAGCACCATTCTCGATGCTGACCTTAAGCTGGATGTGCCGAGTTACATGTCTACATGTCAGGACCAAGTCGTAGCCGCCGGCATCAAATTCACTTTTAAGAATTTCGGCATCGACTATCTCTTTTTGCCAAAGAGACCTCAGAATCTCTCCCGCAAAGAGATGCTCAATAATGTTCTCCCGCAATGTGGAATGGATAGAGTGCTTGTCTTTTATTGCCATTACCTGTCTCCGATAGGCTGAACTATTTTCAACCTATCGGAGCATACAGTTTAACAACTGCAAGTAAATCAGAACGTAATTTCCTCACCGACCTTCGGCACGACGACCTTTGCGGATGCGCCTTCCATGGCGGTGACGAACTTTTCGGCTGTCGCATCGATGATCGGGAAGGTGCCGTAGTGGCAGGGGATCACCGACTTGAAGTTGAAGAATCGCTGGCAGGCAAGCGCAGCCACGGCACCGCCCATCGTGTAGCGGTCGCCGATCGGCACCAGACCGATTTCAGGCTGGTGCAATTCGTTGATCAGCGCCATGTCACCGAAGATATCGGTATCGCCCATGTGGTAGAGGGTCGGCGCGTCATCGAAATGCAGGACGAGGCCGTTCGGATTGCCGAGCGCGTGCGAAACGCCGTCTTCCGTTTGCTGGGCCGACGAATGCAGGGCGTTGGTGAAGGTCACGGTGAAGCCGTCGAAGTGGATCGTGCCGCCGGTGTTGCCGGATTCGATCTTCTCGACGCCTTTGCCGCTGAGCCAGGCTGCGAGATCGGCATTGGCGAGAACGGTCGCGCCGGTCTCCTTGGCAATCGCTGCCGTGTCGCCCACGTGATCGGCGTGGCCGTGTGTCAACAGGATATGGGTGACACCCTTGGACACGTCGGCAACCGTCAGGCCAGCTGCGGAGAAGGACTGGTTATAGCTCAGGAACGGGTCGATCAGGATCGTTGCCTTGGAAGTCTCGATGCGGAATGCGGCATGGCCGAGCCAGGTGACTTTCATGGGATAACTCCGTGAATTGAGGGATGCAAATTCGAACCTTGATGCTAAGGACACTAGCGACATAGCCCAAAAGGCAAAAAATGACAGTGATCCGCCGCTCAATTTCTTTTGACGAGACAATATCCCGATGACAGTCCTCACCATCGAAGAACTGGCGGAAACCCTGCTGCCGAATCAGGCGATTGCAGGCCTCGACCTCGGTACGAAGACCATTGGGCTGTCGATGTCGGATATCGGGCGAAGACTGGCGACGCCACGTCCGGTGCTGCGGCGGGTGAAGTTTACGCCCGATGCTGCAGCACTGCTGGCGTTTGCGGAGAAGGAAAAAGTAGCAGCGTTCATCATCGGCCTGCCAGTCAACATGGACGGCTCGCAGGGGCCGCGGGTCCAGGCGACCCGGTCTTTCGTGCGGGCCATGTCGGACAAGACCGCCCTGCCCTTCGTCTTCTGGGACGAGCGCCTGTCGACGGTCGCAGCAGAACGTCAGCTGATCGCCATGGATGTTTCAAGGGCAAAACGTGCCGAGCGCATCGATTCGGCAGCGGCCAGCTTCATTCTTCAGGGCGCGCTCGACAGGCTGTCTTCGCTGTCCCGCAATCGATCGCCGGATCTCGAGGCCTGACGCGCCTGCCACCAGGCTGCAATCAGCTTGCGCTTGCGAAAGCCGATCAGCGCGAAGACCACGAGACTATCGACGATAATAGCGCGCAGCACCAGCGGTGGGATCGATTCCGGGGGTAGTCCGAGGACTTTACCGTAGACCTGAAATGTCAGGTCGTGAACCTCGCGGGTGTACATGAATATGCCGAAACTGATGTCGTAGTAGGACAGCCAGTACCAGCTGCCGAGGAAGAAGATCGGCCCGCCCCAGAACAGCAGAAACCACTTCATGCGGCCTCTCCCCGATATCCGACGCCATCTCCGCTGCAAAGGACCAGCCCGCTCACCAGCGCCAATGAGCCCAGAATCACCGCAGGCACTGCAATATTGAGAGCCAGGACGGCGAAAAACATCATTGAAATCAGGAATAGAGCGGCTTTAGCCGGTTTTGCTGTCATGGCCACACTGGTTAACAATTGATGACCGCGCCACCTTGTGCCGTCAGCCGGCCTCCCGCAACGTAAACCATTCGTTAAGGTTAACGGCCTGTGGAGAACTTGTCTCAGCCGTAGACGGCGCGGACGATGCGCTTCAGGCCGGTGGCTGCCTTGTCCCAGTCCTTCTCGCTCCTCAGCGACAATCCCGCGCATTGGCCGCCGATGGCTGCCGAGAGCACCAGATGCTGGATGGCCGCGAGAATGATGGCGTTGACGGCAACCGCATCGACACCTTTGGGAGGCACAAGCGATCCGCGCATCCGGTCGATCCAGGCGGCCAGCGCCTTGGATCGCGCCTCGGACAATTTTCGCACTTGTTCCGTCTGCTCCGACACCTCCCAGGCGACGATGCGACGCATCAGCGGATCGGCGCGCAGTGCAGCCAGGAAAAGCAGCGCCAGCCGCTCCATCAAGTCGCCGTAGGTCAGCATGAACATGCCACCGCTGTCGTCGGGAATGCGATCCCTCACCCAGCTGCCAAGATCAGCACCGATAGCCTCGACCAGACCGTCGAGCCCGCCATAATAGCGGTAGATCAGTTGCTTGTCGCAGCCGGCGCGACGGGCCACGGCATTGATGCCGAACGCCTGGAAGCCGTGTTCGGCCAGGAGTGCCTTGGCGGATTCGAGGATATTGCGTTCGGTTGCAAGTCGGTTGCGCAGCGGCTTTACCGGCTCGGAGAGAAGCGCAACGGAGTTCTTCTCCAGAAAAAGGACCGAATCTGCCATATCGTTTTTGTCTGTGGTCATCGCCAGTGACTATCAGCCGGTCATTTCGCCGACAACGCAGGGCTTTTCAAAGGTTGTGGATAGCGCTGCACCAAGTAACACCGCCAGAGTAAAGCGTTGGATGAACTAAAGGCTGCTGCGCGAAAAGAGCATCACTATCCGCAAGTCAATCGATCTCATCATGGCACGTTCTGCGTAGAAGAGGGCCTGCGTAGAAGAGGGCCATAGCCTCAGACTGCTGACAAAGGTATTATCCGACAACTCTGCAGGTCACTCGGGAATTTGAGCCGGTTGCCAAACTCCCCTCATCCTCGCCCTCCCTCCTCCTCGCCCTTGTGGCGGGGATCCAGTCAGCTCAAGTCCCTGTGAGCTGAAAGAGTCGTTTGACCCGACAGACGTCGTGTCGCTGGCCCGGCAACAAGAGCGAGTATGAGGGAGAGTATGGTATCGATCTCGTCAAACACATTTCTTCAGGGTTGTCAGTAGTCTGCGGGATAGCCTTCTGCATCGTGATCGCGATTTCGATCCCATGCGGGACCATCTCGGCCTGAAAGTCGTGACGCACTGATTTTCATTGTAATCAAAGCCTACGCCCGAACCACACCGTGGTTTCGGAGAGCGGCGCTACGGGTGGGGATAATTGCGCAAATCCGCGCTTCGGCCAGAAGCGCGAGGCGCCGTGGTTGGCAGTATTGGTTCCCAAGTGGATGCCGCCGACGCCGGCCTGTCGGGCCATTGTGATCCAGCGGTCGAGGAGCGCTGTGCCTTATTCCCTGTTGCTGCAGGCGCGGCAGAAGGTTCATGTGCACATGCGCCGGATAAGGTTCGATGAGGCTTTCGGGCGTATGGCGGAGGTGGTGGATCATGAAGCAGCGGCGCTCGTCGGCGTTCCATTGCGACGATGGGCCGCTCGGCTCCGGATAGATCGCGCGAAGACCAGGCCACCAGTCCTCTTCAAGCCTGTCCTCGAAGGCGGCCGTGTCGAACACGCCGAGGATATAGCCGCCGACACCCTCCTCGTCCTCGGCTACGAGCACGGTTTCCGGACTGAACTTCGCATAGGGGCCAACGTAGATATGCCCCATCAACCGACCATCGATGTAGAGGTGCCAGGCATCGCCGCCGGCATGGCCTGTCGCGAGCGAGATGGCGTAGAGGCTGTCGATATCGGAGGGACGAAAGCTGCGAAGCGTTACCACATGTCCCCCCTTGCGTTTCGATGCGCGCCGAACTCTCCGTCAGGTCGCGGGTGGATAGAGCAGGTCGACGATGTAGCTGGCGTCGAAACGGCTGTCGAGCATGCCGTAGGTCGAGCGCCAGCCGCCGGCCAGACGCGTTTCGATGAAGGCATCGGCGACTTTGCCGGCACCGAGCCGGTAGAGTTCGGCGGCGGCGGCAGCCAAGGCGAGCTGCTCGATCAGCAGCCGGGCAGCGCCCTCGTCGCGCTCGCAGAGCGCCATGGCGGCACGCAGCACGGCGATGGTCTTCTTGCCGGCCGGACCGAGATCGCGGGCAAGTCCGGCGAATACCGTTTCAAACAGGTCTCGACCACGGTTGAGAACGCGCAGAAGATCGAGCGCCATGACATTGCCGGAGCCTTCCCAGATGGCGTTGACCGGCGCCTCGCGGTAGTGGCGAGCAATGGGGCGTTCCTCGATATAGCCGCTGCCGCCGATGCATTCCATCGCCTCGTAGATCAGCGCCGGGGCGATCTTGCAGCACCAGTATTTGGCAACCGGCGTCATCACCCGGGCGTAGGCTGCGTCGTCAGCGCTGTCGCGGGCCTTGTCGAAGGCTTCGGCCAGACGGAACGAAAGGGCAGTCGCACCGGCGACGTCGAGCGCCATGTCTGCGAGCACGCGCGTCATGATCGGTTGGCTCACCAGCGGCTTGCCGAACACGCTGCGACCGCGCGCGTGGTGCACCGCTTCGGCGAGCGACGCGCGCATGATGCCCGACGACGCCAGCGCACAATCGAGCCGCGTCAGGGTCACCATGTCGAGAATCGTCCGGACGCCGCCATCGGGAGTGCCGAGCAGGAAGCCGAACGTATCGGTGAATTCAACTTCGGCGGACGCATTCGAGCGGTTGCCGATCTTGTCCTTCAGGCGCTGGAAATGCAGCCCGTTGGCCGAGCCGTCCTCGAGCAGCCGTGGCACCAGGAAGCAGCCCAGCCCGTCGCCCGTCTGGGCGAGCATGACGAAGGCATCGCTCATCGGCGCCGACAGGAACCATTTGTGGCCGGAGAGCCGATAGATGCCCTCCCCCACCCGCTCGGCCGACGTGACATTGGCGCGCACATCCGTGCCGCCCTGCTTTTCCGTCATACCCATGCCGATGGTGACGGCGGATTTCTGCATGGCCGGCTTGTTGGTGGAATCATATTTCCGCGACAGGATTTTTGGCGCCCAGTCCTTCTGGACCGCAGGGGCTGCCATCATCGCCGCCACCGAGGCGCTGGTCATCGTCAGCGGGCAGAGATGGCCGCATTCGAGCTGCGCTGTCAGGTAGAAGCGCGCGGCTCGTACCTTGTGCGCCTGGTCCTTGGCCTCGACATCCGCCTGCGGATCCCAGATCGAGGAATGAAGCCCCGCCGACATCGAGCGGCGCATCAGCGCATGCCAGGCCGGATGGAACTCGACGATATCCAGCCGTTCGCCGCGCGGCCCGTGCGTCTTCAGCTGCGGCACGCCCTGGTTTGCCATCCGTGCCAATTCCTGCGCTTCATGCGACGTCACGAAACGCCCCATCTGCTCGAGGTCTTCGCGAATGCTGCGCGGCAGATTGGCCGTCAGGTCAACGATCAGCGGATCGGAACGGTAGGCATTGATGCCGGACCAAAGGCTCGGCTGGTTCAGATCGGTCAACGGGTCTTCGTTCCGGGGCGCTTGGGTCATGATTCGCTTCTAGCCGAAGTCACCTATGGTGGAAACGTCCAGGCAAAAGATTCATGGCGATGTACACAGTGGGGCTGGCTTATTCGCGCTGGATGCTGCGAAGCTTCAGACGAAAGGTCGTCGCATTCCCACACGGAGCAGTTGGTCTTGGCCTCCGCCAGCGGGATGGCAACCGCCATGTCTGCGTATGCCCGTGAAACTGGAGGCGACCGCCAAGTACTTCTGGGTAGCTGTAGTGCCATCGTATCCCATACTAGGCCCCGAAACGCTCTAATGATACTTTGTTCAATATGCTGGAGGATTTGAACCAGTTTCGTGTGCTACCACCTCCTGAAGCCGTTTCTGAAATACGACTTTACTTTGGATCGACAACAGTCAGCCAAGCCCTCACCGTTTTGTGCGCAGCGTTGGGACGACAACCAGATGTAATTTTTTGACTAATGAAGGGATGCCGGGTGATCCTACTGAAGCCAACCTACTTGGCGCTCGACACGTCACATTTAACGCAATGGCAGCGTGACAAGTCTTCGACCGATGCAGTAGCACGCCGCCATTCGGAGGAATTTTCGTCGTGGCTAGAGGATTCCGGCACGATCCCTATGGTGACGCTCCATCATCTAGAAGAGCTTTGCGCTATCGATGATGAAGTTTTGGTGCGATCGCGCCTGCGCTTCCTTCATGCACTGCCTCTCGTTGCCTGGATTGCGACGTCATCCGTGCAGGGTGATATTGGCGGCATAACCTCGATATTAGGTGCAGAGGCCCTGTCCGCCTACCACAATCCAGGCGATGACCTCGCCACATTGCGTTCGCGTGTCACCAGTTCCATCATTCGCGTAGGCACCGGCGAAGACATGCTCGGCTCTGACCCAGACGTTTGGCTCGCATTGCGGAAGCTTTTTCTTGCTCGTTCTCACAAGGCCCGCAGCCACGTCGCTATCACACACTCGACGGCGGTCGATCTAAGATCAAAACCCATGTCGGAATTACTGGGCGGCCGGATCCGTTCGAAGGTGTCCATGAGTCGCCAATTGGATGTGATTCGAGGCAGTCTGGCGATGGATATCAGAAAATATGGTGACGGAAGGATCTCCGATCCCAACGATATTGCTGGCGGGTTCATGGAAAAAGTCGCGGATGAGATCGAGCATTTGCCATTGAAGGCTGCGGATCTTGTGTGGCAATCTCTCGCATACTTTGAAATAGAGCCTTCAGACGTCGACGTTACCGCTACCCTTGGCGAGGTGCTCGACCATGGGCAGTTTCTAAAACAGATGAAGATTTGCACTGAGGGGATGGGCATTCCGTTCCCTGAACTGAAACGCTCGGTCAAGATGGATCGGTTGCCATCGTGGATCATCTCGTCAAACTTGCGCAAACATGCCGCCACGCTTAACGAACGCAAAGGCAGCGAACTCAACGATGGCTATCTGGCGTGCCTTGCGCCCTATGCCGACGTTACAATGGTCGACAAACGGACATTTGAGAGTTTTCGACAGGCCAAACGTGCAAATCCGCGCATGGCCGCTATCTGTAATCGGATTGAGCGCGCTCCGACCTATCGAGTCATTCCCAAACTCATCTAGCCTGAAGCAATACGTCGGCCATTGGACATTGGCGGACGGGGATATTGCGCAAGCCATTCTCTTCCGCCCGACCCAAGCGGGTACGCATAGATCCCGAGTTGCCAAGGAACACCATAAACATGTTGCCGAAGTCGCCCCGCCCGGCCTGAACTCTCCGAACCGCCTTGCCCCCTCGCCGCGCGCTCATTATAGAGCCCCTGACGACATCCGAGGGCGCCCGCATGGTCTTTTTTCCCCACCGCCACCTTATCGGCATCAAAGGTCTCAAAGAGCAGGATATCACCTATCTGCTCGACAAGGCGGACGAGGCGGTGAAGATCAGCCGGCAGCGCGAGAAGAAGACGTCGACGCTGCGCGGGCTGACGCAGATCAACCTTTTCTTTGAAGCCTCGACGCGGACGCAGGCGTCGTTCGAACTCGCCGGCAAGCGGCTTGGCGCCGACGTCATGAACATGTCGGTCGGCAATTCCTCGGTGAAGAAGGGCGAAACCCTCATCGACACGGCGATGACGCTGAATGCCATGCGGCCGGACGTGCTGATCATCCGCCATTCGAGCGCCGGCGCTGCCGCATTGTTGGCTCAAAAAGTCTCCTGCGCCGTCGTCAATGCCGGCGATGGCCAGCACGAGCATCCGACCCAGGCGCTGCTGGACGCGCTGACCATCCGCCGTGCCAAGGGCAAGCTGTCGCGGATCATCGTTGCTATCTGCGGCGACGTCCTGCATTCGCGCGTCGCCCGCTCCAACATATTGCTGCTCAACGCCATGGGCGCCCGGGTGCGCGTCGTGGCGCCGGCGACGCTGCTGCCGACCGGGATGGCCGAGATGGGCGTGGAAATCTGCCACTCGATGAAGGAAGGCTTGAAGGATGCAGACGTGGTGATGATGCTGCGCTTGCAGCGCGAGCGCATGTCCGGCGCCTTCGTGCCTTCGGTGCGCGAGTATTTCCATTTCTACGGGCTCGATGCCGAGACGCTGAAAGCCGCCAAGGAGGATGCGCTTGTGATGCATCCGGGGCCGATGAACCGTGGCGTCGAAATCGCCTCCGAGGTGGCCGACGGCCCGCAGAGCGTCATTGCCGAACAGGTGGAAATGGGGGTCGCCGTCAGGATGGCCGTGATGGAAACGCTGCTTGTCTCGCAGAACCAGGGGCCGCGCGCATGAACACCATCGTCCTCACCAACGTCCGCATCATCGACCCCTCACGCCAGCTCGACGAGACCGGCACCGTTATCGTCGAGAACGGCGTCATCGTTGCATCCGGCAAGCAAGCCGATGGCCTGCCGTTTCCGGCGGGCGCCACCGTGCGCGATTGCGCCGGGCTGATAGCGGTGCCCGGCCTCGTGGATGCCCGCGTGCATGTCGGCGAACCCGGCAGCGAGTACCGCGAGACGATTGCCTCGGCCAGCCGCGCTGCAGCAGCCGGCGGCATAACCTCCTTTATCATGATGCCGGATACCGATCCCGTCATAGACGACATCGCGCTGGTCGAATTCGTCAAGAAAACGGCGCGCGACAAGGCGGTCGTGAATGTCTATCCCGCCGCTGCCCTTACCAAGGGGCTGGCCGGCACTGAAATGACCGAGATCGGCCTGTTGAGGGAAGCCGGCGCCGTGGCCTTTACAGATGGCCATGCCAGCATCCACGACGCGCAGGTGCTGCGCCGGGTTATGACCTACGGCCGCGAGTTCGGCGCCGTCATTGCTTCCGTGCCGCGCGACGAACATCTCGGCGCAGAGGGCGTCATGAACGAAGGCCTGTTCGCCAGCTGGCTCGGCCTGTCGGGTATTCCGAAGGAAGCAGAGATCATCCCGCTCGAGCGCGACCTCCGGATCGCGGCACTGACCCGCAGCAACTACCACGCCGCGATGATTTCGGTGCCTGAGTCGGCCGAGGCGATCAGGAGCGCCCGGAAACGCGGCGCCAAGGTCACCTGCGGCATCTCAATCAACAATCTGGCGCTGAACGAGAACGACATCGGCGAATACCGTACGTTCTTCAAGCTCTATCCGCCGCTCAGACCCGAAGACGACCGGATGGCTATGATCGAAGCGCTCGCCGATGGCACGATCGACATCATCGTCTCCTCGCACGATCCGCAGGATGTCGACACCAAGCGGCTGCCTTTCGCTGAGGCGGCGGACGGCGCCATCGGGCTGGAAACCATGCTGGCCGCGGCCCTGCGCCTCCACCACAGCGGCCAGGTCAGCCTGATGCGGCTGATCGATGCTCTCTCGACGCGACCGGCCCAGATCTTCGGGCTCGATGCCGGCACGCTCCAGCCGGGCGCGAAAGCCGATATCACGCTGATCGATATCGACGAGCCTTGGCTTGTCGCCAAGGACATGCTTCTGTCGCGCTCGAAGAATACACCGTTCGAGGATGCCCGGTTCAGCGGCCGGGCGGTAGCGACCTATGTGGGGGGCGCATTGGTCTATTCGCTGAACTGAAAACGGATGGAAATGCCGGACTATAGGGGGACGATTTGAACGACATCATGAACTGGCAGATCACCGTGCCGCTAGCGCTGGCAGCCCTTGCTATCGGCTATCTGCTGGGCTCCATCCCCTTTGGACTGGTGTTGACCCGCATGGCCGGGCTCGGCGATGTCAGGTCAATCGGCTCCGGCAGCATCGGGGCAACCAATGTGCTGCGCACCGGCAGCAAAAAGCTCGCAGTCGCAACGATGCTGCTCGATGCCCTCAAAGGCACCCTCGCCGCATTTGTCTGCACGCGGCTTTTTGGCGCAGAGGCCGGTCTGCTGGCGGGCTTTGCTGCGTTCATCGGCCATATCTTTCCGGTCTGGATCGGCTTCAGGGGCGGCAAGGGTGTGGCAACCTATATCGGTATCCTGCTGGCGCTGGCGCCGGTTATGGTGCTGCTGTTTGCGGTCGTCTGGCTCACTTGCGCCTTCCTCAGCCGGTACTCGTCGCTGTCCGCACTGGTTGCAACACTTGTTATTCCGGTTGCGCTGTGGATAGTGGGACCCGACAAGATTGCTGCGGCGATGACGCTGATGAGCCTCATCTGCTGGTGGAAACACAAGGCCAACATCGCCAGGCTGACTGCAGGGACGGAAAGCAAGATCGGATCCAAGGGGTAGGTTCATGGCCACGGACAGCGCAAGACGGTCTGGGATTGCGCTGACGGAAAAACAACGGATTGCCTGGCTCAGGCTGATCCGCTCCGACAATGTCGGGCCTGCCACCTTCCGCGACCTCATCAACCACTTCGGCTCGGCCGAAACCGCGCTCGCGATGCTGCCGGAATTGTCGCAGCGCGGCGGCGCAACGCGGGCTATCCGCATCTGCAGCGAAAGCGATGCCCTGCGCGAACTGGAGATTGCCGAGCGCTTCGGAGCGCGCTTCATCGGCATCGGCGAACCCGACTATCCTCCGGCGCTGCGGCAGATCGACGGTGCTCCGCCGCTGCTGGCGGCCAAGGGCAATCTTGCCACGGGCACGAAGCCCGTGGTCGGTGTCGTCGGCTCGCGCAATGCCTCGATCAGCGGCGCCAAGTTCGCGGCAATGATCGCGCGGGACTGCGGTCGTGCCGGCTATGCGGTGATCTCTGGGCTGGCGCGCGGCATCGATACGGCAGCCCATCGGGCCAGTATCGAGACCGGCACCATCGCGGCACTGGCCGGAGGACTGGACCAGCCCTACCCGCCCGAAAACGTCGGATTGCTCAATGAAATCTGGAACGGCGATGGCATGGCGCTGAGCGAGATGCCATTCGGCTGGGAGCCGAGGGCCCGCGACTTCCCCCGTCGCAATCGACTTATCGCTGGGGCCGCGCTGGGTCTGGTGGTCGTCGAGGCGGCGACACGCTCCGGCTCGTTGATCACGGCGCGGCTTGCCGGGGAATTCGGGCGGCTGGTGTTTGCCGTGCCCGGCTCGCCGCTCGATCCGCGCTGTCAGGGAACGAACGGCTTGCTGAAGGATGGCGCAATGATCGCGACCAGCCCCGGCGATATCATCGAGGCGCTGGCGCCGCTGTCGGAGATCGACCTGTTCTCGACGCCGATGGCGGAGGAGCCTGGCGAAGATCCCGGCAAGCCGATGCTCCTGCCGCCCGATGACAACGACCGCGCCCGCATCGTCGATTCGCTCGGGCCCACGCCGGTCGAGATCGACGACATCATCCGCCACACGGTGCTGGCGGCGGCATCGGTCTACCTGGTCCTGATCGAACTCGATCTCGCCGGACGGTTGCATCGACACCCCGGCGGGCTAGTGTCGCTCGCCATGCTGGATTGATGCGAGGGGTCGATGGCCGGCCTGGAGGTCGCCGGCCTCGACGTAGGCCATCTCCAGAAGGTAGCACAGAAGATCGGCACGTTCCCTTTCTGCCACCTGCCGCAACTCGCCCAACATCTGGCGGATGAATGCAAAGCTTTCCATGGAGGTCTGCCCTCCCTTATTTTTCACAGGTTTGGACGTCATTTCGTCTTCCCGTCGCAAGGGTGTATCACTGCATGGACTGTCGTTATCTCTGCATATCAAAGACGATAAAGCATTTATCTATAATTGCAATACGTTTAATATCTCGTAAAAGTTGCGTCACGTTGCAGGCGGCAAAAATGCACCGTCCCTCTTGACCGCAGCGATTTCACTGTCCATGTCGAGGGGCCGGGAAGTGAAGATTGCCCGGACACCCGCCTGTTTCTCCTCAGCGCGACCTCCTAATTAGAGAATGATCATGAATGTTGTAGTGGTAGAATCGCCTGCCAAGGCCAAGACGATCAACAAATATCTGGGACCCAACTACAAGGTCCTGGCGTCTTTCGGTCACGTGCGCGATCTGCCCGCCAAGGATGGTTCGGTTTTGCCCGACCAGGACTTCGAGATGCTCTGGGAAGTCGACGCGGCCTCGGCCAAGCGCATGAAGGATATCACGGACGCCATGAAGACGGCCGATGGCCTGATCCTCGCGACCGACCCTGATCGCGAAGGTGAAGCGATCTCCTGGCATGTGCTCGACCTTCTCAACAAGAAGAAGGTGATCGGCACCAAGAAGGTGCAGCGCGTCGTCTTCAACGCCATCACCAAGAAATCCGTTCTCGACGCCATGGCCAACCCGCGCGATATCGACGGACCGCTGGTCGATGCCTATCTGGCGCGCCGGGCCCTCGACTATCTCGTCGGCTTCAACCTGTCGCCGGTGCTATGGCGCAAGCTGCCCGGCGCCCGCTCTGCCGGCCGCGTGCAGTCTGTTTCCCTGCGTCTGGTTTGCGACCGCGAATCCGAAATCGAGCGCTTTGTCTCCGAAGAATACTGGAACCTCTCGGCGCTGCTGAAGACGCCGCGCGGCGATGAATTCGAAGCCCGCCTGACGGTCGCCGACGGCAAGCGGCTGCAGGCCCGCTCGATTGCCAACGGCGAACAGGCCGGCAATCTCAAGACATTGCTCGAAGGCGCCAGCTACGTCGTCGACACCGTCGAGGCGAAGCCCGTCAAGCGCAATCCTTCGCCGCCGTTCACCACCTCGACGCTGCAGCAGGCGGCTTCTTCCAAGCTCGGCTTCTCCGCATCGCGTACCATGCAGGTCGCGCAGCGGCTGTATGAAGGTATCGACATCGGTGGCGAGACCGTGGGTCTTATTACTTATATGCGTACCGATGGCGTGCAGATGGCGCCGGAGGCGATCGATGCGGCGCGCAGCGCCATCGGCAGCCAGTTCGGCAATCGCTACCTGCCGGAAAAGGCCCGTTTCTATTCGAGCAAGGCGAAGAATGCACAGGAAGCGCACGAGGCCGTGCGTCCTACTGACTTCGAACGCATTCCCGATCACCTGCGCAGCGCCCTCGATGCCGACCAGCTTCGTCTCTACGACCTGATTTGGAAACGGGCGATTGCCAGCCAGATGGCGTCTGCCGAGATCGAGCGGACGACCGTCGAGATCCTGGCGACCAATGGTGGCGACAAAGCCGGCCTGCGGGCCGTTGGCTCCGTCATCCGCTTCGATGGCTTCATCGCCGCCTATACCGACCAGAAGGAAGACGGCGAGCAGAGCGATGATGGCGAAGAGGACGGCCGCCTGCCGGAGATCAACGCCCGCGAGAACCTCGCCAAGCAGAAGATCAACTCGACGCAGCATTTCACCGAACCGCCACCGCGCTATTCGGAAGCAACACTTATCAAGAAGATGGAAGAGCTCGGCATCGGCCGGCCTTCCACCTATGCCGCAACGCTGGCAACCTTGCGCGACCGCGACTATGTGACGATCGACAAGCGCAAGCTGGTGCCGCAGGCCAAGGGCCGGCTGGTCACCGCCTTTCTCGAAAACTTCTTCACCCGCTACGTCGAATACGACTTCACCGCCGACCTCGAGGAAAAGCTCGACCGAATCTCGGCCGGCGAACTGAACTGGAAGGACGTGTTGCGCGAATTCTGGACGGCTTTCTTCGCCCAGATCAACGACACCAAGGAACTGCGCGTCACCAACGTCCTCGATGCGCTGAACGAGGCGCTGGCGCCGCTGGTGTTTCCGACCCGCGAAGACGGCAGCGATCCGCGCATCTGCCAGGTCTGCGGCACCGGCAACCTGTCGCTGAAGCTCGGCAAGTACGGCGCCTTTGTTGGCTGCTCGAACTATCCGGACTGCAATTTCACCCGCCAGCTCTCGTCGGAAGGCGGCACGGATGCGGAATCGACCGGCCTCAGCGAGCCGAAGGCGCTCGGCAAGGATCCGGTGACCGAGGAAGAGCTGACACTGCGCTCCGGTCGCTTCGGCCCCTACATCCAGCGTGGAGAGGGCAAGGAAGCCAAGCGCTCGTCGCTGCCGAAGGGTTGGAAGCCCGAGGATATCGATTACGAGAAGGCGATGGCACTGATCGCGCTGCCGCGCGATATCGGCAAGCATCCGGAAAGCGGCAAGATGATCTCGTCCGGCCTCGGCCGCTACGGGCCATTCCTGCTGCATGACGGCTCCTACGCCAACCTCGAGACCATCGAGGACGTATTCACCGTCGGTCTCAACCGCGCCGTTACGGTGCTCGCCGACAAGCAGGCCAAGGGCCCAAGCGGTCGCGGCACGCCGGCAGCGTTGAAGGACCTTGGCGACCATCCGGACGGTGGCGGCAAGATCACCGTGCGCGACGGCAAGTATGGGCCCTATGTCAACTGGGGCAAGGTCAATGCGACGTTGCCGAAGGGCAAGGATCCGCAGAGCGTCAGTGTCGAGGAAGCGCTTGCCCTGATCGTCGAGAAGGCCGGCAAGCCTGCCAAGCCGAAGGCTGCCGCCAAGGCCAAGGCCGCACCGAAGGCGAAGGCAGCAGCGAAGACGAAGACCGCTGCCGCATCGGCAAAGACGACCAAGACCGCCGCCAAGCCGGCAGCCAAGGCCAAGGCCAAGCCAGCCGCCAAGAAGACAGTGAAGAAGGCAGCAGAGTGAGCAGAGAACCGCGCAGCAGACCGTCGCCAGTCGAACGTCGTCTCGGCAAGCCCGTGCGTGCCGCCAAGACTGGCGCTGCCAAGGGTGATGTTACGGCGCCAGCCAGGGACACGATCGTCCAGGGTGTATTGCCGCCGCGCGAAGTCATTCTGCGCTTCATTGCCGACCATCCACAGCAAGCCTCCAAACGCGAACTGGCCAAGGCCTTCGGGCTGAAGGGCGAGCAACGCGTCGAGCTGAAAAACCTGCTGCGCGACCTCGAAGAGGACGGCATGGTGCAGAAGAACCGCAAGTCGCTGATGCGACCCGGCGCCCTTCCCCCCGTGACCGTGCTCGACATCACCACCCGCGACAAGGACGGCGAGCTGATCGGCCGCCCGGCCGAATGGCCGGAAGATGCCGGCGTCGCGCCTGCCGTTGCCATCCGCCAGACGTCTTCGCCCGCCGGCCGCAACGGCAAGGGCAAGGCACCCGTGGCCGGCATGGGCGACCGGGTTTTGGCAAAGATATTTCCGGCCGGAGACCGCGGCGGACCGGCTTACACGGCACGGATCATCAAGGTTCTAGACCGCCGCCGCAGTGCTGCACTTGGCGTTTTCCGAGAGACGCCCGGTGGTGGCGGACGGCTGATGCCGGTGGAGCGGCGCGGCGAGGAAATGGTCATCGATCCCGAGGATATCGGCACCGCGAAGGATGGCGACCTGGTCGAGATCGAAGTTGCGCGTCTCGGCCGCTTTGGCCTGCCGCGCGCCAAAGTCCTGTCGGTGCTTGGCTCCGTCGGCTCGGAAAAGGCAATCTCGATGATTGCCATCCATGCCCATGGCATCCCCTACATCTTCCCGCTGCCGGTGCTGGCCGAGGCTGACGATGCCAAGCCAGCGACGATGAAAAGCCGCGAAGACTGGCGCAACGTGCCATTGATCACCATCGATCCGGCCGACGCCAAGGACCACGACGACGCCGTATATGCCGAGCTGGACCCTTCTCCCGACAATGTCGAAGGCGTCATCGTCAACGTCGCAATCGCTGACGTCTCCTGGTATGTCAGGCCGAATTCCATGCTCGACCGCGAGGCGCAGAAGCGCGGCAACTCGGTCTATTTCCCCGACCGGGTGGTGCCGATGCTGCCGGAGCGGATCTCCAACGATCTCTGCTCGCTGAAGGAAGGCGTCGACAGGCCGGCGATTGCCGTGCGCATGGTGTTTTCGCGCGAGGGCCGCAAGATTGGCCACACCTTCCACCGCATCATGATGAAGAGTGCCGCCAAGCTCTCCTACCAGCAGGCGCAGGCAGCGATCGACGGAACACCTGACGATCAGACAGGACCGCTGCTGGAACCGATCCTGAAGCCGCTCTACCATGCCTATGGCGTGATGAAACGCGGCCGCGACCGCAGGCAGCCGCTGGAACTCGACATGCCCGAGCGCAAGATCCAGCTGAAGCCGGACGGGACTGTCGACCGTGTCGTCGTGCCGCCGCGGCTGGATGCGCACAAACTGATCGAAGAGATGATGATCCAGGCGAACGTCGCTGCTGCCGAGACGCTGGAAAAGCAGCGGCAGCCGCTGGTGTTCCGCATCCATGACGGCCCGTCGCTCGCCAAGCAGGAGATCCTGAGAACGTTTCTTGCGACGCTCGACATTCCGCTCGCCAAGGGCGGCAACATGCGGGCCAACAATTTCAACGGTATCCTTGCCAAGGCAGAAGGCACGCCGCACCAGACGATGGTCAGCGAGATGGTGCTGCGCTCCCAGAGCCAGGCGATCTACAGCCCGGAAAACATCGGCCATTTCGGCCTCAACCTGATGAAGTACGCCCACTTCACCTCGCCGATCCGCCGCTACGCCGACCTTATCGTTCACCGCGCTCTGGTGGGTTCGCTCGGGTTTGGCGAAGGCGGCATCACGCCGGAGCAGGAAGCCGGTCTCGACGACATCGCAGCCGAAATCTCGACCTTCGAGCGGCGCGCCATGGCGGCCGAACGCGAGACCGTAGACCGCCTGATTGCCCATCACCTGAGCAACCGTGTCGGCGAAGAGTTTGACGGCCGCGTTGGCGGCGTCACCAAGTCGGGACTGTTCATCGGACTGCCGGAATTCGGCGCCGATGGTTTCATTCCGATCTCGACGCTCGGCAACGACTATTACATCTATGACGAGGCGCACCAGGCGCTGGTCGGCGACCGCACAGGGCTCGGCTATCGGCTTGGCGACAGCGTCAAGGTGAAGCTGGTTGAAGCGGTGCCGCTGGCGGGCGCCCTGCGCTTCGAGATGCTGAGCGAGGGCCGCGAACTGCCGCGTGGCATGCGCTCGTTCCACAAGTCTGGACGCGGCGCGACGCCGGTGCGCAAGAAGCCGGGGACAAGGCCACCGCGCGGACGTAAATAGCTGCTGGAGGGCGGCTGGAGGAGGAGTGATGACAGCAAGCGGTTCGACACCCGTCATTCGCTATGGCGGGCCTGAAAAAACCGAGCGCGCGCTCGGCCAGGCTATCCTGCGCGGCGCCTGCAGCCGTTGTCCCAACTGCGGACGTGGGAAGCTGTTCCGGGCGTTTCTGAAACCGGTGGACAGTTGCGCTGTCTGCGGCGAGGAGATGTTTCACCACCGCTCGGACGACCTGCCGCCCTATCTCGTCATCCTCGTGCTCGGCCACGTTGTCGTCGGCGGCTACATGATATCGGACACGATGCACCATCTGCCGATGTGGGCGACGCTTTCCATCTGGGCGCCGATCACGGTGCTGACGGCACTTGCCGTCATCCAGCCGATCAAGGGTGGCGTGATCGGCCTGCAATGGGCTCTGCGCATGCACGGCTTCGGCGGTCACGAAGACCGGCCGGACGAGTTCGATGAAGGCAACGGCACCGGGTAAGGCTGCAGGACGCCGCGACAAGCCGAAACGGCAGGGTTTTCCCCACGCGACCTGACATCAGCACCGGCCATGGGTTGACATGGAGGCTAATTCTTGTCTGAACATTGCCAGCATTGTCGGGCATGCTCCGGCCGCTGCGATCGACCGGACGCCCCGGAATGTGGCGCTCTGGATTAGCCGGCAAGATGCCTTTCTCAATTCTGCGACGCGGACGTTTCGTTCGCTCCATGCTAAGGATCAACCATGACTGAACCGACGAACGGCAAGGTCGGCCATGTCGAAGAAATTCACTGGCCCTCGCTTTTCGCCGCGATCTCGTCGATTTCGGCCGTTGGCATTGCCATCGGTCTCGGCCTGCCCCTTTTCAGCATCATCCTTGAAAAGCGCGGTATCTCGTCGTCGCTGATCGGCCTCAACACAGCGATGGCAGGGATCGCGGCAATGATCGCCGCGCCCATCACCACACGGCTGGCGCACCGCTTCGGCGTTGCCTCGACAATGATGTGGGCGGTATTTCTCTCGGCCGTCAGCGCTGTCGGCTTCTACTATGCGACGGCCTTCTGGATGTGGTTCCCGCTGCGGCTGGTCTTCCACGGCGCGACGACCACGCTGTTCATCCTTTCGGAATTCTGGATCAATGCCGCCTCTCCCCCGGCAAGGCGCGGCTTCGTGCTCGGGCTCTACGCCACGGTCCTGTCGTTGGGATTTGCTGCCGGACCGCTGATTTTCTCCATGGTTGGCAGCGAGGGTATTTTGCCCTTCCTGATCGGCGCGGTCGCCATTCTCGTTGCCGCCATCCCAATCTTCATTGCCCGCAACGAAAGCCCGGTGCTGGAAGAAAAGCCCGAGATGCATTTCATGCGCTATGTCTTCCTGGTGCCGACGGCTACCGCCGCGGTGTTCGTGTTTGGCGCAGTCGAGGCAGGCGGTCTGTCGCTGTTTCCGATCTATGCGACGCGCTCCGGCTTTACCGAATCGCATGCCGCCTTGCTGCTGACGATGATGGGTATAGGCAACGTCGTCTTCCAGATCCCGCTCGGCCTGCTATCGGACAAACTGACGGACAAGCGCCCGCTGCTAGTCATCATGGCCTGCATGGGCCTGGTCGGCGCGCTCGCGCTGCCATGGGTGGTGGGCAACTGGATGATAACCGCAGGCCTGCTTCTTTTCTTCGGAGGATGCGTCTCCGGCCTCTATACGGTAGGCCTCAGCCACCTCGGATCCCAGCTGACAGGGCCGGATCTTGCCGCTGCCAATGCGGCATTCGTGTTTTGTTATGCAATCGGCACGGTTGCCGGCCCACAGGCGATCGGTACAGCTATCGACGCAGCAGGCACCGATGGATTTGCCTGGGCAATTGCCGGTTTCTTCGGGCTTTATGTGTTGCTTTCCGGGGTCAGACTGTTGTTCCTGGGGAAGAGGGGTTGACTTTTCGGGCGCGATTTGTAATTTCGCGCCATAATTTGCCGTGGACCGCAACCGGCCGTCCACGGCATCATTTTTCTTAAAGGCAGGACGACCATGGCCAAGGCAACAACAATCAAGATCAAGCTTCTGTCGACGGCCGACACCGGCTTCTTCTACGTCACCACAAAGAACAGCCGCACGATGACCGACAAGATGAACAAGACGAAGTACGACCCGATTGCCAAGAAGCACGTCGAGTTCAAGGAAACCAAGATCAAGTAAGATCATTATGGTTTTCAGGTTTTAGAAGGCGCACCTGCAGGGGTTGCGCCTTTTTTAATGTCTGCCGATCGTTTGTTTAATATCTACCGATCTCCTGGGCGATATTGCACGCAAAATCGCGGCATGATAAATCATACATCACTAATATGATGTATCGAACTCCGATCGGCGGTAGCGGTTCGCGTGACCTGTCATTATAGAAAACGCCGCTCTTCCGGCGGGAAAGAGCGGCGCTCACTAGGGGTCGGACGGATGCAAAGCGGTACGAGGAACCGCAGGGCATGCATCCGACCGACCGACCCCACGAACCAGGTGATGCGGCGGACCTGAGCATCATGGGGTATTTCTGTCCGGCTGGACGATGTTCGACCTCGGCAAACTCGCTTAAAAGTCGGTTAAAATCAAGAAGTCTTCAGTGTCAAAAGAGGTCAGACTGACTCTATGGTTAAATAGGATGCGGTTGAAACTAGCTTGGGATGCGACGCTTTTTAGCTTAAACTCAAAAATACTGTAAAACGTCAGTATACCTTCAGTTACGACTCAATCTTTTTATACTGAGCAGGCGTTGCTTGCAAAATCTGTGTCCGAAGACATCAGCATGGATATGGATGTATGCCAGCATTACGACAGAAATCATCCTGCACTACTGTCGAAAACTCAATATATCTTAAGTGCTTATTGACTGAAATTGCGAACTCTCGCGACTTTGAAAATAAAATGACGCAGAATTACTTATTAATCTTCTGCGAACGAATTCCGGAAGCGATACTTTTCAGATATTAAACTTTTGTAATGGCCGCACAAAACAGCTTGGATTGACTTCCTCTCGCACCGCCGGACGCGCTGCAGTCCTAGGCGGCCGCAGCGACCACGCGGTTTCGTCCACCGTTTTTCGCCTCATAGAGGGCGCGGTCGGCTTGCTTCAGCAGTTCGTCTGGCCCATCGAGCGATGTCTCGCGGGATGAGATCCCGAAAGAAGCCGTGATGGCGATGGTCTGGCCGGTTCCACGCAGGGTGAATGGTGTACTTTCGACGGCTGAACGCAGTCGTTCCGCAATAGCGGCTGCGACCGGTGCCGATGTATCCGGCATGACGACCACGAATTCCTCACCGCCGAAACGGCAGGCGAGATCGGCGCCCCGGACGGTGGAGCGTACGCGGGCGGCAAATTCCCGCAGGACCTGATCGCCGGCATCGTGACCGTAGAGGTCATTGACGGCCTTGAAGCGGTCGATATCACTGATGAGGATCGAAAGCGGCCTGGCGCGCTGGACGGATCGCTTGAAGAGAATGGCCAGGTGGTTGTCGAGATAACGTCGGTTGTGCAGCCCGGTCAGCGCGTCGGTGACGGCAAGCTCGATGGTCTCCTGGACGCTGGCGCGCAGACGATCATTGTAGCGCTTGCGCTTGATCTGCGTCAGGCAGCGCGCCACGAGCTCGTTGGTATCCACCGGACGCACGATGTAATCGTTGACCCCGAGCTCGAGTGCCCGGACGATCATCTCGTCGGCACCCTGATCGGTGATCAGCAGGACCGGAAGAAATCGCGTCCGCTCCAGCGAGCGCAACTGCGAGCAAAGGCGCAGCGGATCATAGTCGTCGAAATTGGAGTTGACGATCACCAGCTCGAAGGAGCTTTCCGCTGCTTCGAATAAGGCTGCCTGGGCGTCGGACATGGCCACGACATTGGCAATCGGCTTCAAGGCGCGCACGATGCGCTCCTGCGAATTGGCGCGGCCGTCGACCAGCAGGACCTGCGCAATCTCCTCGCCCTTGCCCTCGCCGATCCTGCCATCCTCAAAGCCGAGCGTGCGTGCGGTCTCGGCACGCGAGCGCAGCTCGTCACTCAGGGTCTTCAGCCGCAGCAGGCTCTTGACGCGTGAAATCAGCTGGAGGTCATTGACCGGCTTTGTCAGGAAGTCGTCGGCACCGGCCTTGAGGCCGCGAACACGGTCTGCCGGCTGGTCGAGCGCCGTCACCATGACAACAGGGATATGGGCAACCTTCGGATCTGCCTTCAGCCGCTCGCAGACCTCAAAGCCATCCATGCCAGGCATCATGATATCGAGCAGAATGAGATCCACCTGGGTGGTGTCGCAGATGGCCAGCGCATCCCTGCCATTATCGGCGGTCAGCACTTCGAAATACTCGGCCAGAAGCCTTGCTTCGAGAAGCTTCACATTCGCCGGAATATCGTCAACAACCAGAATTCGCGCGGTCATATGGCCTTTTTCAACGCTCAGGCGTCGCCCAGATAGGTCTTTATTGTTTCAATGAATTTCGGCACGGAAATCGGCTTGGAGACATAAGCTTCGCAGCCGCCCTGGCGGATACGCTCCTCGTCGCCCTTCATCGCGAAAGCAGTGACGGCAATCACAGGAATGACGTGCAGCTCGTCGTCTTCCTTCAACCATTTCGTCACTTCCAGCCCAGAGACTTCCGGCAGCTGAATGTCCATCAGGATCAGGTCGGGACGGTGCTTGCGGGCGAGTTCGAGCGCCTCCATGCCGTTGCGGGTCTGGATCGTCGAGTAACCGCACGCCTCGATGAGATCGCGAAAGAGCTTCATGTTCAGCTCGTTGTCTTCGACAATCATCACTTGCTTCGGCATAATACAGTGTCCTCGCCACCGGCCTTGAATCCACTCAGCGAAAATATAAGGTCGCGCGGAAGCCGATTCGATAAATCCGTTAGGGTGACGCTAGCGGCATTTGGTTGAGAAAAAGGTAATTTGCCCCGCGAAATGCAAAGCAACTTCAAGAAGCCGAAAGGATCTGACGCAGATCCGCAGGAAATCGCTATCGCTGTACTCGGATGGCTGGCGAACGAGCCGGATATGTTCGGCCGCTTCCTGGCACTGACCGGAATGGAGGCCGCCCAGTTGCGCAATGCTGTCAACGAGCCAAGCTTTCTCGGCGGTCTCCTGGATTTCCTGATGAACCACGAGCCATCGCTTATGGCCTTCTGTGCGGCGACAGGCACTGCGCCGGAGGCGGTCATGGCGGCTTCCGCACACTTCTCAGCTCCAGGCCTCGGCTCGGGGGAATACTGATCTTGGACGAGACAACTGACATAGGACATGTGCCGCTTCGGGACAGACCTCTCGTGGTTTGCGACATCGACGAGGTTGTTCTGGAGTTTCTGACGCCGTTCACCCGCTTTTTGCGCGCCAGGGATCACGACCTTCTGGCGCGCTCCTTCCGTATTCACGGCAACGTCGTCTCGAACCAGGATGGGACGGTGCCGGACGACGAAACCGTTTCGGCCTTCCTCGAGGATTTCTTCCTGACGCAGGACCAGTGGCAGACGCCGGCCGAGCGCGTCGTCGAAACGCTCACCGGCCTTGCCGGAGATGCCGATATCGTCTTCCTGACGGCCATGCCGCCGCGCCACCAGCAAACCCGCCGCGCCGTGCTCGACAGGTTCGGGCTTCATTTCCCGATGATCGCTACCGAGCAGCCAAAGGGGCCGGTGCTCGCGCAGCTGCATGGCGACAGGCCGCAGCCGGTTGTGTTTCTGGACGACATCGAGAGAAATCTGCTCTCCGTCGGACAGGCCGTGCCGGATTGCCTGCTGGTCAACCTCATGGCCAATGCCGATTTCCGGCCGTTCCTTCCAGTGCCCTCGCCCGGGATCGTCAGCGTCGAGGACTGGTCTGCGGCGGACATGTTGATCCGGGCGCATATCGGGCTTTGAGGTCCTGGACTGCAGGCACTTATACATGCTCCACCTCTTGCGCCGATTTTCATCCTTGAGTGGCTAGACCATAATGCATAGAGTGATGATGTTCAACATTTGTTCTCATCATGACCAACTTGCCTGATACCACGCCCGGCTTCTGCCGCGATTGCCTGAGCGAACAGCCGGCGGTCGTGAAGCGTTGCCGTGCGTGCGGCAGTCCAAGGCTTGTCTACCACCGCGAACTCAACGACCTGACGCTCGCGCATATCGACTGCGACGCCTTCTACGCGTCGGTCGAAAAGCGCGACAATCCGGAGCTTGCAGACAAGCCTGTGATCATCGGCGGCGGCAAGCGCGGCGTCGTCTCGACCTGCTGCTACGTCGCCCGCATTCACGGCGTTCGTTCGGCCATGCCGATGTACAAAGCGCTCGAGGCCTGTCCCAACGCGGTCGTCATTCGCCCGGACATGGAGAAATATGTCCGGGTCGGGCGCGAGGTCAGGGCGATGATGGAGGAACTGACGCCTCTGGTGCAGCCGCTTTCCATCGATGAGGCCTTTCTCGAACTTGCCGGCACGCAGCTTCTGCACCAGGATCGCCCTGCCCGTATCCTGGCGAAGTTTGCCAGGCGGGTGCAGTCCGAGATCGGCATCACGGTGTCGGTCGGCCTGTCCTACTGCAAATTCCTCGCCAAGGTCGCCTCCGACCTCAATAAACCACGCGGCTTTTCGATCATTGGCCGACAGGAGGCAGTCGAGTTCCTGGCGCCACGTCCCGTCACCACCATCTGGGGTGTCGGCAAGGCGTTTGCCGCGACGCTGGAGGGCGACGGCATCCGCACCATCGGCCAGTTGCAGGCAATGGACGAAGGAGCCTTGATGCGCCGCTACGGCGTCATGGGGCAGCGGCTGTTCCGGCTGGCGCGCGGCATAGACGATCGCGAGGTGCATCTGAACGACCCGGCCAAGAGCGTGTCTGCGGAGACGACCTTTTTCGAAGATATCTCCCGATATGACGACCTAGTGCCTGTTCTGCGCAACCTCTCCGAAAAAGTGTCGAGACGCCTGAAGAAGGGCGACATCGCCGGCCATACCGTGGTGCTGAAGCTGAAGACGGCGGACTTCAAGAGCCGCACCCGCAACCGCAAGCTCGAAGACCCGACACAACTGGCCGACCGGATTTTCCGGACCGGGCTCAGGCTGCTGGAGGCCGAGACCGACGGCACGAAATTCCGCCTTCTCGGCATCGGGGTCGGCGACCTCTGCGACGCCGGCCGCGCCGATCCGCCAGATCTGGTGGACGAACCCGCCGCCCGCCGGGCTGCAGCCGAGGCAGCGATGGACAAGCTCAGGGCCAAGTTCGGGGATGCGTCGGTGGAAACGGGGTACACGTTTGGCGCCGGCAAGCGGGAGCGGTCTTGAAGGCCTGAACAGGTGCCCCCTTCACTGATGCTGCCAGAGCCGCCCAGCAAAACTGCGATGCATGCAATTCTCTAGCCGATCTCCTCCGGCATAAAGCCACCTGTCTGGCGTTTCCACAGACGAGCAAACAGACCGTCCTGTTCGATCAACGCATCCGGCGTGCCCTCCTCGACGATCCTTCCCTGATCGAGCACCACGATCCTGTCCATTCTTGCAATTGTCGACAGTCGATGGGCGATGGCAATCACCGTTTTCCCTTCCATCACTGCGCTCAGCCTTTCCTCGATGGCCGCCTCCGACTCGCTGTCCAGGGCGGAGGTCGCCTCGTCGAGCACCAGGATCGGCGCATCCTTCAGAATGACGCGTGCAATCGCAATCCGCTGGCGCTGGCCGCCGGAGAGCTTGATGCCGCGATCTCCGACGAAGGCATCCAATCCCTTGCGCCCCTCGCCATCGGCAAGCTCGGCAATGAAATCGTTGGCCCGTGCAGCCTGTGCTGCTGCCTCGATCTCCGCTTGATCCGCGTCGGGGCGACCGTAGCGGATATTGTCGGCAACCGAGCGGTGGAGGAGCGCTACATCCTGGGCGATGACGCCGATCCCCTTGCGCAGGCTCGCCTGGGTGACCTCCCGGATATCCTGGCCATCGATGCGGATCGTGCCGGCAGTGATATCATAAAATCGAAGCAGCAGGTTCACCAACGTCGTCTTGCCGGCGCCGGAGAGGCCGACAAGCCCGATCTTTTCGCCGGGTCTTATCGTCAGCGAGAGATCGGTGATGATGGCCCTGCCGGATGCATAGGAGAAGGCGACGCCCTCGAAGCGGATCTCCCCATGCGACACAGAGAGTTTCTTCGCACCGGGCATATCGGTAATCGTCGGCGGCGTCGTCATCACAGGCATCGCGTCCTTGATGGTGCCGAGCGCCTTGAAGATTTGCTGGCCCATCTGCAGGAAGGTGAAGGATCCCGCCGACAGACGCTGCAGGATATAGACCGTCGCCACGAAATCGCCGACGGTGACAAAGCGGTCGTAGAGCCCGACAAACCCGATCCCCAGCATCACCAGCCAGAGCAGCATATTGAAGCTGATGACGACCAGTTCGGTCGTCCGGTAGATACGCTGCTCATGATGGAGTGTACGCACCGCCTCGGACATGATCTTCCTCAGCGTGCCCGCCTCGCTGTCTTCGGCGGCAAACTGCTTGACCATCTGGATATTGCTGTAGAGGTCTGTCAGCGCACCGGAGATAAGGCTGTTCTGCTTGGCGGAGCGACGGGCACGCTCCGTGAAATCGGGGACGACCTTGATGGTGAAGGCAATGTTCAGCGCAATCCAGACGATGACGGGAAGCGCCAGTTGCCACGACAATGTCAGCAGCAGGAATACGGAGCCGACAATCTGCAACATGAAGCGCGGTGCTGTCTGGAAGGTAATCAGCATCTGTTGCTGAACGGCATAGGCAACCTGATTGAGCCGCGACGCCACCTGGCCTGCAAACAGGTCATGGAAGAAGGCAAGGTCCTGCCGCTCCACCGCCATGTGCCCCTGCCACTGGATGGCGATGGGCAGGCTGATGCCGACGGTGTGGGAATTCAGGATGTTGGTGACGTAGAAAAATATCGGCATGACCGGGAAGATCATGAGGGCAAGCAAGACCAGCAGTTCTGACCTGCTATCGACAAAGCTCGCGACGCCCTGTGTGGTGATGCCATCGACAATCACAGAGAGCCCCCAGATGATCGTAAGGTTGATCGCCTCGACCACCATCGAACACAGCGCCATGGCAATCAGCACGCCGCGGAACATCTTAATCAGGTGGAGCAGAACTGCGATGGGGCCTTTGGTGGGTAATGGCCGATAAGGGATATCGAGCGGCCGGATCAAGGTTTCGAAGGGACGATAGATCGCATTTGAAATCGACATAAGCCGCTCCGGTGATCATCGGAAAGCGAAAACTCTGGACTAATGAATGGCATACCAGCAGTTCACGGGCCCAATCTCAATGGGAAAACGAACCGGCATCCGAAAAGTGAAGGCGACCGAAGCGGTCAGCCGAGCCAAATTCGGAGACGACACACCTGCCGCAACTCTCATGGCCCCATAAAAATGGCCAGGCTTGACGGCCTGGCCATTGTTCGAAAAATATCTGCGAGAAAAGCTGTTAACCGTGCTTACACAGCCTTGGCGGTGGTCAGTGCTGCGACAAGGATGCCTGCCGTCTCAACGGAAGAGCCTGGATTCTGGCCGGTGATCAGGAGACCGTCCTTGATCGTGTAGGACGCCCAGTCATCGCCGCTGGAATAGACGCCGCCGTTCTGCTTCAACATATCCTCGACCAGGAAAGGCACGACATCCGTGAGGCCGACGCCATCTTCTTCCGAGTTCTTGAAGCCCGTGACCTTCTTGCCGCTCACCAGCGGTGTTCCGTCCGCAGCCTTCACATGGCGCAGGACACCCGGCGCGTGGCAGACGAGGGCAACCGGCTTGCCCGCCCGATAAGTGCTTTCGATCAGCGCGATCGAGGTCTTGTCTTCGGCAAGATCCCACAGGGGGCCATGGCCGCCGGGATAAAAGACGCCGTCAAAGTCTTCGTGCGAAACGGAGCCAAGCTTGACGGTGGAGGCGAGAACCGCCTGGGCCTTCTGGTCGTTATGGAAACGGCGGGTCTGCTCCGTCTGGGAGCCCTCCTCGTCGCTTTTCGGATCGAGAGGCGGCTGGCCGCCAGCCGGCGAAGCAACGGTGATCTCAGCGCCTGCCTGAAGGAAAGCATAATAGGGAGCGGCGAACTCCTCGAGCCAGAAACCGGTCTTGCGGCCAGTGTTGCCGAGTTCGTCATGCGAGGTCAGAACCATCAGAATTTTCATTTTATAGATCCCATCGAGGGTTTTGAAATCGGGCCCGGCACCACGCCACGCCCTCCTTCCGGTACCGACGAACCGCTTGCGGCGCGGCCATCGTTTCCGATGAGGTGACTATGCGCCTCGGCGAGGAATTTCGGAAATTTATTAGTTGTATTTCAGATATTCATGAAAGATGATGACTGGATGAAGTATGATCTCAATCTGCTACCGGTCTTCATCGTCATGATGGAGGAGCGCAATGTCACCCGTGCAGCCGAGCGGTTGGGCATAACCCAGCCGGCCTTGTCGAACGCCCTGAACCGACTGCGAGAGACACTGCGCGACCCGCTGTTTATCCGGGAGCGCTATGGCATGAGGCCGACGCAGATGGCAGAAGAGCTAGCCCCTGTGATCATCGATGCTCTCGCCAAGATCGACGAGGCAATCGTCGGGCAACAGGATTTCGATCCGTGGCACGCCGAGCGGCTCTTCACTATCGCACCGAACAGCTATGTCGAATTTGTCCTGATGCCCTCGATCGTTTCGAAACTACGCGAACGCGCGCCCGGCATCAGGCTGCGTCTCATACCCTTCAACAACGATGCCACGGAAGCCGGCGCGGTATCCGGTGCGACCGATATGGTGATGGGCCGGATCGTAGATCCGCCGGATAATCTGGTCGTCCAGCACCTGATGGACGACGGGCTGGCCTGCGTGGTGAGAGCCGGACATCCCGACATCCGCGACGGTATTTCACGGGAACAGTACGAGACCCTCAAGCATGTCAACGTCATCCCGCCTGGACGGCTGCGGGCCGGTCTTTTCCAGGCGCTTGGACAGAAGGGCTTGAACCGCGAGGTCGCTGTGTCCGTCACCCACTTTCTGGCCGTGCCGGAGATGATCGCCGTGACGGACTACTGCGCCACCCTGCCCGGCCTTATTTGCCGCCACCTTGCTGCGGACCCGCGATTGCGGGTCCTGCCTGCGCCCGTGGACCTCGGCACATTTCCCGTCGAAATGGCCTGGCACGTGCGCTATCGCCAAGACCCGGCTCACCGCTGGCTAAGATCCCTTATCGTCGAGGTCACGAAAGACATGGTCGGGAGCCTTGGTGGCAAATAGAGATAGGCCTGATGTGGACACACTCAATTTTCACCGAATGAAATTTCTCGCCCGTCTAGACGTCCGGAAAAGATACAACGCCGCCAACGAAAGATTTTTCGACTTCAGATTGATGATCTTTGACTGCACATATATCGCAATACGATTTTTGATACTCAGCTTCGTACATCCGAATATGGTTTCTACATAACCATTCATGATTTCGACCAGTTCGTCCTTGTAAGCCGCCATCTTTTTCTGTTGCGGCGTCTTGGAAAATGCCACGGCCGTAAAGGCATCCGAAATTATCATATGCGTAAAACGCGGCGCGATGAGGTCCCTCACATAGTTGCGCCTCTTGTCGACATCATCGGGAAACTGCGAGCAGAGCTTTTTCACATAGCGAAGCCGGCTTCGGCTCATCTTGATGCTGTACGACGTGCTCTCACTGTTGATGCACCAGACGGTGACGGCTTTATCGACAAAGTAATTCGTATACCCGCGACGGAAGATACGCAGGAAAAGGTCGTCATCTTCGTAGCCGGTAAATTGCGGATCGAAGCCGCCGACTGCCTCGAAAGCTGTGCGCTCGATCAACGACGCTGACGGCAGTACAAACATGTCGTTCGCAAGCAGGTCATTGATGAACCGCTTAGGGTGCAACGCATGCTGCTTGACCATGTCCGAGCGCACTATATTGCCCTCGCCATCCGCCTCCATCAGGTCGCCATAAACCCAACCAAAATGCGGATCGTCAAGAGGAACTGCGTCGAGGAGCGTTGCTATATGCGTTTTCAGGTAGAAGTCATCCTGATCGAGAAAGCAGATGAACCTCGAAGACGTATGTGCAACACCGTAGTTTCTTGCAGTCCCCTGGCCGCCATTCTCTTTTCTCAAGACACGAAAGCCCATGGACTGGGCTATTTCGTCAAGCAAGGCGGCTTCCTCTGGTGAAGATCCGTCATCGACGACTACAAATTCTGTCGCAGGAACGGTCTGCGCCAACACACTCTCGGCCGACCTACGAATATATTTCGAACCATTATAATAGGGTATTATAACAGCAACAGTTTCTATCCGCGACGCAGTCTCTTGGTGCGGCATTTTCATTTCGACATCACTATCAGACATAGATATTCCAAACTGGCTAACTCACTGAGGCTTAATACCGAGACACCTTCCGAATATACGGCGGTAGACGACATTTAATCTACCTTAAGGTTCATTAGTATTTACGATAAACTGTCATTCATGCAGACGTATAAGTGCATCGCATGACAGAAACATACAGCAACCTATACCGCTTTTTCGATGCAATACCAATCTCTTGAGTTGTTGCCAAGAGGTTTATTATTAAACCGTTATGAAAGTGGTATCCCCGCTCGACACAATCTTACCTTGCATTCGATGCGGTCTCAAGTCTTCCTTAAACTTCCCTTGCTATGGTCATAGTCACGAGTATTGCGTTTTTGGTGGACATCATGTTTACGCGTCTGGTTCTTGGTATCGGCTTGCTTTCGGCTACCGCAGTGACCCATCCGGCCGAGGCGGCCGATGCCCGGGTGCTTCAGATCGTCGTGTCGACGAACCGGCAGCAGTTATCGGTCTATGACGGCGACACCGTGGTCGCGACCTCGAAAGTATCGACTGGAAAATCCGGCCATTCGACGCCATCGGGCATCTTTTCGGTCCTGGAAAAGGAGGTCTACCACCGCTCAAACATCTATTCGAATTCGCCGATGCCGTTCATGCAAAGGCTGACGTGGTCGGGCATCGCGCTCCACGAATCCAGCTCTGTGCCGAACTATCCGGCCTCTCACGGCTGCGTCCGCATGCCAAAAGCCTTCGCCAAGAAGCTCTACGCAATGACGCAGCCCGGCGTGCACGTTGTCATCAATGACGCCGCCGTCGTACCCCAGCCGATCGAGCATGCGACGCTGTTTCATCCGCTGGCCCCGACGGTCAGTGGCCCGATGTTTTCCGAGCTGTCTCTGCGTCCGACGACGTCAGGCTTTCTGTTGCGCGCCGAGCCGGTGGAAGTAGCCATGAACGACACTGCCGCGCTGCCACCGCCGCCGGCACTCACTGCCCCGCGCAACGAGGCGCCGCTGAGCATCTTGATCACCCGACGGGGCTTGCGCGAAAACGTCCGCGACCTGCAGCAACTTCTATCCACGCTCGGCTTCGATGCAGGCCTTCCTGACGGCTATCTCGGCCCTGCCACCGTCCGGGCTATCCGCGATTTTCGGAGTGCCCATGGTCTCCCCGCAACAGGCGGGCTGATCGGGCCGGAACTGATGAAGGCCGTCTATGCCGCCGCCGGCAAGGGCGAACCACCGAACGGTGCCATCATGGTCCGCCAGGGCTTCAAGCCGGTGCTCGAGGCGTCGGCAACCATTGCGGAGCCACAGGAAGCTCTCGGAACGCATTTCTTTACCGCCCACGACGTGGAACGCGCCATTGGCCAGGCGCAGTGGTACGGCATGACGCTTGAGGGCGACCTGTCCAGGGATACGAAAAAGCGCTTCGGCATTACCAGCGAGAAACAATCGGAAGCCTTGGATGCCGCCGACCGGGCACTCGACCGCATCTCGATCCCCGACGACGTCAGGCAAAAGATCGAGGGCCTGCTGACAACGGGATCGTCGCTGACCATATCGGACACCGGCGTCGGCCCGGAGACCGGCGAAGGCACCGACTTCATCACTATCACGCGGCATGGCGGGCTGGCTACGAAGGGGTAACCTATCAAACCAGTTCGACGTCGATCACCCCCGGTGCGGAGCGCATCGCGGCGGCGATTTCGGGGGAGATGCGATACTTGTTGGGCAGTGCGACTTCGACCTCTCGCTTGCCGTCTTCCTTGATGACGATGAAGGATACCAAGCCGTCGCCCCTGGCGTTGAGATGAGCGGCGACCATCTTCAGCGGGCCTGAATCACGCACGAAGACGCGCATGGCCTTCTGCATCTGCAGCGATTTTTCCTCCAGCGACTGCACGGAATTCAGCCGCAGGCTGATACCTTCCGGCCTCTCCTCGGCGGCGGCGGTCAGCACGAAGGATTTGCCCACCTCAAGGATTTCGCGGTACTGGGCCAGCAGTTCGGAAAACATGACAGCCTCGAACTGCCCGGTGGCATCCGAGAATGTGTAGATCCCCATCTTGTTGCCGGTGCGCGTCTTGCGCTCCTGCTTGGCGATGACGGTGCCGGCCAGCCGCGCATTGCCGGCGCCGTGCTTGATGCCGGCAGAGAAGTCCGCAAAGCTCTGCACCCGTAACTTGTCGAGCACGCCGCTATAGGCATCGAGCGGATGGGCCGTGAGATAGAAGCCGAGTACCTGGAACTCCTTCAGCAGCCGTTCGGACGCAAGCCACGGCGTGAAGGCCGGGAAGGAAATCTTTTCCGGGCCGGAGGCGGAGCCCGAGCCGAACATGTCATGCTGGCCGCTGCGGCGGTTTTCCTGTGCAAGCTGGGCATAGCCGATCAGCCGTTCCATGCCCGCCAGAAGCTGGGCCCGGTCGATGCCGAAGCAATCAAAGGCGCCGGCATAGAGCAGGCTTTCGAGGACACGGCGATTGACTTGTTTCGGGTCGATGCGCAGGCAGAAATCCTCGATGCTAGCGAAAGGCTTGTCGCCACGCACCTCGACGATGTGCTCGACGGCGGCATCGCCAACGCCCTTGATGGCAGCCAGCGAATAAAAGATCGTTCGGTCGCCGGTCTGGAAATGGCGGAAAGAAGTCTGTACCGACGGCGCCACGACCTCGATGCCGAGGCGCTTGGCATCCTGGCGGAAATCGTTGACCTTTTCAGTGTTGGCCATATCCAGCGTCATCGACGCGGCGAGGAACTCGACCGGGTAATGGGCCTTCATATAGGCCGTTTGGTAGGAGACGATGGCGTAGGCGGCGGCATGCGACTTGTTGAAGCCGTAATTGGCGAATTTGGCCAAGAGTTCGAAGATGTTGTCGGACTGCACCTTCGAGACGCCGTTCTTCATCGAACCTTCGACGAAGCGAACGCGCTGCTGGTCCATCTCCGCCTTGATCTTCTTGCCCATGGCGCGGCGCAAAAGATCCGCCTCGCCAAGCGAATAGCCTGACAGGACCTGGGCGATCTGCATCACCTGTTCCTGGTAGACGATGACGCCCTGCGTTTCCTTGACAAGGTGATCGATCATCGGGTGGATCGACTCGATCTCCTCCTCGCCGTGCTTGCGGGCATTGTAGGTCGGGATATTTTCCATCGGGCCGGGACGATAAAGCGCCACCAGTGCGATGATGTCCTCGATGCAGTCCGGCCGCATGCCGAGCAGCGCCTTGCGCATCCCCTGGCTTTCCACCTGGAAGATGCCGACCGTTTCGCCGCGCGCCAGCTTCTCGTAGGTTACCGCGTCATCAAGCGGAATGGTGGCGAGGTCGACCGAGATGCCGCGTAGCTTCACAAAATCGACTGCCGTCTTCAGCACCGTCAGGGTCTTGAGGCCGAGAAAGTCGAACTTGACGAGGCCCGCCTGTTCGACCCACTTCATGTTGAACTGGGTGACCGGCATGTCGGAGCGCGGATCGCGGTACATCGGCACCAGCTTCGACAGCGGCCGGTCGCCGATGACGATACCGGCGGCATGGGTCGAGGCGTGGCGATAAAGACCCTCCAGCTTCTGCGCGATGTCAAGCAGGCGGGCGACCACCGGCTCCTTCTCGGCCTCCTCCTGAAATCGCGGCTCGTCCTTGATCGCCTGTGCGAGCGTCACCGGATTGGCCGGGTTGTTCGGCACCAGCTTCGAGATCTTGTCGACCTGGCCATAGGGCATTTCCAGCACGCGGCCGACGTCGCGCAGGGCAGCGCGGGCCTGCAGGGATCCGAAGGTGATGATCTGCGCCACCTGCTCGCGGCCGTATTTCTTCTGGACGTAGCGGATGACTTCTTCGCGCCGGTCCTGGCAGAAGTCGATGTCGAAGTCTGGCATCGACACACGATCGGGATTGAGAAAGCGTTCGAACAGCAGCGAGAAACGCAAAGGGTCGACGTCGGTGATGGTCAGGGCATAGGCCACCAGCGAGCCCGCACCCGATCCGCGCCCGGGACCGACCGGGATATCCTCGTTCTTCGCCCACTTGATGAAGTCGGCAACGATCAGGAAGTAGCCCGGAAAACCCATGCGCTCGATAACACCGAGTTCGAATTCCAGCCGGTCGCGATAGACCCGTTCGTCATAGCCCGGCGCCGTGCCGAGCGTCGCCAGCCGCAGGTCGAGCCCCTCGACAGCTTGCGCCCGCAATTCGAGTGCCTCGGCGCGCTCAGCCTCCTTCGGATCATCGCTGGCGCCGGTGAAGCGCGGCAGGATCGGCTTGCGGGTCTGCAGCACGAAAGCACAGCGCTCGGCGATCTCGACGGTGTTGGCCAGCGCCTCCGGCAGATCGGCAAACAGCCTTGCCATTTCGGCGCGGCTTTTCAGATAGTGGTCCGGCGTGAGGCGAAACCGGCTGTCGTCCGAGACGATCGCATTGTGGGCGACAGCCATCAGCGCATCATGGGCATCGTAGTCGTCGCGGGTCGGAAAGAAGGCCTCGTTGGTGGCGACCAACGGCAGTTCGTGCTCGTAGGCGAGTGCAATCATGCGTTGTTCGTGGCGGCGATCATAGGTGCCGTGGCGCTGCAACTCGACATAGAGCCGGTCGCCGAAAAGCGCCTTCAGGCGCAGCAGCCTCGCCACCGCCTTCTGCGGATGGCCTTCCTTGATTTCGATATCGACGGGCCCGCCAACGGAGCCGGACAGCGCGATCAGGCCGTCGGTACCGATCTCCTCCAGCCAGGACGCCTTGACATGCACGGCCTGACTATTGTCGCCGCCGAGATAGGCGCGACTGACGAGATCGACCATGCGCTCGTAGCCGGCGTCGCTGGCCGCCAGAAGCACGATGGCAGGCAGCTTGGCGAGCCCCTGCTGGCCGTTGCGCTTCTCGCCCTCGACACTGTCTTCCATGTCGATCGAAACCTGGCAGCCGATGATCGGCTGCAGACCCTCGTCCATCGCCTTCTGGGAGAACTCGAGCGCGATGAACAGGTTGTTGGTATCGGTGATCGCCAGAGCCGGCTGGCTGTCGCTTGAAGCCTTGGCGAGGATCTTCTTCAGCGGCAAAGCGCCTTCTAGAAGCGAATATGCCGAATGCACACGCAGATGCACGAACTCCGGCGACGATCCAGAGGGTCCGCCCTGCCTGTCAGTTGCCTCTGCCATGATAAGCCCTTCCGCATGCCCGAATGAATCGGTCCTATTGTCGGCATAGCGGTTAGCAAAGTCCAGAACAACTCAGGTCGGCAAGACCACGTGGCGGTCGTCATACCCGAAAACTTACATCGCCATGACGATGATCGACAGGCTGGTGACGAACATGACGATGGAGGCGAAAGCGGCGACGTCTCGAATAATATCGGTCATTGGGCCTCTCCGGTGTTGTTATGTTCCTTATATGTTCCCTTTATATTCACCTGTCAACAGCATTTCAGCGAGCTTGATTCAAATGCTGCTACGCTATTCCCTATGGCTGGGACGTACACCGACGCCATGCTATGAGCGTGCGTGGAGGAGATGATCATGAAAAATTTGGCCTTGGCGCTGGTCGGTGCCGCCTTATGCGTGTCGAGTGCGTTTGCCGGCGATATCGCGCCGGAAAAGATCATCGGAGCTGCGATCGGCGACTGGAACAGGGACGGCAATGCTGACCTCGCCCTGCTGATTGCCCCTGAGGATGATGGCGACGACATCGGCATCTACATCTACGTGCGCGACAGGGAGCATCTTCTCCTTCATCTCGCCGCAGCAGCACCGAACAAGGTATCCGGCAATACCAGTCTCGACGGAATGTTCGGCAGGGACGCAGGCATATCGACGCTGCCTAACGGCTCGATCTCCGTCCATTCGGAAAACAGCGGTGGTGGACGCGACCGCTGGGAGCAGACGCTGACGATCGCCTATCGCAACGCGACGTTCGTCGTTGCCGGCTTCACTTACACCCATCACGACACGCTGGATCCCGACAACAGCGGCACCTGCGACTATAATGTGCTCAGCGGCAAGGTCAGCAGCGGTGGCAAGGAACGCAAAGTCGACGCGAGGACGGTCGCAGTTGCCGACTGGGCGGATCAAACTGCCATGGACGCGTGTGGCATCCGCGATGAATGAGCGCCGGGACAATTACAGCGCCTGCAGCCAGATGCCTTTGTTCTTATTTTGTTCTTTACATGGCCGCGTGAAAATGCAACCCTGGGAATGCATCCAGGGGAGCAGTTATGGATCGGACGCTGCTGAATGACTTTATTGTCGTGGCGAAATCGCAGACCTATGTAGCGGATGCGGTAAAACTATCTTCCTGTCGTCCGGGGTCTCACGACACCGGTTACGAGCGCGGTCGGTGGCGTTATCTCGACAGCTATTTCGGAGGCTCCGATTTTGCCGGCCAGGAGGTGGTGTGGTTATCAGGCGATCCCGTCTGGGCGATGAATTATTTCGGGAGGATCATCGAGCCGGCACGATCGATGCTGTGAAGGCGGGCTGCGTCATCAAGGCAGCGTTGCGGCATCTGTATGTCGAGGAGAAGCGGTTCCTCGGTGGGTTGCAGTTCGACCATGACTTCGGTCGCTACACGGACGAGAGTAGCGGTGATTGCACCCATTTCAGCGGGCGCGAGCATATCATCGTAGACGGTCGCGCGGCCTATGAACTCGACTATCGCGGCGGCCTCATCGTGCCTTGACCGGCACGACGATCAGAATTCGACGACCTTGCCGCCCGAGATTGTAACGCGACGGTCCATGCGGGCAGCCAGATCGTGATTGTGGGTGGCAATCATCGCGGCCAGTCCCGATTGGCGCACCAGCGCCTCCAGGGCATCGAAGACGTAGTGGGCGGTGCCGGGGTCGAGATTGCCGGTGGGTTCGTCGGCGAGAAGCACCAGTGGCGCGTTGGCGACGGCACGGGCGATGGCGACTCGCTGCTGTTCGCCGCCGGAGAGCTCGGCCGGGCGGTGCTCGCCGCGATGGCCGACGCGCATGTAGTCGAGAAGCTGGCTTGCCCTGGCCCGGGCTTCCTTCTGCGTCAGTCCGGCGATCATCTGCGGCATCATGACATTCTCGATGGCCGAGAACTCCGGCAGCAGGTGGTGGAACTGGTAGACAAAGCCGATGTCGTTGCGACGGATGGCCGTGCGCTTCTCGTCGGTGAGGTTGTTGCAGGGATTGCCGTTGATCGTGACATCGCCGGCATCGGGCTGCTCGAGCAGGCCGGCGACGTGCAGCAGCGTCGACTTGCCGGTGCCGGACGGTGCAACGAGCGCGACGATTTCGCCGCGATGGAGCGCGAAATCTGCATCCTTCAGGATGGAGAGCATGGTCTCGCCCTCACCATAGTGGCGATCGATGCCGGTCAGCTGAAGCACGACGTTGGATTTCATGGAAATGCTGGCATCCTTATTCATAGCGCAGCGCCTGGACCGGGTCGAGCCGCGAGGCACGCCAGGCGGGGAAGATCGTGGCGAGGAACGACAGGCCAAGCGCCATGACGACGACAGTGACAGTTTCGCTGAGGTTCATCTCGGCCGGCAGCTTGCTCAGGAAATACAGCTGCGGATCGAACAGCACGGTGCCGGAAACCCAAGAGAAAAATTTGCGGATGGATTCGATGTTGATGCAAACGAGGACGCCGAGCGCGACCCCACCAAAAGTGCCGACGATGCCGATAGCTGCCCCGGTCATGAAGAATATCCGCATGATGGAGCCGGATGTCGCCCCCATCGTCCTGAGGATGGCGATGTCGCTGCCCTTGTCCTTCACCAGCATGATGAGGCCGGAGATGATGTTCAGTGCCGCGACCAGCACGATCATCGTCAGGATCATGAACATGACGTTGCGCTCGACTTGGAGGGCCGAGAAGAACGTCTCGTTGCGGGCGCGCCAGTCAGTGAGGTAGACCTGCCGGCCGGCTGCTGCCTCTATCAAAGGCTTGATGGTGTCGACATCGTCGGGCTTGTTGACGAAGATCTCGATGGATTGGACGATGCCGGGCGAGTTGAAATAGAGCTGCGCCTCTTCGAGCGGCATGAAGACGATGGAGGAATCGTATTCGGACATGCCTATCTCGAAGATACCGGAGACGGTGTAGGATTTTACGCGCGGGTTGACGCCGAATGGCGTGACGTCGCCGTCGGGTGCAATGAGAGTGATCTGGTCGCCGGCGGCCAGCCCCAGCTGCTGTGCCATGCGCGAGCCGATCAGCACACCGGTGCCGGCGGCAAAGCCCACCATGTCGCCGCTCTTTATGTTGCCGGAGACGGTCTTCAGCTTCTCAAGATCCTCGGCACGAATACCGCGGATCAACGCACCGCTGCCGACGCCACCCCGGCCGGAGGCGAGCGTTTCGCCCTCCACCAGCGGCAGGGCCATGGTCACGCCGGGAACGGCCGCAAACTTCTTGGCAAGTGCCGCGTAGTCGTTCAGCGGAGTGTCGATAGGCTGGACGATGACATGGCCGTTAAGGCCGAGGATGCGCGAAATCAGTTCGGTGCGGAAACCGTTCATGACCGCCATCACGATGATCAGCGTCGCGACGCCGAGCATGATGCCAATGAAGGAAAAGCCCGCAATCACCGAGATATAGGCTTCCTTGCGCCGGGCGCGCAGGTAGCGCCAGGCAACGAGCCGTTCGAATGCAGAAAATGCACGCGACGGCGAGCGAGCGCCAGATGTCTTTTCCTGTTTGGCCACTGCTGCGCCGCTTACCGCCATACCCTGTCGTCCTTCGCTCAGCCCAGAAGCCGGTTGATTGCAGCGTCCATGGTCATGGTCTCGCGCGCACCGGTCTTGCGATCCTTGACCTCCACCTCGCCCGACGCAACGGAGCGCGGACCGACGATGATCTGCAGCGGCACGCCGATCAGGTCTGCCGTCGCGAATTTCGTGCCGGCTCGTTCGTCGCGGTCATCGAGGAGGATGTCCCTACCCGCCTTGGTAAGCGTCGAATAAAGCTTTTCGCAGGCAGAATCACAGGCTTCGTCACCCGCCTTCATGTTGATGATGATGGCATCGAAGGGGGACACGGATGCTGGCCAGATGATTCCGTTTTCATCGTGCGACGCTTCGATGATGGCAGGCACCAGACGTGTCGGTCCGATGCCGTAGGAGCCCATGTGAACGAGGTGCTCCTTGCCATCGGGACCCTGTACCTTGGCGTTCATCGGCTCGGAATATTTGGTTCCGAAATAGAAGATGTGGCCGACTTCGATACCGCGTGCGGACAGGCGCTCGCTATCGGGGATGGCGTCGAAGGCCGCCTCGTCGTGCATTTCGGAAGTGGCGGCGTAGACCGATGTCCACTTTTCGAAGATCGCGTTGATGCCGGCGATATCGTCGAAGTCAGTGTCCTCGGCGGGGATGTCGAATTTCACAAAGTCGCGGTGGCTGAAGACTTCCGACTCGCCGGTGTCGGCCAGAATGATGAACTCATGGCTAAGGTCGCCGCCGATGGGGCCGGTGTCGGCACGCATCGGGATGGCGCGCAGGCCAAGCCGCTCGAACGTCCGCAGGTAGGCCGCGAACATCTTCTTGTAAGAATGTTCGGCACCCTCCTTGGTCAGGTCGAAGGAATAGGCGTCCTTCATCATGAACTCGCGCGAGCGCATGGTGCCGAAGCGCGGACGGATCTCATCGCGGAATTTCAGCTGGATGTGATAGAGGTTGAGGGGCAGATCCTTGTAGGATTTGACCGACGAACGGAAAATGTCGGTGATCATTTCCTCGTTGGTCGGGCCGTAGAGCATTGGCCGGTCCTGACGGTCCTTGATGCGCAGCATTTCCTTGCCGTACGCTTCGTAACGTCCGCTTTCCTGCCAGAGTTCGGCTGACTGTAGGGTCGGCATCGACAGTTCGATGGCGCCGGAGCGGTTTTGCTCCTCGCGAATGATGTTGTTGACCTTGTCGAGAACACGCTTGCCGAGCGGCAGCCACGAGTAGATGCCCTGGCTCTGCTGGCGGATCATGCCGGCGCGCAGCATCAGTCGATGCGAGACGATTTCCGCTTCCTTGGGATTTTCCTTGAGGATAGGCATGAAGTATCGGGACAGGCGCATCGCATATTCCAGAGGTTGTACGAATCCGCTATTGGCGGAATCGCAAAAAAGTTAACGCTGGGGGCGTTCATAGCTGCTTCGCGGACGGAAAGAAACCCGCATTTGCCCGCCTTCACGGCGCATCGGGGGACCGGATGCGCCATCCCCACCTTTCGGCCCACCGCGCCAAAATGACGCACGATTGACGACTTTAGCAAAAACTTGTCAACAGAAAAAATTTGCGCAGGTGTAACAAATATGCAAAAAAACAGATGACAAAGCCCCCTCCTTGGGCTAGTTTCAGCTCACAAAAGAGGCAGGATGATTAAATTCCTGTCGATCTCGCGGTCAAGTCTTGGGAGGATTAGATCTTAGGCGCGCTTAGTCGCAGCCCCGGTAACGGTTACGGATCACGCGATACTTTGAAAACAAGGCTTCTGGCCTTGTTTTTTTTTGGCCTTTCACGAAGCCCGAAATATTAACATCCAGGCGGCGGATCGGACTTCCCGCAGTGCGGTCTATGCATCCGATAGATGACGGGCGTATGACACACTGCATGGGTTGCAGCGATGACAGCAACCTTGCCGATTATCGCGCGCAAAGCGCTGCCACATCCAATTCCACTATTCGAAGCGCGGAACGATCTGCGGAATGGCGTCGATGCTGAGGCCCAGATAGGTGGAACAGATATACCACGTGCCGTAGAGAATACCGGATGTCAGCGTCGTCAGCATCACCACCCTTGCAGCCCTGAATTTCGTTGGGGCGCTTGCCACGGTGCCGAGCACAACATGGTTATCTTCCTCCTGCGTCCGGAGGCCGATTGGCAGAATGGCGAAGAGCGTGATCCACCACACTACAAAATAGACTGCCATTGCCGATAGTACAGGCTGTATCATGCTGCGCTCCTCACCACAGATGGCAGCCAGCGGAAATCAAGACCGGACTGCACACTCTCCCGCTCCGACTATAAGGGCAACGCGGGGCGGCGCCAAGCACTGCCGCATGCTTCTTGTCAGATCTGTTCGAGCTCGATCAGCGTGCCCATGAAATCCTTTGGATGGAGAAAGAGCACCGGCCTGCCATGGGCGCCTATCTTCGGCTGACCGTCGCCAAGCACCCTCGCCCCGCCGACAAGCATCCGGTCGCGGGCCACGATGATGTCGTCCACCTCGTAGCAGACATGGTGCATGCCGCCATCCGGATTTCGGGCAAGGAATGCCGAAAGCGGCGAGCCGGTGCCGAGCGGCTCCAGCAATTCGATCTTGGTATTGGGAAGTTCCACGAAGACGACTGTCACGCCGTGGTCGGCGAGCGCCTGCGGCTGAGACACTGCCGCCCCCAGTGTGTCCCGGTAGACAGCAGCAGCGGCAGCCAGGTCGGGAACGGCAATGGCAATGTGATTAACCCGCCCGAGCATGGCTGCCTCCGTGTGTGATGCCTCAGATCTTGTTCATGAAGACGGTGACGATCGGCTTCTTCCCCCAGACGGCATTGGCTGTCGAGCGAACGGCGCGGCGTACCGCTTCCTGCAGCATGGCGATATCCTTGCGGCGAGCGCGCGGAATGCTTTCGATGGCGCTGACGACCGCGTCGAACAGCGTGTCCTCCATCTCTTCGCCCTCGACGTCGAACTGCGGCAGGCCGATTGCAACGAGGTCGGGGTCTCCGACGATGTCCAGTTTGCTGTCGAGCAGAACGTTGATGGTGACATGGCCAACGAAGGAGAGCTTCTTGCGGTCGCCGATGCCCATTTCATCGTAGTCGCCGATCAGCGTGCCGTCCTTGAAAATACGGCCGTGCGGCGCTTCGCCGATGACTTCGACGGGACCTGGCGCCAGGCGCAGAATGTCGCCGTTGCGAACCTTCGGCACGAGCGGAATGCCGGACTGCTCGCCGAGCAGTTTCTGGGCGACGAGATGGGCGGCCTCGCCGTGCACAGGCACGAGCACCTGTGGGCGAACCCACTGGTACATCTGCTGCAATTCGTTGCGGCGGGGATGGCCGGAGACATGCACGAGGGCATCGTTGTCGGTGATGATCTGGATGCCTTGCTCGATGAGGCCGTTCTTGATATCGCCAATGGCCTTTTCGTTGCCGGGAATGGCGCGCGACGAAAACACGACGATGTCGCCGGACGACAGCGCGACGTTGCGCATCTCGTCGCGGGAGAGCTTGGCGAGTGCCGCGCGCTGCTCGCCCTGACTGCCGGTCAGGATGATGACGACCTTGTCGCGGGGGATGTAGCCGTACTCGTCTTCGGCGATGAACGGCTTAATGCCCTCCATCAGGCCATTGTCGCGTGCAACCTCGACGACGCGCTTCAGCGACGAACCAAGCAGCAGGATCTCGCGTCCGGCTGCTTCCGCAGCCTGGGCGACGGTGCGGATACGACCGACGTTCGAGGAGAAGGTGGTGATCGCCACCCGGCCTTCGGCGCTGGCGATGATCCTGCCGAGGCTTTCGGACACGGATTTTTCGGAAGGGGAAACGCCGTCGCGCATGGCGTTGGTAGAATCGCAGAGCAGCGCCAGAACGCCCTCGTCGCCAACCTGGCGGAAGCGGGCTTCATCGGTGAAAGGTCCAAGCGACGGCTCGTGGTCGATCTTCCAGTCGCCGGTGTGGACGACATTGCCCAGAGGCGTTCGGATGACAAGCGACATCGGCTCTGGAATGGAGTGGTTCACGCCGATAGCCTCGACTTCGAACGGACCGATATTTACCCGGTCGCCGGCCTTGAATGGCGTTATCGGGATCTGGCCCATTGTGTTGCGCTCATAGTTGCGCTTGGCTTCCAGCAGGCCGGCGGTGAACCCGGAGGCGTATACCGGGACATTCAGGCCTGGCCACAGATCGTTGAGGGCGCCGTAGTGGTCCTCGTGGGCGTGGGTGATGATGATCGCCTTGAGGTTCTTGCGTTCCTTGGCGAGGAAACGGATGTCAGGCAGCACGAGATCGACGCCCGGCAGGTCCGGACCGGGGAAAGTCACGCCGCAATCGACCATGATCCATTGACGATGGTCCTTGGGGCCGTAGCCGTAGAGCGCGAGATTCATACCGATCTCGCCAACGCCGCCCAGCGGCAGGAACACCAGTTCGTCTTGATTAGCCATTCTGTTCTTTAATCCATTATCCGAAAAAGACGTCGCCTGCGGCGATCGTCATCAGCCGGCCATCGCCGGTATCGAGCTTGAGCAAGCCACTATCATCTATCCCTGCGAAATGGCCGGAAATCGACCGGTCAGGCAGGTTTACCATTATCTTCTCACCGATGCCGCAGGCGACCCTTCGCCAACGCGCCACCGTATCCGCCACACCGTGGCCGCCGTTCCATTCCTTCAAAGCCTCTGCCATCGCCGCATAGAGGTGCGCAAACAACTCTTCCGGTGAAACTGCAGCACCTTGCTCGGCAAGCGAAGTCACCGGGTATAGCGGGTTGTCGGGCATGACCGCAACATTTATGCCGATGCCTATGACAAGTGCGTAGCGGCCGTCAGACAGCGCCTCGCCCTCGATCAGGATGCCGCTGGTCTTTTTGCGGCCGATCAGGACATCGTTCGGCCATTTGACTTCGACCGGGTTACCGCCGGCTGGCATCACCGATCGCACTGCCTCCTGGACCGCAACCGCAACAGCCAGAGGAAGCGACCCAATCCGCTCCATCGGCGCGAGATCTATGAGCAGAAGGGAAGAATAGAGATTGCCAGGCTCGGACGCCCAGGCACGGCCACGACGCCCGCGCCCACCTGTCTGCCGTGAAGCCGTGACCCAGAGATTGCCGCTGTCGCCGGCCCGTGCCCGCGACAGGCATTCGCTGTTGGTAGAGATAGTCTCGCCAAGCGCCACGTGCCGATAGTCGACCTCCCGCCGACGTCCTGTATCCGCCGCCGTCAAAACAGCGTCGTGGCCGCGACGTCTGCCGCCGTTCCAAGCGCGCCGCCGAAGAAGGCATAGGCGAGCACGAAGATGCATGAAGCGCCGAAGACGATGCGCAGCGTGCCGGGAACCCTCGCAAACTCGACAGTCGCCTTATCGAACCACATGACACGAACGACGCGCAGATAGTAGTAGGCACCGACGACCGAGGCCATCAGGCCGATGACCGACAGGGCATAGAGCTTCGCTTCGACGGCCGCCGTGAAGACGAAATACTTGGCAAAGAAGCCAGCCATGGGCGGAATGCCGGCCATGGAAAACATCTGGATCGTCAGCACAAATGCCATGAAAGGGTTGGTCACCGACAGGCCGGCGAGATCGCTGACCTTCTCTACGCGTGTTCCGTCCTTCAGGCGCATGGCCATGATGCAGGCAAAGGCGCCAAGCGTCATGATCATGTATATCAGCATATACATCATCACGCTCGACACGCCGTGTGCATTTGCGGCGGCAAGGCCGACCAGCGCATAACCCATGTTTGCGATCGACGAATAGGCCATCAGCCGCTTGATGTTTGGCTGGCCGACAGCGGCAAAGGAACCGAGCAGCATCGAGGCGATTGCGACGAAGATGATGATCTGCTGCCAGTCGCCGATGACGGGGTGGAAAGCGGTGGTGGTGATACGCACAAGCAGCGCCATGGCGGCGACCTTAGGTGCGCCCGAGAGGAAGGCTGTAACGCCGGTGGGTGCACCTTCGTACACATCAGGCGTCCACATATGGAACGGCACGGCCGAGATCTTGAAGGCGAGACCGGCGATCACGAAGACCAGGCCGAACACCAGACCGAGCGACCGTCCGCCGGCCAGCGCCGTGGCGATGCCATCGAACGTCGTGTGGCCGGTGAAGCCGTAGACCAGAGACATGCCGTAGAGCAGCATGCCGGACGAGAGGGCGCCGAGGACGAAATATTTGAGGCCGGCTTCCGTCGAGCGCAGGCTGTCGCGATTGATGGCGCAGACGACGTAAAGTGCCAGCGACTGCAGTTCCAACGACAGGTAGAGCGAAATCAGGTCGTGGGCCGAGATCATCAGGACGATGCCCAGCGTCGCCAGCAGCAGCAGGACCGGATATTCGAAGCGGTCGAGCTGCTCGTCGCTGCCCTCGCCCATCACCATGAACATGGCGACGCCAGAGCCCACCAGGGCCGTGATCTTCATGAAGCGCGCGTAGCCATCGGCGACGTAGGCACCGCCATAGGCTGAGCCGGTGCCCTGGACGAACAAGATCCACAGCGCTGCGGCGATGAGCACCAGAATGGCAAGTCCGGTGACCAGCCGCCCCGAGCGTTCACCTGCGAACACGCCGACCATCAGCAGCACCAGCGCGCCGATAGCAAGGATGATCTCCGGGACGGAGAGATAAAGACTAGCTGAAATTGTTTCCGCGATCATGTCCATACGTCCCGTTCTTACTTCGGCTGTGGTGCAAGCGGCGTGACGTGCAGCGCAGCATTGTAGTTATGTATCAGCAAGTCGACAGACGCAGCGGAGACGTCGAAAACAGGCTGCGGATAGATCCCGAAGAACAGCGTCACCAGGATCATCGGATAGACGATGAACTTTTCCCGGATCGAGATGTCGAGGAGGTCCTTGATCTTCGGGTTGGTGACCGCACCGAAGATCATTCGGCGATAGAGCCAGAGCATGTAGGCAGCCGACAGGATAACGCCGGTAGCGGCAAAGAACGCCGTCCAGGTGCTGATGCGGAAGACGCCGATCGTAGTCAGCAGCTCGCCGACGAAACCGGACGTGCCGGGCAGACCGACATTGGCCATGGTGAAGAACATGAAGGCCACCGCGTATTTCGGCATGGTGCTGACGATGCCGCCATAGGCGGTGATGTCGCGGGTGTGCATGCGCTCATAGATAACGCCGACGCAAAGGAACAGCGCGCCAGAGATAAGACCGTGCGACAGCATCTGGAAAAGGGCGCCGTGGATGCCCTGCTGATTGACCGCGAAGATACCCATCGTCACGTAGCCCATGTGGGCGACCGAGGAGTAGGCGATCATCTTCTTGATGTCCGTCTGCATCAGGGCCACGTAGGACGCGTAGATGATGGCGATGACCGAAAGCACCATCATCATAGGCGCGAAATAGGCAGACGCGTCGGGGAACATCGGCAGGGAGAAGCGCAGGAAGCCGTAGCCGCCGAACTTCAGAAGCAGCGCCGCAAGGTCGACCGAGCCTGCGGTCGGCGCCTCGACGTGGGCGTCGGGGAGCCAGGTGTGGAACGGCCACATCGGCACTTTCACCGCGAAGGAAACAAAGAACGCCAGCCACAACCAGAACTGCATTCGCTCCGTATAATGATGGGCAAGGATGTCCGGAATGGCGGTGGAGCCGACCTCGTTATAGACGACGATGATCGCGACCAGCATGAAGATCGAGCCGAGCAGCGTATAAAGGAAGAACTTGAACGAGGCATAGATGCGCCGTGGGCCACCCCATACGCCGATGATCAGGAACATCGGGATCAGGCTGGCCTCGAAGAATACGTAGAACAGCACGATATCGAGCGACGCGAACACGCCGAGGATGACCGTTTCGAGCACCAGAAAGGCGATCATGTAGTCGCGAACGCGGTAGGTGATCGCATTCCATGAGGTCAGCACGCCGAACGGCATCAGGAAGGTCGACAGCACGATGAACAGCATGGAAATGCCATCGACGCCGACATGATAGGAGATGCCGCGGGCAAGCCAGTTGTATTTCTCGACCATCTGGAAGCCGGCATTGCCGTTGTCGAAGCCGATCCAGACGAAGAGTGACACCACGAAGGTGACGAGCGTCGTCACGAGCGAGATGATCATGATATTCTGGCGGCCGGCGGGTGTGTCGTCACGCATGAACAACAACAGCAGGCAGCCGACCAGCGGCAGGAAAATGACCGTGGAAAGAATTGGCCAATCGGTCATCAGATAGAACTCCCGAGCATCATCCAGGTAACGAGGGCTGCAACGCCGAGCAGCATCGCGAAGGCATAGTGGTAGAGGTAGCCGGTCTGCAAGCGAACGACCTGGTTGGCAAGGTCGACGACACGGGCGGCAACACCGTTCGGGCCGAACCGATCGATCGTGCCCTCATCCACGCCGTGCCACAGGAAGCGGCCGAGGGCCTTGGAGGACCGGACGAACAGGAAGTCGTAGAGTTCGTCGAAGTACCACTTGTTGAGCAGGAATTCGTAGAGCACGCGCTGCTGGCGGGCCAGCGCCTTCGGCGTCTCCGGCGATTTGATGTACATGTACCAGGCCAGCACGAAACCGATCACCATGGCGATGAACGGGCTGAGTTCGACCCAAGTCGGCAGATGCTCCATCTCTTCGAGGATATGGTTGGTCGGCGCCATGAACAGGGCGCCCTTCCAGAAGTGCTCGAAGCCTTCGCCGACAAATTCGCTGTGGAAGAGGAAGCCGGCCGCCAGCGCGCCGAGGCCGAGCACATAGAGCGGCACCAGCATGACGTTGGGGGATTCATGCACATGGTGCATGACCTCGTGCGAGGCGCGTGGCTTGCCGAAGAAGGTGAGGAAGATCAGGCGCCAGGAGTAGAAGCTGGTGAATAGCGCGGCAATGACCAGCAGCGTGAAGGCAAAGCCTGCGACCGGGCTGTTCGAGGCGAAGGAGGCCTCGATGACGGCATCCTTGGAGAAGAAGCCGGCAAAGCCGATCGAGGTGAACGGAATGCCAAAACCGGTGATTGCCAGCGTGCCGACAATCATCATCCAGAATGTCTTCTGGATATGTGGACGCAGGCCGCCCATCTTGCGCATGTCCTGCTCGCCGCCGACGGAGTGGATGACAGAGCCGGCGCAGAGGAATAGCAGCGCCTTGAAGAAGGCGTGGGTGAAGAGGTGAAAGATCGCCGGGCCATAGGCGCCGACGCCCAGCGCCACGAACATGTAGCCGAGCTGCGAACAGGTCGAATAGGCGATGACGCGCTTGATGTCGTTCTGGACCAGGCCGACGGTTGCCGCGAAGAACGCGGTGATGGCGCCGATGGTGGTGACGACGACCAGCGCATCCGGCGACAGTTCGAACAGCGGCGACATGCGGGCAACAAGGAACACACCGGCCGTCACCATGGTCGCGGCATGGATCAGCGCCGACACCGGTGTCGGGCCTTCCATGGCATCCGGCAGCCAGGTGTGCAGCAGGAACTGCGCTGACTTGCCCATGGCACCCATGAACAGCAGCAGGCAGACGGCGGTCAGGGCGTTGGTGTGGTTGAGGTGCATGCCGAGGAAGCTAAGCACCACCTGATCGGCGCGGCTATTTGCAGCAAAGGACTGGGCGTTGGAGAAGATCACGTCGAAGCTGACCGAGCCGAACAGCACGAAGACGCCGGCGATGCCGAGCAGGAAGCCGAAGTCGCCGATGCGGTTGACGACGAAGGCCTTGATAGCGGCGGCGTTGGCCGAAGGCTTCTGGAACCAGAAGCCGATCAGCAGGTAGGATGCCAGGCCGACGCCTTCCCAGCCGAAGAACAGCTGCAGCAGGTTGTTGGCGGTCACCAGCATGAGCATCATGAAGGTGAACAGCGACAGATAGGCGAAGAAACGCGGACGGTTGGGATCGTCGTGCATATAGCCGATCGAGTATATGTGCACGAGTGTCGAGACCGTGTTGACCACGACGAACATGACGGCGGTCAGCGTGTCGATGCGCAGCTGCCAGGAGACATCGAAGCGGCCGGACTGCATCCAGCGGAACAGGTCTACGACGAGCGTTTCCTGGGTGCCGAGGGCAACCTGGAAGAAGACGATCCACGACAGCACGGCGACGATGATCATCAGGCCGGATGTGAGGTATTCCGACGCCTTGGCGCCCATCTGCCGGCCAAAATAGCCGACGATCAGGGCACCGATCAGGGGAAGAAAGACGATTGCCTTATACAACAACATAGCGCGATCAGCCCTTCATCACATTGACGTCTTCCACGGCGATGGAGCCGCGGTTTCGGTAGAAGACCACCAGAATTGCAAGGCCGATGGCAGCTTCAGCAGCAGCGACGGTCAGGATGAACAGCGCGAAGACCTGGCCGACGATGTCGTTCAGGAAGGACGAGAAGGCAACCATGTTGATGTTGACCGCAAGGAGGATGAGCTCGATCGACATCAGGATGATGATGACGTTCTTGCGGTTCAGGAAGATGCCGAAGACGCCGAGCACGAAGAGGATGGCGCTGACCGTCAGGTAGTGGGAAAGACCGATGACCATAGTGTTGTTCCTTTATCCCCGCGTCTCAGCTCAGATGCCCTGCCCGGGCTTGACGGAAACTACCTCGACGGCAGTCGCCGGCGTACGGGCAACCTGTTTGGAAATATCCTGGCGCTTGATGTTCACCCGATGCCGCAGCGTCAGCACGATGGCGCCGATCATCGACACCAGCAGCACGAGGCCGGCGATCTCGAAGAAGAAGACGTAGTTTGTATAGAGCACGTCGCCGAGCGCTGCGGTGTTCGTGCGGGTGGCAAGATCGGGGATAGGCATCGCCACGGTCTTGGCGATCTCAGGCGAAATGACGCTGCCGCCGACCACGACGATCAGTTCGGCGGCGAGGATGATCCCGATTATCGCCCCGATCGGCGCGTAGCTCAAAAGCCCGGAGCGCAGTTCGGCAAAGTCGACGTCGAGCATCATGACGACGAAAAGGAACAACACCGCCACGGCGCCGACATAAACGACCAGCAGGATCATCGCCAGGAACTCGGCACCCAGAAGCAAGAACAGGCCGGCCGCGTTGAAGAATGTCAGGATGAGGAACAGGACCGAGTGAACCGGGTTCCGCGCCGAAATGACCATGAACGCCGACGCTACCGCGATGAAGGCGAACAGATAGAAAAATAGAGCCTGCAGACCCATGTTGGTGCCTTTTTCATCTTCCCCCGGGCAATCGGGAGAAAACCCCCGGCCCGATGCGGCTTCGCAACAATGACGCGAAGCCCCGGTCTATCTTGAACCATGGCGATGGCGAATAGTGCCGCCGGCCGTCATGGCATATTCAGGCGCAACGGCTCAGCGATAGGGCGAGTCGATTGCGATGTTGCGAGCGATTTCGCGCTCCCAGCGATCGCCGTTATCCAGAAGCCGCTGCTTGTCGAAATACAGTTCTTCGCGGGTTTCCGTGGCAAACTCGAAATTCGGCCCCTCGACGATGGCGTCGACCGGGCAGGCTTCCTGGCAGAAGCCGCAATAAATGCACTTCACCATGTCAATGTCATAACGGACGGTGCGGCGGGTTCCGTCGTTGCGGCGCGGGCCAGCCTCGATGGTGATCGCCTGCGCCGGACAGATCGCTTCGCACAGCTTGCAGGCGATGCAGCGCTCTTCGCCGTTCGGATAGCGGCGCAACGCATGCTCGCCCCGGAAGCGCGGGCTGACCGGTCCCTTTTCGAAGGGATAGTTGATGGTCGCTTTCTGCTTGAAGAAATAGCGCATCGTCAGCAGGAAGGCGCCGGCGAATTCCTTCAGAAACAGCGAGCCGATGGCGTTGGATAATCCGGCCATTTTAAACTCCAAATCTGCATGAAAGCGAGACGGACATGATCATGCCCATCCCGTCAGCTTCAGGACGAATGCGACGATGACGACCATGGCGAGCGACAGCGGCAGGAATACCTTCCAGCCGAGGCGCATGAGCTGGTCGTAGCGGTAGCGCGGAACGAAGGCCTTGACCATGGCGAACATGAAGAACACCAGGCACGACTTGATCAGGAACCAGATGACGCCGGGAACCCAGTTCAGGAACCAGACATCCAACGGAGGCAACCAGCCGCCGAGGAACAGGATCGTCGTCAGCGAGCACATCATGACGATGGCGCAATATTCGCCAAGCATGAACATCATGTACATCGACGAGCCGTACTCGACCATGTAGCCGGCCACCAGCTCGGACTCCGCTTCAGGAAGATCGAAGGGAGGACGGTTCGTCTCGGCCAGCGCCGAGATGAAGAAGATGATGAACATCGGGAACAGCGACAGCCAATGCCAGTCGAGGAAGGACGAGGGCAAGCCGATCTTGGTGCCAAGGCCGATCTTCTGAGACAGCACGATGTCGGAGAGATTGAGAGAGCCAACGCAGAGCAGCACGGTAACGATCACGAGGCCGATCGAGACTTCGTAGGAGACCATCTGTGCCGCAGAACGCAGCGCGCCGAGGAACGGATATTTCGAGTTCGATCCCCAGCCGGCCATGATGATGGCGTAGACCTCGAGAGACGAGATCGCCAGGATGTAGAGGATGCCGACATTGATGTTGGCGATGACCCAGCCGTTGGCCAACGGAATGACCGCCCAGGTCATCAGCGCCAGCGTCACCGAAACCAGAGGCGCCAGCAGGAAGACGCCCTTGTTGGCGCCCGCCGGGATTAGCGGCTCCTTGAACATGAACTTCAAAAGGTCGGCAAACGACTGGAAGAGGCCGAAAGGACCTACGACGTTCGGGCCGCGACGCAGTTGCACTGCGGCCCAGATCTTGCGGTCGGCAAGCAGGATGAAGGCGATGAAGATCAGCAGGCAGACGAGCAGCAGGAGCGACTGTCCAACCATGATGATCGTCGGCCAGACGTAGGCCATGAAGAATGAATCCATCGTCCCCTACCCTTACTCTGCCGCAGCCTGGAAGTTGTTGCGGGCCAATGCCGAGCACTCCGCCATAACAGCGGAGGCGCGCGCTATCGGGTTCGTCAAATAGAAGTCTTTGATCGGCGACGCAAACGCGGATTTGCCCATCTTCCCGGCTTTCTTCGACAAAGCGACAATTCTGGCACTGTCAGCCACGGCGATCTCGTCGATCTCAGCGAAATGCGGGAATGCAGCGTAGAGTTTCGACCGCAGCTGGCTCAGCGAATCAAATGGCAGCTTCTTTCCGAGGACGTCGGAGAGAGCCCGGAGGATCGCCCAATCCTCGCGCGCATCGCCCGGTGCGAAGCCGGCGCGGTTGCCCATCTGGACACGGCCCTCGGTATTGACCCAGATACCCGACTTCTCGGTATAGGTCGCGCCGGGCAGGATGACGTCGGCGGTGTGGGCACCCTGGTCGCCATGCGACCCGATGTAGACCGTGAACTTTGCGGTCTTGCCGGAGAAATCCATCTCGTCGGCGCCGAGCAGGAACAGAACATCCATCGCCGTCAGCATGGCGGCCGCGTTGACGCCCTTCTCACCCGGCACAAAGCCGAGATCGAGGCCACCGACGCGGGAGGCAACCGTGTGCAGAACGGCAAGCCCGTTCCAGCCCTCGGTGACTGCACCAACTCCGACGGCAAGCTTAGCGACGTTGGCAACGATGTCAGCCGCATCTTCACGGATGAACGCGCCGGATCCGACGATGATCATCGGGCGTTCGGCATTCTTCAGGATCTCTGCAAAAGCGTGGCCGCCGTTGACGACATCCAGCAGCGTATCCGGACCTGCACCGAGATAATCGTACTTGTAACGCATCTCGCCGCCTTCACCGATCACGCCGATCGGGAACTTGCCACGACGCCAGCGCTTGCGGATACGCGCGTTTAGGACAGCGGCCTCGTACCGCGGATTGGCGCCGACGATGAGCAGCGCGTCTGCCGCCTCGATGCCCTCGATGGTCGGATTGAAGACATAGCTTGCGCGACCGAGCGACGGATCGAATGCCGCCCCATCCTGGCGACAGTCGAGGTTTTCAGACCCGAGCGCCTTCATGAGTTCGGAAAGGGCGTACATTTCCTCGACCGAGGCGAGATCGCCGGCGATTGCGCCGATCTTGTCGCCCGACGTGGAGGCGACTGCCGACTTGATCGCGGCAAAGGCTTCTGCCCAGGTAGCGACCTGCAGGCGACCGTCGCGACGGACATAGGGCTTGTCGAGACGCTGCGTCTTCAGGCCGTCCCAGATGTACCGGCTCTTGTCAGAGATCCATTCCTCGTTGATAGCATCGTTGGTGCGCGGCAGGATGCGCATCACTTCGCGACCACGGGTATCGACGCGGATGGCGGAACCGAGCGCGTCCATGACGTCGATCGATTCGGTCTTGTTGAGTTCCCAAGGACGGGCCGTGAAGGCGAATGGCTTTGATGTCAGCGCGCCGACCGGGCAGAGGTCCACGACATTGCCCTGCAGCTCGGAGGTCATTGCCTGCTCGAGATAGGTGGTGATTTCTGCATCCTCGCCACGGCCGATCAGGCCGAGCTCGGAGATGCCGCCGACTTCGGTGGTGAAGCGGACACAGCGCGTGCAGTGGATGCAACGGTTCATCACGGTCTTGACCAGCGGGCCGATGTACTTGTCCTCGACGGCACGCTTGTCTTCGCGGTAGCGCGACGAGTCTATGCCGAAGGCCATCGCCTGGTCCTGCAGGTCGCATTCGCCACCCTGGTCGCAGATCGGGCAATCTAGCGGATGGTTGATGAGCAGGAATTCCATCACGCCCTCGCGGGCCTTCTTGACCATAGGCGTGTTGGTGAAGATTTCCGGCAGCTCGCCGTTCGGGCCGCCTCTGATATCGCGCACGCCCATGGCGCAGGAAGCCTGCGGCTTCGGCGGTCCGCCCTTGACCTCGATCAGGCACATGCGGCAGTTGCCGGCAACCGACAGGCGTTCATGGAAACAGAAGCGCGGAACTTCGGCGCCGGCTTCCTCGCACGCCTGGATGAGCGTGTAGTGATCCGGGACTTCGATCTCTTTGCCGTCAATCTTCAGTTTTGCCATCGTCCACTCAGTCCTGTTTCGCATTTGCCGCCGGACCCGGCTGCAACAAATTCATGACCGCAACAGCCTCGCCGTCAAACGGCCGAGAAGCCGCGCGCGATGCAATTGCCTAGCATTCCGCCTACAGAGACCACCACCTGGTCGCCCCCTGCCCCCCAAGCACCCGAATCAACGGAGACGATCCGCAACACGGCTGCTTCCTTCATTCTACCGACAGTTGCCCGGGTCAACCGCGTATCTGTCGCCATCTCGTCGGGTCACCGCTTTCGCTGCCCCGCCACAGTCGGAGAGCGGCGCCTCTTCGTGCGTCGCCATTGCCGTTATTCCTATTCCGCCGCCTCGAGTACGGCGCCGTGGTCCAGCGCGTTGGCACTGTATTGGTCGATACGCTTTTCGATCTCGGGACGAAAATGCCGGATCAGGCCCTGCACGGGCCATGATGCCGCGTCGCCAAGTGCGCAGATCGTGTGGCCTTCGATCTGCTTGGTGACCTGCAGAAGCATGTCGATCTCGCGCTTCTGGGCATTGCCCTTCGCCATGCGCTCGAGCACCCGCCACATCCAGCCGGTACCTTCGCGGCACGGCGTGCACTGGCCGCAGCTCTCGTGCTTGAAGAAGGCCGAGATGCGGGCAATCGCCCTGATGACGTCGGTGGACTTGTCCATGACGATGGAGGCGCCGGTACCGAAGGACGAACCCGCCGCCCGCATGCCGTCGAAATCCATGATGCCGTCGATCATGTCCTTGGCAGGAACGATCGGGCAGGATGCGCCGCCGGGAATGACCGCCAGCAGATTGTCCCAGCCGCCGCGGATGCCACCGGCATGCTTTTCTACGAGCTCGCGGAAGGTGATCCCCATGCTTTCTTCGACGGTGACCGGCTTATTGACGTGACCGGACAGCATGAACAGCTTGGTGCCGACGTTGTTCGGGCGGCCTATGCCGGAGAACCATGCAGCGCCACGGCGCAAGATGGTCGGCGCAACGGCGATCGACTCGACGTTGTTGACCGTCGTCGGGCAGCCGTAAAGGCCCATATTGGCCGGGAACGGCGGCTTCAGGCGCGGCTGGCCCTTCTTGCCCTCGAGGCTTTCGAGCAGCGCGGTTTCCTCGCCGCAGATGTAGGCGCCGGCACCGTGATGGACGATGATGTCGATGTCGTAGCCGAGCTTGTTGTTCTTGCCGAGCAGGCCGGCATCATAGCATTCGTCGATCGCCGCCTGAAGCGCCTCGCGCTCGCGGATGTATTCGCCGCGAACGTAGATGTAGGCGTGGTTGGCGCCCATGGCGAAGGACGCGATGACGCAGCCCTCGATCAGCGTGTGCGGATCGTGGCGCAGGATGTCGCGGTCCTTGCAGGTGCCCGGCTCCGATTCGTCGGCGTTGACGACGAGGTAGTGCGGGCGGCCGTCGTTTTCCTTCGGCATGAACGACCATTTAAGCCCGGTCGGGAAGCCGGCGCCGCCACGACCGCGCAGGCCAGAGGCTTTCATCTCGTTGATGATCCAGTCGCGACCCTTTTCGAGGATCTGTTTGGTGCCGTCCCAGTGGCCACGGCTCATGGCGCCCTTCAGCGACTTGTCGCGAAGGCCGTAGATGTTTGTGAAGATGCGATCCTGATCGTTCAGCATGTGCTTATTCCGCCGGTTCGTCGATTATTTCGAGACGTGTTTCGATGCGTGACAGTCGCATGTTCATACGTCCAACAGATCTATACAGATTGGCAACGTCGCCGCGAGCAGCGTTTGCGTTTAGCGTATGGACTGGAAGCCGACCACGGATCGACGCGACGCATTCATCCGCTTCGGCGTTTCCGAAAACCATGTCGGCCAGAAAAGGCTTCATGCTCATCTGGAGACGATCATTCGTGACGTTGGCCATTCCTGTCATCATCACTGCGGCTTCTTGGGCGTCGGCGCTGCAGGCGCTTCAGCCGGCTCTGTCGCGCCGGCCTTGGCCGGACCGGACGCAGTGTTGTCCGCTTTTGCCGGCTGTGCGTTCGGAGTACCCGCTGGCGCTGCCGACTTGCCATCGGCCGGGCTCTTCAGCGCAGCGTTGGTCTCGGCATCCGTGCTTTTCGGCTTGGCTGCCTCAGACGGCGGCGTTGTCGCGCCTTCAGCGGCAGGGGCAGCAGGCTCCGGCGGCTTGTCCTCTGCCTTGGTGTAGGGCTGGTATTCGCCGAGAAGAGCCGTCGGGCCACCTTCCGGGGACGAGAACCAGCGGTCGATCTGCGGACCCGGCTTGATCTCGGCGCCCTTGCCGGCCTCGAAAGTATCGATGATCTCGCCAAGCCGTTCCGGTGTCAGGTCTTCGTAGGTATCGCGCCCGATCATCACCATCGGTGCATTGACGCAGGCCCCGAGACATTCGACCTCTTCCCAGGACAACGTGCCCTCGGCATTGCGGGCGAAGGTGTGCTCGTGGATCTTGCTCTTGCAGACATCCATCAGCTTCTGCGAGCCGCGCAGCATGCAAGGGGTCGTGCCGCATACCTGCACATGGGCGCGGGTGCCGACCGGTTGCAGCTGGAACTGGGTGTAGAAGGTGGCGATTTCCAGGACGCGGATATAGGCCATGCCGAGGATATCTGCGACCTTTTCGATCGCAGCCTTGGACACCCAGCCTTCCTGATCCTGCGCGCGCATCAACACCGGGATCACCGCCGATTGCTGGCGACCTTCCGGATATTTCTGGATAGTCCGGTCCACCCATGCGGAATTCTCGTCGCTGAACGCGAAGCCGGCAGGCTGGAACTGATTTTCTGCTAGTCGACGAACGGACATACTTTCACGCCTTATCTCAGTTTATGGAACCACACCGCGCGCCCGTCAGGGACTGGAACTCGCAGGCATAGGCCGACTGGTCTTTCTGCATAAATACGATGAACTTGCCGCCATTCGGCACGGCGGCCTTGATATCATAACCCTTGTTCAGAAGCTCTGCCATGGTCTGCTCGCCAGAGGCTGCACCCGACCCGGTGCTGTCGCCGGTAATCGGCTTGCCCACCACCTGCCCCATCGAGCCAAGCTTGGTCGTCGTCTGCTGCGCAGAGGCAACCGACGCAAACATCAAAGCGGCAATGACGAGGGGAAGACGCTGCATCAGCGATCGACCTCGCCGAAGACGATGTCGAGCGAGCCGAGAACTGCGGTGACGTCGGCCAGCTGGTGCCCACGGCAGAGGAAATCCATTGCCTGCAAGTGAACGAAGCCAGGCGCACGGATCTTGCAGCGGTATGGCTTGTTCGATCCATCGGCCACCAGGTAGACGCCGAACTCGCCCTTCGGTGCTTCGACGGCCGCATAAACTTCGCCGGCCGGCACGTGGTAGCCCTCTGTGTAGAGCTTGAAATGGTGGATGAGGCCTTCCATCGAACGCTTCATATCGCCGCGCTTCGGCGGCACGACCTTGCCGTCCAGCGACGACACGGGCCCGGTCTTTGCAACACCGAGAAGACGGTCGACGCACTGCTTCATGATCCGCACCGACTGGCGCATCTCTTCCATGCGGATCAGGTAGCGGTCGAAACAGTCGCCGTTCTTGCCGATGGCGATGTCGAATTCGAGATCGGAATAGCATTCGTACGGCTGCGAGCGACGCAGGTCCCACTTGGCACCGGAGCCACGGATCATGACGCCGGAAAAGCCCATGTTCCATGCGTCTTCCAGCTTCACGACGCCGATATCGACGTTGCGCTGCTTGAAAATTCGGTTGCCGGTGAGCAGGCCTTCGATGTCATCGAGGATCTTCAGGAAGGGATCGCACCACTTGCCGATGTCTTCGACGAGCTCCGGTGGAATGTCCTGATGGACGCCGCCCGGACGGAAATAGGCTGCGTGTAACCGAGCGCCGCAAGCGCGCTCGTAGAAGATCATCAGCTTTTCGCGCTCTTCGAAGCCCCAGACCGGCGGCGTCATGGCGCCCACGTCCATCGCCTGGGTCGTGACGTTCATGATGTGCGACAGGATGCGGCCGATTTCCGAATAGAGCACGCGAATCAACTGGCCACGAATAGGGATCTCGAGGCCAAGCAGCTTCTCGACGCCGAGCGCAAAGGCGTGCTCCTGGTTCATCGGCGCAACGTAGTCCAGCCGATCGAAATAGGGCACAGCCTGCAGATAGGTCTTGGTCTCGATCAATTTCTCGGTGCCACGATGCAGCAGGCCGATGTGCGGATCGACGCGCTCGACAATCTCCCCATCCAGCTCCAGCACCAGACGCAGCACGCCATGCGCAGACGGATGCTCCGGACCGAAGTTGATCGTGAAATTACGGACGTTGTGTTCAGTCATTGCTCGTCGCTCCGCTCCTGCAGGCATTAGCCATTAGGCAATAGGCAGTCGGTTCAGTCTTAGCCTTCATTTGCTCCGTACCTCCTGCAGGCGCCGCACGAGAGAGCGAAGCATTTTTCCGATTTCTTCACTTGTGGAAAGCGCCGTTTCAAGTTGATGCGCTTCAATCAATCCCACGCGTGAACACAAGATAAGATGCGTTTCCAATTCCTTCAGCGAACCCTGCGCGATCTTCAGATGATGAAGGTACGCGCCCGTCGTTTCTCGTCCGTAACCTTCGGCAATATTCGCCGCAACAGAGGCCGCGGAACGTCTTATCTGCGAAACGAGGCCGTAGATTTCGTCTTTGGGAAAAGTCTTGGTCAGGCTGTAGCAGTCAACTGCAATATCCATCGAGCGCTTCCACACTATCAGATCCTGATAAGAGTTAATCGCCGTCGCAGTCTCCCCTACTATTGCCTACTGCCTATTCCCCATAGCCTAATCTGCCGCCTACTGCTTCGCCTTCTCGTCACCCGGCAGCACCACGGGCGGCAGGACGTAGTCTGTGCCTTCCCAGGGGCTGAGGAAGTCGAAATTGCGGAATTCCTGTTTCAGTTCGACCGACTCGTAGACGACCCGCTTGGCCAGATCATCGTAGCGTACTTCGACTAAGCCCGTTGTCGGAAAATCCTTGCGCAGCGGATGACCCTCGAAACCGTAGTCGGTAAGGATACGGCGAAGGTCCGTGTGGCCGGAGAATGTGATCCCAAACAGGTCCCATGCCTCGCGCTCGAACCAGTCTGCACCGCGAAATACACCGCCGGCGGACGGAACGGCACGGTCTTCCGTCGTAACGAGCTTGATGCGGATGCGTAGGTTCTTCGTCGGCGACATAAGGTGATAAACCACGTCGAAACGCTCCGGCCTCTGTGGCCAGTCTACGCCGCAGATATCGGTGAGCGCGATGAACGCACATTTCGGATCGTCACGCAGGAATGTCAGGAGCGCGACGATGTTATCAACATCCGTTGTGAGCGTCAGTTCGCCAAACTTGATCTCCGACGAGGAAACCAGCGTGCCGCGCGCTTCGCCGATGTAGGCAGCAAGTTCGCTCAGGGCTTCAGTCATGATACTTTGTCCCTCGATCTAGCGTTCGATCGTGCCGGTGCGGCGGATCTTTTTCTGCAGCAGGAGCACGCCGTAGAGAAGCGCTTCTGCCGTAGGAGGACAGCCCGGGACGTAGATATCGACAGGCACGACGCGGTCGCAGCCGCGCACGACCGAGTAGGAATAGTGGTAGTAGCCGCCACCATTGGCGCAGGATCCCATCGAGATCACATAGCGCGGCTCGGGCATCTGGTCGTAGACCTTGCGGAGCGCCGGGGCCATCTTGTTGGTGAGAGTGCCCGCCACGATCATCACGTCGGACTGGCGCGGAGAGGCGCGCGGTGCAACACCGAAGCGCTCCATGTCGTAACGCGGACCGGAGACCTGCATCAGGCCTTCCACGGCGCAACAGGCGAGCCCGAACTGCATCCACATCAGCGAGCCGGTACGAGCCCAAGTGATGAGGTTGTCGGTGGTTGTCGTCAAGAAGCCCTTGTCGGCCAGCTCGTTGTTCACTTCGCCGAAAAACGGATCGTTGCTGCCGATGGGACGGCCGGTCGACGGATCGACAAGGCCCTTCGGCTGCGGCGCGATCAGCGTCGCGTTGCTATTGCCTACTCCCATTCCAAGGCTCCCTTTTTCCATTCATAGACGAATCCGATGGTCAGCACGCCGAGAAATACCATCATGGACCACAGCCCAAACCAGCCGATCGATGAGAACGACACTGCCCACGGAAACAGGAAGGCAACTTCCAGATCGAAGATGATGAAGAGAATCGATACCAGGTAGAAGCGGATGTCGAATTTCATGCGGGCATCGTCGAAGGCGTTGAAGCCGCATTCGAAAGCCGAAAGCTTTTCCGGATCCGGTGCCTTGAAGGCGACGGCGAAAGGCGTGACCAGCAGCGCAAGGCCGATGATCAGGGCAATTCCGATGAAGATTGCGATCGGAATATAGGCGCTCAGAAGTCCAGTCATGGTGTCCATCCCTGCCTGCGGGGGGAAGCGCCGGGGCGGCACCTCGGGGCGATTGCCCAGCAAGCGAAAGAGCATTGCAACACGCCGTGGTTAGCGCAGGCGACGCGCCGGTGCAAGAGCTTTGACGGGGGATTTGGACGCGCATCAGGACACGTCGGCTGCAAAGCTTAATACCTATGCGCGCAGACAGAGAAACCGACAGGGCAGCACAGGTCGGCAAGGTACTGAATTATGATTGAAAATAAAGACTTATCGGAAGCCGCAATGTCTTGAGTGACCAGACATCGGATCACGTAGCAGGAGAAACCGCACGGCTTCGATGCCACTATGCCGCACTTTCGAAGGTTTTCTGGGAGGGGTCATCAGCGTTGGCTAATGGCGCGAGTGACGGGGCTCGAACCCGCGACCTCCGGCGTGACAGGCCGGCACTCTAACCAACTGAGCTACACCCGCGCATATTATGTGGCCCTAAAGCCGTGGCCCCAAACAACCGGAAAGGCGATCTTCAGAAGATCTGCTTAACTTGAAATGGCGCGAGTGACGGGGCTCGAACCCGCGACCTCCGGCGTGACAGGCCGGCACTCTAACCAACTGAGCTACACCCGCAATTCATTTCAAGCATTCCGGACACTTGCGTATCCAACCGAGCGGCTCGCCGTTCGATGAGCGGCTAACTACGAGGTTCGCCTTTTGGTGTCAAGCAGCTTTGAAGACAATTCCATGACCGCCGGTGATTTGTTTTGGATGACCATCCGGGGCTTCCCGCAAAGCACGTTGGAGCCGCCGTTTGCAGCCAAAACCATCGAGCCCGAAGCAGCGTTGCCTTTGCCCTCGGCCGAAATCCGGAGCCGATTCGTGCTCGCCGCATTGGTTGGTTCGAATACAGCCCTCCCCGCAGGCTCGCGGCACCTCGTGTGCGGAGCCCTTGCTATGATCCATGCCCGGGATGCCGGCGTATGTCTTGCAACGGCGTGCCAACGGGTGACGCCGGCAATCACGGGAGAGAATAGATGCGTTTTGGACGAACCCTTATCGCCGCCGCCCTGCTGCAGCTGGTGGGCGTGGCCGGAGCATCCGCCGCCGATCTGCGGCTTGAACAGTACTTTGCGGGGCACACCGTGGCGACCGGGCATTTTGGCGCAATCAACGGCGTCAGCCGCGATTTCAAGGTCAAGCTTACGGGCACATCGTCGGGCAAGCATTTTTCCCTGCGCGAGGACTTTCGCTATGCGGACGGCGAGACCGACCGCAAGACCTGGCGCTTCACGCGCACCGGACCCAACACTTATCGCGGTACGCGAGAGGATGTGGTCGGCGACACCGAGGTGAAGATTACCGGCCAGACCGCGAGATTCACGTACCTGGTCAACCTCGAACCGAAGGGCAAACCCAACATCGTCCGGTTCCATGATTCGATGGTCGTCCAACCGGATGGCAGCATGATCAACAACGCCTGGGTAACGAAATATGGCTTCCCCGTTGCGCGCACGCATGTGGTCTTCACGCGCCCCTGAGCCTAAAGCCTGATGAGATCGAGCTCCTTGCCGATCTCGCGGGTGGCGATATCGACGACACTCATTTCATGGGTGAAGAGAATCGTCTGGAACCGATCAGCCGTACCGCAGAGAGCTTTGAGGCCCGATGCGGTGCGATCATCGTCGAACGTCTGGAAAATGTCGTCGACAATCAGCGGCGCTGGCTCGTTGCGCGCTGAATAGTCCTCGAGGAAGGCAAGCCGCAGAGCCAGGTACAGCTGGTCGCCGGTGCCTTCGCTGAGGCCGTCGAGCGGCACTTTCTCGCCACCCGTCCGCTCCGCCTGTAGCTGCAGCTCGTCCCTGTCGTCATACAGCTGCACCAGGCGCGAAAAACGGCCACCTGTCAGCACAGAGAACAACTCCCCTGCCCGGCGCATCACAGGATCTGCCTGCCGCTCTCGGTAGGTTTCCATGGATGACGCCAGCAGGCTCGATGCCAGCTTGAGGACGAGCCACTCGCGGGCGAGCGCCTTGGCCTCCGCTTCCGCCGCGTATTTCTGGAAGACCGCCAGTTCCGCGCCCGCACCGTTCTCGAGCAGCTGGCGTTGCCGCTGGTTTTCCGCGAGCCGCACGTTCAGGTCGGCAAACCGGCTGAGCTGAGTCTGGTCCCGGGCTGCGAGTTGCTCGATTTCGAGCTCCGCCACGACCCGGTCGAAACCCGATAGGCCGGCCCGGACATGTGCCTCATCCTGTCCGTTTGCCTGCAGTGCAAATCGCGCCCGGCTTTCAGCGAGCCGGCTTTGCAGGCGGCGGCGCTCCTCAAGCCGCGCCAGAAGCGCATCGAGGTCATGCTCAGCCGGCACCTGTATTGAAAGTGCGGCGAGTTCGGCCTCGACCTCCTCCAGATCCGACCGGCATCGTGCCAGCCGTAACCCGGCCTGCTGGCGGGCCTTTTCCAGAGCCGCGCGGCGCTGGTCGCCGGCATTGGCCGACACGGCCCGCTCGTGCAGCGCTTCTGCGGCGGCATCGGGCGCCAGCGGCTTCAGGTCCGGCGCGATGGCGTTCACGAGATCCCGTACGGCGTGCTCGAAGGCTGTCGTATCGCGCTGCATGCCACGGACGCGGCGGCGGCGGTTTTCCCGCTCCGTCAGCGTTTCCGGCAACGACTTCCATATCTCGATCGCCGCCTCCGCCATATCGACGGTGGTGCCTTCCGGTAGCCCTATCGCCAGCGCGGCGTTGGCAAAGGCTGCCTCGAATTTGGCGATGGAGACGTTGATATCCGACTGGCGCTGTTCGAGACCGGCGATGTTTTCCCGCGCCGCAGCGCGCTTGCCCTCGAGCGACCGGCTATCGGTCCAGCGCTCGGCTATCGTCTCGATGTGTCGCGACAGGCCACGAGCCAGCGCCGATGGCGCAAGGGAGGCGGTGGCGCTATATCCGGTCGCATCGGCGAGGTCTGCAAGCACCGGTCCGAGCCGCGCTTCCTTGCGTTTCAGTTCAGCCAGTTCATCCCTGATGTCGTTGAGGGTTTCACGCTGCCTGGAGAGAGCGTCGACGGCGCGGCGCCAGTCGATCATGCGGTCCGGCGACAACGGTTTGACACCGGCCGGCTCGAACAGCTGCCGGTACGTTTTACGCGCAGCCTCGAGCGCCTTGTCTTTTGTGAAGCTCTCGGACCGTGCGGCCTCCAGTTGCGGCTCGAGTTCGGCCTGCCGCAGACGTAGCTGCGTGTGGCGCGAGACGCGGTCGGCGTTGGCCAGCGCCAGGTCGGCCAACCTGTCGGCTTCGCGGATGGCTTGCGACACGACTTCTGCATTGTCCTTGGTAGATTTCGGTGCGGCAGCGAAGGATTGCCAAACCCCGTCTCTCAGGGTGCGCGCTTCGGCGATCTCTTCGCGGGTGACGATCGAGCCCTCGTGCTGCATACCGGCGATCTTTGCGACGATCTGGCTGGCTTCGTTCTCCAGCGCCGCCAGTCGGTTGGCAGCGTCCCGGCTATCGGCCTCGGCCTCTGCCAGCGTGTCGCCCTGCTTGGCAAGTGCGGCGATGTCCGGCAGGGGAACGGACAGCAGACGCTCGAGGTCGTCTATCGCAGGCGACATTCGGGCGGTGGCCGCCTCGAGGTCTCTCTCCAGACGCTCCACCTGAACGGCAACGGCATCCAGACGCGACAGTTCAGACAGATCGGGCTGCAGAACGGTCATCTGCTCCTGATAGGGCTTGGGGTCGATGAGCCTGCCGCTCGCCGCCGTCTCCTCAAGGCGCCGCAACTGGTCACGCGCCTCGGCCAGTCTCTGGCCGACATCCGAATGATCGCGATGGAGGGCGATGCCCGCGCTTGTGAGCCTGCGGATGCGCGCGAGTTCCGCGTCGCTGGGCTGAACGCGCTCGACCTCGGCCACATCGCTAAGGCCAAGCCTGCGGGCGAACTGCACCAGACGGGCGTCGAATTCATCGATCTCGCCCGACACGCGCTGCATGTCCTTGGTCTTGGAACGATAATCGGCTGTCTCGGCGTAGCGGGCCATGATCGCCGGCGCCGCTGCCCGTATCGCCTCATCTACAGGGGTGGCGCTGATGTCGTCGGCAATGCGGTCCATCTCGGCATCGGCAACGCGGATCGCAGCCTCTACCGCCTGACGACGCGCCAGTGCTTGCGCCAGCTCCGTTGCAAAAGCCTGCGGCAGCGGGGCAAGGTCGACGAACTCGGCTAGCCGATCCTGCTCCGCATCGATTTCTGCCAGCACCGGCTCCAGCGTTTTCAGCATCGTCAGGCGGTCCAGGGTGTGCCTGGTCTCCTGTCGCTCCGCCTGAAGCGCGGCCAGCTGTGCCTCGATATCGGCAGCATCGGCCAAAAGCCGTTTCCAGTCGCCGGATTTCAGCTCGCTGTCCCGCTCGGCGCGCTTGGCCTCGTCATGGCGCTCGAGCACTTGGTAGAACGATCGATCCTTGGATTTTCGCGGCCCGAAGATGAGATCGGCCTCATTCTCCAGCGACTGCTTCAGCTGCGTCAGGCCGAGCAGACCGGAGGCCGCCGAAAACAGCAGGCTGCCGATCTCGCCGCCACCTTTCAGCATCGCGGCAGCACCACGGCGCAGACGATCGGAATTCAGCCCGAAGGCACGCTCGAAAACATCACGGTTGAGACTCCCGATAAAGGCTGCAAGCGCATCCTCCGGCAACGCGGTTTCCGCGGCGTCTGCCGACAGCAGCGTGTTCTTGCGGCCACGACGGCGGCGGAAGGCAAGGCTCTGGCCACCTTGGCTGACAATTTCGGCGCCGACCCGCAATGTGTTGGCCTCGTGCAGGAAACTGTATTCGGCAGCCGTCGGGAAACCGAACATCAGATCGGAAATCGCAGCCAGAGCCGACGACTTTCCGGCCTCGTTGGGCCCGTAGATGATGTGCAGCCGCGCGTCCGGCCGGAATGTCAGGGTGCGGTCTGTGAGTGCACCGTAGCGCAGGATTTCCAGGCTCTTGAAACGCATCGGCTAGACCGCCCCTCCGGACCGGGCAACCAGCAGGTCGCGGGCTTCGGCCAGCAGCGATTGCAGATCGACGTCCAGCGGCTGTTCCTGGGCGCCGAGACCGCCCGGCAGCTTGGCGACGATTTCCGATAGACGGGCCTCAGCCTCCGAGATCACGGCCGGCGGCAAGTCTGACGCCGGCGGGATCAAGGCGTCCAGGTCCAGCCCGGCAGTCGCGCTGGCGGTGACAGCGCGACCTGCCGGATCCTCAAGCCTGATCTCAAGCTTCTCCAACCAGATGTCGGCGTGCGCACGATGGCAGGCTGCCTGTACTTCGTCGTGAAAATCCTGGCGGCGGGCAATGATCGCCTTGCGGACGTGGCTTTCGCCAGAAAGCCGGATGCGCAGGGCCAGGATGCGTTCCTCCATAGCCTCGACCAGCGGCTCGACTGCCTGCTGGATACGACGCAGGATCGCCGGTTGATCGTCATCGACATCGACGAGGACGGCGAGTTCGCCGAAGCGCGCCTCATCGACGATGATCCGGGTGTGGGTGGCGATACCATCCTCGACACTCACCAGCAGCGCGCCCTTTGGGCCGCATTCGCGGATGCTTCGCCCCTGCAGGTTGCCGGGAAACATGATCGCCGGGTTTTCAGCCAGCAACTCATATTCGTGAACATGGCCGAGCGCCCAGTAGTCGTAGCCGCGCGAGCGCAGGTCGTCGAGCGAACAAGGGGCATAGTTGGCATGCGGCTCGCGGCCGGTCAGCGAGGTGTGCAGCACGCCGATGTTGAACCAGCCGGGGACCGCGGCCGGATAACCGAGCGCCAGGTTGTCGGTTGCCGAGCGGTCGGCGAAGCCCTGCCCGTGCAGCGCGACTTTCAAGGCCTCCAGCTTGAAAGTGCCGGGTTTTCCGGTCGGGAACTGGTGGACGTTGTCGGGCAGCGTGATCGTCCGGGTGATGACGCTTTCGGCGTCGTGGTTGCCTTTCAGCAGATAGACGGGGATTCCAGCCCGCTCCAGCCGCGCCATCTCGCGGTTGAAGAACAACCCGATCTTGTTGTCCTTCCAGTCGCCGTCATAGACGTCACCGGCGATGACGAAGAAATCCACCCTGCGCTCGACCGCACGATCGACCAGCGTCGAGAAGGCCTTACGGCTGGCATCGACGAACACAGCTGCAATGTCGGCATCCTTCAGTGCCAGCCCCTGGAAGGGACTGCCAAGATGGAGGTCGGCGGCGTGGATGAAGGTGAATGCGGACATGCGCTCCAGACAGCAAAGGCGTCGAGCGCCTTTTTTAAGCGTCTTCGGCAGCGAATGCTATGGCGACGGGTCGCTCGTCCCGGGGTTATCCAGCATTAACGGCTTGCCGCCAGCACGCTGCCTATGCCGGGATTTCGACCGTGAACGAAAAGCGTGCGGTTGCCGCAGGAGCGAGGATCTCGGAGTATGGCCTGTCGGCCAGTTCCTTCGAGCCATCGATCTTCGCTGCCGTGCCATGCCAGGGTTCGACGCACAGAAACGGGGCACCGGGTTTGGACCACAGCGCGAGGTTCGGGAGATTTTCGAACGCGAAACGAAGATGTGGCCCGCCTTCCGCGCCATAGGTGAGCCCCTGCCCTGCGCCCTCCGGAAAGATCATCGCATCCGCATCGAACATTGCATGTTCGAGCTGCAGGTGGCCGGCCTTGAACGGCGATGGAAGGGTGCCGGGCTTCACGAGACCGCCCTGGAGCCTCACCAGCGGCGGTTCGGCGCCGTTATCGAGGGTGACACCGTGTGGCTTTCCTTCGCATCCCGGCAGCGGCCAGACGAAGGCCGAGTGGAAGCCGAGGCCGAACGGCATCGGCGTGTTGCCGAGATTGCTGACTTCGGCAGCAACCGTCACCGCCCGCCCCGCGATCCGATGCTCGACGGCGAGCCGGAATTCAAAGGGGTAGACCGCTCGCGTTTCTGCCGAGGCTGCAAGTTCGTGCCGGCTCATGGTCGCGGTCGATGCTGCGAGGACAAACTCGCTGCGCCGGGCAAAGCCGTGCTGCCCCATGGGATAGGTCTTGCCATCGATCGTCAGCTGGTCGTCAGGAGCCCTGCCGACGATCGGAAACAGGATCGGCGAGCGGCCGGTCCAGAACGCGGCATCGCCATTCCAGAGATAGGAACGCCCATCGGCTGATGTCAGCGCCTGCATTTCAGCGCCGAGAGACGAAATGTCGACTGTGAGGAATTCGTTGGAGAGGCGAATGGGCGTCGGCATGGCGGATCCTCATGACTTCGAGTCGAGATGGAGCTTACCGGGGCGGCCTCGGGATTTCCAGCGAGGAGACGAATTTACCGGCGCCGACCACGACGTTGGTTGCCGCGCTGCAGCCCGCCTCTATCTGCGTCCCGGTCGTACACGAGGTGCGCTTGCTGCAAACCGAGCCGCCTGCTACGCCGACACCCACCCCACTGGAGGAGGAATACCATGAGATATCACGCATTCGGCCGCACACCATTCATCGTCAGCGACGTCGGTTTCGGCGCCTGGCAGATCGGCGGCGCCTGGGGCGACGTCAGCGAGGCCGATGGGCGGGCCGCATTGAACGCAGCGCTCGATGCCGGCATGACCTTCATCGATACTGCTGACGTCTATGGCGACGGCCGCTCGGAAAAAATCATCGCCGAAGTGCTGAAGACGCGTAGCGGCGAGCGGCCGATGGTCGCTACCAAGGCCGGCCGGCGGCTCGATCCGCATGTTGCGGACGGCTACACCAAGGCCAACATCGAGGCCTTTGTCGACCGGAGCTTGAACAACCTTGGCGTCGACAGCCTCGATCTGGTGCAACTGCATTGCCCGCCGACGGAAGTCCTATATCGGCCTGAGGTCTTCGAGGCCCTCGGCGCCATGCAGACGGCGGGCAAGATCAAGGGATATGGCGTCAGCGTCGAAAAGGTCGAAGAAGCCCTGAAGGCGATCGAATTCCCGGGCGTCGTCAGCATCCAGATCATCTACAATATTTTCCGCCAGCGGCCGTCCGACCTGTTTTTCGCAGAGGCACGACGCAAGAATGTTGCCGTCATCGCCCGCGTGCCGCTGGCAAGCGGCCTGCTCTCCGGCAAGATCAACTCCGCCACCGCATTCGCTGACGACGACCACCGCAAGTTCAACCGCAACGGCGAGGCCTTCGATGTCGGCGAGACCTTTGCCGGCGTGCCGTTCGAAGTCGGGCTGCAGGCTGTCGAGGAGGTCCGCAAGCTGGTGCCGGAGGGAACGACCATGGCGGCCTTCGCGCTGCGCTGGATCCTCATGAGCGACGCCGTGACGGTGGTCATTCCGGGCGCTAGAAACGGCGAGCAGGCGAAGGCAAATGCCGCCGCAGCCGATCTGGCGCCGCTATCGGCCGACGTCATGGCGGCCACGCGCGACGTCTACGACAGGCTCGTCGCACCGCACGTGCATCAGCGCTGGTAAACGAAAAAGGGTCCGGCAAAAACCGGACCCTCTTTACAAGCGCCGCCAGCATGGATCGCCATGATCCGGCCGGCAAAGCGAAATCAGCTGTTAACGGATTCCTTCAGGCCCTTGCCGGGCGTGAACTTCGGCACGTTGCGAGCCGGAATGTCGACTTCAGCGCCGGTCGACGGGTTACGACCCTTGGACGCTGCACGGTGAGAAACGGTGAAGCTACCGAAACCGGCGAGACGAACGTCGCCACCGCTCTTCAGTGCGCCCTGCACAACCTCAAAAACAGCGTCAACAGCGGATGCTGCATCAGCCTTGGTGATGCCGGCTTTCTCGGACACAGCAGACACGAGTTCATTCTTGTTCATGTTTCCAACCCTTTCTTCGGTATGAAACGACTCAATCGTTTAAGCCGGGCGCAGAATACGTAAGCTCTGGCCCGTCGCAACCCAAAAGCCCTGCAAAGCAAGGAAAAGCAAGCATTCCTGCGTTGTTTTCACAGAAAAGGCCGGCGATTAAGCCGGCCTTTTTGGTGAATTATGTCAATTCGGCACAAGTATGGCAAAAGCCAACATCAATGCGCAATCGCATTGCCGAAGTCATCGACGCCTTCGACGGTCGCAATTAGCGGCGTTTCGATCGATCCATCCCACTCGATAGCCACAGGCTGGCGGATCAGCGCATGCTTGATCACCTCGCCCATGCGCGACACCGGAATGATCTCCATGCCGTTCTTGACGTTGTCCGGGATCTCCGCCAGGTCCTTGGCGTTTTCTTCCGGGATAAGCACCGTCTTGATACCGCCGCGAAGGGCAGCGAGCAGCTTTTCCTTCAGGCCGCCAATCGGCAGAACGCGACCGCGCAGCGTGATCTCACCGGTCATGGCCACATCCTTGTTGACGGGGATGCCGGTCATGATCGACACGATGGCGGTGGCCATAGCGACGCCTGCAGACGGACCGTCCTTCGGCGTTGCCGCTTCCGGAACGTGGACGTGGATGTCCGACTTGTCGAAGCGCGGCGGCTCGATACCGAAATCGACGGCTCGCGAACGGACGTAGGACGCCGCTGCCGAGATCGATTCCTTCATCACTTCCTTCAGATTGCCGGTGACCGTCATGCGGCCCTTGCCTGGCATCATCACGCCTTCAATCGTCAGCAACTCGCCACCGACTTCCGTCCATGCCAGACCGGTCACAACGCCGACCTGATCCTCGCGCTCGGCTTCGCCATGGCGGAAGCGGGGAACGCCCAGATACTGGTCGATATTGTCTGCGGTCACGGCAACAGAGGTTGCCTTGCCCTTGATGATCTCGGTGACCGCCTTGCGGGCGAGCTTCATCAATTCACGCTCGAAGCTGCGAACGCCGGCCTCGCGGGTGTACTGCTGGCTGATCGCCATCAGGGCATCGTCGCTGACCGAGAATTCGTGCGGCTGCAACGCATGTTCCTTGATAGCCTTCGGCAGCAGGTGCCGCTTGGCAATTTCCCGCTTTTCGTCCTCCGTGTAGCCGGCAATACGGATCACTTCCATGCGGTCCATCAAAGGCGCAGGGATGTTCAGCGTATTGGCCGTGGTGATGAACATCACGTCCGAAAGATCGTATTCGACTTCCAGATAGTGGTCCTGGAATGTGCCGTTCTGCGCCGGATCGAGCACCTCCAGCAGAGCCGAAGATGGATCGCCGCGGAAATCCTGGCCCATCTTGTCGATTTCATCGAGCAGGAAGAGCGGGTTGGACTTCTTGGCCTTCTTCATCGACTGGATGACCTTGCCGGGCATCGAGCCGATATAAGTGCGGCGGTGACCGCGGATCTCGGCCTCGTCGCGCACGCCGCCGAGTGCCATACGGACATACTCGCGGCCGGTCGCCTTGGCGATCGACTGGGCAAGCGATGTCTTGCCGACGCCGGGAGGACCGACGAGGCAGAGGATCGGTCCCTTCAGCTTGGAGGAACGGGCCTGCACGGCGAGATACTCGACGATGCGCTCCTTGACCTTGTCGAGACCGAAGTGGTCGTCCTCGAGGATTTTCTCGGCAGCAGCGAGATCGGTCTTGACCTTGGACTTCTTGTTCCACGGAATGCCGAGCAGCCAGTCGAGATAGTTGCGCACGACGGTGGCTTCCGCCGACATCGGGCTCATCTGCCGCAGCTTCTTCAGCTCGGCATCGGCCTTCTCCTTGCCTTCCTTGGAAAGCTTGGTCTTGTTGATGCGCTCTTCCAGCTCGGCCATCTCGTCGCGGCCTTCCTCGCCGTCGCCGAGTTCCTTCTGGATCGCCTTCATCTGTTCGTTCAGATAGTACTCGCGCTGGGTCTTCTCCATCTGGCGCTTGACGCGCGAGCGGATACGCTTTTCGACCTGCAGGACCGAAATCTCGCCTTCCATGAAGCCGAGCGCCTTTTCCAGGCGGCCCTTGACGCTGGTGGTTTCCAGCATCTCCTGCTTTTCGGTGATCTTGATCGAAAGGTGCGAAGCGACGGTGTCGGCCAGCTTCGAGTAATCCTCGATCTGACTAGCAGCGCCAACGACTTCCGGCGAGATCTTCTTGTTGAGCTTTACGTAGCTTTCGAACTCGGAAACGACCGAGCGGCTCAGCGCTTCAAGCTCTACCTGATCTTCGACCGGCTCTTCGAGAGCGTGGCCCATGGCCTCGTAGAAGTCTTCGCGATTGGTGTAGTTATCGATCTCGGCGCGCGAGCGGCCTTCGACGAGAACCTTGACGGTTCCGTCTGGCAACTTCAGCAACTGCAGCACGTTGGCGATCGTACCGATCTTATGAATGGCTTCCGGCGCGGGGTCGTCGTCGCTGGCGTTGATCTGGGTGACGAGCATGATCTGCTTGTCGGAACCCATGACTTCTTCCAGAGCGCGGATCGACTTTTCGCGACCGACGAACAGCGGCACGATCATGTGCGGGAAGACCACGATATCGCGCAACGGAAGTACCGGATAAGCGGTGCTCTCGTGTGCAGCAGACGTTTTCTTCGACATTTCAATTCCTTTCCATCGTCCCGTTTCCGGGATAAGCGCCGGCAGTATTCAGTGCGCCGGCCTCTCTCACTTGATGTAGAAGTGGAGTTTCACCTTGGCAATTTCAAGCCATGCCGCCTGCCGGCCGTGGCAGATGTGACAGGCTTATTACAACGATCAACGCAAAACAAATCGGGCTCGTCCGGCGCCTCGCCTCCCTGCCATGTCCACCGGTACGGAACGGAATGGCTGATGCGAGAACGCTCGAAGAATCACGCCATCATGGCCGCCGGTGATCTCAAGTGCAACGACTACGCCGGATCAGTGACCACCATATTCGAAAGTCTAACAGCAAACTGCATGGTATTTCAAACAGAAAGGGGCCCGTCACCGACGAGCCCCTTAAGATTGCTGCACTATTGCGTCAGACATCAGGCCGACACATTGGCCTTCTCATCGGGACGATCAGCATAGATGTACAACGGCCGGGCGGAGCCGCGCACGACTTCGTCTGAAATCACAACTTCGCGAACACCTTCGAGTGCCGGCAGATCGAACATCGTGTCGAGAAGGATCTTCTCCATGATCGACCGCAGGCCACGAGCGCCGGTCTTTCGCGTGATTGCCCGGCGGGCGATTTCGCGAAGAGCGTCCTCGTGGAAGTTGAGTTCCACGTCTTCCATCTCGAACAGCCGCTGATACTGCTTCACCAGCGCGTTCTTGGGCTCGGACAGGATCTGGATCAGCGCATCGGCGTCCAGGTCTTCCAACGTCGCCAAGACAGGCAGGCGGCCGATGAATTCCGGGATCAGGCCGAACTTGACCAGGTCTTCCGGCTCGAGTTCGCGGAGCACTTCACCGACGCGGCGATCGTCCTGCGACTTGACCGAAGCGCCGAAGCCGATAGAGGTCTTCTCGCCACGCGCAGAGATGATCTTGTCGAGACCGGCAAACGCACCGCCGCAGATGAACAGGATATTGGTCGTGTCGACCTGCAAGAACTCCTGCTGGGGATGCTTGCGACCGCCCTGGGGAGGCACGGAAGCGACAGTGCCTTCCATGATCTTCAGCAGTGCCTGCTGCACGCCCTCGCCCGATACATCGCGGGTGATCGACGGGTTGTCGGACTTGCGCGAGATCTTGTCGACTTCGTCGATATACACGATGCCGCGCTGGGCGCGCTCGACGTTGTAGTCGGCAGCCTGCAGAAGCTTCAGGATGATGTTCTCGACGTCTTCACCGACATAGCCGGCTTCCGTCAGCGTCGTGGCATCAGCCATGGTGAAGGGCACGTCGATGATCCGGGCGAGCGTCTGGGCAAGGTAAGTCTTGCCGCAACCCGTCGGGCCAACGAGCAGGATGTTCGACTTTGCCAATTCGATGTCGCCATTCTTCGAAGAATGCGCCAGCCGCTTGTAGTGGTTGTGGACGGCGACAGAGAGGATCTTCTTTGCCTGGCGCTGGCCAATCACGTATTCGTCGAGGACCTTTATGATGTCCTGGGGCGTGGGAACGCCGTCGCGGGACTTGACCATCGAGGATTTGTTTTCCTCGCGGATGATGTCCATGCACAACTCGACGCATTCATCGCAGATGAAGACCGTCGGTCCGGCGATAAGCTTCCGGACTTCGTGCTGGCTCTTGCCGCAGAAAGAACAATACAGGGTGTTCTTGGAGTCACCGCCGTTGCTGCCGCTGACTTTGCTCATATCACTTTCCTTCCAGCACGCCGCATTTCCAAATCGAAATGGCGGTCCACTCTCTGCGCTCGCCTGCGCCACTCCATGGACTGGAGCTTAGCCGGTTCAGGCGCTCCTAGGGGTACTGAACGTGGTCCGCACACTGCACGGGCCACGGCGGCAACGAATTCCCCGTCGAATCCGAACGCTATGTCATAAAATCAAAACATAGCGTTAAAGCCTACTATTAGCTTCTTCTACCGCAGTTGAAACCCCCTCGTTGATCACAAATGGGATAGAACTGTGGCTTAGAAGACACCGCCCCGCGAATAATCACGCTTCGGCGTCTGATTCCATTTCGGCGCGCGACGTCAGGACTTTGTCGACCAGACCCCAGTCCTTTGCCTCTTCGGCGGTCATGAAGTGGTCGCGATCGAGTGTCTGCTCGACTTCCTCATAGGTGCGGCCGCAATGCTTTTCATAGATCTCGTTCAGGCGGCGCTTCATCTTGATGATGTCGCGGGCGTGGCGCTCGATGTCCGATGCCTGCCCTTGGAAACCGCCGGAGGGCTGGTGAACCATGATGCGGGAATTCGGCGTGGTGAAGCGCATGTCCTTATGCCCTGCCGCCAGCAGCAGCGAGCCCATCGATGCCGCCTGACCGATGCACAGGGTCGATACGGCCGGCTTGATGAACTGCATGGTGTCATAGATTGCCATGCCGGCAGTCACGACGCCGCCCGGAGAATTGATATAGATCGCAATCTCCTTCTTCGGGTTCTCAGCCTCGAGGAACAACAGCTGCGCGCAGACAAGCGTCGCCATATGATCTTCGACCTGACCCGTCATGAAGATGATGCGCTCTTTCAGAAGGCGCGAATAAATGTCGTAGGACCGTTCGCCCCGATTGGTCTGCTCCACAACCATGGGGACCAGAGCCATTGCGGTATCGACTGGATTTCTCATGTGCGTCCTCTGTCAAACTTGCACCCGGCGGCGAAATACCGGGAATCGAATAAAATCGTCACCCCTACATAGAGTGTCACCGCCCTGTACTTCAAGACGCGCCAGAGGATAACGTCAAGAAGCGGATGCGAATGAAGTTCAGGCTGCAGTTACGGCTGTTTGTCACAGATGGCTATTAAGGCGGCGTTACGCCAGAGGCCGCCCACAGCTTTTCGACGTGGCAGAGTGAAGAAACGATGAATGTTCGATCCCAGGCCTCCGTATTGACGCAACCGTGCCGCGATTCCACGACCGATGGGCGTAATTTGCGGTCCGCGTTAACCGGCTGGCCAGTTTCTTGCGGCATGGTACTGCGCGAGATGGAGTTGCGCAGCCTGTGTTCAATATCACGACGGGATTGACGATCTGGTGTTCGGAAGCGACGACGCTTGCCGTAGTCTTGTTTTTCGCCTGGCGCAGCGACCGCAGATCGTCCTTCTACCTGCTCTGGTCCATCGGCTTCGCCCTGCGCGCAGTCGGCTACGCGCTGATCAGCCTGCAGGGCGTGATGCCCAATGTTCTCACAATCGATCTCGGCAACGTACTCACCTTCCTCGGCCAGAGCGCCTGGATCGCCGGCTTCAGCCTGTTCGACAAGCGCCGGCCGGAATGGACCGCGTTGCTGCCGCCGGCCATATGGCTGATCGGCATCAGTCTTCCCTGGGTGCATGACGATCTCGCCAACCGCGTTGTCCTTTTCCTGCTGGCAAGCGCTGCCAGCGCAACTCTCCTTGCCGCGGCCGTCCGTCCGGCGACCAGCCGCCCCGAGGCGGCCCGCATGCCGCTGGCTTTCGTGCTGATGACGCTCGCCTCCCTGTGCTTCGTCATTGCACTCTCGGCAGTCGTTTTCCGGCCCTCGCCAGAGACGGCCGTCACCTACCGCACAGTTACGGTAGTGGTGAACGCATTGCTGATCACGATCGCTGTCGTGCTGACCGGCCATGTGCTGGTCCAGCGGTCGCAGCGACGCTGGCGCGCATTGTCGCTGAACGATTCGCTGACCTCGGCCTTCAACCGGCGCGGGCTGCTGGAATTCTTCGGGCTGCTCCGACTCGAGACGACGTCGCCGTCTCGGCGGATTGCCGCCCTGCTGTTCGATCTCGATCACTTCAAGAGCATCAACGACCGCTATGGCCACCAAACCGGCGACCAGGTGCTGTGCGAATTCGTCACCATCACTCGAAAGTGCCTTCCGCGCGGCGGCGCCCTCGGTCGCATGGGCGGCGAGGAATTCATGGCTTTCATCACCGTGACAGACCAGACGGAGGCCGAAGCGGTGGCGGAAACGATCCGCAGCGAATTTTGCAGGGTGCCTTTGCAGATCGAGGGAGCTGCCGTCAATGCCAGCGTCAGCGTCGGCGTGGCACTCGCGACTGCCGAGGCCGCAGACTGGGACAAGCTCACCGGGGCTGCGGACCGGGCGCTTTACGCCGCCAAGCGAGCGGGACGCAATTGCACCGTGGTCTTCAGCGAGGCTGCCACCGAAAGCGCAATTAGCGCGTCCAGCGAACAGGAAGCCGGCGAACTGGTGCCTACGGTCGACGACCAGATCCAGGCGCTGCAACGGATCGGCACACTGGCGCGAAACTAGGATAAAGGGGCGCCGACGCGCTTCCCGTGCACGCCGGTTTGGGCTAATGCCAGTATCATGATGATCCCTCCCATGCTCCGTATCGATCCTGCTACCCGCCACGTTTCTCTCGATGGCAAAGATCCCGCATTCTATAGCAATCCGAACGCCGTCTATGCGGCGCTGCACGAGCAGTGTCCGACCTTCTATTGGGAGGAGCAGAAGCTCTGGACGGTCACTGGCTACGATCACGTGAACGCTCTTTTGCGGGATCGTCGCTTCGGCCGCCAGATCCTGCACGTCGCGAGCCGTGCCGAGATCGGTCTCGCCGAACCGCTGCCCCATCTGCGCAACTTCGACGCCGCCGAGCTGCATTCGCTGCTGGAGATAGAGCCCCCGGAGCACACGCGACTGCGGACGCTGATCAATCGGGCCTTCGTGTCGCGCCACGTCGAGAAGATGAAGCCGGAAATTGCAGAACTGGCAAACGGGCTGATAGACAATTTTGCGGGAAACGGCGAAGTAGAGCTGCTCACGGCCTTTGCCGACATCATTCCGGTGACGATGATCGCCCGGATGATCGGCATTCCCGACGAGATGGGGCCGCAGCTGCTGAAATGGTCGCATGCCTATGTGCGCATGTACATGTTTGGCAGGACGCGTGCAGACGAAGATGCCGCAGACACGGCCGCAAAGGAATTTGCCGACTATGTCAGATCGGTGATCCGGGAGCGGCGCGCCGAGCCCCGCGACGACCTGCTGAGCCACATGATCACCACGGAGCACAAGGGCCAGTATCTCACCGACGAGGAACTGGTGTCGACGACGATTGTGCTCCTCAACGCCGGCCACGAGGCAACCGTCCATCAGATCGGCAATTCGGTTCGTGTGATCCTCGAATGCGGGCTGCCCCCGGAGACGCTGTTTGCCGACGAAGCCGCGACCGAGCGCACCGTCGAGGAAACACTCAGACTCTGCGCGCCGGTGCACATCTTCCAGCGCTGGGCACTGGAGACTGCCGAAATCGATGGCGTCACCTTCCAGCGCGGCGACAAGGTGGCGATGATCCTTGCTGCCGCCAACCTTGACCCGAAAAAGTTCTCCGACCCGCTGACATTCAAGCCCGACCGCCGCGAAGCGCCCAACCTCTCCTTCGGCGCCGGTATCCATTTTTGCATCGGTGCACCGCTTGCCCGCCTCGAGCTCAATATCGCACTGCCGATCCTGTTCGAGCGGCTGCCGGGATTGCGGCTGGCAAAGACGCCGGTGGTCAAGGACGTCTACCATTTCCATGGGCTGGAGCGGCTGGATTTGCGCTGGTGAGCGGGATTTTAGCTATCAGCTAATGTTTATTTTCGGCTGCGAAGATCCTGCCCGAGAGATCGTCCACTTTTACAGAAACATCGGCGATCTTTCCCTCGATACGCACCAGGGAGTTCTCCAAGACAGAGTGGACGTGCGTTATCGCGCCGCCTACCTCCATTTTGATCATCAACTCGAGATCGTCGCGTAGCTCCATGTAACGCCTATCGCTGCGGTTCAGATAATCGTATGTTTGAACGCATAGTGTCCGGATGTCGGCCACCTCTCTGCGAAGACCGCGCATCTCATCGTTGTTCTTCTGAACGAGTTTGGCGATCAACCCCAGGTCGATATTGTCTTCTACCATTACCATGATCCCACTTTACATAGATGATAACGCAGCACGACTGAAATGCAACCTGCAGCATTTTCGAGGGCGAGTGCACAGTGGTCGACGACTGGCTGCAAAATCCAAACAAAAATGGCGCCCCTTGCGGAGCGCCATCTGCAATACGATAAAGGCAAATATCAGCCGTAGCGGCCGGTGATGTAGTCTTCGGTACGCTTGTTCTTCGGCGCCTGGAAGATCTGGTCGGTGGCGCCGTATTCGATCAGGTCGCCGAGATACATGAAGGCGGTCTTGTCGGAGATACGGCTGGCCTGCTGCATGTTGTGCGTGACGATGACGATGGTGAAATCGCCCTTCAATTGCGCAACCAGTTCCTCGATCTTGGCAGTCGAGATCGGATCGAGTGCCGATGTCGGTTCGTCCAACAGCAGGACGGATGGTTTCACGGCGATGGCGCGGGCGATGCAGAGACGCTGCTGCTGGCCGCCGGAAAGCCCGAGGCCGCTCTGGTGCAGCTTGTCCTTCACTTCGCCCCACAGCGCCGTGACGGTCAGCGCCTGTTCGACGCGCGCATCCATCTCCGCCTTGGAAATCTTCTCATAGAGACGAATGCCAAAAGCGACGTTTTCATAGATCGACATCGGGAACGGCGTCGGCTTCTGGAACACCATGCCGACCTTGGCACGCAGATCGTTCAGATCGACGTCCTTGCTGAGTATGTTGCGACCGTCCAGCAGGATCTCCCCAGAAGCCGTCTGGCCCGGATAAAGATCATACATGCGGTTGAAGGTGCGCAGCAGCGTGGACTTTCCGCAGCCCGAAGGACCGATGAACGCCGTCACGGCATTCTTGCTGATGCTCATGTTCACACCCTTCAGAACGCGATGGCCGTTCTGATAGGTGAAATCGAGGTTCTTCACATCGAGCTTCGGAAGGTCACCAATATCCGAAGCGGAGACTGCGCCCTTGCCCGACTGTGCGTTAACGCTCAGGAAATTGTTGTCGCTCATGTTCATGGTCTTATTCCTATCGTTCGGCGGCTGCGTCACTGGCGGCGCCCACTCAGAAAACGGGCAATGATATTGAGGGCCAGAATGGCGACAGTGATGATCAGCGCGCCTGCCCAGGCCAATTGCTTCAGATCCTCACCGGCATCAGCGGCCAGCGTGTTGATGGCAACCGGCAGCGTGGCGATCGGACCGGTCAGTCCCCCCTGCATGAACTTGCTATAGCCGGCCGTAAACAGCAGCGGCGCGGTCTCACCACTGATACGGGCAACGGCCAGCAGGATGCCCGTCAGGATGCCCGACCAGGCAGACTTGTATATCACAGTCGTCATCGCTTTCCAGCGTGGCGCGCCAAGGGCCGCCGTTGCTTCACGAAGCGAGTTCGGCACCAGCAGAAGCATGTCCTGCGTCGTGCGGTTGATGACCGGGAGCGCGATGAGCGCCAATGCAAGGATGCCGGCGATGGCGGAGTTCCCATGCATCGGCACGACCACGACACCGTAGACGAACACGCCGATGATGATCGAGGGTGCGGAGAGCAGGATGTCGTTGATGAACTTGGCGACCTCGGCAAGCTTGCTGCCGTTGGCGAATTCTACCAGGTAGGTGCCGGCAAGAATGCCGATCGGTGCTGCCAGCAGGGTCGCCAGACCGGTCACGATGAAGGTACCGTATATGGCGTTCAGCAGGCCGCCGCGCGAGCCCTGGGCCGGGATCGACATCGTAAACACGTCGAGGCTGAGTGCCGTGACACCTCGATAAACCAAGGTCACGAGGATGACGCTCAGGAACAGTATGCCGAGGATGGCAGCGAGAAACGACAAGGCCATCATGACCTGGTTCGTCATATGGCGGCGCGAGATGATCCTCTGACGAATTGCGTTTTCCATGGCTTTCTTCCTCAAAACGAGTCGACGCGGCCGATCATCCATCTCGCCACTGCAAGCACGCAGAAGGAAAGGACGAACAGGAGCAGGCCGAGTGCCATCAGGCTCGAAAATTGCAGACCGTCGGCGTCGCCGAAATTATTGGCGATCTGGGCGGAAATGGTGGTCGACGGCGAGATGATCGACGACTGCAGGCGGCTGACGGAGCCGACAACGAAGGTGACGGCCATGGTTTCGCCGAGCGCACGCCCAAGGCCGAGCATGATGCCGCCGACGAGACCGCGGCGTGTGTAGGGTATCAGGATGTTGCGCGCCACTTCCCAGGTGCTCATGCCCATGCCGTACGCGGATTCACGCAGCATCGGCGGCACGGTGGTGAAGACGTCGCGGGCAATCGCCGTGATGAACGGCAGGATCATGATGGCCAGCACGAGGCTTGCCGTCAAAAGGCCGACGCCCGGTGCAGGTGGCTGGAAGAGCGACCCGATCAGCGGCACCTGGCCAACGGTGTTCATGAGGAATGGGAGGACATAAGTCTGCATCAGCGGCACGATCATGAACAGACCGACGATGCCGTAGATGATCGAGGGAACGCCGGCCAAGAGCTCAATGGCGGTGCTGATCGGGCGCCGCAGGCTGCCGGGGCAAAGCTCGGTCAGGAAGATGGCGATACCAATGCCCAGCGGAACTGCAATCAGCATCGCGATGAGCGAACTCACCAGCGTGCCGACCAGGGCGGGCACCGCTCCGTAAATCTCCAGGGGAGCGCTCCACCTTGTGCCCCAGAGGAACGAGAAACCGAAGGCCTGGAATGTTGGCAAGGCATCCACGACCAGAACAGTCAGGATTGCCAGCAGCAGAAGCACGACAAAAGAAGCCGAGCTGAGCGTCATGAAATAGAAAATCCGATCCTGCGTCCGGAATTTTCTGGTGACGGCGGAGGTTTCCATGGTCTGGAATCCAGCCGTCTGAGTCGCATCAGCCATCGCTTTCTCCTTGTCCTGTCATTAAAGGCGGACAGGGCAATACCCTGTCCGCCGCTCGTTTTTCAGTCAGCACAGATTACTTGGTGCCGAAGTCTTTCTTCCAGGACTCTTCCACGACCTTGGCAACCGATTCCGGAACAGCAAGGTAGGACATGTCGGTCGCCGACTTCTGGCCCTTCTCGTAGGCCCACTTGAAGAACTTCAGGGCTTCTGCGTTTGCAGCAGGATCGGCAGGCTTCTTGTAAAGCATGACCCAGGTAGACGCTGCAATCGGCCAGCTGTTTTCACCCGGCTGGTTTGTGAGGATCAGGTTGAAGTTCTTGGCATGTGCCCAATCGGCGTTCGAAGCAGCAGCCTTGAAGGTTTCCAGGCTAGGCTCGATAACCTTGCCGGCGGAATTCTTCATCTTCGCGAAACCGATGTGGTTGGCGACGACATACGAGTATTCAACGTAGGAGATCGAACCAGCCGTCTGGTTGACGGTTGTGGAAACGCCTTCCGAACCCTTGGCGCCGAAGCCGACCGGCCATTCAACAGCCGTGTTGGAACCAACTTTCGACTTCCAATCCGGTGAAACCTTCGAGAGGTAGTCGGTGAAGTTGAAGGTCGTGCCAGAGCTGTCAGCGCGGTAAACGACGGAGATCGCCGTGGAAGGCAGCTTTACGTTGGGGTTGAGAGCCTTGATCGCAGCATCGTCCCACTTGGCAATCTTGCCGAGGAAGATGTCGGCGAGCGTCGTGCCGTCGAGAATGAGTTCGCCCGGCTTTACGCCTTCGACGTTATAGGAAACGACGATGCCGCCGGAGATCATCGGGAACTGGGCAATGCCGTTCTTCTCGAGATCTGCGTCGCTCATCGGCTTGTCCGAAGCGCCGAAGATGATGGTCTTGTCGAGGAGCTGCTTGATGCCGGCGCCCGAACCAACCGACTGGTAGTTGACGGAGTTGTTGGTTGCAGCCTTGTAACCCTCGGCCCACTTGGACAGAACCGGAGCGATGAAGCTCGAACCAGCGCCGGTGATGTCGGCAGCTATGGCCGAAGCCGTCATGGTGACGACCAGGCCTGCGCTCAGGCAGAGGGTGCGGATTTTCAAATTCAACATAAGGGTCTCACTTCCTTGAGTGATGATCGGATGGCGGGCGGAAGGGAGCCACAAACGGACCGTCCATCGATCCATCACGGCCGCCACTTCCGGCGACATGGATGGCTCTATAGTTGCAATGTTTCAGTTTGATGACAGTTTGATGATGGCCAAATGACACGGTTTTCAGGGCGTGTGCGGCCGCATGGATCGAGAATGCAGACCGCGCCAATGGGGCTGGGCAGACAGCAACTGCCGCTCGTCACGGGAGCAAGGCCATCGTCGTCGAGCGCAACGGCCAGCCCGGAGCCTGCGCCCTCGCCTAAAGCCGCACGACATAATCCTTGCGAGTCGTTTCAATCACTTCCCAGCTTCCGCTGAAGCCGGGTTTCAAGACCATGCGGTCGCCTGCGCGAAGATGATGCGCCTCGCCGCCATCCTCTGTCACGATGGAGTATCCCGACAGAATGGAAAAGTATTCCCACTCCTCATAGACGATGCGCCACGATCCGGGAGTCGCCTCCCATATGCCGGCGTAAATGCCACCCTCGGCCTCGTCGAGGCTCCATGTCCGAAACTGGGGGTTGCCGGAAAGCACGCGATCGGCAGCAGGCACGCCGAATTCAGGAGCGATGGCTGTAGCGTCGAAAAGGATGGCATTGGTCATCGGAAGTCTCGCATCTGATCTTGGTGACAGGCCCTGCCTGTAGCACAAGAGCGTCGAGAGTGGATAATGGCGGATTGGAACTGCCCTGCTCTACGGCAGGGCAGTTTCCGATGGCGATGGCTGCTCCTAAACCTTCGACAACGCCTGCTCCAGATCCGCGATGATATCCTTCACGTCCTCGATTCCCACGGAGAGGCGGACGACGTCGGGGCCGGCACCTGCGGCTGTCTTTTGGTCGTCGCTCAGTTGCTTGTGGGTGGTGGACGCGGGGTGGATGACAAGCGAGCGGGTGTCTCCGACATTGGCGAGATGCGAGAACAGCGTCAGGCTCTCGACAAAGGTCTTTCCCGCCTCGTAGCCGTTCTTCAGGCCGAAGGTGAAGACGGCGCCGGCGCCCTTAGGCGAATAGCGTTGCTGCAAGGCATGGTTGGGATCGTCGGCAAGACCGGCATACTTGACCCAGGCGACCTTGGGGTGTCGCTTCAGCCACCCCGCGACTTCAAGCGCGTTGTCGCAATGGCGCTGCATGCGGAGCGGCAGCGTCTCGATGCCGGTGAGGATCAGGAAGGCATTAAACGGGGCGATGGACGGACCGAGATCGCGCAGCCCAAGGACGCGGCAGGCGATGGCGAAGGCAAAATTGCCGAAGGTCGCATGCAGCACCATGCCGTTATATTCGGGGCGCGGCGCCGACAGCATCGGATAGTTGCCGGATGCGGACCAGTCGAAGGTGCCGCCGTCGACGATGACGCCGCCCATCGAATTGCCGTGGCCACCCATGAACTTGGTCAGCGAATGCACGACGATATCGGCGCCGTGTTCGAGGGGGCGGATCAGATAGGGGCTTGCCAGCGTGTTATCGACGATCAGCGGCAGGCCGTGGCGGTGGGCGACGGCGGCGATGGCAGCAATGTCGATGAAGGTGCCGGCCGGATTGGCAAGGCTCTCGATGAAGATTGCGCGGGTACGATCGTCGATCTGGCTCTCGAAACTCTCGGGCTCCAGCGGATCGGCCCAGCGCGCCTGCCAGCCGTAATTCTTGAAGGCATGACCGAACTGGTTGATCGAACCGCCGTAAAGCTTGCTTGCCGCAACGAAATTATCGCCCGGCTGCATGATGGTGTGGAACACCAGAAGCTGAGCCGCATGGCCCGATGCTACCGCCAGCGCCGCCGTGCCGCCTTCGAGTGCCGCGACGCGCTCCTCGAGCACGGCCTGGGTCGGGTTCATGATGCGGGTGTAGATGTTTCCGAACTGCTGCAGCCCGAACAGGGCGGCTGCGGCATCCGCGTCGCTGAAGACATAGGCGGTCGTCTGGTAGATCGGCGTCGCGCGGGCGCCGGTCGTCGGATCGGGCTGTGCGCCTGCATGAATTGCCAGCGTGTCGAAGCCCGGATTGGTGGTCGCCATGGTAGTCCTCCCTCAATATCTCACGGACGACCATAGCGCGACGGCGATGCAAATTCATCGCGATCTTTTCTCATTCCCGCCTGAAGCGGAGAAAATCCTACCCTGCACGGGCAGTCGATCAGGCGGAGGCAAGTCTCGGGATCTCGATTGCCGGGCAGCGGTTCATGACCACCTTCACGCCGGCCGCCTCGGCCTTTTCGGCGGCCGCATCGTCGCGGATGTCCAGCTGCGACCAGATGACCTGCGGCTTGGCCGGAAGCGCCAGCGCATCCTCGACGACGGCATCCAGATATTCGGGCGCGCGAAACACATCGACCATATCGACAGGCTCGGGAATGTCGGCGAGCTTGCCGAACACCGGCTGGCCGAGGATTTCCTTGCCGACCAGGCCTGGATTGACCGGGATGACGTGATAGCCTTTGGCCAGCAGATAGCCCATCACCCCATTGCTCGGGCGTGCAGCATTCGGGGACGCGCCGACCAGTGCGATGGTCTTCACGCTGTGCAGAATATCGGCGATGTAGGAATCGTCATAACGGTCGTGGTTCATTGCTGACATCTCCAGCTTCGATCACAGTTACGTTTTTGTCGTATCCAGCGGAAACTAGCGTACCGCTTCTGCGTATATAGGCATGAACCGAACCTGTGAGGACAGTCTCATGCAAAAAATCATCCTACTCGGCGTTTTGGCAGCATCTATGGCGACGCCCGCACTGGCGATCAATCGCTACAACTCCATGTCATACAGCTGCTCGGCAGCGCAGGCGCTGATCGGCCGCGAACGCGCCGTGATTTTCCGTCACCCTGCGGAACGGACGAAAAACCTGACGCTTTATGACCGCTACGTCAGCGACCGCGGGGCCTGCAATTTCGGCGAATATGCTTTCGAAGACACGCTGCCGACGAAGGACACGAAAAACTGTCCGGTCTACACCTGTCACTCGACAAGCGAACTGGACGACGACGAGATCATACCCGACCGTTGATTTTGGTACGCCGCCTAACTTGAGCTCCAAAACCGCCAGCGAGCGCAGCTGAGAGTGATAAAGAGCGAGCCAAATTGGAGCGGGACAAGGTTCTATCAATTGTCCTGTTTCGGTCTACTTTTGTTCTGGTATCCATCAGTAACATCTTATAGTTGCCGCAGATATTCCGCTACCGCCTTTGGTGCATTGCAACATTGTGACAGTGGACGAACAGATGCTTCTCTGTTGCTCGCAGAGCGACAATAATACTCGAGTTTACCCTCTTCGGTAGAGGCTTGATTGTCGCGACGTTGAAGCTTTTCAGCTTACTTTCGATGAAATGATCGCCCTGAGCTTTAGTCATAGAAGACATCAGACGCCATGAATTTTGTGGTATTGATATACCACATTCCTAGAGCGTTGATATCATTGACTATTTTTAACCGTCTCTCGAAATGCCAATCTTGACCTGAGATGGGGTTTCCCCTACAAGCCGCAGCAGAAACGCAGCCTTTCCGGGCTGCTTTCTTTTTGGCCGGGCCAAGCCTTTCCAATTCAAGCAACAAGAAACGCCCTGACCTTCGGGTTCTGGGTCCTAAAAGAGAGTATACAACATGGCAACCTTCTCCCAGAAGCCTGCAGAGGTGGAGAAGAAGTGGATCATCATCGACGCCGAAGGGCTCGTCGTTGGTCGTCTCGCTTCTGTTATCGCAATGCGTCTGCGTGGCAAGCATAAGGCTACCTTCACTCCGCACGTCGACGACGGCGACAATGTCATCGTCATCAATGCCGAGAAGGTCGTCTTCACCGGCAAGAAGTACGAAGACAAGGTTTACTACTGGCACACCGGTTATGCCGGCGGCATCAAGGAGCGTACCGCTCGCCAGCTGATCGAAGGCCGCTTTCCTGAGCGCGTCCTCGAAAAGGCTGTCGAACGCATGGTTCCCCGCGGACCACTCGGCCGTCGCCAGATGAAGAACCTGCGCGTCTACACCGGCTCCAACCATCCCCATGAAGCGCAGCAGCCGACCGTTCTCGACGTCGCCGCGCTGAACAGCAAGAACACAAGGAGCGCCTGAGTATGGCTGACCTCTCTTCCCTGAAGGATCTCGGCACGGTTTCGGAACAGCCTTCTGCTCCGGTTCACGTTCGCAAGGTCGACTCGCTCGGCCGTTCCTACGCCACCGGCAAGCGCAAGAACGCCGTTGCCCGCGTCTGGATCAAGCCAGGCTCCGGCAAGATCATCATCAACGGCCGCGAATTCGCAACATATTTCGCACGTCCGGTTCTGCAGATGATCCTGCGCCAGCCGATCGTCGCTGCTGCCCGCGACGGCCAGTTCGACATCATCGCCACGGTTGCTGGCGGCGGTCTCTCCGGCCAGGCCGGTGCCGTTCGTCACGGCATCTCCAAAGCCCTCACCTACTTCGAACCCGGCCTGCGCGGCGTTCTGAAGAAGGGCGGCTTCCTGACACGCGACAGCCGTGTTGTTGAACGTAAGAAGTACGGCAAGGCGAAGGCCCGTCGTTCGTTCCAGTTCTCCAAGCGTTAATCGCTGGCTGGATTTGGTTTTGGAAAAGGCGGTGCTTCGGCGCCGCCTTTTTTGTGTTTCGGCAACAAGTCGCCAGCCTCTCCCGGGACTTTGACAAATCGGCTTTGTGAACTATAATTCACGCGTGATCGAAGTTCGGCAGACCTCTATTTTTGCGAATTGGCTAGATGCGCTCCGAGACGCGCAGGCGCGCCAACGCATCGTCGTTCGCATCCGGCGGCTCGAACTCGGTAACCCTGGAGATATCAAGCCGGTCGGTGAAGGTGTCAGCGAAATGCGCATCCCTCATGGCCCCGGCTACAGGCTCTATTTCACCCGATCCGGTGAGACGATCGTCATTCTTTTATGCGGCGGCGACAAGTCATCGCAGGCAAGGGACATCGCAATCGCCCGGCAATTGGCTAAGGAGATTTGAATGCCCTTGGAAACCACCCGCTTTGACATCCAGGACCATTTGACCACACCGGCCGACCGCATGCTCTATCTCGAAGCCGCTTTCGAGGACGGTGATCCGGCGCTCATCACCCAGGCCCTCGGCGACGTTGCCCGTGCTGCCGGCATGACGTCTGTCGCCAAAGAAGCGGGCGTGACCCGGGAAGCACTCTATAAATCACTGAGCGAAGCCGGTGATCCGCGCTTGTCGACCTTTCTCGGCGTGATCAAGGCGCTAGGATTGAAGGTGTCGATCTCGACGGATCAGAATGCGGCTTAGGATCGGCGGGTAACGGGTGAAAGAGGATAGCTGGCGTTTTTCCGACCCTCCCGCAGGCATAGTCAGCGCAAATAGTCGGGGAGACGATCCGGCAGCCTTTTTTGCTCTCCACCCGTTGCAATGCGTAAGGCTGTCGGTGACATTCACCTTTGAGTAACTCAGGCTTTGAAGACTATGGCTGGCCATCATTTATTCGCAGAACTGCGGCTGAAACTGCGTGGCTCGAAGACGAACTGAATGCGAAGGACACCGGCTTGGCCAGCAAATCCATCGACCATGCTTTCACCGCGACCTCCCCCACCTCGGCCGCCAGCGACCCGACCTTCGCCGGCGCCCTTTCCTTCATGCGCCGGCGTTTCAGCAAGGACCCGACGGGCGTTGATGCCGTCGTCTGGGGCATTCCGTTCGATGCGGCAACCTCGAACCGCCCCGGCGCCCGCTTCGGGCCGCAGGCGATCCGGCGAGCTTCGGCGATCTTTGACAACGATCCACAATATCCGTTCGCCCGCGACCTTTTTGCCGAAATGGCTGTCATCGACTACGGCGACTGCCTGCTCGACTATGGCAACCACGCCGCCACGCCTGCTGCGATCGAACGCCAGGCCAACACGCTGCTCGACAGCGGTGCCTTCCTGCTGACACTCGGCGGCGATCACTTCATCACCTGGCCGTTGCTGAAAGCCCATGTCGCGCGGCACGGGCCGCTGGCAATGGTGCAATTCGACGCCCATCAGGACACCTGGACCGACGAGGCCGGGCGCATCGACCATGGTTCCTTTGTCGGGCGTGCGGTGCGCGACGGGTTGATCGATGCCTCCCGCTCGATCCAGATCGGCATCCGCACCCAGGCGCCGGAGGATTGCGGCATAGAGATGATCCATGGCTACGAAGTAGAGGACATGACAGCATCCGACATCGCCGCCCGGATCCTCGCCCGCACCGCGGGTGCGCCGGCCTATCTCACCTTCGACATCGACTGCCTCGATCCTGCCTATGCACCCGGTACCGGAACGCCTGTCGCCGGGGGCCCGTCGAGCGCCAAAATACTATCGGTGTTGCAGCGGTTGTCATCGCTCGATATCCGGGGCGCGGATGTTGTCGAGGTGGCGCCAGCCTACGACCACGCCGATATCACCGCCATTGCGGGCGCCACGGTGGCAATGTATATGCTCGGATTGTATGCCGGGCGACTGGCGACAAACCGCTGAGGCGGTTGTTATCATTCTGAATCAAGTTGATGGCATATTGATTCCGTAAATCACGCGAACCCTTTGAAAGTGCAGGACGATCATGGCACCGAAAATCTTCATTGATGGCGAACACGGCACCACGGGCCTGCAGATCCGCACGCGCATGGCCGATCGCCGCGATGTCGAATTGCTGTCGATCCCGGAAGCACAGAGGCGCGATGCGGCAATTCGCGAAGATATGCTGAACAGCGCCGACATCGCTATTCTCTGCCTGCCGGACGATGCCTCCCGCGAAGCGGTGGCCATGGTGTCCGGCAACAACAATGTCCGCATCATCGACACCTCGACGGCTCACCGTATCGATCCGAACTGGGCCTACGGCTTTGCCGAGATGGCCAAGGGCCAGGACGCCAAGATCGCGGCGGCGCGTCTCGTCGCCAATCCCGGCTGCTACCCTACCGGTGCCATCGCGCTGATAAGGCCGCTGAGAGCTGCCAGCATGCTGCCTGATGGCTATCCCGTTACCGTCAATGCGGTCTCCGGCTATACCGGCGGTGGCAAGCAGATGATCGCCCAGATGGAAGACCCGAGCCGGCCTGACTCGATCTCCTCGCCGCACTTCCTGTATGGCCTGCCGCTCAATCACAAGCATGTGCCTGAAATGACCACCCATGGCCTGCTCGACCGCGCACCGCTCTTCTCGCCGTCGGTCGGCAAGTTTCCGCAGGGCATGATCGTCCAGGTCCCGTTGCATCTGGATGCCTTGGCGCAAGGAACGACGCTGGAAACAATCCACGCGGCGCTCACGGATTACTACGCCGGACAGGATATCGTCGAGGTGGTGTCGCTTGATGCCAGCCGCGCCCAGCCCCGCGTCGATGCGGTCGAACTGGCCGGCAAGGATACGATGAAGCTATTTGTGTTCGGGACGCCGGGTGGCAGCCAGGTCAATCTGGTGGCGCTGCTCGACAATCTCGGCAAGGGCGCTTCAGGTGCTGCCGTGCAGAACATGGACCTGATGCTGTCCGCCTGAAATCCCGGGAGTAAGCCAAGCAATGTCTTTGGATGCGCTGCGGGCGGCCGTTGACGCCTGGTTTATCGCATCCCTGCCTGCACATGGTCTGGTGGCGCTTGTCGCCATCGCACTTGTTGCTGGTCTTGCGCGTGGATTTTCGGGCTTTGGCGCGGCGTTGATCCTCATTCCGCTCGGTGGTGCACTGATTGGCCCAAGGTTGATCTCACCGGTGCTGCTGGTCGTCGATGGGCTGGCGACGCTCGGAATGGTGCGTCCGGCGTTTCATCTGGCGAACCGGCGCGAGGTCGTGACGATGGCGGTAGGCGCTATCATCGGGGTGCCGCTCGGCACTGCCATACTCGCGCTGATGGATCCGCTGCTGCTGCGCTGGCTGATCACTGCCATCGCCGCCTGCCTGCTGACGCTGCTGGTATCCGGCTGGCGCTACCACGGCGAGCCGACGCGGCCGTTGACGGCGGCGGTCGGTTTCATTGCCGGGTTGTTCAGTGGTGCGGCCCAGCTTGGCGGGCCGCCGGTCGTCGCCTTCTGGCTCGGTGGCAAGAGCAACTTTACCCGCGTCCGTTCCAACATCATCCTGTACTTCTCGATCTCGACCATTCTCAGCGTCGTCAGCTACTATACCAGCGGCCTGTTCGTGGCGCAGGTGTTCGCGCTGACGGTTGTGATCCTGCCGAGCTATGTGCTCGGGCTTTACGGTGGAACGAGGCTCTTCGGCCTCGCCCGCGAAAGCACCTTCCGATGGATCTGCTATGCGCTGATCGGCACCTCCGCCGTGCTCGGCATGCCGGCGCTGGATGGCATCTTCCACTAGACTGTAAGCCCCACGGACCTCAGGTCCAACGTTTCTTGTAACCGTTTATTGCGGTGCACAGACGGGAAGCGGCTTCCCGGGCTTCGGGGGATTGTCGGCCTTGTACTTGGCGATCACTGGCTCGAGAGTTGTCTTTGACCAGAATTTCGGGGTGCCTATCTTCTGCAGGCATTGATCGTTCCAGTACAGCCCCGCTTGCGACAGCGATGCATGGGACGCAGCAGCCTTGGCAACGGCTGATATATCCGATGATTCCGGATAGATATAAAGCGTCGTCGGGTTGTCCTTGACCATGGAGATGACCTGGTTGGCATCCGTCGGCGACCAGCTGGTGCAGCCATTGCTGCGGCCGCCGGCGTAGTTGACCAGATTGCCGAACGGCACATAGCCGTCCTTGTTGGCGTAGGGACTCGCCGGGGCCTTCATCATGCACATGGCGGCCACCTTCGCGGCTGCGTGACCGCCGATAACGCGGGCGCGCGCATTCGCCGTGTCCCCCTCGCCGTCGAACTGGAGGAAGGATCGCATGAAGACAGCGTCCTTGACGCCCGATGACTTGTAATACCCTTTGAAGGACGTCTTCACCTCGCTGGTGACATAGGAGCCACCCGTCGTCAGGTTGGAGTCCATGGCGTTGCCGAAATTGCGGGCACATTCCCGGCCGTTGGAGAAATCGACGACGCCTGGAAGCTTCGTACCGCTGCCGTGGCCGGCTGCTATCGCGCGAAACGACTGGCTGGCCTCGCAGATGATGTAGAAGCGGCCACCCGAAGTTTCGCTGCCGGGATCGTTCGGCTTGGTGGCATCCATCGCAAAATAGCAGGGGTTCCGGACCCTGCCTTCGCTGACGCGCTGCTGGTAGAGAGCACGGGCGCGCTTCAGGACAGGCCGCGCAATCTGGCCAGGTCCGAGCCCGACATGGGCATCGAGCCAGGATGGAAAGGAGCCCGACTGCTGCACGGCAGAGGCTGGTGCGGCGCTGCCGAGGAGCGCCGCAATGCTGAAGACGCCAATGGTCTGGCCGATGGTCCGAAAGGTCGAAGGCAACCGCACGTACTAAGCACTCCTAGAGAATCAGGGCTCGCCCTAGCATGCAGCAAGCCGTCAAACACAGTCGATAGAGCGATTCGGAGCATATTTCGTAAACAGGCGAGTCAATCCTTCGTGAGCCGACGGTTTCTGCGGGCATCTTGCTTCATTAAAGGGCATCCCTGTAGAGGAAGCAGACTGCATCGCTCATTCGAACAAATCGAGCGAGATGCTGTCGCTGATGCGCGACGAGATCTTGTGGCGGCTGGCCATGATCTCGGCGCGGATCAGGCCTTGCGGATCGTAGAGATCGGTTGCCCGCTCGATCAGCCAGACGCGTCGATGCGTCTCCAGAGCTGCCCTAACCTTTTGACGATCCTCGGGCATGATTTTCGGCGCGCCGCGATTGCTGACGTAGACGCGTGGCAAGCCGCGCGCTGGAAACGGCGCCGGCAGCACCATCAGATCCGGGAATGGCTGCGTGCGCGCAATGTAATACCGCAGAGGAGCATCGAGTTCGTTCGGGGAGGCTATGACCAGATCGCCGGGCTCGGCATCCGCCGCGATGGATGCGACGAGGCCTCGCCAGTCCTCTGTCTCCAGGTGATAGACTGCGTTGGTCGACATCAGGCACATGCCGATGAACAGCACGGCGGCGACCAGTCGCAGGATTGCCCAGCGGCTTCTGGCCAGCATGCCGATGGCGATCAATCCGAGCACGGTCGGCGCCATCCATTCGAACAGGCGGTCGATGTAGACAGGCTTTATGAAATAGCTGATCGCCAGCATTGTCGCCCAGGGCAGGAGCACCACGACCAAGATGAGCGCTGCCAGTGGCCGCTGATTGCGCCAGACCGACGCCATACCGGCGAAGAACAGCAGCACGGCGGGAATGAAGGGCAGATAGCCGCCTGCGATCAGGAACCAGGCGGTCAAGAGATCCCAGGGCGAGAAGGTGATCCAGAAGGCAAGCGATGCCATGCCAGAATTTTGCCGGATGAACATCGACAGGAAGGGCGACCACAGCAGGAGTGCCAGGATGCCCGGCAAGGCGACAGCCAGAGCCTGCCCTGCCCGGCGACCAGGAATGAAGACAAGCAACGACGTTATCAGCCCGACCCATATCCCGAGGGCGACCAGGATACCGGTGTCGTGAAGCCACATCGTTGCGGCCGTGGAGAGCCCCAGAGCTGCCATCGGTGGCACGAGAGGGCTCATCAGAAAAAACTGTTCAGCCCCGGCCCGCAGCCGCTGAAGCAGGATCAGCGCCGAGAGAATGGCAATGGATGCTGCAAACGTTTCCAGCGCATAGGGTCGCGCCTGCTGCGCATAATAGATGCTGCCCGCGTTGATCGCCAGCAGCAGCGCTGCCAGAAGTGCAACCCGGTCGCCACGTGGACCGGCATTGAGGACGCGACCGGCTCCTGCAACCAGCAGGATGGTGGCGACGCTTGCCAGTACCGAAGGCATGCGAAGGGCGGCCTCCGAGTTGCCGAACAGCGTCGTCCAGCCCTTGAGTAGGGTATAGTACATCGGCGGATGGGTTTCGTAGAGCGGCACGTCGGTCCACAGCGCACGCAGCGGCTGGGCGGCAAACCATGCAGTATAGGCCTCATCCAGCCACAGCGACCGCGTAGCCAGGTTGGGCAGCCGCAACGCAAGGCCGAGCAGGGTTATCGCGACGCAGGCAATCCAGAATATGCGGGTGCCGAGGGGCGCATCCCTGTCGAGCAATCCCATCGGCGACACCCCAATCCGGCCCCGCGCCCGGCCGGCATCCGCGCGTCCCTCAGACATGGTCCTGGTGCGCCGTAGCAAGTGGCAGTTCCGAGGGTACGACCTCATGCCGACGCTTGACGAGGTAGATGGGCCGGCGCTTCGACTCGAGATAGATGCGACCGATATATTCCCCGAGCGTCCCGATGCCGATCAACTGTATGCCGCCGAGGAGGAGGATTGCGGTCGCCAGCGATGCATAGCCTGGTACGTCGACGCCCTCGATCAAGGTTCGGAGAATGAGGAAGGCGGCGCGACCGATGGCGACCAGCGCGACGGCGACCCCGAGATAGGTCCAGATACGCATCGGTAACGTGCTGAAGCTCGTAATGCCCTCGAGGGCGAAATTCCACAGGCGCCAGCCGGCGAATTTGCTCTGACCGGCGACGCGCGCCTCGCGGGTGTAATCGACGATTGCCGTCTCATAGCCGACCCAAGCAAACAGGCCCTTCATGAAGCGATGCGATTCCGGCAATTGCTTCACGGCTTCGACGACCTCACGCGTCATCAGCCGGAAGTCACCGACGTTTTCCGGAATCTGCACATCCGAGACGGCGTTGTGGAGGCGATAGAACCAGGATGCCGTCAGCCGCTTGGCAGCGCCGTCCGAGCGGCGATCCGTGCGACGGGCGAGCACGACGTCATATCCTTCACGCCAGCGCTCTACCAGCCTTGCGATCAGTTCGGGCGGATCCTGCAGGTCGGCATCGAAGGGAACGACGACATCGCCACGGCTTTCGTCGATGGCAGCCGAGAGGGCGGCCTCCTTGCCAAAATTTCGGGTGAGATCGATGACGCGAATGCGACGGTCGCGTCGGGCAGCAGCCAAGAGCAGGCGCAGGGTGTCGTCTCGGCTACCATCGTTGATACAAACGATCTCGAAGCGCAGCGCAGGAATGGCCTCCAGACCCGGGACAACGGCGGCAAAGAAAGCCGCAACAGTCTCTTCCTCATTGTAGAAAGGCACCGCCAGAGACAGCATAGGCATTTTGCCGCCGCTGTTTTCGTCTTGTAGCTGCCAGTTCATCTGCATCCCATCGCTTTTGCGCAGAATGCAACTATTTGCCGATTCGGCCAATGACTTCGCGTGGCATGATCGCCGGCAGCGTCAGGCGCCAACGACCACCGTGGTGTCGCGCGAATATTCGCCGTAGAAACCCCGCCAGTTGGCCACAGCAAACCCGAACACGACAAGGGCACCGCCCTGGTGCGCGAGAGCCAGATGCAGAGGCACCTGCATCAGCAGCGTGGCGATGCCGAGCCCTGCCTGGCAAAGCACCAGAAACGCCAGCACCACGGCGCGGCGGGTATGGGTGCTGCCGGGTGTAACACGCAGGCAGACGATCATGTTGACCAGCACCACGGCAGTCAGCGCGTAGGCCCCGAGACGATGGACATATTGCACAAGCTTCGGGTTCTCGAAGAAATTGATCCACCACGGGTTCTGCACGAACAGGTCGCCGGGGACGACGGCGCCGTCCATCAACGGCCAGGTGTTGTAGCTGAGGCCGGCATGCAAGCCTGCGACCAGCGCACCGAGGTAGATCTGGAACAAGGCCATCAGGGCAATGAGACCGGCAATCCGGCCGGAATGGCTACTCGGAGGCGCGTCGTCCGAATGCGGGGTCAGCGCCCGCATCACCCACATACAGGCGGCAAAGATCAGGCAGGCGGTGACAAGATGCGTGGCAAGCCGGTACTGGCTGACATCGGTGCGGGCTTCAAGGCCCGACGACACCATCCACCAGCCGATGGCGCCCTGCAGGCCGCCAAGCGCAAAGATGCCGACAAGGGGCAGCCGCAGGCTTTTCTCGATGCGGCCAGTCGCCCAGAAGAAGATCAGCGGCACGGCGAAGATGACGCCCATTGCGCGCGCGAGCAACCGGTGCGCCCATTCCCACCAGAAGATGCTCTTGAAATCATCGACCGTGATGTCGCTGTTCAGCAGCTTGAATTGCGGGATCTGCTTGTAGCGATCGAACTCATCCTGCCACTCTGCGGCATTCAGCGGCGGGATGACGCCGTGGATCGGCTTCCACTCGGTGATCGACAGCCCGGATTGGGTCAGCCGCGTCGCGCCGCCGACCAGAACCAGACAGAACAGCGACAGCAGCACGAAGCCGAGCCAGATGCGGACGGCACGGCGATTGCGGTCCTGGCGTGCGACCTCGCCGCGAACGGCCTGTTCGGTGGAAAAATGTGCAACAGCCATGGTGGGCTCCTTCAATCTGCCTGTTGATTTGCCCCAGCGCGCGGTGCAAAACAAGGGCTGCGCCTTTGCGGCATGGGGTCGCAACTCCCCGTCCCCGCAATCGACTGCCGAGGAGAGTGCCATCATGCCCATCCGCCTGCGCAAATTCATTGGCACCATCCTGTTGATCGTGCTGGTGCTTGGTTATGCTCTGCTGGCGACGACCGTGGCAGTCAATGCGCTCGGAGCCTCGCCCTGGTGGGTGCACCTCACCTACTTTTTCCTCACCGGCCTATTGTGGATCCTGCCGGCAATGGGATTGATCAAATGGATGTCTGGACCGAAGCAGGGATAGCTGCCTGCCGCGTTAACCGCCGGATAAGCATGATCGCCGGAAGACACCGGCCAAACACGCGCTTAAACCGAAAATAGACGGCCTCGCCTCTAGCGTGCGCCTGCAGAAACAGGCGCGGAGGCCAAAAGTGCGGACGGCGACAGGCGAAACCGGAACATTGGCCGATGGCGAAACCGGCGTCGTGGTGCAGCCTCGACCAGCATCGCCGTTGCAAGCCGGCAGCGGCTCGTTGACGATCACCGTCAGCGACAACATGGTGCCTCTGGAACCGGAATGGCGTCGGTTAGAGCGAGACAGGCTGAGCTCCCTGCACCAGAGTTTCGGGTGGTGCACGGCCTGGGTCGAGACTTATCGGCCGACGCTTGCCATCCTGCGCGCAAGCATCGGCTCCGAAGTGGCTTTCATTCTGCCGCTGGAAATCGTCCGCAGCCATGGCGTCAGAACCGCGCGCTTCATCGGCGCTCCACGCAGCAACATCAATACCGGCTTGTTTTCCGCGAAATTTCTTGCCGACGTCACAACCCTTTCGGCAGATGTTCAGGCGGCCATCGCTGTCGCGTTGCGCGGGTACGCCGATCTGCTGTTGCTGTCGAACCTGCCGCTGGAGTGGCGCGGTCGTGTCAGCCCGCTCGCCTCGCTACCCTCCGTCGAAAACCAGAACCGCGCCTTCCAGCTGCCTCTGCTGGGCTCATTCGAGGAAACGCTCAGCCAGGTCAATGCGAAAAGGCGTCGCAAGAAGCATCGGTCCCAGACAAAGTTACTGAATGAAATCGGTGGTTTCGAGCATGTCGTCGCGACGACGCCGGAGGAAAAGCGGCGGATGCTCGATCTTTTCCTGCAGCAAAAAGCAGAACGGTTCAGAGCGGCCGGGCTGCCGGATGTCTTCCAGGGGAGCGACGCCCGCGACTTCCTGCTACGCTTGCTCGCGACGAAAAATATCGAGGGCGACAGCATCGCGCTCGAATTGCACGCCATCAGGCTGAAGGGACGGCATGACGGTCATCTGCCGGCCATTGCAGCCCTTTCGCGCAAGGGAGACCACGTCATCTGCCAGTTTGCCTCAATCGACGAGAGCGTGGTCCCGGAGGCCAGCCCCGGCGAACTGCTGTTCTGGGTGATGATCGAGAAGTGCCGGGAATCCGGCATTGCGCTGTTCGACTTCGGCATCGGCGACCAGCTCTACAAGCGCTCGTGGTGCCCGGTGCAGACGGTGCAGCACGATATCCTGCTGCCGGTCTCGCCACTCGGGAGGGTCGCCGCCTTCGGGCAGAGAAGTCTGACGCGGGCAAAGGCGCTGATCAAGGGTAACCCACGCCTGTACAGTGCCATCCAGAAACTGAGGGCTCGCCGCCAGCAGGCGGCAACGCTGGACGGAGCCTGAAGCAAGCCTCAGGCGGCGGTGCGGTGCCGGTCCTCGTCACCGTCGCTGCCGGACATCAGCACGAGATGCTCGTAGCCGGCCTGCTGGAAATCATGCATGACGGCGACGAACTTCGCCTCATCCGGCACGGGCATGGAAAGGATGATCTCGACATCCTTGCTGCGCGTCAATTTCGCAATCCCGTCGACGTTGACCGCACCGCATTCGACCAGCACCAGATCATAGGCCGACACGAGTGCTTCGAGGATCAGCGAAAGCCGGTCGGCTCCGCGCATGGCGCTTGCAAGATCGCTTGCTCCGAGCGGCACCAGATGGGCGTCCGACAGGCGGTCGGGATGGATGGTATCGGCAAACGCTGCTTCACCACACAAAAGGTCGGTCACGCCGGGAAGTCCCGGCTTGTCGGCCATCAGGCGCGTCGGGCAGGCTGTGCCGGTCATGTCGACCAGGACCACGCGGCGGCCGCTGTCGGCGATGGTGCGGGCCAGCATGACGGTGGCAGTCGAACCTGCGTCACCATCCGGCGAGACGGCGATTGCCATCGGCACCTTGGCATCGATGAAGTATTCGGCGACCGATGGGATCGAGAAGTCCTCCACCGCCTCGACAGTGGCGGCAGGCAGCGCTTCAGGCTCAGCGACGACAGCCGCTGCCGGGGGCTGCATAATTGTCTCCGGCTGTACGGCAGCTCGTTCGGGCGCCTGCACCCTGCGCGTTGCCGACAGCAGGCTTGCGGACACTACCGCACGGCGGAGCGGCGCGGCTGTCGCACTTGGCCGGCCATCGTCTTCGAACATGGTCGCACGCCGCGCACCGTCATTGGGCAAGCCCACCGGCCGCAGGGCGCGACCGCTGAACAGCTCCATGAGCATTATGACAATGGCACTGAGCACGAAGGCTGCAACCGCGGCGATGACCACGATCGGCCCGACCTTGGGGAAGTAGGGGTCAACCGGCTCGACCGCACTCGACACGATCCGGGCATCGGCAGGGCTGGAATTCTTGTCGGAACGGGAGGCAGCTTCGCGGTAGCGGGCGAGATAGGTCTCGAGCAGCTGCCGCTCGGCGGTTGCCTCACGCTCAAGCGCATTGAGGCCGACGGTGTCTTCGCCGGCACGGGCGCTGTCCGCCTTCAGGAGCTTCGACTGCGCCAACAGCTGCTGCTCGCGCATCGCGGCGATCTTTGCCTCGTTGTCGATGCCGGTCAGGATCTTGCGGGTCTCGCGGGTGATCTGCGAGCGGATGTCGGCCAGCTGGGCGCGCAGGCTCTTCAGCCGCGGGTGACCGTCCATCAGCGTCGTCGAAAGGTCCGAGATCTGCGATTCGAGGCTGGACTCGGTCGTCTTCAGACGCTGCATGGTCTGCGAGCCGCTGACGTCGTTCAGCGTGTCGGTGGGGCCGCCGGAGGCCAGGGCGTTACGCACGGCCTGGGCGCGGGCATCGGCATTCGCCTTTTCGCCGCGCACCTGGGCAAGCTGCGTCGAGATGTCGGTCAGTTGCTGGTTGGAAAAGCTGGTGGTGTCGTTGGTCTGCAGCAGGCCATTGGCACTGCGGTAATCGGCAACCTTCTTTTCGGCTTCCGCCACCTTGATGCGCAGGTTGGCGATCTCCGGCTCCAGCCAGCGGGTTGCCTCGGCATTGGAATCGAGCTTGGCGCCGCTCTGCATCGACAGATAGACCGATGCCATAGCGTTCGGAACGCTCTCGGCGAGCTTCGGATCCCGCGAGGTGAACTGGATGCCGATGACACGCGACGTGTTGATCTGGTAGACCTGCAGCCGCTCGGTGAAGGCATCGAGGATGCGCTCCTCGGGTGCCTTGTCGGATGAAGGCTTCTTCAGATGCAGGGTGACCAGCAGACCGGCCAGCGCCGACGACCGCGCACTGTCCTCGAACTCCGGCAGGTCGTAGAGCTTCAGCTGGGTAATCACCTGCTTGATAAGGTCGGCCGACTGCAGGATCTGCACCTGGCTGGCGATATTGAGTTCATCGAGCAGAGACGCATCGTTGCTGCCGGCGCTTGCCTGGTTGCTCGTGGTGGCAAAAGCCGCAGCGCGCGGCTCGATCAGCACCCTCGTCTCGCTGCGATATTCGGGCGAGACGACCTTGGCGATTACGAAGGCGACAAGAGCAGCGGCAGTGACGATCAGCACCACGCGCAGCCGCCGACGCCATACGGCCCGGAAAAGCTGGCTCAAATCAATGTCGACATCCTGCTGGCTGCTGTTTACGCCGGGCATACCGCACTCCGATACTCGTTTGGCGGCAACCGTAAACGACTATGGTAACGCAAGGGTTAAGGCCCCTCTTCTGCTGAACCGGCCCATTATGCGCAATTTGTCGTCACGATTTACCGTCTGTTAACCCTAACAGACTGATAACGGGTTCATGATTTTATTCCTTTGTGAGCACGCGGATGTCTTTCGCTAAGCGTAACATCGTCGTCGTCCTGAGCATGGTTGTCCTCGGCACCGCCCTTGGCGGCTGCGTGAGCTATCAGCCGGCGCCGGAGGCGTTCAGCGCCGCGACTATCCAGCCCTACCGGCTCGATAGCGGAGACCGCCTGCGTGTGACCGTCTTCGAGCAGCAGGCTCTCACGAATACCTATACGGTAGATCAGGCCGGTTATATCTCTGTGCCACTGATCGGCCAGGTGACCGCTCGTGGCAAGACGATGCAGCAACTGTCCGGCGAGATCGCGTCGAAGCTGAAGCAGGGCTACCTGCGCGACCCGGACGTCTCCATCGACATCGACCGCTATCGCTCGATCTATGTCATGGGCGAAGTCGGCCAGCCCGGCCAATACTCCTATGTCCCGGGCATGACGATCCAGAACGCGGTCGCAGCCGCTGGCGGCTTTACGCCGCGCGCCTACCAGGGCAATACGGACGTGACCCGCAAGATCAACGGCCACGTGATGACAGGGCGCGTCGGAATTTCCGATGCGGTGCTTGCAGGCGACACCATCTACGTCCGCGAAAGGCTGTTCTGATTATCAATGGCGAAGCCTTTGCGCATTATCCATTGCTTCAGGTCGCCCGTTGGCGGGATCTTCAGGCATGTGCGCGATCTGGCCGAGCAGCACAGCCGGGCCGGCCATCACGTCGGGATCGTCTGCGACAGCCTGACCGGCGGAGCGCATGAGGATGCGCTGTTTGACGAAATAAAGCCGTTCCTGGCACTCGGCCTGACGCGCATGCCGATCCACCGTTCGGTGAGCTTCGCGGACATGCCGGCGATTTGGCGGGGCTACAGGACGATCAAGAGTTTGCGGCCGGACGTGTTGCACGGACATGGCGCCAAGGGCGGCATGCTGGCGCGCGTCATCGGCACAGTGTTGCGGGTGAACAAGTATCGCGTTGCCCGCGTCTATACCGCCCATGGAGGCAGCCTGCATTTTTCAAAGGCGTCTCTCAAGGGACGCGCGGTGTTCACGATGGAACGCCTGCAGGAGCGCCTGACGGACGCGCTGATTTTCATCTGCGATTTCGAGAGACACGCCTACGAGGCCAAGGTCGGCCCTCCCTCCCCCATGTCGAGGCTCGTCTACAACGGCATCAACGAGCGGGATTTCAGGACTGTTCCAACCCGATCGGACTCCGTCGACTTCATCTATATCGGCATGCTTCGGGACCTCAAGGGTCCCGATCTGTTTATAGAGGCCTTTGGGCAGACCGAGAGGCTGGTCGGTCGGCCATTGTCGGCGCTGTTGATCGGCGATGGGCAGGACCGGGACAAATACATGAGGATGATAGTCGCGGGCGGACTTTATCCGCGCGTCGGCATTCTCCCCGCCATGCGCATCGAAGACGCCCTGTCGATGTCGCAGACCGTCGTCGTTCCCTCCCGCGCCGAATCCATGCCCTATATCGTGCTCGAGGCACTGGCCGCCAGCAAGGGCGTCATCGCATCGGCAGTCGGTGGAATTCCCGAGGTGCTGGGCGCAACCAGCGAGGGTCTCGCCAAGGCCGGCAACGTCGCCGACCTTGCGCGCATCATGGCCGCCTCGATCACGGAACCGGATTGGCGTATCCGCGCCATGCCCGGTCTTGAAATGATACACAAAAGATTTTCGGCGCCCGTTATGGCCGGCGAAGTTCTGAAGCTGTATACAGATATACTGGATCTAGAGGCCAGTTCCTAAAATTTAACCTACCTTACTAAGCCATCCTTAGGGGCCTTTCGATAGAAATTGATACGTCAGTGAGACGGATCGAGAGCGATGACGAATATCGAAAAGCCTGATGACTTCGACCTCGACAAAATTCGCAAGAGCGTCTCGGAAATCCGTGCCCGCAGTCCCGACGAAAAGGTCGAGGCCGAGGGCACCGTCAAGCTCAATCCGTTTGCGCGGCAGATCGCCGAGCAGTTTCGCGAAGGCAATTACACGCCGTCGATCATCATCGGCCAGTTCATGCTGTTCGAGTTCGTGTCGTTGCTGGCGCTGGGACTACTGCTGCTTTACCTGCGTTTCGGCAGTCCGACCTATGAAGCGCTGATCCAGGTCCCAATCACGGTGCTTGTCGCCGGGATCAATATTCTCTCGCTGCAAGTTTTCGACACCTACCAGATACCGGTGCTGCGCGCGCCGACGCGCCATCTCCGCCGCATTGTTCTCGGTTGGGCACTGCCGTTCGTCGCAATGCCGCTGTTTGCGATTGCACTGAAGATGCTGCCGACCTTCCCGCCGCGGCTGATCATGAGCTGGTGCCTGATCGGCATGGCGTTCCTGTTTGCGGAGCGGCTGCTGTTTGCCTGGGGCATTCGCCGCTGGGCGCGCAACGGCATCATGGAACGTCGCGCGGTCATCGTCGGCGGAGGTCAACCTGCCAAGGAACTGATCCGGGCGCTGGAGGATCAGGTCGACAACGATATCCGCATCTGCGGCATTTTCGATGACCGGGGAGAAAGACGATCGCCCGTCGTCGTCGCCGGCTATCCGAAACTCGGTACAGTCGCAGAACTCGTGGAATTTGCCCGCGTTACCCGTATCGACATGCTGATCATCGCCCTGCCGATATCTGCCGAGGAGCGTATTCTACAGCTTCTCAAGAAGGTGTGGGTGCTTCCGGTCGATATTCGGCTCGCCGCCCATGCCAACAAGCTGCGCTTCCGGCCGCGCGCCTATTCGCATGTCGGCTCTGTGCCGATGCTCGATATTTTCAACAAACCGATCCCGGACTGGGATTCGGTCGCCAAGCGGGTGTTCGACGTGTTTTTCAGCGTCCTGGCACTGCTGCTGCTCTGGCCGGTAATGGTCGGCGCGGCGATTGCCATTAAGCTAAACTCCAAGGGCCCGGTGTTCTTCATGCAGAAGCGCCACGGCTTCAACAACGAGATCATCAAGATCTTCAAGTTCCGCTCCATGTATACCGACATGAGCGACCCCACCGCCCGCAATGCCGTCACCAAGGGCGATCCGCGCGTTACCAGCGTCGGCCGCTTCATCCGCAAGTCGTCCATCGACGAACTGCCACAGTTGTTCAACGTTCTGCTGGGCACACTTTCGCTGGTCGGCCCACGCCCCCATGCGGTTGCCGCCGCCAGCCATGACCGATCCTATGGCGATGTCGTCGAGGGCTATTTTGCCCGCCACCGCGTCAAGCCCGGCGTTACCGGCTGGGCGCAGATCAACGGCTGGCGCGGCGAGATCGACAATGACGACAAGATCAAATTCCGCACGGCCTACGACCTCTATTACATCGAGAACTGGTCGCTGCTATTCGATCTCAAGATCCTTTTCCTGACACCGATCCGCCTGTTCAACACCGAAAACGCCTATTGAGCCCGATGAGCACGTTCGCCACCCCATCACCGCAGGTCACCCAACCGCAGCTCGCCGCGCTGCGGCTGATCGGCACCGGCTGCGTTGCGTTCGGCGTCTTCCTCTCCGGCTTCGTCGTCGCAGAACCGGCGCCGTACGAACTGTGGCTGGCGATGCTGATCGGCCTATGGTTCATGCTCGGGCTGCGCATCTCGCGCAGCGTGGCGCCTTTGCTCGTGCTGTTTCTGACATTCAACATCGGCGGGATGCTGTCGATGACGCAGATGCGCGATCTCGGCAGCGCCGAAATGGACGCACCGATCTATATCGCCGTTTCCACTTTTCTTGCTCTCAGCGCGGTGTTCTATGCCGCCATCATCGAGCACAACGGCAATGTGCTGAAGCTGATGTTCAAGGTCTGGGTGGCTGCCGCCATCATCACGGCCTTGCTCGGCATTCTCGGCTATTTCCATGCCTTCCCCGGCGCCGGAATGTTCACCCGCTACGACCGGGCGATGGGGGCCTTCCAGGATCCGAATGTCTTCGGCCCCTATCTGGTGGCGCCGACGCTGTATCTCATCCATGGCGTGATCATCGGCGACCTCCGTAAGGCGCCCCTGAAGGCAATCGGACTGACGATCCTCGCACTCGGCATCTTCCTGTCGTTTTCGCGCGCCGCCTGGGGCCTGTTCGCCTTCTCGTCGGTGGCGCTGGTGTTCTTCATGCTGCTCAAGCACCGCAGCAATACGTTTCGCCTGCGCATCCTGGTCATGACGCTGACGGCAATCCTGCTGCTTGGCGCAGCCCTCCTGGTCGCCCTGCAGTTCCACCAGGTCAGCGACCTGTTCTCGACCCGCACCCAACTGGTGCAGGACTATGACGGAGGGCACCTCGGGCGCTTCGAGCGCCATCGTATCGGCTTCCTGCTGTCGATGCAGCGCCCGCTCGGCATCGGGCCGCTGGTGTTTGCGACAATGTTCCGCGAGGACGAACATAATATCTGGCTGAAGACTTTGACGACCTACGGCTGGATCGGTTTCTTCTGCTGGGTGAGCATGATCTGCTGGACCATCTATATCGGCTTCAAGAACGTGTTGAAGGAACGGCCCTGGCAGCCGTTCCTGATGATTGCCTGGATCGTCGTCCTCGGCCACGTCGGCATCGGTAACGTCATCGACACGGATCACTGGCGCCATCTCTACATGCTGATCGGGATCGTTTGGGGCTGCGGTGCGCTCGAAGTTCGCCACCAGCATCGGCTTGCCCGGGGAGAAATCGCGGCATGAACGCCAGCACCGCGACTACGCACCTGTCGATGCTGCAGATCCTCGAGCCCGGCGGCGGCGGCTCCGGCCGGCATTTCCTCGACCTCTGCCGGGCCATGCAACACCGTGGCCACGCCGTGACGGCGATCTATTCACCGGTGCGCGCCGAACAGAAATTTGTCGAGGAACTCGAGGGCATGGGCCTTACCGCCGTGCATTCGGTCGGCATGAAGCGGGCTCTCGGCCCGGCCGACTTCACCGCCTGGCTGGAAATCCGCCGGATAATCGCCACGCATGGCCCATTCGACCTGATCCATGGCCACAGCTCGAAGGCCGGGGCTCTTGCGCGCCTGCGGCTCCCCTGGTCGAAGACGCCGGTGCTCTACACACCGCACGCCTTCCGGACGATGGACCCCTCGCTCGGAGGAAAGCCGCGATTTGTCTTCGGCAGCATCGAGCGGCTTCTCGGCGCGTTCTTTTCCGACCGCGTGATCTGCGTCTCGCGTGACGAATACGATCATGCCGTCTCGATCGGTATTCCGAGACGCCGGCTGCGGGTCGTTTACAACGGCGTCGCCCGACCGCCGGTCGGCGAACGCGAGGCAATTCGCACCCGCTTCGGTATTTCTCCGGACGATATACTTTTCGGCTTCGTCGGCAGGCTTTCCGCCCAGAAGGCGCCGGAACGACTGGTCTCGGCCTTTGCGCAGGTCGCAGAACAGCTGCCTTCCGCCAGGCTGCTGATGATCGGCAGCGGCGAGCTCGAACAGGAGGTCAGACAGCGCATGGCTGCCGCCAATCTCGGAGACCGTGCGCATCTCGACAGCAGCATCCACGGCCCAGTCGCCATCGACGCTTTCGATATCGTCGTCATGCCGAGCCGCTACGAGGCCATGTCATACGTCATGCTGGAAGCAGCATCGGGCGCCAAGCCCCTGATCCTGACCGACGTCGGCGGCGTCAGCACAGTGCTCGAAGACGGGCGCAACGGCATCAGGATTGCCAACAGCGACGATCCGGAAGAGCTGGCAGCCGCGATGCTCAGCGCTGCGGAACCGGAGACCAGGACGATCTTTACCGCCGAGGCGCAGCGCCGCCGCAACCGATACACGCTGTCTGGCATGGCCGACGAAACCGAGGAAATCTATTTCGAATTGCTCGGCCATCGCCTGCCCACCCTCTTGAGAACGCCGGAGAATGCCCTAGAGTTGAAGGCATGATCACAGCAGCACAAATCCGCGCCGCCCGCGCCATGACCGGCCTCTCCCTGCAACAGCTGGCGGACGCCGCCAGGCTCAGCTCAGCCGAGGTCGAAGCCATCGAAACCGGCACTGAACCCGCCAACAGCCACGCTGTCTCGGCCATCCGCGCCGCGCTCGAGGCCAGCGGCATACAGTTTCTCGCCGATGGTAGCCAGGATGGCGGCGGCGCCGGCCTGAGGCTGAAACACACGCATGGCGACGAGGGCACACGCCCCGAAAACCTCAATTCCACCAACGACGACTGAATTTATCCTTTCGACACAATTTCTCCGGCAGCGCAATAAATCCTGCGACGCACGGAACAAAAGCGGCAGTCGCGCATTCTGCCCCCGCATTACGCTCAGGGGGACATCTTGAATCGCAGCAACGGGCTCTATCTCATTATCGGCGCACTGATCGTCGCCGTCATCGGCCTTGGCGCCTATGTCTATCACGAAAAGCAGAAGCCCGAGGGTGTCGAACTCACCATCGGCAAGAACGGCGTTTCAGTCGAACAGAAATGACACGCGGGGGTCGGTCGCCTCTCTCGACGCTACCGACCCCGCACTCCGTTATAACAACGTTCCCTTCTTGGATGACTCACAGTTGCCTGTACCCTGAATTCAGGCTGTGCAGTAATCAGCAACTATCAGAGACAGCTCAGTCGCTTCTCCCTTCCCCACCTCTACATTCGATACGAAGCCACTCAAATCATTAGTCCTGCTACGCATTAACGTCCTCATGCGCTTGTCTGCGGTGTGGGGCACACTACATCTGCGCGGTCTGTCGCCCCATGGCGGCTTATCCCACAAGGAGAAAAGCCAGTGAAAGCTGCAATCTACAGCGAACCAGGCACCCCGGATGTTTTTCATTACGGTGAGGTTGCCGATCCTGTTCCAGCCGACGACGAAGTGCTCATCCGCGTCGAGGCTATCAGCATCGAGGGCGGCGACCTGATCAACCGGGCGCTGACGCGCCAGGGTGCCGACGAAGTGGTCGGCTATGCGGCAGCAGGCACGATCCTGCAGGTTGGCAAGGCTGTGACAGGGCTCTCCGTCGGGCAGCGCGTTGCAACTTTCCAATGGAAGGGATCGCATGCCACTCTTCGCGCGGTTACGGCGGCAAATTGCTTCATCGTTCCAGATGGCCTCGATATCGGCGTGGCGTCCGCCATTCCCGTCGGCCCCGGCACGGCGGCCTATGCGCTCAAGCTCGGTGATTTGCAGAGCGGCCAAACCGTCCTCGTCCTCGGTGCCAGCGGCGGCGTCGGTCTTGCCGCCGTCCAGCTTGCCGCCAAGGCCGGCGCACGGGTAATCGGCACCGGCACCAAGGCAGAGAGCCTCGCAAAGCTCAAGGCCTATGGCCTCACGGACGCAATCGTCACCGCTGACCAGCCGGCGAGCGAACAGGTCCGTGCGCTTCTCGGGGGCAACGAGGTCGATCTCATCATCGACAATGTCGGCGGCGACGCACTGGTCGATTCTCTCAAGGTGTTGAAGGACGGCGGCAAGGCTGTGTTGATCGGCGTCTTCGGCGGCCGCAGCACGATGATCGATGCGGGCCAGATCCTGATGCACCGCCACGTCATCATCGGCTGCCTCCTCGGTACGGCAATGACCGATCCCGAGGCACGCAGGCTGATCGAGGAACTGTTCCCGATGGCCAAGGACGGTTCCCTCAATGTCCCGATCGATGCCACGTTCCCCCTCTCCGAGGCAGCGGCAGCGCACCGACGGGCAGAAGAACGCGGCCGCATCGGTCGCGTCATCATGACGGTCTAGGCTTTCGGGCGCATTTTTGTGTCTCGGACTGAAGTCACAGGCGGCGCACCGTCGCCTGTGACACGCAAGCGGCAGCCTCCTGGAGCCGGTCACCTGCTTGACAGCCGCCCTGTGCCGCTGCCACTGATGAGCGGGCTGCGTAACGCAACGCGGCGTGCTCTGGAGCGATGTCCACGGCAAACACATCCCATCAGGACGCGTCATGCCGTTACCCCTACAGATTTCGATCATCAGGCAGAGACAAGGGTCCCGCCTCGCCGGCCACTTTGTCGCCAGACGCTGCCGGAAGGGTTAAAACCTTGGCAGATCGTGTCGCAGTCGAGGCTCCCGACAGTCGCCCAGTGCACGGCATTGCCTTTGGCGAGGCGCTGCTGGTGTGGGCTCGGATCGCCGCCCTGAGCTTCGGGGGCCCGGCCGGGCAGATTGCGCTGATGCACCGAATTATCGTCGAGGAGAAGCGCTGGGTCGGTGAAGCGCGCTTCCTGCATGCCTTGAACTACTGCATGCTGCTGCCTGGCCCGGAAGCCCAGCAGCTGGCGATCTATCTCGGCTGGCTCCTGCACCGCACGGCTGGCGGGCTTGTCGCAGGCACGCTGTTCGTACTTCCCGGTTTCGTGGCAATCCTTGGCCTCAGCTATCTATACGCCGCCTTCGGGGATGCCGGCATGGTGGCAGGACTGTTCTTCGGCCTGAAGGCCGCGGTTCTTGCGGTGGTCGTGCAGGCAGTCCTGCGGATTGGCGGACGGGCGCTCAAGAACCCCGCCATGATCGCCATCGCTGCCACGGCCTTCGTGGCGATCGCAGCATTCCATGTGCCGTTCCCGCTGATCATCGTTACCGCCGGTCTAGCTGGCTATGCCGGATCGCGGGCGGGACTTGGCTGGTTCCGGATCGATAGCGGCCACCGACCGGGCTCCGGGCGGGTTCTGCCGGATGCAGACTCCGCGCTTGGCGAGGACACCCCAGAGCACGCGCGTCCTGACGTCGGCTGGTCCTTGCGAATAGCCATCGTCTTTCTCACCCTGTGGCTCGGACCGGTGATCCTTCTTCATGTCCTCTTGGGCGCGGACAATGTGTTTACCCAGATTGGCGTCTTCTTCAGCAAGATGGCGGTCGTCACCTTCGGTGGCGCCTATGCGGTGCTTGCCTATGTGGCCCAGGAGGCCGTGCAGCACTATGGATGGCTGAAACCTGGGGAAATGCTCGACGGGCTCGGCATGGCCGAAACGACCCCGGGCCCGCTGATCATGGTGACGCAGTTCGTCGGCTTCACGGGCGCCCTGCGCAATCCGGGGAGCCTGAACCCAATGCTCGCGGCAACGCTGGCCGCCATTCTGACGACGTGGGTAACCTTCGTGCCGTGCTTTCTCTGGATCTTCCTCGGTGCGCCGTTCATCGAGCGCATGCGCAGCAATGTCCCTCTTTCCGCCGCCATGTCGGCGATAACAGCTGCCGTGGTCGGTGTCATCCTCAACCTGGCGATCTGGTTTGCCATCCATACGCTTTTCGGAGCGGTCCGTACGGCAGCCATCGGCCCTGTCAGCCTCGAAATCCCGATTTTAGACTCGGCAGCCATTCCCGCCATGGCATTGTCGCTGGCAGCGGCCATCGCGATCTTCCGCTTCAGAGCTTCCGTCGTCGCGACGCTGATAGCCTGCGCCCTCGCCGGCATGGCATGGACCGCCCTAAGGTGAAGCAGCCAGCCTAATATTTCTGTGATTTTACCAGGGATATCAAGGAGATAATTGGTCGGGGCGACAGGATTTGAACCTGCGACCCCTTGACCCCCAGTCAAGTGCGCTACCGGGCTGCGCTACGCCCCGACCTGCCTAAAAGGCTTGGTCTGATTAGTCTTTCGACTTTCTGGACGCAAGCGAAAAAATGCCGGGTGCCGAATGAATTTGTGAGGGGGTTGAGATTCCTGTCTGAAGCCGTATCCCGGCGTTCCCAGAATGCCCGATTTTTTCCCGGAAATGGCCTAACTCGGTTCATCAGCCGTTCAGACCTGCGGTCGCTAAATAAGCCGTCCAATAGGAGGAAGTTTGATGAAGAACATGATTATTGCCTCTGCAATTCTGGTCGGCGGTTTGTTCGCGACAGGCGCGAGCGCAATGCCTGCGGTCTCGATCGCCAAGGCCCCGACCGTCGTCGTGCAGGTGGATTACGTCTGCGGTCCTGGCTTCCACCAGACGCCGTGGGGCGATTGCCGACGCAACGGCTGGCGCCGTCTGCCGCCACCACCACCACCGCGTTTCTATGGTCACCATCGCCCGCCACCGCCATACTGGGGTGACCGCAGATGGCACCACCACCGCCACTACGACGACTACTGAGATCGTCGCATAAAATCCACTCGCGAGGGGGAACGAACGAGGCCAGGCCCGCGTTTCCCGTCGCCAATACAAATCGAGGAAATCCCATGAGAAACCTGATCATAGCTGCTGCAATCGCAGTGACTTCCATCGTGTCATTCGCACCGGCCTCATACGCCGACACCGTCACCACCGTGACGACGCGCGAACGGCCGATGCACCGCGGCTGGCATCACCCCCCACGCCGTCACTGCTACGTCAAGGTGACAAAAGTGCGTCACCATGGCCAGCTGGTAGTCCGCAAGACGCGCGTTTGCCGTTAATTGCCCGGACTGCCCGCGTTCGCGCGGGCAGTCCGTTGAATGACATTGCTATCGGAACTTCGCAGCCACTTGGCTGTTTCTCTGCAACATAGGAGAAGAAGATGGCAAAGAACGACGAAGACCTCCACGCCGGCTTTACCGGCACGCCCATAGAGCCTTCCGACAGCGTCGCCGAAAAGGCAAAGGCTGTCGTTTCTGGCCTGAAGGACGAGGCAAGTGCCGTATCAGCAGCGGCGGCCGAACACCCGCACACAGCGACTGCGCTGCTGGTGACCATCGGTGCCATCGCATTCGGTCTCGGCTACGCGCTCGGACACTCTTCCGGCGTTAACAGCCGCCAGCGCTTCTGGCGCTAAGTAGGCAACAACCAAATTACTGGCAGACGTCGACCCACTGAGCACCGGTGAGATCTACCATTCTCTGCGGCGACAATCTCACTGCCGAGTTTGTCGCCCCGGCCGCCGGAAGAACTTCCGCGTAGGCCTGCAACGATACATCGCAGTAAATGGGCAAGTCCGTTGCGAGACCGAACGGGCAGACGCCACCGACGGGATGTCCCGTCAGTGTTGCCACATCTTCCAAATCCAGCATCCGGGGCTTGGCGCCGAGCGCCTCGCGGCTCTTCTTGTTGTCCAGCCTCGCAGTACCGCTCATGACGACAAGGATGACCTTGTCGCCGACCCTCAGGCAAATCGTCTTGGCGATCTGGCCAGGTTCCACGCCGTGAGCAGCAGCGGCCATGGCAACGGTAGCGGAGCTTTCAACCGTTTCGATAATCGTCAGGTCTGGCGCATTGGCTTCGAAAAAGCGTCTTACAGTTTCCAGTGTCATGGTCCACGGATGCCATAGGCCTCCACGGGGTGCAAGCCCGGCGGCAACGGGAATTCGTCGCCTCCCCTCAGGAACATTCCCCAGGATTCGACGTTAGCGAGGTGGGCTACAGGAGGACTGGTACCATGAGCACTTATATCGACAGCAAGACAATCGAGAACGCTGCCAACAGGCGCGTGTGGAGCGTTCCCGAATTTGCCCGGCGCTACCGGCTGGACAAGACTGAGGAAGACAAGTTGTTGGCGCTTCTAGGGCCCTTCGCGCTCGAACACGAACTGCTGATGAACGCTCAGCGGCGCCCGGTTTTCCGGTAGAGTGAAATCCGCGACAGTTTGCAACGGGCGCCTAAGGCGTCCGTTTTGTTTTCGAGGCGGTATTCCGGCTCAGCATTTCCCTCTACGCGGGGCATAGCTCCGCTACATGACATAGATGTCTGGCGCCGAAAAAGCAGACGGTCCGCTAACGGACCTTGACACCCCGTCGTTTCAAGCCAAATAAGCTGCTGGTAGGGTTGAACAGGGGAACACATATTCGTGACACACCGCAGAATTCTGGTCGTAGAAGACGATGCGCTGATCGCCATGCTTTTGGAAGATATGCTTTCGGAACTCGACTACGCGGTTGCCGGTACGGCAGCGGATTTGGAAGACGCGCTTGAAATGGCGGAGGGTGGCGCGTTCGATGCAGCTATTCTCGACGTGTCTCTGGCAGGCAAGAGCTCGCTGCCGGTTGCACGTCTGCTCGATGAGAAGAACAAGCCCTATATCTTTGCCACCGGCTACGGCGTCCTGCCCGAGGGCATGGAGGGCAGCGGTCGTCAGCTGCTCAACAAGCCCTACCAGCTACACCAGCTGGAAGCCGCCCTTACCAGCCTCAACATCGGCTGAGGCCTCCGGTCAGCGAACCTGATCGAGGAGACGCTTGCATTCCAGCAGATCGTAAAGCGCTTCCTGCAACAGCGCGCGATCTTCCTTGCCCACAGTCGACCCGCCCAGTGAAATCTCCGGAGCGCCCTCTTCGCCGCCTCCGAAATTGAAGAACCGACGGCTGGTCGGAGTCTTGGCGCGGCCGACAATCTGGTCTTCCTCGGCGGTGCTCACGCGTGGTTCGGACGGAGCCGGCTCTTGTACCGCAGCAGCAAGCGCCTCGACGCTGGCAAGGTCGCCACTGCCGACCGCGATAACGAACTTGTTGCCATTCGTCTTCAGAAGCTTTTGGACGCCCTTGATCGTGTAGCCGTGGTCGTAGAGAAGATGGCGGATGCCCTTTAGCAGATCGACGTCTTCCGGCCGGTAATAGCGGCGGCCGCCGCCCCGCTTCATCGGCTTGATCTGCAGGAAGCGGGTTTCCCAGAAGCGAAGAACGTGCTGGGGGAGATCGAGATCGTCAGCGACTTCGCTGATGGTGCGGAAAGCATCCGGGCTTTTGTCCAACGTCACTCTCCCTGCACGACCATTCTCGCCATCTGGTAACGAATCGCTATATTTCAAAGGTTTGCGACACGCATTTCAAGTGCAGTCTGCGGGTGTTACACAGTGAACACCAGCATTATGCAAAAATATGTGTTGGAAAATTGGTCGAAGTTGCCCGCTGCAAGGCGGTTAGCCCGTTCAGGCCACGGGCGCCGCGGGCTTGACCTTGGTCTTGCGGCTCGTATGGGCCTTCAGGATGCGGGTCTTCAGCACGTTGGATGCCTTGAATGTCATCACCCGGCGCGGCGATATCGGCACTTCCTCGCCCGTCTTCGGATTGCGGCCGATGCGCTCGTTCTTGTCGCGCACCTGGAACGTCGCAAACGACGAAAGCTTGACGATTTCGCCCCGCACAATGGCGTTGCAGATCTCGTCGATCACGGTTTCGACCAGTTCCGCGGATTCGGTACGGGACAGGCCGACCTTCCGGAACACCGACTCTGCCAAGTCTGCCCGCGTGACTGTCTTACCGGTCATGGTTCCCCGCCCATCGTGTTCTGGAATTGTGGTCGCCGCGAGAGAGTATTGCCCTTGCGCCGAACGGTCAAGCTCTTGTTCGGAATCGGAATTTGGGTTTGGCAGCTACCAGCGCAGCAACACCGCACCCCAGGTAAACCCGCCGCCCATGGCTTCCAGCATCACCAGATCGCCCTTCTTGATCCGCCCGTCTCCGGCCGCAGTCGCAAGCGCCAGCGGAATGGAGGCCGCCGAAGTATTACCGTGAAGATCGACGGTGATGACGACCTTCTCCGGCGGAATGCCGAGCTTCCTCGCGGAACCGTCGATGATGCGGCGGTTGGCCTGGTGCGGGACCAGCCAGTCGAGATCGTCGGCGGTGGTCCCTGTCGCCTCGAAAGCGGCAACAATGACGTCAGTGATCATGCCGACCGCATATTTGAAGACTTCGCGGCCTTCCATGCGCAGCTTGCCGACGGAGCCCGTCGAGGATGGCCCGCCGTCGACGAAGAGCTTGTCCTTGTGTGACCCATCGGAGCGCAGGCTGGCGGTCAGCACGCCGCGATCGGCAACAGTGCCCTCGCCTTCAGCCTTCTCCAGAATCAGCGCGCCTGCCCCGTCTCCGAACAGCACGCAGGTGGTGCGGTCGTTCCAGTCGAGGATGCGCGAGAAGGTCTCTGCACCGATCACCAGCACACGGTTGGCAAGGCCGCCGCGGATGTAGGCATCGGCAGTGGTGACAGCATAGACGAAACCGCTGCAGACCGCCTGAAGGTCGAACGCGAAGCCGTGGTGCATGCCCAGACGGTTCTGGATATTGACCGCAGTCGCTGGAAAGGTGTTGTCCGGCGTCGAGGTTGCAAGGATGATCAGGTCGATGTCAGCGACCGTCAGGCCGGCATTGTCGAGCGCAGCACGGGCAGCGGCTTCGCCGAGCGATGCGGTGGTCTCGCCATCTCCGGCGATGTATCGCTGGCGGATGCCGGTGCGCTGTACAATCCAGTCATCGGACGTATCGACGACGGTTTCCATTTCGCGATTGGTCATCACGCGCTTCGGAAGCGCTGCCCCGAAGCCGCGGACTACTGAACGGATCATGCTGATTATACCTCGTCGCTCATGACAGCTTCCGGCCCGATGGGCGGCAGACGCATGGCATGATATCTCTTGAGATCGTTTTCTATTTTCTGAGTGAGGCCGTTTTTGGCCATATCGTAGCCGACGTCGATGGCCGCTGCAAAGGCGTCGGCGGTGGCGCCGCCATGGCTCTTGATGACGATGCCGTTGAGGCCTAGGAACACGCCGCCATTGACCTTGCTTGGATCGAGCTTTTCACGCAGCATGTCGAAAGCACCCTTGGCGAAAAGATAGCCGATGCGGGCCATCAGGGTCCGGTTCATCGCCGAGCGCAAATAGCCGGCGATTTGCTTGGCTGTTCCTTCCGCCGTCTTCAGGGCGATGTTGCCGGAAAAGCCCTCGGTCACAACGACGTCGACGGTGCCCTTGCCGATGTCATCGCCTTCGACGAAGCCGAAATATTCCAGCGATTCGAGATTGGCCTCGCGGATCAGGCGGCCGGCATCCTTGACCTCTTCCTGTCCCTTCATCTCCTCGACACCGACGTTCAGCAGCCCGACCGTCGGTCGCTCCACCTCGAACAGCGCCCGCGCCATGGCGCCGCCCATCAGGGCAAAATCCAGTAACTGCTGCGAATCGGCACCGATGGTGGCGCCGACGTCGAGCACGATGCTCTCGCCGCGCAGCGTCGGCCAGATCGCAGCAATGGCGGGCCGTTCGATATTGGCCATGGTGCGCAGGCAGAACTTCGACATCGCCATCAGCGCGCCGGTGTTGCCGGCAGACACGATAACGTCGGCCTCGCCGAGTTTCACCGCTTCGATCGAGCGCCACATGCTCGAGACATTGCGACCGCGACGCAGCGCCTGACTGGGCTTCTCGTCCATGGCGACTGCGACTTCGCAATCGTAGAATACGGACTTTGCCTTGAGCTTGGGAAACTTGTCGATCAGCGGTTGGCAAAGGTCTTTCCGGCCATAGAGCAGGAAGGAGATTTCCGGGTGCCTTTCCAGCGCCTTGGCAGCACCGGGGATGACAACTCCAGGGCCGAAGTCGCCACCCATAAGGTCGAGAGAAATTCTGATCACGCCTGACTGATCCTTTTTTTCCGCCACATTTGGCGAAATTTCGGCCAAAATACCGTTTTTCATTTGCCTTACAACTGAATTGTGCCGAAGGGGCTGCGGAAGCCTATTCCTTCTTCCAGTTCTTTAGAGCAGCAAATGCTGACGGTTTGACGTCATTGTCGGCGGTATCCTCGATATGGTCCTCGAAGTCCAGACCGGGCTTGCGCGGATAGGGTTCGATGCCCATTGCGGCAAATTCCGTGACGATAGAGCCGGCATCGATGACATCGCCGACAAAGGTCTCGGGCAGGTCGTCACCGTCTGGGTTGAGCACCAGTTCGCCGGAGGGCTGAACCGGCACGCGGGCGAGCTTGGATCCCTCGGGAACGAACAGCTGGTCGAACTCCTCGTCGATCTCGGAGGCGACCGGGTCGAGCGAAACGACGCACTCCTGCACGATCCGCGCCTTGACTGTACCCCTCACCCTGACGCCATCGCGCTTCCAGCGGGAGATCTTCAACTCGGCCTTGAGATCGTCGACCGAGACGACATTCCACAGAGCAGCCAGGCCCATACGTTCAGCCTCGTCGGCTTCGAGACGCACCTCGATCGGATTGAGCGAAATATGCCCAACCTTGACGTTGTAGGAAAACGGGTTTTCGGCTGTCGCCGTCTTATTCTTCATCTTTGCCTCCTATGCCGGCACCGGCAGTGACGCCGAGCCTGTGGCAATTTCCGCTTCCGAAATGCCCGACAGATGGTTTTCCGCCGACATCATCCAGTCGGCCAATCCCAGCATGTCAGGCGCATCGTCGCGCGGTTCGGGATATATGTTGCGGCGTAGCGCCTGCGCGAGTGCCTCACGATCGTTGCTGTCCATCGCCGCAGCGTAGGATTCGAGACGACCGTAGAACATGCCGGCCAGTTTCTTCATCCGCTTTGGCACGCCGTTGTCGCCGACGCCGAGTTCCCGGATCGAATAGTCGATATCCTGGAAGAATGCATCGACAATTTCCTGGGCGATCTCCTGGCCGCTGGTCCGAGACGACCGGGTGCGGCGAAAAAACAGGATCATGACGGCCGACAGCATTTCGAAACGGCCCATCACCGTGTCCGGGACGTCCAGTGCGGCATAGAAGCCGGGCTGGCGGGCTGCAGCGGTCAGGGCAGCATATTGCCGCTCGACGATCGTCCGATTGTGATTCTTTTTGGCAAAGAGCCCGAAGATCATCGAATTTCCCAGAATTGGCCCATTCGGCGCGCCGCATGGCGCCGGCCCTTGTTGCATCCGTCAAAAAGCTGGTTTACCGAAGCAGGCGCGAATTGCAATGCCGTTGGTGCCCTTGCGGGAACCGCCCGATCTGTCCGGCCCTGGTGCCACGACAGTCGCTTCAGGGCCATTCGTCCATCACCGGATTTTCCGCATATCGCGGAAACGCCATAATGATGTGCGCAGCAAGTGTTCCGGGCGGTCGGCCGCAGGATTGATAGATAGGGAGATGTCGTTGACGCGACGGGATTTCAAGTCGGACAGAACTTTCATCCGGGGCGCCACTATCGCCCTGCTGATTGCCACCGCAGGGATTGCAGGCTGCCAGACTGGCGACGTCATGAATGGCGGCTACATCTTCGACCAGCAGTCGCTCGATCTGGTGCCGGTCGGCTCCAGCCGCGAGCAGGTGCTGCTGTCGCTGGGCACGCCATCGACGACGGCGACGTTCGACGGCGAGGTGTTCTATTACATCTCCCAGAAGCGTACGCGCCCGGTGGCCTTCATGAAGCCGCACCTGGTCGCCCAGTCGATCCTGGCGATCTACTTCGACAAGGACGGTGTCGTGAAGCAGCGGGCGAACTACTCGCTGAAGGACGGCAAGCCGTTCGACATGATTTCGCGCACGACGCCAACAGGCGGCAAGGACATGACCTTCCTGCAGCAGGTCCTGATGGGCAGCGGCACGGGTGCCAATGGCGCCAAGAACCTGCTGAACACCGTCAACCCGGGCCAATAAGCCCACCAATCAAGACGAAGCCCGCGACGCACTCATGCGCCGCGGGCTTTTTGGTGTATCAGGCTGACCGAGCCAGCACTGCCAGCAGCAGCAGGGCAACGATGTTGGTGATCTTGATCGCCGGATTGACGGCGGGACCGGCCGTATCCTTGTAGGGATCGCCGACGGTATCGCCAGTCACAGAGGCCATGTGTGCCTCCGATCCCTTCATGTGCCGCACGCCATCCTTGTCGACGAAACCATCCTCGAACGACTTCTTGGCATTGTCCCATGCGCCGCCGCCCGACGTCATCGAGATGGCGACGAACAGGCCGTTGATGATGACGCCGAGCAGCGAGGCGCCAAGTGCTGCAAAGGCCGAGGCCTTCGACCCCGATATCAGCAGCACTCCGAAATAGACCACGACTGGCGCCAGCACCGGCAGCAGCGAAGGGACGATCATCTCGCGGATGGCCGCCTTCGTCAGGATATCCACGGCCCGACCGTAATCCGGGCGCTCGGTGCCGAGCATGATGCCGGGCTTTTCGCGAAATTGCCGGCGTACTTCCTCGACGATGGCACCGGCGGCGCGGCCGACCGCTGTCATGGCGATGCCGCCGAACAGGTAGGGAATCATGCCGCCGAAGAGCAGTCCGGCGACAACGTAGGGATTGGCGAGATCGAAGGAAATCGCCCCCATGTTGGCGAAGTAGGGAAACAGGTCGCCATGGGCGGCGAAATATTTCAGGTCGTTGGAATAGGCGGCAAACAGCACGAGGGCGCCGAGGCCGGCAGATCCGATGGCATAGCCCTTGGTGACGGCCTTGGTCGTATTGCCGACCGCATCCAGCGCATCGGTAGATTTGCGGACCTCAGGCGGCAGATGGGCCATTTCGGCAATGCCGCCGGCATTGTCGGTGACCGGACCGAAAGCGTCGAGCGCGACGATCATTCCGGCGAGGCCCAGCATTGCCGTGACGGCGATGCCGGTGCCGAAAAGGCCACCGAGCTGGTAGGTGGCAACGATGCCGCCGATGATGACGATGGCCGGCAGCGCCGTCGATTCGAGCGAAACAGCCAGTCCCTGGATGACGTTGGTTCCGTGACCAGTCACCGACGCCTGGGCGATGGAGACCACCGGGCGCTTGCCTGTCGCGGTGTAGTATTCGGTGATGACGACGATGAGGGCCGTAACAAGCAGACCGACGAGACCGCAGTAGAAGAGGTTGAGGCCGGAGACATCGACGCCGCCGACTGTTCCGATCGAGCCCCAGCCGATGGTGGCCGATGTCGCGATGGCAAGCCCTGCGATCGACAGCAGCCCGGTGGCAACAAGCCCTTTGTAGAGCGCGCCCATGATCGAGCCGTTGGGGCCGAGCTTGACGAAGAAAGTGCCGATGATCGAGGTGATGATGCAGGTGCCGCAGATGGCCAGCGGATAGACCATGGCGACCGGCAGGATGGCGCTGCCTGCAAAGAAGATCGAAGCCAGCACCATGGTGGCGACGACGGAGACGGCATAGGTCTCGAACAGGTCGGCCGCCATGCCGGCACAATCGCCGACGTTGTCGCCGACGTTATCGGCAATGGTGGCCGGGTTGCGTGGGTCGTCTTCCGGAATACCGGCCTCCACCTTGCCGACGAGATCGCCACCGACATCGGCGCCCTTGGTGAAGATACCGCCGCCGAGCCGGGCGAAGATCGAGATCAGCGAGGCGCCGAAGCCGAGTGCCACAAGCGCATCGACGACATCTCGCGAGCCGGGATCGTGACCGAGAATGCCGGTAAGGACACCGTAGTAGACGGAGACGCCGAGCAGAGCGAGACCGGCCACCAGCATGCCGGTGATCGCGCCGGATTTGAAAGCGATATCGAGGCCTGCCGACAAGCTGACAGACGACGCCTGTGCGGTGCGGACATTGGCGCGCACCGAGACGTGCATGCCGATGAAGCCGGCGGCACCGGAGAGTACCGCGCCGATGAGGAAGCCGATAGCCGCCTCGCCCGAGAGCAGCCACCAGGCGGCGAAGAAGACAACGAGGCCGACAATGGCAATGGTTTTATACTGACGCGTCAGATAGGCCTGCGCGCCTTCGCGAATATAGCCGGCAATTTCCTGCATTCGCGCATTGCCCTGGTCGGCAGCCAGCACCGAGCGGGTCGCCCATCCCGCGTAGAGCAGCGACAGCACCCCACATGCAATGACGCCAAAAAGTATAAGCATTCGATCTTCCCTCCCAAAAAGCCGGCGCTTGTCTCCCCCGGCCGCAAAAGGCATCGGTCGCCAACCTCCTCCAAGGATGGCGGCCTTTGCGGAAGGCGAGATTGCGTGCGGGACAACCGCGCGTCAAGACGGGCGGCAGGCAAAAAGCCATGGGTGGCAAAAACAGCAGTCGTTATGCACGGGAGTGCCGAAGATCCTGCAAAGCGAGCCAAATCAGGGCTGAAAAAGCCGGATGGGATGACGAAGAAGCGGCGCGCAGGGGTAGATTTTCGAACTACTACGGCGACTCAGGCGAGAATCACTTCTTCGTCTCGACCCGGACTTGCTTGGCGATGCGGTCGAGCACCGCGTTGACGAGCTTGGGCTCGTCGTCGCCGAAGAATGCCTGGGCGATCTCGACGTATTCGGTGACGATGACGGCCACCGGTACATCCTTGCGATCGACGATCTCGAATGTGCCTGCACGCAGGATGGCACGCACCGTGCTGTCGAGACGCGACAAAGCCCAGTCGTCCTGCAGCGCCTGGCCGATCAGCGGATCGAGATGCGTCTGCTCACGAACCACGCCCGATACGATCGAGCGGAACCAGGAGGCATCGGCCTTCAGGTAGGTTTCGCCGTCGACTTCCTGTCCGAGGCGATGCGCCTCGTATTCGGCAACGACCTCGAGCACGCCGCTGCCGCCGATATCCATCTGGTAGAGCGCCTGTACTGCGGCGAGACGCGCTGCGCCGCGCTGGTTGGCGGTCTTGACCGGGCGCTCGACTTCCTCGTTGCTCATCGCTCAGGCACCCAGCTTCTGCTTGACGGAAATCATCGTCAAGGCGGCGCGGGCGGCAAAGCCACCCTTGTCCTTGTCGCTGCGGCGGGCGCGGCTCCAGGCCTGTTCGTCGTTTTCGACGGTGAGAATGCCGTTGCCGATGGCGAGCGACTCGCTGACGGACAGATCCATCAATGCGCGCGACGACTCGTTGGAAACGATATCGAAATGGTAGGTCTCGCCGCGAATGACCATTCCGAGCGCAACGAAACCGTCATATGCCGTGCCGCCATTGTCGGCGCCGTCAAGCGCCATGGCGATGGTCGCCGGAATTTCCAGCGCGCCGGGCACGGTGATGATGTCGTAGGTTGCGCCGGCTTCTTCGAGCGCATGCTTGGCGCCGTCGAGAAGCGCATCGGCCATATCGTCATAGAAGCGGGCTTCGATAATCAGAATATGAGCATTGGATGAGCTGGACATACGGCACCTGGATCTTGAGTGGCGCGAACGCCTGACATGGCGGGCGTCAAACCATGCCGTATCGCGGTTGGCAAGTGTTTTTCGGTCTCAGACAGGCAATAGAGCGCCCGGAACCGCGCAAGACTGCCCTTCCCGCCCTGGCCGGGTTCCGATAATCTGGTACCACCACAGGGAGTTGTGAATGACAGACACAGACAAGGTTGCCGTCAGCCTCGACGCGCTGCCGCTGGAAGACTGGCAACAGGGCGAATATTACGGCGGCAGCGACGCTTCCTTCGGGGCAATAATCGGGCTGAAGCAACTGGGCATGAGTTACAACATCGTCCCGCCCGGCAAGTCCGGCTGCCCGTTCCACAACCACCATGTCGAGGACGAGGCGTTCATCATCCTCTCCGGGCAGGGCGACTACCGGTTCGGTGCGCGGCGTATTACGGTCAAGGCCGGCGATGTGCTCGGCGCGCCCGCAGGCGGCCCGGAAACGGCGCACCAGCTGATCAATACGGGCGACACGCCCCTCGTCTTCGTCGCCATCTCGACGGTAGCCAGAACCGAGATCTGCGAGTATCCCGATTCCGGAAAGTTCATGGCAAAGACGCGGGTCGGCGACGCCGTGACGAAGCGCTTCCGCTTCGTCGGCCGGGAAGAGAGCAATGTGGATTACTGGGACGGAGAACCCGGCGCATGAGCATGGAAGCAGCGGATGGCAATGTGCCGGTGATGGTCACCGAGCGTCTGGTCCTGCGGGCGCACCGGCTCGACGATCTCGAGGCTTGCACGGCGCTGTGGGCCGACCCAGCCGTGGTCCGCTTCATCGGCGCGGTGCCGTTCTCACGCGAGCAAAGCTGGGCGCGGCTGCTTCGCTATGCCGGGAGTTGGCAGATGCTCGGTTTCGGCTTCTGGGCTATCGAAGAAAGAGAAAGCGGCGCGTTTGTCGGCGAAGCCGGGTTCCTGGAGGCAATGCGTGACATGACACCGTCGATCGCGGGAACACTGGAAACAGGCTGGGTGCTGAACCCCACCTTTCATGGCAAGGGCTATGCGACCGAAGCCGTCTCGGCGATGATCGCCTGGGGCCAGGAGCGCTTCCCCGAGCAGCGCATGACCTGCATCATCGCCTCCGAACACGGTGCTTCCATGCGGGTGGCCGAAAAGCTCGGTTTCGAAAAGGTCACCACCACTTCCTACCTCGGCTCCGAGGTCACGCTGCTGGAACGTGCACGCCGCCTTTAAGACTCAGACGCGCGCCGGCAGCATCCGTCTCAGCACACCGTCGCGCATCAGGTAATGGTGTGCGAGAGCGGCAACGGCGTGCCCACATGCAAGGATGATAATCGTCCAGCCCACGTAATAGTGGATCGAGGAATACCAGTGGCCTAGCTCCTTGTTCTCCCCGATAGGATTGGGAATCGAAAACAGGCCGAAGAACATGAACGGCTCGCCCTGCGCCCAGCGGAAGAGATAGCCGAGCACAATCTGCGCCGCCAGCATGAGGTAGAGCAGATGGTGGACACTCTTCGACAGGATGCGCTGGATACCGGTTTCCAGCGCGGCAAGCTTGCGGCCACCCGTCGAACGCCAGAAGACGCGTGCGATGAAGATCACGCTGAGCAGGATGCCCATCGAAATATGCAGGGACTGCAGGGATTTGCGAAGCGGCGTGCCCCTCGGCAGGTAATCCCAGGTGATCGCGGAGGCGAACAGGGCGATGACCAGCAATGCCGAGAACCAGTGCAGGGTTATTGTCCATCGGTCGTATCGCATAGCGCGCCCGGCTCGGACTGGTGACAAGGATTCGATGGACATTGGATTTCCTGCTTTTACGTTACACGGCGTCGAAGCTACAACGCAGATGAGGCAGACATGGATACAAAGGTCGGATCCCATCGATGCCGCAGTTTTCAAAAATGCGCGTTGATCTGGCGCACCCGCAGCGCCTAACGCAGATTTCTTACGCCAAGATTACGAAATGCAGCGAAAAGGTCGCTTTTTGATGATGACCGCACGCTTCAACCCGCTTGCGCGGCCGGGAACTCTGCCAGTCGCGCGGCGTATCGCGCCATGGTGTCGACTTCGAAATTGACGAAATCGCCGGTCTTGCGCTCGCCCCAGGTGGTGACCTCGAGCGTGTGACGGATGAGCAGAACGTCGAAATCGGTGCCATTCACGGCGTTGACGGTGAGCGATGTGCCGTCGAGAGCAATCGAGCCCTTCGGCGCCACGAATTTGGCGAGGTGCTCTGGTGCGCGCAGGCGATAACGGGTGGCCTCGCCCTCCTCTGTAACCGACAAGATCTCGGCCTTGCCGTCGATATGGCCGGAGACGATGTGGCCGCCGAGTTCATCACCGATCTTCAGGGAGCGCTCGAGATTAATGCGGGTGCCTGCCGTCCAGGTGCCAACCGTTGTCAGGCGAAGGGCCTCTTCCCAGGCTTCCACCTCGAACCAGCGATCGTTGCTTCCGCCTTCGGGAAGACCGGTCACCGTCAGGCAGATGCCCGAATGGGAGATCGATGCGCCCATGGCGATGGTCTGCGGATCGTAGATGGTGGCGACGCGAAGCTTGATGCCCTCCTTCATGGGGGAAACTTCTTCGACGGTGCCGATATCGGTGACAATTCCGGTGAACATCAGATGTCTCTCTCATAGGTGTCGCAGCGATCGTCGCCGTAGACTTCGGTGCCGACATGGGTGAAGCCTGCAGGGATATCGGTGCTTTGAACCGGCGATGCAAGGCCATCCGTGCCGATGGTGATGGGTGCTTGAAATAGCAGGATGCGGTCGACGAGACTGGCCGCGAGAAAACTGCGGATAGTCTTAGCGCCGCCCTCCACCAGCAGCGAGGATATGCCGCGACCGCCGAGCGTCGTCAGCAGCATCGCCAGATCTTTCGGATCCTGATCGAGGATCTCGATGCCTGCATCCCGGAGAGCCGCGCGCCGGTCCGCGTCATTGACGAGCCCGACCGAAATCACAGGTACCTCCCCGGCAGTCTTTGCCAGGTTCGAGGACAGCGGCAGTTCAAGCCTCCGATCAAGCACCACCCGAATGGGAGAGCGGTGTTCGAGACCCGGCGCCCGGCAGGTCAGCAGCGGATCGTCTGCAATGGCGGTACCGATGCCGACGAGGATAGCATCGCTCTCGGCGCGCAGAAGCTGGACTGCAGCGCGGGCTTGCGGACCGGTGATCGCGACCTGTCCCGCACCCAACCTGCCGATCATGCCATCGGCGGAAATGGCAAGCTTGACAGTGACATAGGGACGGCCTTGAGTCTGCCGCATGAGGTAGCCAGCCATCGACCGGCAGCCCTCCGTCTCCAATACGCCGGTCTCGACAGTAATGCCGGCGGCCCGCAGCATCTGGAGACCACGACCGGCGACGCGGGCATCGGGATCACCGACGCTGACGACAACGCGCGAAACGCCTACTGCAATCAGCGCATTGGCACAGGGCGGCGTGCGACCGTAATGGGAACAGGGTTCGAGCGTGACGTAGGCCGTAGCGCCCTGGGCCGACTCGCCTGCTGCGGCCAGGGCCTGCGGCTCTGCATGCGGTCGGCCGCCGAGAGCCGTCACCGCGCTGCCGACAACACTGCCATCCTTGACGATGACACAGCCGACGGAAGGGTTGGTGCTGGTCTGGCCGAGATGCCGGCGCCCGAGGGCGATGGCCTCGGCCATGAAGAATTCATCGGTTGCCGACTTTGGGCCAGTCATCGCTCAGCCGTCCAGTGGATCGCGGGCGATCTTCGCGTTGATCTCGGCGATGACCTTTTCGAAATCCTCGGCATGGGAAAAGTCCCGATAGACAGAGGCGTAACGGACGAAAGCGACATCGTCGAGCGTCTTCAGGGCTTCCAGAACCTGCAGGCCGATCTGCTCGGACGAGATCTCGGTCTCGCCGGAACTTTCAAGACGACGGACAATGCCGGAGACGGCGCGCTCGATGCGGTCTCGATCCACCGGGCGCTTGCGCAGCGCGATCTCGAAGGAACGCACCAGCTTGTTGCGGTCGAACAGAACCTTGCGGCCGGTCTTCTTGGTGACCATGAGTTCGCGCAACTGCACGCGCTCGAAGGTCGTGAAGCGACCGCCGCATTCCGGGCAGATGCGCCGCCGGCGGATGGAGGTGTTATCCTCCGCCGGACGCGAATCCTTCACCTGGGTGTCTTCGGTCCCGCAATATGGGCAGCGCATTTAAATCCCTCAGCCGATGTAGTCGTACATCGGGAAGCGATTGGTCAGGGCCAGGACCTTCTCACGGACGGCAGCTTCGACTACGGCATTGCCTTCGTCGGAGTTGGCGACCTTCAGGCCGTCAAGCACCTCGATGATGACATTGCCGATTTCCTTAAATTCGGCCTCCTTGAAACCGCGCGTCGTGCCGGCTGGCGTGCCGAGGCGGACGCCCGAGGTGACGAAGGGCTTTTCCGGATCGAAGGGGATGCCGTTCTTGTTGCAGGTGATGTAGGCGCGGCCAAGGGCTGCCTCGGCGCGCTTGCCTGTGGCGTTCTTCTTGCGCAGGTCGACCAGCAGCAGGTGGTTGTCGGTGCCGCCGGAGACGACGTCGACACCGCCGGCCATCAGCGTTTCGGCCAGGGTCTTGGCGTTCTTGACCACCTGGGCGGCGTATTCCTTGAATTCAGGCTTCAGCGCTTCGCCGAATGCGACGGCCTTGGCGGCGATGACGTGCATCAGCGGTCCGCCCTGCAGGCCCGGGAAGACGGCCGAGTTGAACTTTTTTGCCAGACCCTCATCATTGGTAAGGATCATGCCACCACGCGGGCCGCGGAGCGACTTGTGGGTCGTGGTCGTCGCCACGTGGCAATGAGGGAACGGCGACGGATGCTGGCCACCGGCAACGAGGCCGGCGATGTGAGCCATGTCGACCATCAGGTAGGCACCGACAGAGTCTGCGATCTCACGGAAACGCTTCCAGTTCCAGGTGCGGGAATAGGCCGTGCCACCGGCGATGATCAGCTTCGGCTTGGTTTCCTCGGCCTTGCGGGCAACTTCTTCCATGTCGAGCAGGTTGTCGCCTTCGCGCACGCCGTAGGAAACGACGTTGAACCACTTGCCTGACATGTTGACCGGCGAGCCGTGCGTCAGGTGACCACCGGAATTGAGGTCAAGGCCCATGAATGTGTCGCCCGGCTGCAGCAGCGCCAGAAAGACAGCCTGGTTCATTTGGCTGCCGGAGTTTGGCTGGACGTTGGCGAACTCGACGCCGAACAGCTGCTTGGCGCGCGAGATGGCCAGCTCCTCGGCGATGTCGACGAACTGGCAGCCGCCGTAGTAGCGCTTGCCCGGATATCCCTCGGCATATTTGTTGGTCATGATCGAGCCCTGCGCTTCCAGCACGGCGCGCGAGACGATGTTTTCGGAGGCGATCAGTTCGATCTCGTGTCGCTGACGACCCAGTTCCTTGGTGATCGCGCCGAAGATTTCAGGATCGGCCTCGGACAGCGGGCGATTGAAGAAGGGCTCGGTGGAAGGATGGGTCATCGTCAAATCTCCGGATCTGGAATGCATGACGTCTTAGCGTCGCGGCCTTGCGAGGGCAAGACGATCCGCGACATTTGCTAGGCAAACCGCGGTGTCCTGCCCGCAGAAACACGAAAGCCGCGCAACGGGGCGCGGCTTTCGTCGAATATTGCATCGTTGAGCTTACTGAACCGGCTTTTCCATGCCCTGCGTCGTATCCAGGGCCAGCTGGGAGTTGCCGTCCAGCTGATAGATGTCGTCGCGGAACTGCACCACGCCATTGCCCGCACCCCAGGCGGAAATATAGGCGAAATAAACCGGAATTTCCTCGGGTAGCTTGATAGGCGTGTTGATACGGCTGGCGATCACACTTTCAATATGCTGGCGCGGCCATCCCGGCGTCTCGGCAAGCAGCCAGACGACGAGATCGCGGACGTTCTGAACGCGCACACAGCCCGAACTGTCGAAGCGCATCAGCTTGTTGAACAGGCCCTGCTCCGGCGTGTCGTGCATATATTCGTTGTTCGGGTTGTAGAAGTTGATCTTGGCAGAGGCCATGGCGTTGTTCTTGCCCGGATCCTGACGGAACATCAGGTTCGGCGCCTTGTCGGCATTCCAGTCCACCGATTCCGGCGCGACTTCCGTGCCCTTGGGGTCGAACAGGCGGATGTTGTTCTTCGCCAGGTATGTCGGATCCTTGCGCATGATCGGCATGATGTCTTTTTCGACGATCGAGCGCGGCGAGGTCCAATAAGGATTGAGGATCACCTCGAAGATCTTCGAGTTAATGATGTGGGTCGGGCGCGCCATACGGCCGACGATCGCCATGTGACGGAGCGCCACCTGGCCGTCCTGCACGGCTTCGACATAGGTCGCCGGAATATTGACCATCACGTGGCGGCGACCGAGGTCTGCCGGGAAGGTCTGGAGGCGGATCAGGTTGGTATTCAGCTGCTGTAGGCGGACGTTTGCCGTCACGTTCAGTGCCTTGACGGTGTATTCGCCAAGACGGCCATCTGGCGGCAGGCCGTGACGGGCCTGGAACCGCTTTACTGCGCCGTCGACATAGGAGTCGAACGCAGGCGACATGCCAGCCTCGCGCGGCAGGTCGCCGGTGATGGCAAGGCGCTGCCGCAGCGTTTCGACGATGGGGTCGGAAACGCCGAGTTGCAGCTTGTTATCGCCGACGTCGATCTGCGGCCATCCGCCGTTTGCTGCAATCGCCTGATACTGGGCAATCGCCTGCTGGATGTTGGAAACCGAGTCCGGGCTCAGGATCGGGGTGTTCGATACCATCGCGGCGGCCGTGCGGGAGGCGGACTTGGCGTCGAACTGGTCATCCCAGGAGCCGCGCCGCGGCGCATTGATGATATCGTCCATTGCCGACTGAGCGAATACCGGGCCTGCCATAGCGACGGCGCCGACGGTTGCTGCCGACCGCAGAAAGGCGCGGCGTGAGAAGTCTACAATTCCGTTTTTCTTCGACATAACCCTACCATTCCACGCCGGCGACGATGATCGTCTGCGGCCAAAAGCGAAATTCTGGAAACACTCGCACTGCATAACGCGGCACGCAGCGATCTGTTGCGTCCACACCGGTCCGAACCTCATTTTTGACCATCACAATTTTGAGAGGTCAAAGCCTTGGCAAACAAGGCATTCGGGCCGGAGGCGCACGTCTGCCATCCCATTTCGCTGTCATACCAATATGGCCGATTCGTGTCGTCAGGCACGGAACTTGCTTGCATGGTCCGACGGCGAAAAATGATCATTCAGTGTTGCTGAAACAAGACGGTCCGCATGCTCATAGTGCATCCGGCATAGGCGTCAATCAGCGACGCGCGGCCCTCATGGTTGCATTCGAAACAAGGTCGCCGGCGTGGCAGAAAATCCACAGCAGGCAATGGTTGGCATCGCCTCTTGTCGTCGCCTGGAAATCGTGCTCATCACTCGTACCAAGAGCTGACGCACGAGGGACTTCGGTCACAATCCTGTTCAGAAGCCTGTCTAGACGAACAAACAATCGAAAGAAGGGATTCGCCATGGCTGAAGAGAATGCGATCGAAACGGAAGAAGGCATGGTGGATTTCGACGCCGGTCAGGGTGAAGCCGCGACCGTCGAGATGGACGACTACACGCGGAGCCTCGCGCAAGCCAAGGCCAAGTCCGTCAAGCTGATCGACGCGATTACCGGCGCGGCCCTGAAGAAGAAGGACGCCGTGCATTTCGACGACCTGCGGCCGTCGCTCGCCGATTTCGTCCGCCAGAAGCATCCGGGCATTCGATCGGACGACTATCTCAGTCGCAAGGCGATGGACGAGTACCGCGGCCAGTATATCGCCGAACTGCTGAAGGACGAGCGCGGCGAACTGTCGACGCTGGAAGACGAAGTCGTCGAGAGCCTGAAGACGCACGACACGCTGGCCGAGAATATCGAAGAAGACTACGAGGACCACCGGTCGATCGGCGATCGCATGTCCGACGTCGTCGCCTCCTTCGGCGGCAGCTGGACCTTTATCATCTCCTTCTGCGCGTTTCTCGCCATCTGGATGCTCATCAATGTCGTCATGGGCGCCACCCAGGCCTTTGACGCCTATCCATTCATTCTGCTCAACCTCATTCTCTCGACAATCGCAGCCCTGCAGGCTCCGGTCATCATGATGAGCCAGCGTCGGCAGGAGGCAAAAGACCGCTTGCGGGCGCTCAACGACTACAAGGTCAACCTCAAGGCCGAGCTCGAAATCCGCCACCTGCATGAAAAAGTCGACCACCTGCTCAATCGCCAGTGGGAGCGGCTGACCGAGATCCAGCAAATCCAGATCGAGATGATGCTGGAACAAGCAAAGGCAGCCGGCCGGGTGCTGAAAGTCAGCAAGGCCAGCAAGGCAAAGACCGTGCGCAAGAAGGTCGCGCCGAAGAAGGCGCCGCCTGCCCCGTTGCCGGACGGTGCGCTGGAATAGAACGGTTGATACTCGAGGAGCCAGCGCACTGCCGGCAAAGTCGGAGGCGTCGCGGTGACATTATTAGCCTCCCTATCGATTTGAATTTACTTTTTGATCGCTTGCCGTCAGAGTTGTCACCGGCAGTCGTCTTTTGGTTCTGGTTCAGAACCCGACAGGCGCGTTGGCGTCACGCTGTATCAGCCGGACACTTGCAATCCTGTCACGGGTAAGTGAACCAAGATGGTGAAAGACCTGCCTTTTTCGACACGGTCGCTCGGAACGGAAACGGGCCGGGCGAAGTTTAAGGTTGGGAGCAGATTGCCCTGCCCTCACATTCACGAACAGGAGATTCCATCATGAAATGGCATGCACCAAAATTCATCGAAGTTAGCTGCGGCATGGAAATCAACCGTTACGCTCCGGCCGACGGCAGCGAACCCGTCCTGTTCTAGGACTGAAGCAACCGGAGCACGGGTTTGACAGATATGCGCTTTCTCGTGCTCGGGACCGCAGCCGGCGGCGGATTGCCGCAATGGAATTGCGGCTGCGACAACTGCAGGCTGGCCCGGGTCAAGGGATCCGGACTGAGCCCGCAGACCCAGTCTTCCGTTGCCGTCAGCGTCGACGGTGAAAACTGGGCCATACTCAATGCCTCGCCGGATATCCGCCAGCAGATAGCGGACAACAGCGCCCTGCACCCCCGCGAACTCCGGCACTCCCCCATCCGTAGCGTTGTCGTCACCAATGGCGATATCGACCACATCGCAGGGCTGCTTGTCCTGCGGGAAAAGCAGGCATTCGGGCTCTTCATGACGGAAGCCCTGGCCGACATCCTGTCTGGCAATCCGGTTTTTTCGGCACTCGACCCCGCATTTGTCCAGCGGCAAACGATCGCTCTCGGCACCCCCTTGCAGCTTCTCCCGGGATTGACGGCAGAGTTGTTCCCCGTGCCGGGCAAGCTGCCGCTATTCCTGGAGGACGACAATCCGGAGATCGGCCTCGAAGGCGAACAGACCGTCGGCATCGAACTTAAGTCAGGAAACCAGCGCGCCTATTACATCCCCGGCTGCGCTGCGCTCACGGAAAAGCTAATGTCCCGTATCGATGGCGCCGATCTGCTGCTTTTCGACGGCACGCTGTTTACCGACGACGAGATGCTCCTCAGCGGTACAGGGCAGAAGACCGGCCGGCGCATGGGTCATATGCCGATTGATGGCGCTGGCGGCAGCCTGGAGGCGCTTTCGAGCGCGACCATCGGGCGAAAAATTTACGTCCATATCAACAATACCAATCCGATTTGGCGACAAGGCCCTGCCCGCGACAAAGTCTATAATGCGGGTTTCGAGGTCGGCCATGACGGCATGGAGATCAATCTTGCAACAAACACCTGACCGACACAGTTTCGAAGATCGCCTGAGGGCCATCGGCGCGGAACGATACCATGACAAGCACCCTTTCCACGTCATGCTGCACGGCGGCGAATGTAGCCTGACACAGGTGCGCGCCTGGGTGATCAACCGGTTCTACTATCAGAGCCGCATCCCCATGAAGGATGCCGCTTTCATGTCTCGCTCGGACAACCCCGATCTGCGCCGCGCCTGGCGCCGGCGGATCGAGGATCATGATGGCGGCATCGAGGAAGGCGGTGGTATCCGCCGTTGGCTGAAGCTTGCCGAAGCCGTCGGTCTCGATCCGGATTATGTTGCATCGACGAGGGGTGTGCTGGCCGGAACCCGCTTCGCCGTCGACGCCTATCTGCATTTCGTGCGCGAGAAGCCGATGCTGGAAGCCGTCGCCTCGTCGCTGACAGAAATGTTTGCACCGAAAATCCACGCCGACCGCATTGCCGGATTGCTGAAGCACTATGCCTTTGCCGACGATCGGGCACTCGCCTATTTTCGCCAGCGTCTCAACGAAGCACCAGAGGAGGTAGCCTTCGGGCTCGGCTATGTACTCGACCATGCCGATACGCTGGAAAAGCAGGATGCGGCCGCAGCGGCACTGACCTTCAAGACCGATGTGCTCTGGTCTCAACTCGACGCGCTTTATTCCGCCTATGTAACGCCCGGCCGCATTCCGCCCGGGGGATGGGATGGCCGCGAGGCGGTCATTGCTTTTTCGCCGGATGATGATTTCCCGAAGGGACAGCGCCTGTGAGCGACCAACAGACAGTCACCATCACCGCCGAAACCGTCATCAAGCTGCCGCGCGGCGTGCGGCTGCACGACGACCCGGTGCGCAAGCAGATGGTGCTGCTGGCGCCCGAGCGGGCGCTGGCGCTCGACGAGATCGCTGTCGCCATCGTCCGCGCACTCGATGGCGTGAAGAGCCTCGATCAGATCGCTGACGGCTTTGCCCGCGATTTCGGTGCTCCGAAGGACCAGGTTCTGGCCGACATCATCGCCTTTGCGCAAGAGTTCGCCAATCGCCGGATGCTGGAGGTCGTCCAATGACCGTCGTCTTCTCAGCGGAAAAATCGATGGCGGAGGCGCGCCGCGTTGCAGCTCCACCGCCTATGGCGCTGCTTGCCGAGCTTACGCACCGCTGTCCGCTCGCCTGCCCCTATTGCTCCAATCCGCTGGAGCTGGTGCGGGCTAATGCGGAGCTCAGCACCGAACAGTGGATCGAGATCTTTCGCCAGGCGGCAGCCATGGGTGTCCTGCACCTGCATCTGTCCGGCGGCGAGCCGGCGTCGCGGCGCGATCTGGTCGAACTGACGCGCGCGGCAGCCGGCTTCGGGCTCTACACCAACCTCATCACATCGGGCGTCGGCCTCACCGAAGCCCGCATCGCCGAACTGGCCGACGCCGGTCTCGACCACCTGCAACTATCGATCCAGGGCATCACGCCTGAAAAGGCCGATCAGGTCGGCGGCTACCGGGGTGGCTATGCGCGCAAGATGGCGGTTGCTGAATGGACGCGCGCAGCCGGCATTCCGCTGACGGTCAACGCCGTCTGCCACAAGCAGAATATGGAAGAGATTGGCGGCATGCTCGATCTCGCCATCGCGCTCGGCGCCCGGCGCATCGAGATAGCCACAGTACAGTTCCACGGCTGGGCGGAGCGCAACCGGCAGGCCCTGATGCCGACGCTGGAGCAGGTGGAAGCGACCAACGCCTTCGTCGATGCATCGCGCAAGCGGCTCGAAGGCACGCTGGTTATCGACTATGTGCCGGCCGACCATCATGCGCGTTTCCCCAAAGCCTGCATGGGCGGCTGGGCGCGCATCGGCCTCAACGTCACGCCTTCAGGAAAGGTGCTGCCCTGCCACGCCGCCGAGACTATCCCCGGCCTCGCCTTCGACAACGCCACGGAGCGGCCGCTTTCCGAAATCTGGTACGACAGCGCCGCCTTCAACGCCTATCGCGGCGACGACTGGATGCAGGAACCCTGCCGCTCATGCGACCGAAAGCACATCGATTTCGGCGGCTGTCGCTGCCAGGCCATGGCGCTCGCCGGCGACCCCGCCGCCACAGACCCCGTCTGCGCATTCTCTCCATTGCGCGGCGAACTGACGGCGCGGGCCAAAGCCGACTCGCTCGCGATCCCGCCGCCGTTTGTTTATCGCGGTCGGTAATGGTGGGCGGTGTGATGATGGTGGACGAGCCTCCAGAGTTCGTCATCCTCGGGCTTGACCCGAGGACCCGTAAAACACTCTGAGGTCGTGGGTCCTCGGGTCGAGCCCGAGGATGACGAGCGACGGGGCCAAGGATTACGAGCTACCTTGCCAGGGACGATATAGGGCACGGCCGGGGGCGGAACCATGCCTATCCCCGGCTTGACCCCTTAACTCAGGGGATAATGCGGGCTTCCCGGAGGCGGGTGAAGAGGTCCGTGAAGCTGTCGTCGGTAGCCTGGTAGTCGAGGAAACCGAGTTTGCGGCTCTTGCTCATGTCGGTCATGACCTCGATGGGGCGGCCGAGATCGGCGTCCGTGTGCCAGGCGGAGGCGAGCTTGTTGATGTCATGTTCCGCAAGACCGTTCTTGGCGGCGATGTCCGCCCAGATCGGTCCAGCATCGGCGAGCTGTGATTCGAGCGTCGTCATTTCGGATGGCAGCGGCTGTGGCTCGATGTCGAACCATCCAGCGATGCGCTGCCACATCCAGCTCCAGCGGAAGACATCGCCGTTGACGACGTTGAAATCCTTGTTCCGAGCTGCATCCGTGGTCGAGGCCCATTCCAGATGGCGGGCGAGCAGGCGGGCGTCTGTCATATCCGACAAGCCGTTCCACTGCATCGGCGAGCCCGGGAAGATGAAGGGACGGCCGGTCGCCTTGCAGATCGAGGCGTAGACGGCAAGCGTCACGCCCATGTTCATGGCGTTGCCGAGTGCGTAGCCGATGATGGTGTGCGGGCGGTCGACGCTCCAGCTAAAGCCATCGGTCTTGGCGGCGGCGAAAACCTCGTCTTCCTGTGCATAGTAGAAATTATCGACTTCGAGGCGACCCTGCTCCTCGCGGAACGGTGTGGCCGGCAGCACGCCCTTGCCGTAGGCCTCGAAAGGCCCGAGGTAGTGCTTGAGGCCGGTGACCAGCGCCACGTGCTCGACCGACTTGTGTGGGCGGAGCGCATCGAGCAGGTTCTTTACCATCGCGCCGTTGACGCGGATATTTTCGAGCTCAGTCGCCTGACGCGACCATGTGCTGAAGAAGACATGGCTAGGCTTCAGGTCGCGCACGGCGGAGGCGAGACTTTCGGGATCGAGCAGGTTGGCGGCAACCGGGCGCAGGCCGGCGATGTCGCTTGCCGGATTGCGGGCAAGGCCTGCTACCTCGAAACCCTTGTCGATGAGATGACGGGCGAGGTTATTGCCGACAATGCCGGTGGCGCCAATGATGAGGGCTGATTTCGTCATGTTTCCAAACTCCTTTTGCTGAAGAGGAAATAGGCAATTTGCGCAGGCTCTGCTAGAAGGCACCGTTAAGTGCCATAGCCACCGGGAGGTGCCCATGAAAGACGATATACCGACCCACGAGGAAGACTGCGCGCCCCGCCGGGTGCTGGAGCTCTTCAGCGTCAAGTGGACGAGCATGGTGCTGCACGCACTGCATACGCTGCACGGCGGAACCTGCCGCACCGGCGTTCTGCAGCGCAGCCTGCCTGGCATCAGCAAGAAGATGCTGACGCAGACGCTCCGAGAGATGGAAAATGACGGGCTGGTTACCCGGCAGGTGTTCGACGTTGTCCCGCCGCGCGTCGAATACAGCCTGACGCCCCTCGGCATTGAGTTCGTCGAGCCGATCGAGATGCTCTATAACTGGGGAAAAGCCCATTCCGGCGCCCTCGACCAATTGGCATCCAGACCGAAATCGCGCCGCCGCGGCTAGCTGCAGATTGGGGCGAGCAGCGTCGGAGCCGGCCGAAAAAAGCACAAAAAATCGGCCGGACAGCTAGATAATGCAAGAATTCTGCCACCCGTGCAGAACGAAGGTATCGCTTGGCCTCGCTTACTGGTAGCACCACCGGAACCGCATCGGAGCTATCATGACCCTCGACGAAAAATACCTGATCATCGTAAATGCCTTTCAGAACAGCCGTTTCGGCGCCTCGCCGACCTCCACCCGCGGCGCTGTCCTCAATCATTCCAAGAAGCACGGCCTCGAAGGCGAAGATTACGCTGAAGCCCTGACGGCTGCCATTGCCGCCGGCCTCGTCGCACCGATGGCGGATTCGGCGTTGACCATCCGCAATGCCGGTCGCGCCCTGATGACCAAAACTGCAAGATAACATTTTGCGAAAAGATGGTCGCGCCGGGTGAACACCTGCGGGCGCGACCGCACATCCCTGCACCGTCGCGCCCTTCAGGCACCAACTGGAGGTCTCTGCCGGGTCATCTGGGATAACGGCCCGTCAAAATTTGCAGATGGCACGTGATCAGTCCGACGCCGAGATAGCATTGTTTTCGTTACGTTTCTGTGACGATCTGGCGGCGAAAGGTAAAACGCTGCATTTGGAATTCGCGAACAATCGAGAGGCGATATAAATCTGTCGCAGTGGCAGCGGTAAATATCGCCAATGCTACCAGGAGACCTGTGGCCGACTGGAGTCGTATGCGAACGACGGAGAATTGTCGGATGTTTTTTATCTTTGGCGGATTGCCCGGCAGCGGGAAAAGCACCATCGCCCAAGCCTTGGCAAGCCGGACCAAGGCGGTTTACCTGCGCATAGACTCCATTGAGCAGGCAATTCGTTCTGCCGAGATTTTACCGCAAGGCAAGGATGTGGGTCCGGCCGGCTATTTGACGAGCTACCGCCTCGCTGCAGACAATCTCGCCCTCGGCCAATTCGTGATTGCCGACTCTGTCAATCCTGTCGAAATAACCCGTGCAGCCTTCAGGGACATCGCAGCAGAGGTAAAAGTGAGCTTCATCGAGGTCGAGGTCGTATGTTCCGACCCGGAGATGCATCGGCATCGTGTGGAAAGCCGACCGTCAGCTGTCGAAGGATTGAAGCTGCCGACCTGGGAAGATGTTGCGCAACGTCAGTACGAGCCATGGGATAGTCCGCACCTCAGCCTCGACACCGCCCACCTCTCCGTCGACGAAAGCATTGCGGCAATCTTAGCAGCCATGCCTGACGCTGCACGGAAAAGTTTTTCGCTCTGAGGGGAAGACCCTCCGGGCTCAGCCCGCCGGGATCTCGTCTTCCCCGCACAAATGCCAGCAGGCGCAACCATGCGTCACCGCATGATTGCGCCCTCAGGCACCAACTGGAGGTCTCGGTCGGGCCATCTGGGATAACGGCCCGGCAGATTTTACAGGCGGTACATGATCGAGTCGTTCCAGAAGCGGTCGAGGCGCTGCAGGAGCTTGTTCATCTGAGTGAATTCGTCGGTGCCGATGCCGCCGACCTTGTCGATGGAGCCGATGTGGCGCTCGTAGAGTTTGGCGACAGTCTCGGCGATGTCCTGACCGCTGTCGGTCAGGCTGATGCGAACAGAGCGACGGTCGATACGCGAGCGCTGGTGATTGATGAAGCCGAGATCGACGAGCTTCTTAACGTTATAGGAAACGTTCGAGCCCAGATAATAGCCGCGTGAGCGAAGTTCGCCGGCGGTCAGTTCCGAGTTGCCGATGTTGAAAAGCAGAAGTGCCTGGATGGCGTTGACGTCGCTGCGACCCTGGCGGTCGAACTCGTCCTTGATGACATCAAGGAGACGGCGGTGGAGACGCTCGACCAGGTGCAGCGATTCCATGTAGAGATCGCGGATGGCTTCGACCTTGACGTCCTGGACGGGAGACACGGCCTGCGGCTTGATTTTCGTGTTCATGATGACTGCCTCACTGTTTTGTTTGGCGGTGTTGGTTTTCTTCCCGCCTTGAGACAGACACTATCGAATACACATAAAATTCTACTTAAACTGCAGGCTTAACAGCACCTTACCAAAGGCCCGATGTGTCTCAGGGTAAATCAACGGTTACACTTTTGCGGCGCTGCCGCTTCTCCACGTAGAGCATGACGCGAAAAATGCAGTAGAGAATGACCACTGCGGCGTGCAGGATCATCACCAGCGGATTGCTGCCGAACACCTCCGGCCACACCCCGTACATCAGCGCCTGGCCGCCTGCGGCGCAGAGCCAGATGACCGGTCCCCAGGACACCGTCAGCCACAGGCCGAGAGCTGCAACGGGAAAAACGACGGCAAGGCCTGCGCCGGCGACCTTCCAGGGCAGACTCAGCAAATCGAAGCGGCCCTGGCCAGCCAGAGAATAGCCCACCAGCATCGACCAGTATTGCAGCCCGAACCATAGGCAGGACACGGCGATCAGGCGCAGGAAGACGATGAACAGGATGTCCAGGACGCTGCGTTTCGGAATGGCGGAAGAATCATGTTTCATGAGCAAATCATAGGCAGGCAATCGGCACCTCGCCAGCGGCTTGATGGCTGCGGCCTTTCGTCTGGTTTTATTTTGCATCGCCACCATGCTAATGAGCGGCCTATACAAGGACAGAGATAAAGGACGACCGACATGTCGGACAAGACCCACCTGGTGGACGAGATCACCGGCCATCGGCGCATGCGCCGCAATCGCAAGGCCGACTGGACCCGTCGCATGGTGCAGGAAAACCGGGTGACAGTCGACGATCTCATCTGGCCGATCTTTCTCATTCCCGGTACCGGCATCGTCGATCCGATCACGGCCATGCCCGGGGTCAACCGCATGACGATAGACAAGGCGGTCGAGGCCGCCAGGATGGCCGCCGATCTCGGCATTCCGGCGATTGCCACTTTTCCAGACGTCGAGATGGCACTGCGCGACCAGACGGGCTCACAGAGCCTTGAGGCGAACAACCTGATCAATCTCGCAACCAGAGCCATCAAGAGGGAGGTTCCCAACATCGGTATTATCACCGACGTGGCGCTCGACCCTTTCACCAGCCACGGCCATGACGGCATCCTGCGCGATGGCGAGATCGTCAATGACGAGACGGTGGACCAGATCGTCCGGGCGGCCATCGTCCAGGCCGATGCCGGCGCCGACATCATTGCTCCGTCGGACATGATGGACGGCCGCATCGGCGCAATCCGCCGCGCGCTGGACGCCCACGGCCACCAGATGGTCGGCATCATGTCCTATGCGACGAAGTTCTCCTCCGCTTTCTATGGCCCCTACCGCGAGGCGATCAACACCGGCGGCCTGCTGAAGGGCGACAAGAAGAGCTATTACATCGACCCGGCCAACGGCACCGAGGCCTTGCGCGAGGCGACCATGGACGTCGAGGAAGGCGCCGACATGCTGATGGTGAAGCCCGGCCTGCCCTACCTCGATATCTGTTGGCGGCTGAAGGAGGCGTTCGGCCTGCCCACCTATGCCTACCAGGTCTCAGGCGAATACTCGCAGATCAAGGCGGCAGCGATGAACGGCTGGATCGACGGCGACCGCGCCATGATGGAAACCCTGCTCTCCTTCAAGCGCGCCGGATGCGACGGGATCCTGACCTATTTCGCCATCGACGTCGCCAAGGCGCTTGCCAAGAGGTGAGCGCAGTCTGGCTTTCGGGAGGGGCCGCTGATTGCTGTGGCGTCGCGATGACGCTAGAGGGGCATGCCCCTCACCCTCGCCCTTATTGCGGGGGCGGTTTTCTTGGCGCTCTTGCGATTTCCCGGCGGCCATACCATATCTCTGACGACGTAACCGCGGAGCACGATGATGTCGTTGAACCCTAGCCCAATTCCCGCCGTACAGGACGACTGGCGCACCTATAGCGGCGTTCTCAGCCGCCGCGTGTTCGCGTTCATCCTCGATTACTTCATCGTTGCCCTGCTGTGCATTCCGGCCGGGATCCTGCTGTTCATCGTGTCAGTGGCCACGCTTGGGCTCGGATTCTTCCTGTATCCGGCGTTGTTCGTCATCGTTGCAGGCTTGTACTTCGGCATGACTGTCGGCGGGCCAGCGCAAGCGTCGCTCGGGATGCGCTCGGTCGGCATCGGCATGCGCCGCATCGACGGGCAGCGCATCGATTTCATGACGGCGATCGTCCATCTTGTGCTGTTCTGGATCCTCAACTCGGTACTGACGCCGCTGGTGCTGCTCGTCGGCTTGTTCACCGATCGCAGCAGGCTCCTGCACGACCTGCTGATCGGCACGGTGACCGTACGCTCGATTTGAGGCGGATCGGGCCTATATCATTGCAGAATTGAAGTTTGTTTCGCAGAAGCGACAAAACGTCAGCCCGGGAGCAATTCCCGGTGTTGACGTTTCGCATTCTTTCGCCATGCTTGAACGGGCACACTTTTGACGACTGACGAGAGGTCGATTTTCGGCTGATGAACACGCAGACAACGCCATCTCCGCAGTTCTATCTGACCGCTCCGGCTGCCTGCCCTTACCTGCCGCACGAAATGGAGCGGAAGGTGTTCACGCATCTGGTCGGCGCGCGCGCCACGGAGATGAACGACATCCTCACCCAGGGCGGCTTCAGGCGCTCGCAGAACATCGCCTATCGCCCGGCCTGCGAGGCGTGCCGTGCCTGTGTATCCGTGCGTATCCTAGCCCAGGAGTTCCAGGCGACACGATCCATGAACCGCGTCGTGGCGACAAACGAAGACATCATCGCGACGGAATTTCCTGCCCAGCCGTCGAGCGAGCAATATTCGCTGTTTCGCCGCTATCTCGACGACCGGCACCAGCAGGGTGGCATGTCCGACATGACGGTTCTCGACTACGCCATCATGGTCGAGGATACCCATGTCAATACACGCATCATCGAGTATCGCCGCCGCGAGGAAGGTTCTGGCCTGCAGGAGCGTCCGACCGGCGAACTCATGGCCGCAGCTCTCACCGACGTCATGAGCGACGGCCTGTCGATGGTCTACTCCTATTACAATCCAGCGCTCGACAAGCGCTCGCTCGGCACCTTCATGATCCTCGACCATATCCGCCGCGCCAAGCTGCTCGGCCTGCCGCATGTCTACCTCGGATACTGGGTCAACGGCTCTCGCAAGATGGACTACAAGACGCGCTACCAGCCGCAGGAGCATCTGACGCCGCGCGGATGGGAACGGTTCGACCCGGCCTCCCTCGACCCCAGCGCTGTCTGAATGGGATTTTCAGCCTTATCCGACCATGGCAAGGGCCTCCTGCTGACGACCATCGGCGGCCTCGCGCTATCGATGGACATCCCGCTCATTCGTCTTTCCAGCGGTGAAGCCTGGTCGATCCTCGGCCTGCGCAATATCGTTACCCTTTCTGTCGGCATTATCCTGCTGCTGGTCCTCAGGGCGGGCGGACGGCCATGGCGCCTGCTGCTGCCGGGCGCAACCGGCCTCTGGGTTGGCCTGTTCTATGGTATCGGCACTGTCACCTTCATCCTCGCGGTCTATTACACCAGCGCCGCGAATGTCGTATTCATCCTCGCCTTCAATCCGATGTTCGCGGCCCTTCTTGCATGGTTCGTGATTGGCGAGCGACCGTCGAACGTCACCATAGCCACGATGCTGGCCATGCTGGTGGGCGTAGGGCTGATCGTTGGCGATGGCATCGGCGGCGGACATTGGCTCGGCGACCTGTTATCGGCCATTTCGGCGCTGACCACCGCCTGCGCCATCACCATTGGCCGGGGCTCGAAGCGAGGAATGGGCTTCATGCCGCTGCTGGCGACGGTCATCCCGGCGGCCATCGGGCTATCCTATGCCCTGCCCGCAGGGCTGGTTGTCGATCACCCGTTCTGGATCCTTCTCGACGGCGGCCTGATGATGCCGCTCGCCTTCTGGTGCCTTGCCACAGGCCCCCGCTACCTGTCCGGTCCTGAGGTGGCGATGTTCTACCTCCTCGAAACCATCCTTGCACCTGTATGGATCTGGATGATCTTTGAGGAGACACCGCGCCCGATGACATTGATCGGCGGCTCCATCATGATGGTCGCGCTGGCGAGCCACTCGCTCTGGCAGGCCCGAACGAAGGGTCGTCAAGCAGCGCTGGCTGGATGAAGACGCGGCGTTGCGGCCGACTTTAGTTCGTGTTATAACGTAGTTACAACATCGGAGCCAGAGCTATGAACGTCATCATTCGCAAGATCGGCAATTCTGAAGGTGTGATTCTGCCGAAGGAGGCGCTGCAGAGCCTCGGCCTGAAGAGCGGCGACAGCCTCGAATTACGGGAAGTCGAAAACGGCTTCCAGTTGGTCCACCAGAAGCCCGATCTAGCTGAGCAACTGCGTGCGGCCCGCATCGGCATGCAGAAATATCGTATTGCTCTTCGTGAGCTGGCAAAGTGAGCGAGCTCAAATGGTTGAGCCGCGAAGCCATTGAAATCATGCATCATGAGCAACTTGCCGAGCATGGCGGGCTTGCTGGTTTAAAAGACGAGAATGCGCTGGAGGCAGCGCTTGCCCGTCCGCTTCACAAGGCGGCTTATGGCGAAGACGATATTTTCGCTCTGGCGGCCGCCTACCTTTATGGCCTGACAAGAAACCACCCGTTCTCTGACGGCAACAAGCGGACGGGCTTTCTCGCAGCCTTCACATTTCTTTACATCAACGGTCACTTGATCGAAGCTGAAGAGGTGATGGTAATCGAATTCGTCCTCGGCGTCGCCGCCGGCGAGATCGACGAGGACGGCGCGACGCGCTTTTTGCGTGATATGAGCGTGCCCCTGCCAAAGTGACCCCGGCAGGTGGCCTCGCTAGCCCGAGAATTTACCGCTACGGGGGAAGCCCTTCGGTACGGCTCTGCCTGCAGCGCCGCGGTCGCCGAGCCATTCGATCAGGTCGTCCTTCGATCTCATGAAGCTGCGGCCGGCACTGTCTGCCCAGGTCAGCCCATCGGCAAGGCTGAAGCAACGGACATCGGAAATGCCGCCATCCTTGTAGCGCTGCAGGCGTACGCCCTTGCCGCGCGACATTTCGGGGATCTGCGCCAGCGGGAAGACCACCATCTTGCGGTTTTCGCCGACGACTGCAAGATGATCGCCCTTGACCGGCACCAGCAGCTTGGCCTCTGCCGGCATCGATACATTCATGATCTGCTTGCCCTTGCGGGTGTTGGCAGCCATCTCCGCTTCCGGAACGATAAAGCCGTTGCCCTCGGTCGAGACGATCAACAGCTTGCGATGTGGATCATGAATGAAGGCGGTCAGTACGTCCTGGTCGTTTTCCATCTCGACGATGAGACGCAGCGGTTCGCCGTGGCCGCGACCGCCGGGCAGCTTGTCGGCGCCGAGCGTGTAGGCCTTGCCGCCGGTCGTGACGATCAGCAGCTTGTCGGTGGTCTGGGCCGGGAACGCCAGGCGCAGCGCATCGCCTTCCTTGAAGGTCAGCGTTGACGTGTCGGAGATATGACCCTTCAGCGCCCGGATCCAGCCCTTTTCCGAGATAACGACAGTGACGGGCTCTTTCTCGATCATCGCCTGCTGGATGGCTTCAAGATCTGTTTCAGGTGCATCGGCGAAAACCGTACGACGAGCGCCGAGCTTTGTGGCCTTGGCGTATTTCTTGCGGACCTCGCCGATCTCCCAGGCAATAGTCGCCCAGAGCTTTTCGTCGGAGGCAAGCAGCGCCTCGATCTCAGCCTTCTCCTTAGACAGGGCGTCGAATTCGGTGCGGATCTCGAATTCCTCGAGCTTGCGCAAGTTGCGCAGCCGCATGTTGAGGATGGCTTCGGCCTGGATGTCGGTAACGCCGAAGCGCGCGATCAAGGCTGGCTTCGGTTCGTCCTCCTCGCGGATGATCCGGATCACCTCGTCGAGGTTGAGATAGGCAATCAGCAGGCCGCCGAGGATCTCGAGCCGGCGATCAATCGCTGCGAGCCGGAACTTCGAGCGACGGATCAGCACGTCCTTGCGGTGGGCGAGCCATTCCAGCAGCACTTCGTTCAGCGCCATGACCCGTGGAATGCGTCCCATGGAGAGGACGTTCATGTTGAGTGGAATACGATTTTCAAGCTCGGACAGCTTGAAGATCGATTCCATCAGGATCGTCGGGTCGACCGTGCGGCTCTTCGGCACCAGGATGAGCCGGACATCCTCGGCGGACTCATCGCGCACGTCTTCCAGCAGCGGCAGGCGGCGGGCGTTGAGCAGCTCGGCCAGCTTTTCGATCAGACGCGACTTCTGCACCTGGAACGGGATTTCGGTGACGACGATCTGGTAGCCGCCACGACCGAGATCCTCGACCGCCCATTTGGCGCGAACGCGAAAACCGCCGCGCCCCGTCTTGTAGGCCTCGACGATGCTTTCGCGGCTGTCGATGATGATACCGCCGGTCGGAAGGTCGGGACCCTCTATGCCACCCTTCTCGCGATTGTTCGGATCGGCCATCAGATCTTCGACCGTGGCATCCGGATGCTTGATCAGGTGCAATGCTGCGTCGCAGAGCTCGTGGGCGTTATGCGGCGGAATGGATGTCGCCATGCCGACGGCGATGCCGGACGTGCCGTTGGCGAGCAGGTTCGGGAAGGCGCCGGGCATGACGACCGGCTCGCTGTCTTCCTCGTTGTAGGTCGGACGGAAGTCGACCGCGTCCTGGTCGATGCCTTCGAGCAGCAGCGTAGCAACATCGGTCATGCGGGCTTCGGTGTATCGATAGGCGGCGGCACTATCGCCGTCGATGTTGCCGAAATTGCCCTGGCCATCGACGATGGGATAGCGCTGCGAGAAATCCTGGGCCAGACGGACGAGAGCGTCGTAGACAGACTGGTCGCCGTGCGGGTGGAACTTACCGATGACGTCACCGACGATGCGGGCGCTTTTCTTGAACGACGAGTTGGCGCGGATGCCCATTTCGCTCATCGCGTGGATGATGCGGCGATGGACGGGCTTCAGGCCGTCGCGTACGTCAGGCAGCGCCCGGTGCATGATCGTCGACAGCGCATAGGCAAGGTAACGCTCCTCGAGCGCCGCCTTCAGATCAATCGGCAGAATACTGTCATCGCCCCCGCCAGAAGGCGGCAAAATCTCTTGTCCCATAGGCTTTGCCTAGCGGAGAAGCTGATGTCCGGCAAGGAATACAGTGGTATCAGCCTGTGGATTAAGCCGCACAGCGCCCTAGATTGACCGCAATGCAACAGTGAAGAGACTTGGAGCGCATTTCCCTATTGCAATTCACCAGAATTTTAGACACGGGCGATACAAACCCGGCTTCATACGTCTACACTGCATATCTATTTGTCACTTGGCCAATGAGGAAAAGCCCGACATGACTTTTTACCGGACAACCCGGCTGATGCTGTCCAGCGCCGCCATTCTTTCGCTCGCAAGCTCGGCCTTCGCGCTCGATGGCAACGATCTGCTGAAGAAGATGAATGCTGCCTACGCTATCCAGGGCGTCAGTCTTGCAGCTGACAGCGTCGAGGTCGACGACACGACGGTGACGCTCAAGGGCGCTTCGTTCAAGCCGCTGTCCGGCGGCCAGGGCGTTCCCCTCGGCAAGGTGACGATGAGCGATGTCACGGAAGAAAGTGACGGCGGCTACGCTATCGACAAAGTGACGTTTCCGGATATTTCGGTGACCAACGAGGGCGTGACCTACACTGCAAGCGACATGTTCCTGGGTGGAGTAACAGTACCGGCCGACGCCAATGCTGAAGGCATCGACGGAATGCTGCTCTATTCCAAAGCCCATACGGGTCCGCTGGCGGTCACCAAGGAAGGCAAGGAAGTCTTGTCGGTTAAGGACATGGATTTCGCGCTGACGCCGACCCATGACGATTCCGGTTTTGAATTTACGGGCAACGTCAACGCCATCAAGGCGGACCTGTCCGATGTCAAGGATCCGGCATCGCAGGACACCATCAACAAGCTTGCCCTGCAGCACGTTTCCGGCGCCCTGACGATGAAGGGCAGCTGGGATATCAAGCCCGGCACCGTCACTGTCGAAGACCTCGGCCTCGACCTCGACAATATCGGCCGCCTCGACCTGTCGCTGGCGATCTCCGGCTACACGATGGAATTCATGAAATCGCTGCAGGAGGCCGCAAAGGCTGCGCAGGCAAACCCTGACAAGCAGGCAGCCCAGCAGGCCACCGGCCTTGCCATGATGGGGCTGATGCAGCAGCTGACACTCGACAGCGCCGAGATCCACTTCAAGGACGCCTCCATCACCAAGCGCCTGCTGGATTATGCCGGCTCGACGCAGAACGTCTCTGGCGCCCAGATGGCCAACACGTTGAAGGGGCTAGCGCCAATCATGCTGGCGCAGTTGAACATCCCGGAACTGCAGAACTCGGTCTCTGCCGCGATCAACAGCTACCTCGACAATCCGCAGAGCTTCACGCTGAATGCTTCGCCGGAAAAGCCGGTCCCCTTCCCGATGATCGTCGGCGCCGCCATGGGCGCGCCGAACACCATCCCGAAAGTCATCGGCCTGAAAGTAAGCGCGAACGACTGATCGTCAGTGTCGATTGCCTGAATGCAACCCGGCGATTGTATCGCCGGGTTTTTTGTTGCAAAAAACCCGGCAGCTTTCGCCACCGGGTTCCAATTTACAACGGCCTGAAGACCGAGATCAGTCCTTCTTGATCGGCGGAATAACGCGCAGAGACAGCTCCATGAGCTGCTTCGGTGCTGCCGGCGAAGGCGCGTTCATCAGCAGGTCCTGGGCCTGCTGGTTCATCGGGAACAGCGTGATCTCGCGCAGGTTCTTCGCACCCAGCAGTAGCATCACGACGCGGTCGATACCGAAGGCGCAACCGCCGTGCGGAGGGGCGCCGTACTGGAATGCACGGTACATGCCACCAAAACGTTCCTCGACATCGGTCTGGCTGAGGCCGACCAGTTCGAAGGCCTTGACCATGGCTTCCGGCGACTGGTTACGGATCGAGCCCGAGGCAATCTCGAAGCCGTTGCAGACGGCGTCGTACTGATACGCCTTCAGCGAAAGCGGTTCCTGCGTGTTCAGCGCCTCGAGGCCACCCTGTGGCATCGAGAACGGGTTGTGCGCGAAGTCGATCTTCTTGTCTTCCTCGCTCCATTCGTAGAACGGGAAGTCGATGATCCAGCAAAGCTCGAAGCGATCACGGTCGACGAGGTTCAGGTCTTCGCCAGCCTTGGTGCGCGCCTCGCCTGCAAACTTGTAGAACTTGGCAGGCTCGCCGGCGACAAAGAAGCTGGCGTCGCCGGCTTCCAGGCCGAGTTGCACGCGCAACGCTTCTGTACGCTCCTCGCCGATGTTCTTCGCCAGCGGACCGGAGCCGACGATCTTGCCGTCCTCTTCCTTCCAGAAGATGTAACCCAATCCTGGCTGGCCGAGGCTCTGGGCCCAGGCGTTCATGCGGTCGCAGAACGCTCTGGAACCGCCGGTCTTGGCCGGGATCGCCCAGACTTCGACCTTCGGGTTCGACGCGATCATGCCGGCGAACACCTTGAAGCCGGAGCCTGCAAAGTGCTCGGTGACGGCCTGCATCTCGATCGGGTTGCGAAGGTCGGGCTTGTCGGAACCGTATTTGCGGATCGACACGTCATAGGGAATGCGCGGCCAGTCCTTGGTAACCGGCTTGCCTTCGGCGAACTGCTCGAAGACGGATGTCATGATCGGCGCCATCGTGTCCCAGACATCTTCCTGGGTGACAAAGCTCATTTCCATGTCGAGCTGGTAGAATTCGCCCGGCAGGCGGTCGGCGCGCGGGTCTTCGTCGCGGAAGCAGGGCGCGATCTGGAAGTAGCGGTCGAAGCCTGCCACCATCAACAACTGCTTGTACTGCTGCGGCGCCTGCGGCAGCGCGAAGAACGTGCCGGGATGGATGCGCGACGGCACCAGGAAGTCGCGCGCGCCTTCCGGCGACGAGGCCGTCAGGATCGGCGTGGTGTATTCGCCGAAGCCGGCCGACGTCATGCGGTTGCGGATGTCGGAAATGATCTGGCTGCGCTTGACGATGTTCTTGTGCAGCGTCTCGCGGCGAAGGTCGAGGAAGCGATACTTCAGACGCACGTCTTCCGGATAATCGGGCTCGCCGAACACTGGCAGCGGCAGTTCCTTGGCGACCGAGAGTATCTCGATCTCCTGTGCGTAGAGTTCGATCTCGCCTGTCGGCATCGTCTTGTTGACGGTGTCCTCGGTGCGTGCCTTGACGAGGCCATCGACGCGGATGACCCATTCGCCGCGGACCAGTTCAGCCTGTTTGAAGGCAGGTGAGTCCGGATCGACAACGATCTGCGTCATTCCATAGTGGTCGCGAAGGTCGATGAACAGCAGGCCGCCGTGGTCGCGGACGCGGTGGACCCAGCCGGAGATGCGCACGGTCGACCCGACGTCGGACTTGCTGAGAGCGGCGCATGTATGGCTGCGATAGCGATGCATTTTATCATTCCTGGGCTTGGCGGACGGTGGCAGAAGCGGTCGAAATGCCGCGATCTCCCCGTCGAGAAAATCGGGCGGAAAAGCGCATGGCCTGCCTCATTTGTCAAGACTTGCCACGCCTCGTCGCGTTTGAGGTTGTCTTTATAGCCAAACCCCGCCTAGAAAGACAGCCATGTTGCCGGGCCGGTCGCGGTCATGGTTCGATTCGTTTGCAGGCCCTCCCCGATGAGCCAGATCCGACCCCTTATTCCCTTGCTCGTCACGGCCGGTATCCTGATCGGTGGCAACGGCCTGCAGGCGACGTTCATCTCGCTGCGCGCCCTGCACGAGGGCTTTTCGGCCTCGACCATCGGGCTTGTCGGCACCGGCTACAATATCGGCTTTGCCATCGGCTGCGTCTATGTCACCCGCATCATCCGCTCCATCGGCCATATCCGCGCCTTCTCTGCGCTGGCTGCGATCGCATCCGCCGCCTCGATCGCCATGGTGCTGCTGATCGTGCCATGGTTCTGGTTCAGCATGCGGCTCGTGCAGGGCCTGTGTTTTGCAGGGCTGTTTGCTGTTGTGGAAAGCTGGCTGAACGCCCGCGTGACCAACTCCAACCGGGCTCGGACGCTGTCGGTCTACCGTTTTGTCGACCTCGGCTCGGTGACGCTGGCGCAATACCTGATCCCGTCCGTCGGCATCGACGGGTTCCAGCTGTTTGCCATCATATCGATGGCGCTCAGCCTGTCGCTCGTACCGATCTCCTTTGCCGACCGCTCGAGCCCGGGCGCACCGGAGGCCATTCGCTTCGATATCAAGACGCTATGGCGGATATCGCCGCTCGCCACCGTCGGCTGCGTCGTCGTCGGGCTGACGAACTCGGTGTTCCGCTCGCTGGGTCCGGTCTATGCGCAGGGCATCGGCCTGTCGGTGACGGGGATCGCAACCTTCATGAGCGTCGGGATCTTTGCCGGCATCGTGCTGCAATATCCGCTCGGAGCCTATTCCGACAGGCTCGACCGGCGGCTCATCATCCTCGTCTCGTCCGTTGGCGCGCTGATCGGCTGCCTGTTCCTGGCGCTTGTCGCGGGCAGCAGCGAATGGCGCAATTTCGTCGGCATCTTCATGTTCGGCGCCTTCTGCATGCCGCTTTACTCGCTCTGCTCGGCCCACGCCAACGATCACGCCGCCAAGGGCCAACATGCCCTGGTCTCGGCAGGCACGCTGTTTTTCTGGTCGGTAGGCGCCATCGTCGGGCCGATGTTTGCAGCCTTCATGCTCGACAGGTTCGGCCCGCGCGTGCTGTTTATTTACATGGCCGCCGTGCTATTTTTCTTCATGCTCTACACACTGCAGCGGATGACGGTGCGCGAGGGCGTGCCGACGGAGCGGCGCAGCATGCGGTTTCGCAATCTGCTGCGGACCTCGACCTATTTCAACAAGCTCGCCACGCCGCCTTCCGAGCGCGATAAACAATAGGTGACTGCGGCAGTTTGGCCAAACAGGTGCTATTGCTGAATACTGCGCTCAACTTTAAACAGGACCGGTTAGACCCCGTCCGGAGCATAGCATGGCCGTTTTCACCCGCCGCAATCTCATCAAGGCTTCAGCCGTAGCCGGCGTTTACGGTGTCGGCATGGGTCTGGCGGGTCGCTTCGGACGTGCCCAGGCAGCGCCGGAACCGGTTATCTTGAAATCAAACAAGATCCAGGCCAACATCACCGGCACCGAGATGACCAGGGACGTGCTGACTTATGGCGCCGATGGCATGCCGCCGGTGTTGCGCATGCGCCAGGGCGAACCCTTTGCCGCAAGACTGATCAACGGCATCGACGAGCCGACGACCATCCACTGGCACGGCATGCGTATCCCCAATGCGATGGACGGGGTGCCATTCCTGACACAGCCCTATGTCTATACCGGCGAAAAATTCGAATATGCCTTCACGCCGCCGGATGCGGGCACCTTCTGGTATCATCCCCATTGCAACACTCTGATCCAGATGGGCCACGGCATGACCGGGGTGATCGTCGTCGATAATCCGAAGGATCCGCAATTCGATGCCGAGATCGTCGTCAACCTGCGCGACTGGCGGCTTGGTGGCGACGGACAGTTCATCGCCCAGTTCAAGCCGCGCGACTCGGCACGGTCCGGAACCTACGGCACGGTACGTTCGGCCAACTGGCAGATCGAACCGCAATACGACGCGCCCGCCGGCGGCCTCGTCAGGCTGCGGCTGGCGATTACCGACGTGACGCGGATATTTTCCTTCAAGATCGCTGGCGCAGAGGCTGCAGTCATCGCCATCGACGGCAACCCGGTGCCAAAGCGCTTTCCTCTCGACGTGCTGCAACTCGGGCCGGGCCAGCGGCTGGAACTGGCCATCCGCATGCCGGACAGCGAAGGGGCGCTTGTCACGCTTGAGGATATCCATGGTACCAGCCCGAAGACGCTGGCGACGCTGAAGGCGGTCGGTAGCTCGCTCAAGCGCGACATGGGCGATCTGGCGCCGCTGGCCGCAAACCCGGTGGCCAAGGCCGATGTCGGGGCCGCGGAGCATATCCCGATCATCCTCAGCGCGACGGCGGAGGATACGTCGACCGACAGCATCTGCGGCTCGCTCGGCTACAGTTTCTGGGCCATCAACAAGGTGCCATGGCCGGGCGACACGCCGGACCCGACGGCGCCGCTGGCGGAACTGAAGCTTGGCAAGAGCTATGTGTTCGACATGGAAAACCTGACGCCGCACTCCCATCCCATACACCTTCACGGGATGAGCTTCACGGTGCTTTCCTCGACAACCGGCGCTGTCCAGCCATTCGTCTCCGACACCTATCTCATTCAGCCGAACGAAAAGGTCCAGCTTGGCTTCGTCGCAGACAATCCCGGCGACTGGCTGCTGCATTGTCACATCATCGAGCATCAAAAGACTGGCATGACCAGCTATCTGCGGGTCGTTTAGCCTTCGGGCTCGTCAGCTTATTGACATATCGAAGCGAAAGGGAAAGGAAGGTTCAAGAACTAATTTCGTATGAATGTGTCCAAATGATCGTAACTACCGCCGAATTAGAGGCGGCCTGCCAAGAGCTGGCCAAGTCAGAATTCATCACCATCGATACCGAATTTCTTCGCGAGACGACCTTCTGGCCGGTGCTTTGCCTGATACAGATGGCGAGCCCGACAACCGAGGTCATTGTCGATCCGTTGGCGCCCGGCATCGATCTTGCGCCGTTTTTCGCGCTGATGGCCGACACCTCGGTGCTGAAGGTATTCCATGCCTCGCGCCAGGACATCGAAATCATCTACAATCGCGGAAACCTGATCCCGCATCCGGTGTTCGACACGCAGATTGCTGCGATGGTCTGCGGCTTCGGCGACTCGGTCTCCTATGACCAGCTTGTCAGCCGTATCAAGAATATCCAGATCGACAAGACCTCGCGCTTTACCGACTGGACACGCCGTCCGCTGACGGAAAAGCAGTTCGACTACGCGCTTGCCGACGTTACCCACCTGCGCGACGTCTATATCTTCCTGCGTGACGAACTCGAACGCGAAGGCCGCGCCTCCTGGCTTGCCGAGGAAATGGCGATCCTCGAATCGCGCGACACCTATGACCTGCATCCGGACGATGCGTGGCAGCGGCTGAAGATGCGGCTGCGCAAGCCGCAGGAACTGGCCGTGCTGAAGTATGTAGCCGCCTGGCGCGAGCGCGAGGCCCGCAGCCGCAACGTGCCGCGCTCGCGGGTGCTGAAGGACGATGCGATCTACGAGATCGCCCAGCAGCAGCCGCGTGACGTGGAGGCATTCGGCCGCCTGCGCACCGTTCCGAAGGGCTGGGAGCGCTCGTCGGCCGGCGGCGCGGTGCTGGAGGCTATCAACGCCGCGCTGGACATGCCGAAGGCCGACATGCCGCATGTTCCGCGTCACACGCAGGCCCCGGAGGGAACAGCTGCTGCTGCCGAGCTACTCAAAGTCCTTTTGAAGCTGATTGCGGAAAAGAACGCCGTTGCGCCGAAAGTGATCGCCAACAGCGAAGACATCGAACGGATCGCTGCAGAAGGCGACAAGGCCGACGTACCGGCCCTCTCCGGCTGGCGTCGAGACTTGTTCGGCGATACCGCGCTGAAACTCATAAAGGGCGAGGTTGCGCTGCGGTTTGTAGACAAGAAGGTGGAGACGATCGCCATCTAGCGGGAACCGTCTTCGGACCGAAAAGGCTTGACCGCAGCAGTTGGGCGGGATCAATAACGGCAGACGTCTGTCATCTGCCTGTCGGAACGAACCATGCGAACTCTGCCCACGGCGTTGAACTGGCTTGCTATCGCTGCCGTCGTTGCGTTGTCCGGTGTTTTTTACGGCGCGGCTTTCTATCCCGAATCGCACTTCTATATCGGCGCCATCTTTGCCCTGACGACCGGCATGCCTGTGCTGGTCTTTGAGCGTGGACTGGTGCTGCCCGGTCTTTACTATCGCGTCCATCGGCTGCCGACACCGGCCTATATTCCCATCGCGCTGATGATCGACCTTGCGCTCATCAGCGTCGGCTATGCGATTTCTGGCAGCCTGCTGAAAATCATGGGCATAACCAACACGAGCTGGGCGGAGGCGACCATCCTGTCCGCCGAGGTTCTTGTCTATGCGCTGTCGGTCACCGCCCTGATGGTTTTCATCATGCGTGTCCGCGAGCTGCTGGGCCGCGATGTCTTCATCAGTTTGCTGACAGGCCGCTACCGCAATCCGGTGCCGGAGGAACGTGTCTTTCTGTTTATCGATCTGGTCGGCTCCACGGCATTTGCAGAGCAACACGGCGACCTCAGGACACAGCAATATCTCGGCTCGCTGTTCGGGACATTCGCCGAACAGATCCGTCGCCATAACGGTGCCATAGACGATTACATCGGCGATGCCGCCATCGTCACGTGGCCGCTGCAACGCGGCATCAAGAACGGCTGCTGCGTCCGTTGCATTTTCGATATCTTTGCAAACATCGAGAAGAACAAGGATGTCTGGCTGAAGGTCTACGGCCAGGTCCCGCGTCTGCGCGCAGCCCTGCACGGCGGGTCGGTGATCACGGCGGAAATCGGCGTCGATCGTCACAAGATCACCTATTTCGGAGACACGGTGAACACCACGGCCCGCCTCGAGGGTCTTTCGAAGACATTGGAAAGGCATGTCCTGATCTCGTCCGACCTTGCCGACCTCATGACATTGCCCAAAGGCATCCATGCGGAATATCTCGGCAACCACGCCGTCAAGGGACGTGGCCGGGAGGTCGGGGTCGTCGCTCTGACCGACCTTGGCGACGGAATTGCCCGCCCGCCATCGCAGCTTTCGCTCAATCTCGGCAAGGCGTCCTGAAGTTGTGGTTCGCTGTCATCAAAACTTAATCCGAGTATAATCTCACAGACACGATCCCGCCGTAACTCCTCGGGCGTCAATCCCGACCGGAACTGGTGAGAATCATGACCAAAATCCTTTACGCCTCCGTGGCGCTTTCCCTCTTGATGTCGTCTCAGGCTTTCGCCGAGGAAAAGGCCTTTCCGGCAACCCTGACCGCACAGGCCATTCTGCCTGCTAACACGATCATTGCAGCGCCTGCCGATGCGCCGGACTTCCTGAAGACGGCCGGTAAATTCACCACTCCCGACCGCAAGCGCGCCACCGTTCTCGGCAGCGTCCCCGGCATGGACGGCTTGGTGAAAACCGATCTCGCGCTGCCCTTCGATGGTCAGGCCGTGCAGGGTTTCTCCGGCATCAAGACCATGCCGGACGGCACCTTCTGGAGCCTCTCCGACAACGGATTTGGCTCGAAGGCGAATTCCAGCGATGCAGCGCTAATGTATCACCACCTCAAATTCGACTGGGATAGCGGCAAGGTCGAGGTTCTGAAAACAGTCTTCCTCTCCGACCCGGACAAGAAGGCGCCCTTCCCGATCGTTCTCGAAGGCGCCGAGAAGCGCTACCTCACCGGTGCCGATTTCGACGTCGAATCGATCCAGCCCGTAGCCGACGGTTTCTGGACGGGCGAGGAATTCGGTCCCTACATGCTGCATTTCGACACCGAGGGCCGACTGACCGACGTGATATCCACCGTCGTCAACGGCAAGCCGGTCAAATCCCCCGACAATCCGACGATCTCGCTGCCGGCCAACCCCACACTCAAGCTGCCTGCCTTCAATCTCGCTCGCTCGCGTGGCTTTGAGGGGCTTGCGAAGTCGCCGGACGGCACAAAGCTTTATGCTCTGCTGGAAGGCGCGCTCTATCAGGATGACGGGTCTGTGGAGAAGGTCGACGGCCAGCCCGCACTGCGGATCATCGAACTCGACGTTGCTGCGAAAAACTGGACCGGACGCTCCTGGCTCTATCCGTTCTCGCCCGGCGGCGAATCGATCGGCGATTTCAACATGCTCGATGCCAGCACCGGGCTGGTGATCGAACGCGACAACGGTGCCGGCACCGGCGACAAGGTCTGCGCCGATCCGAAGGCGCCAAAGCCCGATTGCTTTGCCGTCGCCGCCAAGCACAAGCGCGTCTACAAGATCGAAATGACCGAAGAAAACGTCGGAAAGGCCGTGCGCAAGATCGGCTATATCGACTTGATGCACATCGCCGACCCAAACAACAAGAAGCGCCAGGGCGGCGGCGAAGGTTTCTACGACATGCCGTTCGTGACCATCGAGAATGTCGACCGCGTCGATGCGACCCATATCATCGTTGGCAACGACAACAACCTGCCGTTCTCTTCCGGCCGGACACTCGGCAAGGCTGACGACAACGAGTTCGTACTTCTCGAGGTCGGCGAGTTCCTGAACGCGAAGTAAGTTGAATCTGTCTTCTCCCTACCGGGAAGAAGATGTCCGAAGGAAAGATGAGGGGCGGCGGCCAAAGTTGCGGCTCCCCTCATCGCCTCGCATTGGCTCGGCATTTCTCCCAGACGGGGAGAAGGAAAGACGAGGCTATTCGAAGCGGAACGCCAGGCGCTTGCCGGTGAGTTTGCCCAGTTGCTGCAGGCGCCCGTCGAGGCGCTCGCCGGCAAAATCGCGATATTCCGGTGGAACGACGAAGTCGAGGTCGACATCCGGATCTTTGGACCGCTGGAATGTCAGGTTCCTGACGACGCCGGGCATCGAGGCCGAGAACAGATAAACGACGCGCAGAAGGCCGCCGAGAAGCTTGGCACGCTCGATGAAGAGCGGCGTCGCGATCGTCGCCAGCGGGCCGGTGGCGCTGTCGTCGCTCAGGCCCTCGTAGCGGTAGTAGCTGGTGAGGGCGAGAAAGGCACGACCGGCATGGGTAATGCCGACGAAGGAGGAGTTGGCGATGACGTTGAGCGCCTGCAGGCCGCGATAGTCGGGATGGGCACGCCAGCTGATGTCGGCCACCAAGCACGCAGCCTGGCGGTAGCGGTTCTCTTCCTCGGTCTCATTGACCCCGAAGAAGGGCATCATGCGGCCGGTCCAGTCCGCAAGCTCCCGTGCGTGCTCCGGCGAACGAGCGCGCAAGATGGCGAGTTCGCCGGCAGCGGCGAGCAGAGGATCGGCGTGACGCTCGTGCTCGTTGAGCAGCGAATAGAGATAGCCCTCGCGCACGCCCTGCGACGAGAAGGAGACGCGCGCCGGCTTCATTGCCAGCAAAACTTCCTGCAGCGCAATGGCGCCATAGGGCAGGAGCGAGCGCCGAAACTTCGAGACGGACTGGAAGATCGGGTCCTTGCTGTCCTTGGCGACGGCCACCTGATCGAGGAAGCGCAGCATCTCGTCGAGCGGCAATTCATAGCCCTGCATCATGTGAAGCGGATAATCGCGCACCTGCATGTGCAGCTTGGCAATGTTACGCCAGGTGCCGCCGACCGCATAGAAGGTGCGTCCCTCGCCACCACCGAGCAGTTTTGCGGTGCGGACGTGCTTGCGGGCAAAGGTATGCGCCTTGGCGAGCGACCCGTCGGCATATTCCGACAGTCGCAATCCGCCGAGCGGCAGGGTGATCCCCTGGCCGAACTTGTTTCCCTTGATGTCGATCAGTTCCAGCGATCCGCCGCCGAGATCACCGGCAATTCCGTCCGCAGCGTGGAAACCGCTGATGATGCCATAGGCGGAGAAAAGCGCCTCTTCCTCGCCCGACAGCACGCGCACCTTGCGGCCCAGAATGGTTTCCGCCTGATGGATGAAGTTGGGGCCATTGCTGGCCTCGCGAGCAGCCGCCGTCGCCAGCACATACATGGTACGGGCGCGGGCCTGGTCGGAGAGAGCCCGAAACCGGTGCAGCGCCGCCAGCGCGCGCAGCACGCTCTGCTCGTCCATCTTGCCAGTCAGGGCAAGACCCTTGCCGAGGCCGCAGAGGACCTTTTCGTTGAACAGGATCGTCGGCGAACGCGACAGGCCTTCATAGACGACAAGCCGCACGGAGTTTGAGCCGATGTCGACGACGGAAACGGGGGCAATTCCGGGAAGGCGCCCCTGAGCTTCTGATTCCACCATGCGATTCCAGCTATGACTTCCGGCGCGACAACAGGCCGGCAATGAGTTTCGGCGCACTGGACTTCAGGGCCTCGCCGCGCCCGGACAGGCTCGGATTGGTCATGAAATACTGCTGCGCGTTGAACGGCTCTTTCCCCTTGCGCACTTCCATGCGCCTGGAGGTACCGTCGGGCAATATCTCGTAGCTCTGCTGGTTGTCAATCAGGTTGCCGAGCATGATCTGCGACAAAACCTGCTCGTGTACCGTAGGGTTAAGAAGAGGCACGAGAGTCTCGACGCGCCGGTCGAGATTTCGCTGCATCATATCGGCAGATCCGATGTAGACCAGCGCCTTGTCCGACGGCAGGCGATAGCCGTTGCCGAAGCAGAAGATGCGGCTGTGCTCGAGGAAGCGGCCGACGATAGACTTGACGCGGATATTCTCGGAAAGCCCGGCCACCTGGGGCCTGAGGCAGCAGATGCCGCGAATGACGAGGTCGATCTCGACGCCGGCGTAGCTGGCGCGATAGAGCGCATCGATGATCTCTGGATCGACCAGCGAATTCATCTTCATCCAGATCGCAGCCGGACGCCCCTCGCCTGCGTGGACGATCTCCTGCTCGATGTGCTTGAGGATACGCGAGCGCAGCGTGTAGGGCGAAACCGCGATCTCCATGCTCTCGGCAGGCTCGCCATAGCCGGTGATGAAATTGAAGATGTTCGCCATGTCGTGGGCGATCTTCGGGTTGCAGGTGAAGTAGGACAGGTCGGTGTAGATCTTGGCGGTGATCGGATGGTAGTTGCCGGTACCGAGATGGCAGTAGCTGCGCAGTCTGCCCTCCTCGCGACGGACGACCAGCGACATCTTGGAGTGGGTCTTCAATTCGATGAAGCCGAAGACGACCTGCACGCCGGCACGCTCCAGGTCGCGCGCCCAGCGGATGTTGGCCTCTTCGTCGAAGCGGGCTTTCAATTCGACCAGCGCCGTCACCGACTTGCCCATTTCGGCAGCGTCGATGAGGGCACGTACGATAGGGCTGTCGTTGGAGGTGCGGTACAGCGTCTGCTTGATCGCCAGCACGTCCGGGTCGCGCGCCGCCTGGATCAGGAACTGGACGACGACGTCGAAGGATTCGTAAGGGTGGTGAACCACCATGTCCTTCTCGCGGATGGCGGCAAAGCAGTCGCCCGCGTGCTCGCGCACACGTTCTGGGAAGCGGGCATTGTAAGGCTGATAGCGCAGATCTTCGCGCGGAGCCTTGGTGATTTCGGACAGCGTGTTCAGCGCCAGTAGACCTGGCAGCACAGCAACGCGATTGTCCGGCACACCCAGCGCCGTGACGACGAAGTGTCGTAGCGGGGCAGGCATTTCGGAATCGGTTTCGATGCGGATGACCGAACCGCGACGGCGGCGCTTCAGCGCCGTTTCGAAAAACCTCACCAGGTCTTCGGCCTCTTCCTCGACCTCGATGTCGCTGTCACGGATAAGCCGGAATGTGCCGGATCCCTGCACCTCGTAGCCCGGATAAAGACGATGAATGAAGATGTTCACCACGTCCTCGAGCGTGATGTAGCGAATGACGCCATTGGCGTCCGGCAGGCGAATGAAGCGATCGAGCGCCGGCGGCAGGCGCAGCAGCGCCGTCATCGCCTCGTGGCCGCGCATGCTGTTCAATTGCAGTGCGATGGAGAAGCCGAGATTGGGGATGAACGGAAAGGGATGGGCCGGGTCGATCGACAGGGGCGTCAGAACGGGAAAGATCGACTGGTCGAATTCGTTGGCAAGCCACTGGCGGTCAGCCTCGGACAGAGCCGCTGATCGGACGATGAGGATGTCTTCCTTGGCGAGGTATTGCTGCAGGACGGCGAGCGAGGCCTGCTGCTCCATCTGCAGGTTGTCGATCTCCCTCAGGATGTCGTTCAGCTGCTCGGCCGGGGTCTTTCCGTCAGGACTGCGCACGACGATGTTCTGGCGCACCTGGCCTTCGAGGCCTGCGACCCGGACCATGAAGAACTCGTCGAGGTTGGCGGCCGAGATGGACAGGAAGCGGACGCGCTCGAGCAGCGGATGGGCCGTGTTCAGGGTCTCTTCAAGGACGCGCCGATTGAACTGCAGCCACGAAAACTCGCGGTTGATGAAGCGTTCCGGGCTGTTCATCAGATCGCTGATCGGCGGCTTCGCAACGATCTCCGGTTCGCCTTCCTCCGGAAGTTCTGCGACTGAAGACTCCATATGCACCTGCCCCTGTTTGTCTGCGTTGGACATCAATTTGACGAAGAAACTGTCACAGTCAATCACATTGAATCGAAATTGCCCAATTCATTCAATACCTCAGACGCGAGTCCTCGCGTGATGCGGGTGCCTCGTGACAAGGCCAGGCGATCCAGCCGGTCGACAATGGTCTGGGCGGCGCCAAGCGAACGCTCCATGCGGCCGACGATATAGAGAACCAATTTGTCATCGATATAAAGCTGGCGGTCGGCGAACAGCTTGACGATGACCTGCGACAGCAACTCCTCATCGGGCTCGCCGATCTCGACTGTCGTTGCCGCCTTGAGACGCGAGATCAGGTCCGGAAGTGTCACCGGCCAGGAGATCGGCCACAACCGGCTGGTGATCATCAGGCTGGTGCGGTTTTCGCGGACACTGTTGATAACATGGAAGAGTTCGGTGTCGTCGAAGCCCGCCCTGTCCGCATCCTCGAAGATCACCGGTCCCGCAGCCGCTGCAAGCGCGGCATTGGCGCCCTTGACGGGGTGGATCTCGACGGCGCCGCTCTGCTCGCGCCAGATGCTGGCGAGATGGGATTTGCCTGAGCCGACGGGGCCAGCCAGGATCACCACAGGCGACGGCCAGGCGGGCCAGCTGTCGACGATGGCAACGGCTGCCTGAAGCCGTGCGGACACGCGCAGGTCGTCGCGGCCGCTGGCGGCATCGTGAACGAATGCCAGCGGCAGCTGCTCGGCGCCGCGGCGCCTCGGATCAGCCTTCCTCACATCGCTCATGGTCGCTTTATTTCTCGATGTTGCTGTCGATAACCTTGCGCGCCGGCAGGATCAGCTTGCGTCCATGGTAAAGGTCGCTCTCAAGATACCGCGAAAGGGCGAAGCGGACAAGCACGCCACAGGCGGCCGCTGCCGGCACTGCGATCAGCAGGCCGACGAAGCCGAACATGATGCTAAAGGCAAACAGCGCAAACATCAGCCACACCGGATGCAGGCCGACGCTCGAACCGACCAGCTTCGGCTGCAGGATATTCCCCTCCAGAAACTGGCCAGTGAAGAAGACGGCCAGCACCAGCGCGATCCAGGGGTAGTCGGGCCAGAACTGCACCAGCGCGACACCGGCTGCGAGAAACAGGCCAACCAGCGAACCGACATAGGGGATGAAGCTGATCATGCCCGCGAACATGCCGATCAGCAGGCCGAAATTCAGGCCGACCAGCGACAGGCCGACGCCGTAGTAGACGCCGAGAATGATGCACAGCGAGCCCTGGCCGCGTATGAAGCCGGCGATTGCCTGGTCGATCTCGCGGGCGATCTGGCGGACGGAACCGACATGCTCGCGTGGGATCCAGGCGTCGACCTTGGCGATCATGCGATCCCAGTCGAGCAGCATGTAGAAGGCGACGACGGGTGTGACGACCATCAGCGAGACGATATTGACCAGCGCTTTGCCGGAACTCCAGATCTGCCCGAACAGCCCGGCAACGAAGCTGACGCCATCCGACATGATCGTCGAGATGTTGTCCTTGATCGTGCCTGCCTGATTGCGGATCCACTGCGGTACGATCGAATTCTGCGTATTGGTGATGAACTTCTGGAACTGCTCTACGTAGCCCGGCAAATGCTGCAGGAAGTCGTTGAACTGGTTGACGATGATCGGAATCAGGATCGTCAGCGCCAGCGCAAAGATCAGCACGAAAACGACGAGGATGACGAGGGTCGCCATGGTCCGGCTGAGACCGCGCCGCTCAAGCCAGTCGGCGACCGGATCGAGAAAATAGGCGATCGCCATGCCGGCGATGAAGGGCAGCAGGATCGAGCTGAACAGGAAAAGGAAGGCAATGAAGAAAGCCAGGATCGCGAGCCAGAAAAAGACCTGCCGCTTCAGATCGGTGACGCTCGATGGTTGTTGCTCCATGATATTCCTGATCTTTGCTGCTGGTGACGTTGAATTAGCACATAGGATAGCCGCTCAACTAGCGTCAAGATGATAACGGGCAATGGCGGGATCGGCCGACGGTCGGTGAAAATCGGGGGTTTGATCGCCAACGCCTTGCATAAAGAGACTTGCCATGCAATGGCGACCCGGTCAAAACCCTATTGCCAGGGCGCAAGAGCGCCGACCGGAGACGCAGCATGAGCCAGTCGGGAAAAAACGGCCTTACCTATAGCGACGCAGGCGTCGACATAGATGCCGGCAACCTCCTCGTCGAGAAAATCAAGCCGGCGGTGCGCTCGACGCGCCGGCCCGGTGCGGATGGCGAAATCGGCGGTTTCGGCGGCCTTTTCGACCTGAAGGCCGCAGGCTTTACCGACCCGATCCTGGTCGCCGCCAATGACGGCGTCGGCACCAAGTTGAAGATCGCCATCGACGCCAATTATCACGACACCGTCGGCATCGATCTTGTCGCCATGTGCGTCAACGATCTGGTCGTCCAGGGGGCCGAGCCCTTGTTCTTCCTCGATTATTTTGCGACCGGCAAACTCGACACGGACCAGGGAGCAGCCATCGTCGAAGGCATCGCTGCCGGCTGCCGCGAGGCAGGTTGCGCGTTGCTCGGCGGCGAGACCGCCGAAATGCCCGGCATGTATTCCGACGGCGACTACGATCTGGCGGGCTTTGCCGTCGGTGCTGCCGAGCGCCACCAGTTGCTGCCGACGCGCGACATCGCCGAGGGCGACGTCATTCTCGGCCTTGCCTCCTCCGGCGTCCATTCGAACGGCTTCTCGTTAGTACGCAAGATCGTCACGCTGTCCGGCCTCGCATGGGATGCCCCTGCCCCGTTTGCCGAGGGAAAGACCCTCGGCGAGGCGCTGCTGACGCCGACCCGCATCTACGTCAAGCCGCTGCTGAAGGCGATCCGCGAGACCGGTGCGCTGAAGGCGCTGGCTCACATCACCGGCGGCGGCTTTCCGGAAAACATACCGCGCGTACTGCCGAAGAACCTTGCCGCCGAGATCGATCTTTCCGCCGTCAGGGTGCCGCCCGTCTTCTCGTGGCTGGCCAAGACCGGTGGCGTCGAGGCGAACGAGATGCTGCGCACCTTCAACTGCGGCGTCGGCATGATCGTCGTCGTTGCCGAAGAGAATGTCGATCGCGTTACGAAAGCCCTCGAGGCTGAAGGCGAAAGCGTCATCGTTCTCGGCCGGATGATCGCTCGTGCCGAGGGCGCGGCAGGCACCGTCTACAAAGGAACCCTCGCCCTATGAGCGAAACGCGCAAACGCGCCGTCATCTTCATCTCCGGCACCGGTTCCAACATGATGTCGCTGATAAAGGCGGCACAGGCGCCTGACTATGCTGCCGAAATTGTCGGCGTCATTTCCGACCGGGCCGAGGCTGCTGGCCTTGCCAAGGCACAAGCGGAAGGCATCCCGGCCTTCGCCATCCCGCGCGGTGATTTCAAAAGCAAGGAAGCCCATGAAGCGGCAATCCTTGAGCGGCTCGACGAGCTTCAACCAGACATCATCTGCCTTGCCGGCTACATGCGGCTTCTGACCGGCGATTTCATCAAGCGCTACAAGGGACGGATCATCAATATCCATCCCTCCCTGCTGCCGCTGTTTCCCGGCCTGAACACCCACCAGCGGGCGCTGGACGCCGGCATGAAGATCGTCGGCTGTACCGTGCATTTCGTCACCGAGGGCATGGATGAAGGCCCGGTCATCGGCCAGGGTTCTGTCGCCGTACTGGTGGACGATAATGCCCAGACGCTGGCCGCGCGGGTGCTCACCATCGAGCACCAGCTCTATCCCCTCGCACTCAGGCTGATTGCCGAGGGCAAGGTGCGGATGGAAAAAGGCGTCACCGTCACCACCAACGAGGCCGGCGGAACGCTGATCCCTCCGGCTCTCAAGAAACTGATCGCCCTGCTGGTCGACCCAGACAAGGCCTGAAAGGCAGTCTTCCGGCGATCAGGCGACCAGCGCCGGATGCAGATGCAGCGGGTGCAGCGTGCCGTCGCTGTAAACCACGCGGCCATTGCGGAATGTTGCCCGGACACGCGGCACGGCGCCGGGCTCCACGGCGATCAGATCGGCCTTCTGTCCGACAGCGATCTCTCCCCGGTCCATCAGGCCTGCTGCACGCGCCGGATTGCGGCTCGCCATTGCAACGGCTGCAGGAAGGTCGCCCTCCAGCGCATCGGCAATCTTGAAGGTCGCCGACAGAAATGCGGCCGGATGATAATCGGCAGCAATGATGGTCAGCAGCCCGGCGCGGGCGGCATCGAGCGCACTGAGGTTGCCGATCATCGACAGGCCACGCAGCGCATTCGGGGCACCCATCAGCGTCCACAGCCCGAGCCGACGGGCTTCCTCTGCAGCTTCGAGCGTCACCGGAAACTCGCTGATGGTGATGCCGAAACCGTTCATCTCGACGACTTTGGCGGCACTGTCGTCATCATGGGAGGCGAGCGAGATACGGTGCTTCATTGATAGATCGGTGATCTCGCGCAGCCGCTTGTCAACCTCGGGATTGTTGCGGCGTTCCATGCGAAGGGCGACGACTTCGGCCGCAGCCTCCGCCGAAATGCCCCTCTGCGCCGACATCCGCTCCATATAGGCTTCGACGTCGTTGTATTGACCCTGGCCCGGCGTGTGGTCGGTCAACGACACCATGTCGATGAGGTCGTCCTCGATGAGCTTTTCGAGCACCGGCGAGGCTGCAAGGTTGGTGATCTCGTAGCGGGCATGAACGCGATGATCGACCAGCAGGCCGGCCTTCAGCCGGTGGATGCCTTCGATGATGGCACGCGTATTTTCCAACGAGCGGATATGGCCGTAGACGCTCTCGGTCGCGAATGACAGCGCGGCGTAGGCCGTGGTGATGCCCGAGGCCGCCAGTTTCTTGTCAAGTTCGTGGATGCCGAAATCGATCGGCATCATCGCATTCGGCCGCGGCGCGATCTCGCGCTCGATCATGTCGCCGTGCAGGTCGACAAATCCGGGCATCAGCAACCGCCCGCCGCCCTCGAAGGTGGCCTCCGCCACAGGTTCTGCCCTGATCTCGGCAATCGCCCCGTCGTCGATCCGGACGGCGCCTTTGTCGATCACTTCATCGGCAAGGACGAGTTTGAAATTGTTGAGCCACATGGGAACCTCCTTGGCGTATGCCGGCGTATCAAGGCGCAGCCCTTAACCGTGGTCGATGACCGTTGCATGAACGTCGGCGACCGAATGAGCGGGAGCGCTCAGGCGAGACGGTCGCGGTTCAACCCAGCCCATTGCAGCAGCATGATCGTCTTGCCGTCGATGATGGCGCCGGTCTCTATCATCGACAGTGCCTCCGATAGCGGCACTTCCATGACCTCGATATCCTCGTGCTCCTCGACCAGTCCACCGCCTTCCGACAAACGATCGCCGGTGTCGATGACGGCAGCGAAGAAGTGGACGACCTCGGTCACTGCACCCGGTGCCATATAGGCCTTGAACAGGAACCTGACGTCGCGCACGTGATATCCGGTTTCCTCCATCGCTTCTCGGCGAATGGCTGCTTCCGGCTCCTCCCCGTCGAGAAGACCGGCCGGCGTCTCTATCATCCAGCCGGCATCGCCGTTCAGATGGGCGGCAAGGCGGAACTGGCGGACGAGAACGACAGTCTCCTTGTGGGGATCGTAGAGCAGGATCGTGGCCGCAGGGGTGCGATGGTAGATCTCGCGCTTCAGGCGGTGGGTCGCGCCATCCGAGGCGGTGTAGTCGATGTCGTAGCTGCTGAGCTCGGTCCAGCCCTTCGACAGCGTGGTCTGCGCGACGATTGCCACGCCGGCTTTCTCAAATTTCGTCATTGGACATCCCTGCGCAGCCAGACCTTGTTGTCGTGGACGGCAGCGCCGCCATAGGGCGCGACAGGATCGGCCCCGGTCAGGACATTGATGCCCTCGCCGTCCACATGTGCGCTGTTCGGCCAAAGCCCCTCGGCGATCAGCACGCCGGGCTTGACCTCGGTGGTGATGCGGGCGTGAAGGCGGATGTCGCCCCTGACATTGCCGATACGCACGAGGTCACTATCGGCGATGGCATGCGCTTCGGCATCGCTCGGATTGATCATGACTTCCGGGCGACCTTCCTTCTGTCGCGAGGTCTTGGTCTCGGCGAAGCTGGAATTCAGGAAGTTTCGGGCCGGCGATGTCGCCAGCCGGAATGGATGCTCTGCATCCGCGACCTCGATCACGTCGACCTGATCGGGAAAGGTCGGCAATTCCGCATGCGGGCCGAGCAGGCCGATCGATTTCGGCGGACGGTTCGGCGCCGGCTGGTTGCTCCAGTCCGGCCGGAAGCGGAACTTGCCGTCGGGATGGGCAAAGCCGTCGATGAAATGCGCCTTGTCGAAATCCGGCTGGCGATCGAACCATTTGTGCTCGAGAAAATAGTCGTAATCCGGAAGATGGCTGTCGGCGAGGATGCGGTCGACCATCTCGCGGGCCGTGAAGCCGAAACCCGGGCGGTCGGCGACGCCGAGGCGCTTGGCCAGTTCCTCGATCACAAAGAGGTTGCTGCGCACCGTTTTCGGCGGCTCGACCAGTTTTGGGCCGAGCAGGATGTGGTTCTGGCCGCCGGCACGGTAGATGTCGTCATGCTCGACGAACATCGTCGCCGGCAGGACGATATCGGCCATCGATGCGGTGTCGGTCATGAATTGCTCGTGGACGGCGACAAACAGGTCGTCTCGGGCAAAGCCGCGCTTCACCAGCCGCTGCTCGGGCGCGATGTTGACGGGATTGGTGTTCTGGATCAGCATCGCGGTCACCGGGCCGCGATGGCGAAGGGCTTCGGCATCGCCCGTCAGCGCCCGGCCGATCTGCGACTGATCGATCATCCGGATATCCTCGTCCTTCATGGCGCGGCCGGTCAGTTCGGCGCTGCTCATCTGGAAGATATCGCTGTTGGAATGGAAGGCGCCGCCGCCCTCGTATCGCCAAGAGCCGAGTACGGTGGCGATCGAAGCTGCCGCATGCATGGCGATGGCGCCATTGCGCTGGCGGGTAAAGCCGTAGCCGAGGCGGAAATAGGACTTCTTCGTGCGGCCGACGAGCGCACCGAAAGCCTCGATCTCCTCGACCGTCAGACCGGTGATGTCGGCGGCCCATGCCGGGGTGCGGGTCTTCAGATGTGCCTCGAGGCCCGCCGGATCGTCCGCGTATTTCGCCATATAGGCGCGGTCGGCATAGCCGTCACGGAAGGCGATATGCATGACCGCGCACGCAAGGGCTGCGTCGGTGCCGGGCCTGACGATCAGCGCAAGATCGGCCTGCTTCATCGTCGGATTGTCGTAGATATCGATGACGACGATCTTGGCGCCACGTTCCTTGCGCGACTTGATCGCGTGGGTCATGACATTGACCTGGGTGACGACAGCATTGGTGCCCCAGATGACCACGCAATCGGTACGCCCCATCTCGCGCGGGTCGGGACCGCGCAACACGCCGGTCGCCATGGTGAAGCCGGTCCAGGCCGGGTTGGTGCAGATCGACGAGAAGAACCCGGAATAGCGCTTCGCGTGGCGCAAACGCTCGATCGAGTCGCGCTGCACCCAGCCCATCGTGCCGGCGTAGAAATAAGGCCAGATGGCTTCGCTTCCGTCCTTCGCCTCTGCCTTGACGAAGGCGTTGGCGATCTCATCCAGCGCGTCGTCCCAGGAAATGTCTCCCCATCGCCCTTCGCCCTTAGCGCCCAAGCGCCGGACAGGCTTCATCAGCCGATCGGGATGGTACAGCCGCTCGGCATATCGGGCGACCTTGGCGCAGATGACGCCTGCGGTATAGGAATGATCGCCGGCCCCGCGAACGCGGCCGATGCGGCCGTCCTCGGAAATCTCGATGTCGAGGGCGCAAGTGGACGGACAGTCGTGCGGACAGGCCGTGTGGCCGATTCTCGCTTTTGCCGGAATGGGGGTCGCAATGTTCATCGCAACTGTATATTTCAAGGCGAGGCCGGCAAAAAGAGCAAAACCGGTGCATCGCAACATTTCATGCAGGCATCACCGAAAATGAATTATCGGCACATCTACCATGCGGGCAATTTCGCCGATGTCTTCAAGCACGCGGTCCTGGCTCGGCTTGTCCGCTACATGCAGACGAAAGACAAGGCCTTCCGGCTGCTCGACACTCATGCCGGTATCGGCGTTTACGATTTGTCGTCGGAGGAAGCCCAGAAGACCGGCGAATGGCTGGATGGCATCGGCCGGGTTATGGCCGCGGACCTGCCAGCGCAGGCAGCGGAACTGCTCGAGCCCTATCTCACCGCCGTCAATGCGCTCAATCCTGACGGTGGCCTGCAATTCTATCCCGGCTCGCCGAAGCTGGCGAGCCTGCTGTTCCGGCCGCAGGACCGCCTGTCGGCGATGGAACTGCACCCGGAAGATGCGAGCCGGCTGCACCGGCTGTTCGAGGGCGACCACCAGGTGCGCGTGACGGAACTCGACGGTTGGCTGGCGCTCGGCGCCCACCTGCCGCCGAAGGAAAAGCGCGGCATCGTGCTGGTCGACCCGCCATTCGAAATCGAAGGCGAATATGACCGGCTGGTCGACGGACTGGCGCGCGCCTATCGCCGCTTTCCGGGCGGCACCTATTGCCTATGGTATCCGCTGAAGAAGGATGCGCCGATCAAGGCGTTTCACGAGGCGCTTCAGGCGCTCGAGATCCCGAAGATGCTGTGTGCCGAACTTGCGGTGCGCACCGAACGCGATTTCACCGGATTGTCAGGCTCCGGCCTGATCATCGTCAATCCGCCCTTCACGCTCAAGGACGAGTTGCACGCCCTGCTGCCGGTGTTGAAGGATATCCTTGCGCAGGACCGTTTCTCCTCAAACCGGGCCTTCTGGCTGCGCGGCGAGCAACCGAGCCGCAAGCCCGATGCCAACGAAGACATCTGAGAGTTCCCCTTCCCGTTTTGGAAAGACAACCATGAAGCTTCTCTGCTCGTCGACATCGCCGTACTCGTCCAAGGTCAGGATGGCGGCACGCTATCTCGATATCAAGCTTACAGAAATCAGCGTCGACACCAATGCCGGGCCTGCAATTCTCCTCGACAACAACCCGCTCGGTAAAATTCCCACACTGATTACCGACGACGGTCTTTCCGTTTTCGACAGCCGTGGCATCAACCATTATTTCGGCCGCATGGAAGGCAAGCGGCTTTATCCCGGCAGCCAGACCAAGCGCACCAAGGCCGATGTCCTCGAGGCTCTTTGCGACGGCACATGCGACTGCCTGCTGTCGATCATCTACGAGCGGCGGTTCCGCACGGAAGAGAAGGTGTTCCAGCCGTGGATCGACCGCCAGTGGGCCAAGGCCCAGCGAGCGCTTACCTACCTCAACGAAGACACGCCGAAGATCGGTCGCAAGCTGAACGGCGGCCATTTTGCCATGGCGGCAATGCTGGGTTACCTACAACTGCGATTCGCCGGCGAGTGGGAAGACGATCACAAGGCACTGGTCTATTGGCTGCGAGACTTCGAAAAGCGCTTTCCGGCATTTCCGGAACTGAAGCCGCAGTAGGAGGCTTTGACGCCGCCGCTCCGGTCAAGATTGGCTGGTGCGATAGCAAACGGCAGGGTTTCGTTGCCGACCTCGCCTTTCTACAGGCCTAGAAACGAAAAAAGCCGGGACGAACCCGGCTTCTTCCGTAACATCAGACCAAGTCTTAGAACTTGTAGCCGATACCGACCTTGACGCTATTTTCGTCGTAGCCGCGCGATACGCTGCCGGAGTCGAGATCGAAGTTCTTCTTGCCGTAGTCGGTGTAGCGATATTCGAGGCGGGCAGAGATGTTGTTGGTGACCATCGTTTCGGCACCAGCACCAACCGTCCAGCCAACAGCCGTCTTCTTGTCAGAAGAAGTGTCGTCAGACATCTTGTTCTGGCCAGCAGCAACACCGGCCGTGCCGTACAGCATGAAGGGGTTGAAGTCGTAGCCGAGGCGAGCGCGAACCGAACCGTTGGTTTCGTTCTTGCCTGTGATGCCGTTCTTCGTGCTGTCGGCGCCGGAGTAACCTACGTCACCTTCGATACCGTATACGATCTGGCCGTCCTGCCAGTTGTAGCCCGAGTAGACCTGGCCGCCAAAAGCGTCAGCGCTGCCGCCCTGGCCCTTGATCTTGCCCATGTTGTAGGTGCCAGCCGCGCCGAGGTAGAAGCCGGCCCAGTTGCTGACCTGGGGAGCGTCCTGAGCGACGGGAGGCTGAGGAATCTGTTCGACAGCGTCGGCAGCCATTGCAGCCGAGAAACCACCGATAACGAAAGCCGAAGCCATGAGGGTCGTGATGATGTTACGCATACTTTTATTCTCCTAATAATCTCGTTCCGTCGCCTACTGTCCTGGCGTTCGAACGGTCCGAGCAATTCCTGGATATTCCCTCCCGGATGACTGTAAATTGGAATGCAATTGCGGATTTGGAAGAGCTAAATTGTGAAATCATTGTGGCAACCGAATGGCTGAAATTCGATGTTGCTTTAACGCCACAGGACAATCGTTAACCATAACAAATTATTAAAGAGACTATACTTAATTTTATTCAAATATATCTCAAGATCTACATAGAAGATTTGTCTCCCCTGCCCCTGCATCGGAGTGGCTTCCTATGGTCTATCGGCTCCCTATATAAGTGCTAATCCGACCAACGCAGTGAAAAGGCGACATTTTGACCGATAACAAACTCCGAACCGCGCTGATCACCGGCGCATCCCGCCGGATAGGCAGTGCAATGGCCCGGGATCTCGCGTCTAACGGATTCAATATTGCAATTCACGCAGATACATCGATGGTCGAGGCGGAAGCCCTGGCGGCGGAATTGAGGCTTGACGGCATCAAGGCAATTGCCGTCAAGGCCGACCTTCAAAATAATTTCGAGGTCTCGACCCTTGTCGAACGGACGGTTTCGGCTCTCGGGCCACTGGATCTGCTGATCAACAATGCCTCGACCTTCCGCTCGGACACGGCAGACGCTTTCGATGCGGAGGCGTTTGAGGCGCATTTCGCCGTCCATGTGCGGGCACCCTCCATCCTGGCGGCTGAATTTGCCCGACAACTCCCGGACAGCGTACCCGGCTTGATCGTCAACATCATCGACCAGCGGGTCTGGGCTCTCAATCCGCGTTTCTATTCCTACACGCTTTCCAAGGCGGCTCTCTGGACGGCCACTCAAACCCTCGCCCAGTCTTTTGCGCCGCGAATCAGGGTCAACGCAATCGGGCCGGGCCCGACGCTCGCCAGCAGCCGGCAGGCGCCGGAGGATTTCCAGGCGCAGATCGACGGGCTGTTGCTGAAGGCAGGCCCGGGGCTCGACGAATTCGGCCGGACGGTCCGCTTTCTTTTTGACACGCCTTCGATCACGGGCCAAATGATTGCCCTGGATGGAGGCCAGCACCTGGCCTGGGAGACGCCCGACGTGCCGGAGACCGCTGAATGAATGCCAGAAAGCTGCCCGAGGGCGGCGTTCTCTACGACGAATCGGACGATACCGACGATGACATCGAGGTCGAGGGCGGCGGCATCGCCGTCCCTGCCCTGACGGTGGCCGTCGACTGGAACGAAGGCGGAAAGAACGAGACCGGGCTGAAGGGCGCCGAGCTCATCGGCGAGTTCGTCAAGCGGCTGCCGAATGCCCCGGGCGTCTATCGCATGTTCAACGAGGCGGGCGACGTGCTTTATGTCGGCAAGGCCCGCAGCCTGAAGAAGCGCGTCAGCAACTACGCTCTCGGTCGTGGCCACTCGAACCGCATCGCCAAGATGATCCGCGAGACGGCGAACATGGAGTTCGTTACGACCCGCACCGAAACAGAAGCGCTGCTGCTGGAAGCCAACCTCATCAAGCGGCTGCGCCCCCGCTACAACGTGCTGCTGCGCGACGACAAATCCTTTCCGTATATCCTTATTACCGGTGATCATCGGGCACCGGCGATTTTCAAGCATCGTGGCGCGCGCAGCCGAAAGGGCGCCTATTTCGGCCCCTTTGCCTCAGCCAGCGCCGTGGGGCGGACGATCAACTCGCTGCAGCGGGCCTTTCTGATCCGCACCTGTACGGACAGCGTCTTCGAGACGCGCACCCGGCCCTGCCTGCTGCACCAGATCAAGCGCTGTTCCGCTCCCTGCACCCACGAAGTCAGCGACGACGGCTATGGCGAACTGGTGCAGGAAGCCAAGGATTTTCTCTCGGGCAAAAGCCAGAACGTCAAATCGCATATTGCCGATGCGATGAACTTGGCGGCCGAGAACCTCGATTTCGAAAGTGCAGCCGTCTATCGCGACCGGCTTTCGGCTTTGTCGCATGTGCAGAGCCATCAGGGCATAAACCCGGCCGGCGTCGAGGAAGCGGACATCTTCGCCATCCACCACGAGGGCGGCATATCCTGCATCCAGGTGTTCTTCTTCCGCACCGGCCAGAACTGGGGCAACCGGGCCTATTTTCCGCGCGCCGATCCGTCTCTGTCAGGCGCCGAGGTACTGAATTCGTTCCTCGCGCAATTTTACGACGACAAGCCGGTGCCGCGCCAGATCCTGCTGTCGGAGACCGTCGAGGAAATCGAGCTTCTGGCAGCCGCGCTGTCGGAAAAGGCCGGTTACAAGATCGCCATTCTGGTGCCGCAGCGCGGCGAGAAGAAGGACCTGGTCGACCACGTCGTCGGCAATGCCCGCGAGGCGCACGGTCGCAAGCTGGCCGAGACCGCCTCGCAGTCGCGGCTGCTCGAAGGCTTCAAGGAAACATTCAAGCTGCCCTATGTGCCGCAGCGCATCGAGATCTACGACAACTCGCACATCATGGGCACCAATGCCGTCGGCGGCATGGTCGTCGCCGGACCGGAAGGTTTTGTCAAAAGCCAGTACCGCAAGTTCAACATCAAATCGACGGAGATCACCCCCGGCGACGATTTCGGCATGATGCGCGAAGTGATGATGCGGCGTTTTTCGCGCCTGTTGAAAGAGGAAGGCCTGCCGGACCGGACCAAGGCGATCAGCGAGGATGCGGCCGACCTGCCCTTCCCAGCCTGGCCCGACGTCATCCTGATCGACGGCGGCCAGGGACAGATGACGGCGGTGCGCGCCATCCTCGACGAACTCGGCATCACGGACAGCGTCATTGCCATCGGTGTTGCCAAGGGCGTCGACCGCGAGGCGGGCAGAGAGCGATTCTTTCCGCCGTCCGGCGATAACTTCGCCCTCCCACCGCGCGACCCGGTTCTCTATTTCATCCAGCGCCTGCGCGACGAGGCGCACCGGTTTGCGATCGGATCGCACCGGGCACGCCGCAAGAAGGAGTTCGTCAAGAATCCGCTCGACGAGATCGGCGGTATCGGACCTTCGCGTAAACGCGCATTGCTGCAGCACTTCGGAACCGCAAAGGCCGTGTCGCGGGCAGGATACACCGACCTGCTCGCCGTCGAGGGGATTTCAGAGACCGTGGCGAAGCTCGTCTACAATCACTTTCACGACGACGCCGCGAAATAAAAGCGGCAGGTCGCAAATTCTACGCAATGACGGCGGAAAAACTGAAACAATATTGACGCTATAGAGCAATGACCGTCATTCTACCCGGACGCTCCAAACGAAACGATTTTCATGGCATCGCGCGCATATAACATTCCGAATCTCCTCACCTACGGACGCATCCTGGCGGTGCCGCTCATCGTCATCTGCTTTTTCGTCGAGGGAAAGCTTTCGATCAGCAACACGGCGCGCTGGGTCGCGCTATGGATCTTCATCATCGCCTCGATCACCGATTTCCTGGATGGTTATCTGGCGCGGATCTGGAACCAGACATCGAATATCGGCCGCATGCTCGATCCCATCGCCGACAAGCTGCTGATCGCCTCGATCCTGTTACTGGTCGCAGCCGACCAGACGATTGCCGGCTGGTCGCTGTGGGCGGCGATCATCATCCTCTGCCGCGAAATTCTGGTGTCGGGACTGCGTGAATATCTGGCGCAGTTGAAGGTCAGCATCAGCGTGCCGGTGACGCGTATCGCCAAATGGAAGACGACGGCGCAGATGGTGGCCATCGCCTTTCTGCTGGCGGGCCCCGCCGGCGAAGAAATCCTCCCGCACACGACTCAGATAGGCATCGCGCTGTTGTGGATTTCGGCGATCCTGACGATCTATTCCGGCTACGACTATTTCCGCGTCGGTCTGAAGCACATCGTGGACGACGAGGGATGACCAAACTCGTCTATTTCGCCTGGGTGCGCGAACGGATCGGCCGGGGCGAGGACGAACTGGTTCTTCCCGCCGATGTGATTACCGGTGCCGATCTCCTCAATCATTTGAAGACGCTGGGCGAAGAGTACGAGATGGCATTGGAATTTCCGGATGCCATCCGAATTGCCGTGAATATGGAACATGTCGAGCATGACGAGAGCATCGTCGGCGCGCGGGAGATTGCTTTGTTTCCGCCGATGACAGGCGGCTGACGGGGATGGCCGACGTTCTTCCCATTCTGCCAACGATCCGCGTCCAGCGTGAGGATTTCGACCTGCAGGCGGAGGTGGCGAAGCTGTCGCGAGGACGCCACGAGATCGGCGCGGTCGTCACCTTCTCTGGCCTCTGCCGGGACGAAGGTGCCAGTCTCGCGGCGCTGGAACTCGAACATTATCCTGGCATGGCCGAGGCCGAGATGGAGAGAATCGCCACCGCTGCCATTGAACGCTTCGAACTGCGCGGCCTGACGGCCATCCACCGCTTCGGCCGCATCCTCCCCGGCGAAAACATCGTGCTCGTCATTGCCGCCTCGAGCCATCGGCAGGCCGCCTTCGACGGCGCCAATTTCGTCATGGATTTCCTGAAGACGGCGGCCCCCTTCTGGAAAAAAGAACATGCTGCCGACGGCAAGGCCGGAGACTGGGTGGCGGCCCGCGATGCGGACGATGCGGCGCGGACGAGATGGACCGCAGACAGGTGACGCTCAGGGAATGACCCGCTCCCGCCGGCTGATGACCAGCAAAACAACCAGCAGTGTGAACACCATGAGATCGCGCCAGAGCAGCGGCCCGTAGGCGCTCCACAGCGTCTCCGCAAACGCCAGTGCCGCTGCGCCGCCCGCCGATTTCAGCGGATTGCCGTAGCCGCCGACCGAAGCAATCAACAGCACCTTCAATCCAAACATCATCCCGGCGCCGAAATCCATGGTGCCGTAGTAGGATGTCGACAGCAACCCGCAGACCGTGGCAATCAGGGTTGCGCTGCCATAGGCTGTGAGGAAGACCCGGCTGGTCGACAGGCCGCAAAGTTGGGCGGCGAGCGGCTCCTCATTTACGGCGCGCCAGATGCGCCCCCAGGCGGTGTAGCGCAGCACCGCCGCGCCGCCGAGGACGATCGCTGACATGAGGGCCGTGTCCAGCAGCTGGATTTCCGTCAGCGTCACCGGGAAGCTGATGTCGTTCCAGAGCACCACCGGCGCATTGAGGAACGGCGGCAGCCAGCGCGGCCGGCTGCCCATCGCCAGCGACGCGGTTTCCATCAGCACGATCAGGACACCGAAGGCGGCGACGATCACCGTGTTCGGCGATGTCTTTGCCAGTGGCTGGATGACGGAGCGACCAATGAGCAGACCCGCGCCGAGCGTGTAGACGAAGGCGAGCACTGCTCCGAATGCCAGTGCTGCGGGTAGCACGAGGATGAGCCGGTTGTAGCCGACATCGCTGAACAGCAGCAGCATCTGGCCAGCAAAGGCAAACAGCGCGCCATAGGTGATATCGGGCCGCCTGGTGACACCGAAGGCAATGGCATAGCCGAAAGCCAGGGCGGCGTAGAGTGCTGCGAGCGGCACAGCGTTCGCCAGTTGCTGCAACAGATAGGCCATGCCACCCCTCCCCACGGCTGAAATAATAACTGGCAAAATAGGTTTTACCAGTTATTATTTGCGGCATGAGCTTTTCCTGGACCCCTCATCGCTTTTCCGGTGGCGGCCTTGCGCTCGATGTCGCCAACAGCGTCATCCTGCGACACGACGCAACACGCAGCATCGACCGTTTTGCGACACCGGAACATCTCGAAGACTTTGCGCCTGCGGCAATGCAGTTCTGCGCCGAACGGGCATTGTTCGGCGATATCAAGCCACTGAAATCCTCCGAGGCGCCTGCATTCCTGCATCTGAGGGAAGCGATCGACGGCTACTTCCGGGCGGTGGTGCTGGGCACGACATCGGATGCTTTGCTGGCCGATCTGCTCGCGGCCATGGCAACATGTTTGCGCGGTGCCACCACGCCTGACAGTCTTGCCAGCGCGACCGTACATTCGACGCTGCGGCTGCTCGCGAACCCGGAACAGGACCGCATGAAGATCTGCGGCAATTGCGGCTGGCTGTTTGTCGACCGCAGCAAGAACCGTAGCCGCAGCTGGTGCGACATGGCCGTCTGCGGCAACCGGGTAAAGGCAAGCCGGCACTACAGGCGCAAGAAGCAGGAGGTGCCGTCATGAGAACCAGAGAGATATTCGCAGTCACCATGGCCCTCTTGACGCTGGGCGGTTGCCAGCGGCAGGACAGCGACGGTCCGACCGAGTTGAACGGCCGGTACTTCGTCTTCAACTACCGCGTCTCAACTGCGACCTACCTCGTCAATCTTGCGCTGAAGGCGCCGATGCCGGATGGCAGCTTTGCCATTGCCGAATTCGAAAACCCGATGGGTGGCGAGCCGCTGGTGGTGAAGGAAAAGATATTTCCGCTCTGGGACAAGATCACGCTGCAAAGCCCAGCCGTCCATTGCGTCCGCAAGGATCGGCCCTATGCCGTCAACATCCGGCTGGTGGACGGCGACGGCCGGACATTCCAGACCATCAAGACGCAGGTCATATCGGATGTCGACCAATCGGTGCTGACAGCAAGGCCGCTGGTCGTCGGGCCGGGCTATAGCGTCAATCCCGAGTTGGTAAAGCCCGACGGCAGCATCGATTTCTCGCCGGAAAAATGCGCCGCCGGCTGATCGCAGCCACGAAAAAGCCGGGACGCGAACGACCCGGCTTTGACAAGTTAGTTCAATGGCTTCGGCAAAGATGCCGAGAGCTTGATTCAGCCGACGATTTCGGTGCCGGAGAACCAGTAAGCGATTTCCTCGGCAGCGGTTTCGGGAGCGTCCGAACCGTGAACCGAGTTCTCGCCGATCGACAGGGCGTGCAGCTTGCGGATCGTGCCTTCGGCAGCGTTAGCCGGGTTGGTTGCGCCCATGACTTCGCGGTTCTTGAGGATGGCGCCTTCGCCTTCGAGAACCTGAACGACCGTCGGGCCAGATGTCATGGAGTCAACGAGTTCGCCGAAGAAAGGCCGCTCCTTGTGCACGGCGTAAAAGCCTTCGGCTTCGCGCTTGCTCATCCAGACGCGCTTGGAAGCAACGACCTTGAGGCCGGCATCTTCGAGAATCTTGGTGATCGCGCCGGTCAGGTTGCGCTTGGTTGCATCAGGCTTGATCATCGAAAAGGTGCGTTCAGTGGCCATGGTTCAAATCCTTCGTTTTGCGGCAAAAGTTGGCGGTCTTTACCCGCCTGCCCGCCTGAAAACAAGGGGGATGCGGCAATTTCACGGGACCGTCACAGTCGCCTGGCTGCAACCGCCCGTTAACCCCGCCAGCCGATACTATCGAAAAACGGCGCCATACCGGGCTACCTTAAAGCCGTTTTAACCCGGCAGGCCGCAAATCGAGAGCGATTACCCAAACGGCCAGGCGCAGGACGACCTCAAGCAGGACAGAGCGATGAAACACCCAACGCCAGGCGCTGCTGCGACTTCGGCCAATTCGATGCTCGGTCCGGTCGACCTCCAGAAGGTTGGCCACGCCATGGCCAAGTTCAAGGTCCGCGGGTTGCCGCGCAACTACCAGCTTTTCCATGAGGCACTGTTCGGCGCCGACCGCAGCCTATCGAACGAGATCGCTCTTCTCGGCAGCCACCCTTCGCAGGCCATGCTCGACGAGATCGGCCTCAGGTACCGCCTTGTCAGCCATTGCGGACTGGTCGCCGAGAATACCCAGTCAGAGACAGCACGGATGCTGCGCGACGTCGCCGGGCAACTGGCCGAGGGCCTGAGGCACAAGCAGAGTTTCGTTCAAGCCGTCGAAACGATCACACAGTCTGTCAACGAAGACCCGATGCAGAGCCTTGCTGCATTTTCCGCCGAGATGGATTTCCTCAACGCCTCGCTGACCAACCTGATGATCTACGAGACCGGGCTGACGGAAAAGTTGACTGACCAGATGGACAGGATCGCCACGCTGGAAAAGGGCAACGCGGCAATCCGCACCGCCGTTGCCACCGACCGCATCACCGGGCTGCCCAACCAGATTGCCCTCATCAACCGGCTGATAGAGTTGTACGACGAAGACAGCGCCCAGGGGATTGCGCTGATCATGGTAGACATCGACGATTTCGGGGCATTCAACGGCAAGTTCGGACCGCAGGCCGCCAATCACCTGCTGAAGAAGCTGGGCGGGCTTTTCCGCAAGAGCATCAAGAAGAACGATCTCGTCGTTCGCATGACAGGCGACGACTTCTGCTTCCTGGTGACAGACGTGAATACCGAGGGCGCTCGGGCAATCGCTGCAAGGCTTCGGACATCAGTCGAGGAAACGCTGGTCTATGCAACCTCTGACAAAAGCGATCCGGGCCGGCTCAGTATCTCTGCCGGCATTGCGCTCAGCACCGACGCTCCATCGGCAGCCCAACTCATGGCCCACGCCGAGGCGGCACTTGCCAGCGCGCAAGCCAACCGCCGCCATCCGATACAGCTGTTCAGCCACGACGCGCGCCCTTAAACCTTCGGCGGACTGTTTGCCGTCGCGCGAACCGTATTGCAGCGCACACTCTTGCCTTCAAGGGCAAGTTCGGTCAAAACCGCCCCATGATCACGCTCAACAACATTTCCGCCCGCATCGCAGGGCGCCTTCTCATCGACCAGGCAAGCATCGCGCTGCCGGCCGGCATAAAGGCCGGCTTCGTCGGCAAGAACGGTGCAGGCAAGTCGACGCTCTTCAAGATCATTACCGGTGACATGGAAAGCGAGACGGGCAACGTCTCCATTCCGAAGAATGCCCGCATCGGCCAGGTCGCGCAGGAAGCGCCGGGTACGGAAGAGCCCCTGCTGGAAATCGTGCTGAAGGCGGACAAGGAGCGCGAGGCGCTGCTGGCCGAAGCCGAGACCGCGACCGATCCTAATCGCATCGGCGAAATCCACATGCGGCTGGCCGACATCGGCGCCCATTCGGCGGAATCGCGGGCAGCGAGCATCCTTGCAGGTCTCGGCTTCGATGCCGAGGCGCAGCTGCGTCCGGCCTCGAGCTTTTCCGGCGGCTGGCGGATGCGCGTGGCGCTTGCCGCCGTGCTGTTTTCCGAGCCAGACCTGCTGCTGCTGGACGAGCCGACCAACTATCTCGACCTTGAAGGCACGCTGTGGCTGGAAGACTATATCAGCCGCTATCCGCACACCGTGATCATCATCAGCCATGACCGCGACCTGCTCAACACCGCAGTCAACGCCATCGTCCATCTCGACCAGCAGAAGCTGACCTTCTATCGCGGCTCCTACGACCAGTTCGAGCGCCAGCGCGCTGAAGCCAACGAGTTGCAGACGAAGGCCAAGGTCAAGAACGATGCGGCGCGCAAGCATCTGCAGTCCTTCATCGACCGCTTCAAAGCCAAGGCCTCCAAGGCCCGCCAGGCGCAGAGCCGCGTCAAGGCGCTGGAGCGCATGGGCACCGTCTCGTCGGTCATCGAGGACAATGTCCAGGGCTTCAAGTTCCCCGATCCCGAGAAGGAAGCCGCCTCCCCGATCATCGCCATCGAGAGCGGCTCCGTAGGCTATGCGCCGGGCAAGCCGATCCTGCAGCACCTGACCCTGCGCATCGACACCGACGACCGCATCGCGCTGCTCGGCTCGAACGGCAACGGCAAGTCAACATTTGCCAAATTCATCTCCGGCCGTCTTCCTGGCTCACCGGGTTCGGTCAAGACCGCATCCGGCCTGAAGATCGGCTTCTTTGCCCAGCATCAGCTGGACGACCTCATTCCCGAGCAGACGGCCGTCGAGCACGTGCGTCGCCGCATGCCAGGCGCCACCGAAGGCAAGGTGCGGGCGCGCGTTGCCCAGATGGGGCTTGCGACCGCCAAGATGGAAACCGCAGCGAAGGATCTGTCGGGTGGCGAAAAGGCACGCCTGCTGATGGGGCTTGCCGCCTTCGACGCGCCGAACCTGCTGATCCTCGACGAACCGACCAACCATCTCGATATCGACAGCCGCAACGCGCTGATCCAGGCGCTGAACGAATATTCCGGCGCCGTCATCCTGATCTCGCATGACCGCCATCTGATCGAAGCCACCGCCGACAGGCTGTGGCTCGTCAAGGACGGCACCGTCATGAACTATGACGGCGACCTCGAGGATTACCGCAACACCATCGTTGCTGCATCGCGCGGCGGCAAGGGCGGCAAGAAGAGCCCGGAAGACAAGGCCAACAAGGCCGAGCAGCGCAAGGCCAACGCCGACAAGCGCGCCGCCAACGCACCGCTGAAGAAAAAGATCAACGATGTCGAGGCTTTGACGCAGAAACTGCAGAAGCAGATTCAGGCTCTCGACCGCGAACTGGAAGACCAGGAGATCTACGACAAGTTTCCTGACAAGGCCGCAGCCAAGGTCAAGGAACGCGCCGACCTGATGGCCAAGATCGCCAAGAGCGAAGAGCAGTGGATGTTGCTCTCGGACGAATACGAGGCAGCGATGGCGGGGTGACCGCCAGCGTCGCATTTCCTCCAGGCAAGCAGGCGCAACCTTCATTTAGCCTGTTTGCTTTCCCGCCTCCGTCCCCTGTCTAAAGGACGGATTGCTCGGCTCACGGTCGCGCGATCAACCCAACGTTGATGCCGATCGGCAACAGTCGCCAACATGCGCGCCGGGACCACGACGGCATCTGCGGGCGAACCGCCTTCGTCAACACCTCGTTAACCATAATCAGAAAATATCGTCTCAATATTCCTCCCTTGATTGAGCGATTCCCATGTTCTCACGTCCCGTTGTCGCCGGCCTTCTGGCCAGCCTGATGCTCGCCGGCTGCGCGACAAAACCGACGACAGAGATGTCGCTGAAAACCTCCTACGCGCCGGGCGCTACTGTCACTGCACCGCTCAAGGCCCACGATCCCATTGCCATGGAGCCGACCGCCTGGGGAGGCTACTGGCACCATCTTGCCGGTCGGACACTGACGGTCTCGTCCCTGCACGACCTCAAGCTTGCCGACAAGGAAGTAATCCTCACCTTCGACGATGGCCCGATGCCGGGAAAGACCGAGAAAATCCTTGCGACACTCGACCAGTTCGGCGTCAAGGGTGCCTTCATGATGGTCGGAGAAATGGCCGCCGCCCATCCAGCGATTGCCCGCAAGGTTCTCGACGACGGCAATGCCATCGGCAGCCATACCTACCGCCATCCGGATCTCGCCAGGATGAGCTTCGACATGGCCATAGCCGAGGTCGTCAAAGGCGAGAATGCCGTCTCGAAGGCCATCGGTACCGATGTCAACTTCTTCCGCTTCCCCTATCTCGCCGACACGAAAAGCCTGCGCTCGGCGATTGCCCAGCGCGACATGATCGTCATGGATGTCGATATCGACAGCAAGGATTATTTCACCGTCAAGCCGGCTATCGTCCTCGAGCGTACCATGGAGGAGCTGCATCGGCGCGGTCGCGGCATCATCCTGATGCACGATATCCACCAACGTACTGCGATCATGCTGCCGGGCCTGCTCAACAGACTTGAGAAGGAGGGCTACAAGGTGGTCACGCTTCGCTACGGGCGTGACGCGGCACCGGGCAACGTCATTGCCATGGCCGATCTGAAAATGAGCCGTTAAGCCGCCACTCGCACCAAGCCCGGCCTTGCTCGCGGCCCGCATTCTGATACAAACACCTCAAAAATAATCATACTTTTGAGTGAAACACCGGAACGCGAGCAAGCCCATGTCTTCCAATCCCTCCGCCCCCATCCAGCTCGGCATCGTCGGCGTCGGCAAGATCGTCCGCGACCAGCATCTGCCGTCGATCGCGGCCAATGCGGACTACAACCTGATCGCCACAGCCAGCCGCAACGGCACTGTCGACGGCATCCAGAGTTTCACGACCATCGACGAGATGATTGCCACTGTTCCTGCGATGAACGCCGTGTCGCTGTGCATGCCGCCGCAATACCGCTATGAGGCCGCCTACAAGGCGCTGACGGCGGGCAAGCACGTGTTTCTCGAGAAGCCACCGGGCGCGACACTGAGCGAAGTCCACGACCTCGAAGCGCTGGCGAAGGCCAAGGGCGTGTCGTTGTTTGCAAGCTGGCATTCGCGCTACGCACCGGGCGTCGAGGCCGCAAAGGACTTTCTTGCCGCGACGACGATCAAGAGCATGCATGTCATCTGGAAGGAAGACGTGCGCCACTGGCATCCGAACCAGGACTGGATCTGGCAGGCCGGCGGCCTCGGCGTGTTCGATCCCGGCATCAACGCCCTGTCGATCGTCACCCACATCCTGCCTCGCGCCATCTTCCTCACCGGCGCAACCCTGGAGTTCCCGGAAAACCGCGATGCACCCATCGCTGCCGACCTGCACTTCAAGGATGCCACCGGAGTGCCCGTGCACGCTGAATTCGACTGGCGCCAGACTGGCAAGCAGAGCTGGGATATCATCGTCGAGACGGAGGCCGGCACGATGCGGCTGGCCGATGGCGGCGCCAAGCTTTTCGTCGACGAAGAACTGAAGCTCGCCGAACCGGAGGCGGAATACCCGTCGCTGTACCGCCGCTTCGCCGAAATCGTCAAGGCCGGCACATCGGACGTCGATCTCGCCCCCCTCCGCCACGTCGCCGACGCCTTCATGCTCGGCAAGCGCAAGTTCGTGGAAGCGTTCCACGATTGATCTGCGGGTTCCAGATGCGTGCGAAGGCGCTTGAATAAGAGGTAGTGTTCGCATTAATTCCGGGGTCGAAAATGCAGCGGAATGAAGAATCAGCCTACGGTCTTGGCGTCAAACATAAGCTCGTCGTGCTCGCGGAGCCCGACGACCGATGGCCTAAGGCCTACGCCGAGGAAGCCGAATGCATCCGGCTTGTACTGGGTGCACTTGCGATCGATATCCAGCACTTCGGAAGCACTTCGATACCGGGCATCAGGGCGAAGCCCGTTATCGATATCATCGTCGGCATCCGTCGTTTCGAAGACGGTAGTGACTGTATCAAGCCGATGCAATCCATTGGCTACGATTATGCCGGCGCAGATATCGTTCCGGATGACCATATTTTCGGACGTGGTATCAAGCAGCAGACGCGCACCCATCTCGTGCATATTGTAGAACATCAAGGTTTTCATTGGAGGCGAAACCTGCTGTTTCGCGACAAACTCCGCACGAATGCCGCCCTGGCGTCTGAGTATGAAGATCTTAAGATTTCTCTTGCAGCCAAATTTTCCGGGGACCGCGCCGCCTATACGGACGCGAAGAAAGCTTTCATCGACAAGGTAGTCGGGAACGGGTGACCCCTCGCCTCGACTACCTAAATCTTCAGGTCAGGCCTTCTTTTCCCAGCGACCTTCCTGGGTCTGCTGCCAGTAGGTGAGCTTGTGGCCCTCGGCTTTCAGCTTTTTCCACTGGGCCCGGGCACCTTCCAGTTGTGACTGATCGTAGCCGTCAAACATGAAGACGACGCGGTCGTAGACGTCGATCTCTTCAGCTTCGGCACCGTCGACGAAGAAGCGGACCTTGGCATCGTTGACATTTTCCGGCGACAGCGTCAGCAGCACCGGCTGGTGTTCTGGCGCCTCGCCGGCATCGGTGCCATGAGGAAGGAAACTGTCCTCGCGGAATGTCCACAAATGGCTGTCGAGCAGGTCGCGCCGAGCCGGGTCGCGACCTTGCACCGCCACCCGCCAGCCACGCTCGACGCTTTTGTCGAGCAATGGCGGCAGGGCGTCCTCGAGCTTTGATTCCGTCAGATGATAGAACAGCACCTCGGTCATCGGGCGATCTCGTTTTTACCGATCACTGCTCGTAGTGCCGGCGCACGAGTTCGTCGAGCAGGCGGACGCCAAAGCCTGAACCCCAGGACTGGTTGATCTCGTCGAGCGGCGAGCCGAGGGCCGTTGCTGCAATGTCGAGATGGGCCCATGGAGTGTCCTTCACGAAGCGCTTGATGAATTGTGCGGCGGTGATCGATCCGGCCTGGCGGCCGCCGCTGTTTTTCATGTCGGCGAACTTGCTGTCGATCAGCTTGTCGTAGTCCTTGCCGAGCGGCATCCGCCAAAGGCGCTCATTGGTGGCAAGACCGGCGGCCGTCAGGCGTTCGGCAAGCGTGTTGTCGTTGGAAAACAAGCCTGCATGCTGGCTGCCGAGGGCAACGACGATGGCGCCGGTGAGCGTCGCCAGATTGACCATGAATTGCGGCTTGAACCGGTCGTTTGTGTACCAGATGGCATCGCCGAGAACGAGACGGCCTTCGGCATCTGTATTGATGATCTCGATCGTCTGGCCGGACATGGACGTGACGATGTCGCCGGGGCGCTGGGCGTTGCCGTCGGGCATGTTCTCAACGAGGCCGAGGACGCCGACGACATTGGCCTTGGCGCCGCGTGCCGCCAGCGTGTGCATCAGGCCGATAACGGCAGCGGCGCCGCCCATGTCGCCCTTCATGTCCTCCATCCCGGCCGATGGCTTGATGGAAATGCCGCCGGTATCGAAGACGACGCCCTTGCCGATGAAGGCGATCGGTGCCTCGCCGGGCTTGCCGCCGTTCCACTGCATGATTGCCAGACGCGGCGGGCGGACGGACCCCTGGGCTACGCCCAGCAGCGCGCCCATGCCAAGCGTCCGCATGTCGCGCTCGGTGAGAATCTCGACGGTCACGCCGAGCTTTTCCAACTCCTTGGCCTTGGCGGCGAATTCGACGGGACCGAGGACGTTTGGCGGCTCGTTGACCAGGTCTCGGGCGAGGTTGACGCCGGCCGCAATCGCTTCCGAATCGCCGAACAGGACATCGGCTTGCGCAGCCTTGGCAGTGACGATGGTCACCTTGATTGCCTTGCTGGTCTTCTCGTCGTCTTCGCCCTTGCGGGTCTTGTAGGTATCGAAGCTGTAGGCGCGCATCAGCATGCCCAGCGCGAAATCGGCAGCATTCTGCGGGGTGACGTCGGCACCCGGGCTGTCGACGAAAACCGTCACGGTCTCGACCTTCTTCATGCGCGCTGCAGCGACGCCGCCGAGCTTCAACCAGTCATGCGGCGTGGTATCGGCCGGCTTGCCCGTCCCTATCACCAGGATCCTCTCGACGGAGGACCCTTCCGGCGCGACGATATCGAGGGTCTTCAGAGACTTTGCAGAATAGCCGGCGATGCGGGTTGCCTTGGCAACGGTGTTAGCAGGATCGACGTGCTCCGCGCCGGCCGGTCGCTCGCTGCCGATACCTTGGAGGAGGACAGCCAGTCCCGTCGTCGGCCGTGCCGAGGGTGCAAAGGAGATTTCGAATTTCACAGACATGTCAGCTCCACGATGTGCCCGATGCCGGGTCTTTGATGTGGGATCATTTAGGGTTTCCCCATTGAATACAAGCTTAAGGGCCACAAAGCCTGCATTAGTTCGCAGCAAACTGCGCGTACCCGTCGTAGCAAGCCCCACACCCATACACTTTATATCCATGGGAAATCTGGAGCGCGAAGGGGGTGGTTGCCGGGTCTGCAAAGCGGCTGTCGTCCACCTCCGATCACAAACGACACACCATGGAAATATTTCGAGAAATTAACGAAATTTTCGCGTGCCGCTTGTCGCAAAAAAATAACAAACAGCGTAGAGGAATTGGAACTGCGAGGCCTGAGGGCTTTCGGAGACGCGTCGCATCAAGGGCCGGCATGAAACTACTTGAATCCTATATTACCCGGCGTGTCGGTTTGATGTTTCTGGTGGCGCTGCTGCCGGTGCTTGCCATCATCTGGACGACTCAGGTGTTGCAGCGCATCAATCTGGTGACGGACAGCGGCCAGTCGATGGGGTCGTTTGCGACGCTTGCCACCCTCATCCTGCCAACGATCATTCCCGTCGTGCTGCCTTTCGCCCTGGTGATCGGCATCACGCAGACGCTAACTGCCATGAACACCGATTCGGAATTGACGGTGATGGAGGCTGCGGGTGCCAACCGGATGGTGATCATCCGCCCGATCATGCTTCTGGCCGTCGCCGTCAGTATTTTCTCCTTTGCCGTCGACAATATGGTTGAGCCAAAGGCGCGTGTCGCGGCGCGCGACATGGTCGCTGCCGCCTATGCCGACCTTCTGTCCACGGTCATCGAGGAAAAGAACTTCCGCCGAATCGAAGACGGCCTCTATGTCGAGATCTCCCAGCGGATGTCGGGGCGTATCCTCAAGGGCCTGTTCGTCGCCGATTCCCGCGATCCGGCCTTCGACCTTATCTATTACGCCAAGGAAGGCGCCGTCGATCCGAGCGGCAAGTCGCTGCTGATGCATGACGGCGAAGTGCACCGCAAAACCGTCGACGGCAACGTCTCGGTCATCAAGTTCGACAGCTATTCATTCGACCTCTCGGATCTTAGCCAGAGCCGTGGCCAGGCCAATCTTCGCTCCGGCGACAGAAGCCTGCCATTCCTTCTGCATCCCGATCCGAACGATGCCGACTACAAGGCGAAACCGACAGGCTACCGTGCCGAGCTTCACCGTCGCCTGACGGACTGGATGCTGCCGGCGATCTTCGCGCTGATCTCCCTCGTCATTGCCGGCGACGCCCGGTCCCATCGTGAGGCACGCCTGCATCCGATGGTGTCGGCGCTTACCATCTCATTCGGCCTGCGCTGGGCGGATTTCTATGCCGCCAACCAGATCGAAGCCGCGCCCTATTTCATCGGCGTTCTCTATGCAATCAACATCGGTTCGATCCTGATCTGCATCTTCCTGCTGTCACGCACGAAGAAGCGGACCATGCCAACGACCTTGCGCAATCGCATCAGCGGATGGTGGCTGCGGGCGCAGGCGAAAATGCCGGCATCCGGTGGGAAATCGAGCGGAGGCAACGCATGATTTTCGGCACCCTGAACCGCTATTTCTTCCTCCGCTATGCCATCACCACCGGCTGGTTCTTCGTCGGCGTGACGGCCATCGTCTTCCTCGCCGATTTCAGCGAAAATGCCGGCAGGCTCTCCGGCCTTCCCGGCTATACCGTCGCCATCGGGCTGCTGATGACCGCCGTCCGCCTGCCGCTCATCCTGCAGCAAACGATGCCGTTTCTCGTGCTGTTCGTCGGCATGACGACGCTGATCGCGCTCAATCGTCGCTACGAACTGGTGATTGCCCGCGCCGCCGGCATTTCCGTCTGGCAATTCATGGCGCCGTTCATTTTCGGCGCGTTTATCGTCGGGCTGCTGACAATGCTGGTGCTTAACCCGATCGCGGCAGCCGGCCAGCGGCAGGCGGATGCGCTCGAGGCGGACCTGCGCGGCGACCCGTCCTATCACAACCGGCTCTCCGTGCCGTGGCTGCGCCAGATCGCCCGCGACGATGATGTCATCATTGGCGCGAAAACCGTTGTCGACAACGGCATGACGCTGATGAACGCGGTTTTCATCCACTTCAATCCACAGGGCGACGTGGTGCTTCGGCAGGACGCAAACTCTGCTAAGTTGGAAGATGGTTACTGGCTTCTTACCGGCGTTGTGGAGCGTGCTCCGGGGGAGATCCCTGCGCACAAGGCTACGGTGCGCGTCCGTACGAATTTGAAACAGGATTTCGTGTCCCAACGGCTGGCACAGCCTGAAACCATTGCTTTTTATGATCTTTCTAATCGAATTGAGATCGCACGAAGCTTTGGTATATCTACCAAGGCGTTGGAGACGCAGTTTAACTCCCTGCTTTCACAACCCTTCCTCATGGTGGCAATGACTCTCATTGCCGCAACCGTGTCTCTAAAATTCAGCCGTTTCAACCAGTCACGTTCCGTGATTCTGGGTGGAATACTCGCAGGCTTCGTGCTTTATGTCGTCAACGTGCTTGTAAAGGCATTCGGAAGTAGTGGCGTTGTGCCTCCCTTCTTGGCGACATGGATACCCGTGGTCGTCGCCTTGGCTTTGGGCGCAACGATCCTGCTTCATCAGGAGGATGGCTAGTGGCGGTCACTAACCGCAAACAGATCAGAAAGCTCTCGGCTGTCGTATTGGCAGCACTGAGTGCCTACGTCGCGACGTCGCCTGCCGTATTCGGCCAGGACGGCTCGCCAATGAAAACCGCGAAGGTCAATGTACCGGCTGATTCGAAGCTGGTGCTGTCCTCGAACGAGCTGATCTATAACAAGGACACACAGGTCGTCACCGCTAACGGCGCGGTGCAGATCAACTATGGCGGCTACAAGATGGTCGCCCAGCAGGTCGTCTACAATCAGAAGACCGGCCGGATGATGGCGCTCGGCAATGTCGAGCTCATCACGCCCGACGGCAATCGCATGTATGGCGACAAGATGGACGTCACCGACAGTTTCTCGGATGGCTTCGTCGATTCGCTGCGCATCGAAATGCCGGACAACACCCGCCTTGCCTCCGAAAAGGCCGAGCGGGTTGGCGGTACGCAGATGATCCTGACCAAGGGCATCTACACGGCCTGCCTCGCCTGCACCAAGCTCGGCAAGGCACCGCTGTGGCAGGTGAAGGCGCAGCGCGTCGTCCAGAACGGCGTGACGCATACGGTTCGCCTGGAGCACGCCCGGTTCGAACTGTTCGGCCTGCCGATTGCCTACATTCCGTGGATCGAAGTTCCGGACAACACGGTCAAGCGCAAGTCCGGCTTTCTGTTCCCGACCTTCAGCGTCTCGCAAAACCTTGGTTTTGGCGCCAAGGTTCCCTATTACTACGTCATCTCGCCAAGCATGGACGCAACCGTCAGCGCGACGGGTTACACCACGCAGGGATTCCTGCTCGAAGGCGAATTCCGCCAGCGGCTTGAAAACGGCACCTATACGATCCGGGCTGCCGGTATCGACCAGAACAAGCCCGATGCCTTCACTGCAGGCACAAGCGACGCGGAATCAAAGACCCGTGCGTTGATCGCCTCCAAGGGCGATTTCCAGATCAATCCACGCTGGACGTTCGGCTGGGATGTGATGGCGCAGACGGACAACAACTTTGCCCGTACCTACGGCATCGAGGGTCTCAACCAGAGCACCCACACCAACGAGGTCTATTTGACGGGTCTCGGCAAGCGCAATTATTTCGATATGCGCGGCTTCTATTACGACGTGCAGGACGCCACCGAAAACAGCGACAGCGAGAAGCAGCAGGCGATCGCTGCCCCGGTGATCGACTACCACTATGTCGATCCCAAGCCCGTTTACGGCGGCGAACTTTCGGCGACGATGAACTTCACCAACATCTCGCGCCAGGAAGTGGCTGCGCGCGACCTCAGCGACCTGACGACCAAGGATCGGTTTGAAGGACTGAAGGGCGACACCAGCCGCCTGACGACCGAATTGCAGTGGCAGCGGACTTTCGCGACGCAGGGTGGTCTCCTCCTCACCCCGTTGATGGCAGCACGTGGCGATGCCTACGGCCTCGGCATGGACTCGCCGAATTCGATCGGCACCAACTACAGCTATTCCGGCAACTACGACGACAGCAGCACGGCCGCACAGGGCATGCTGACGGCCGGGATCGAAGCGAAATACCCGATCATGGTCTCAACGGCGAACAGCACACACGTGTTCGAGCCGATTGCACAGCTTTACGTTCGTCCGAACGAGACGCTGGCAGGCAGGCTGCCGAACGAAGATGCGCAGAGCTTCGTCTTCGACGCCAGCAACCTCTTCAATCGCGACAAGTTCTCGGGCTTCGACCGTATCGAAGGCGGCACGCGCGCCAATGTCGGTATCCGCTACACCGGCAGCTTCGACAGCGGCTACAAGCTGACGAGCATTGTCGGCCAGTCCTACCAGCTGGCTGGACAGAACTCTTTCGATACGGCGGACCTTGTAAACGCCGGTGCCGAGTCTGGCCTCGAAGACAGTGTTTCCGACTATGTCGCCATGGCGTCTCTATCGACACCGCAGGGCTTGTCGCTGACGGGCTCCTACCGCCTCGATCACAAGGATATGTCGTTCAAGCGTGGTGACTCGACGCTCGGATATGCGAATGCCGACTTCCAGACCTCGGTTACCTACACGCATATCAAGGCGCAGCCCGAATACGGCTTCACCTCCGACAACGACGAAATCCAGACACGCGCCCAGATCAACTTCAAGGACTACTGGGCGATCTTCGGGACGGTCAGCTACGACCTGAACAACAACGATGTGACGCGTCGTGGCGTCGGACTTTCCTACAGCGACGAATGCACAATCTTCAGCATCTCCTACCTGTCGAAAAGCGACAGCGTAGACCAGACCGCCAGCGACTGGTCCATCGGTGCCAAGATCACCTTCCGTACCCTTGGCGACATCAATGTCGGCAGCGCGTCGGACACCACCTTCTAGCATCAAGCGCACGGTGACCGGATTTCCATCCGGTCACCGTTATATCGCTGCCCAAAGATCCCATTCCGTGCAAAATCCGTGTCATTGTTTCGCCGCAAGGATTGTGCAATTCCATAGCCTTGCTGTAGATGGTCGGCAGGAAACGTTGGCCCGTCCGGATACGTCCGGGACAGGAGCGGCCAACCGCTGGGACCTTTGAGAGGGATAGTCGATGTTTGCTGGACAGAACCCGGTACGCGCCATTTTAACCGGCGCTGTCGCCTTGGCCATTGCCACATCACTGCCGATCTCGGGCCAGGCTGCGCCACAACAGCGGGGCGCTCCTCCGGCCGTCGCATCGGGCACCAGCGAGGTCAAGGTCCTCGTCAACAATGAAGTCATCACCAGCGGCGACATCGCCAAGCGTATCAACTTCATGCGCCTGCAGCACCAGACGGGCGACTTGCCCAAGCTCGCCAAGGAGCAGCTGGTCACGGAACTGCTGAAGCGCCAGGAAATCCAGCGCGTTCGCATGTCGGTGTCGACAACGGATGTCGATGCTTCCTATGCCCGCTTTGCCGCAAGCAACAAGATGAAGACGGAGCAGCTGAACGAGGTCCTCACAAAGACCGGCGTCACGCCCGCACACTTCAAAGCTTATATCGCCATCCAGATGAGCTGGCCACGCGTTCTGAATGCGCGCTTCGGCGCCAGCGGCAAGCTGTCGCCCGACGAGCTCATCACCCGCATGACGCAGAACAAGAACAACACGTCGACCACGGAATATTTCCTCAAGCAGGTGATCTTCGTGGTCCCCGCCGCCAAGAAGGGAACGCTGGAAGCCAAGCGCAAGGCCGAAGCAGATGCCTCGCGCGCCAAATTCCCGGGATGCGAGCAGGCCAAGGTGTTTGCCGCCACGATGCATGACGTCTCGGTGCGCGACCTCGGCCGCGTTCTTGCGCCGGAACTGCCAACCCAGTGGAAGCCGCTGGTCGAGGGCGCGACCGGCAACACAACGTCTTCCATCGTCACGGACCGTGGCGTCGAGTATCTGGCCATTTGCTCCAAGCGTCAGGTCAGCGACGATGTCGCCGCCGCTGCCGTCTTCCGCCAGGAAGATCTTGGCAAGAACGCCCAGGGCGAGGCCACCGGCAACGAGAAGAAATACGTGGATGAACTGCGCTCCAAGGCGCAGATCATCTACCGCTGATCTCTTCGGATGACAGCGTTCAACACCCGGCCACTGGCGCTTACCCAGGGCGACCCTGCCGGCATAGGCCTCGACATAACGCTTGACGCGTGGATGCGCCGCACGGAGCTGGGGCTTGCGCCGTTCCTTTTCATCGGCGATCCGGCTGCCCTCGGCGTACGCGCCCGGTTGCTGGGACGGGAGATTCCCCTTCGGGAATGCGATGCTGCGCAGGCCTGCTCGATCTTCGCCACCGCGCTGCCGGTTCTGCCGGTGGCTTCGGGTGTCGACGTGGCTGCTGGCGTGCCGCATGTTTCGACCGCGCGCGGCACCATCGCTGCGATCGAGACTGCCGTACAGCTGACAATGGCAGGAGAGGCTGCAGCTGTCGTGACGAACCCGATTGCCAAGTCCGTGCTATACGAGGCCGGCTTCGGCTTTCCCGGCCATACGGAATTTCTGGCGGACCTTGCAGGCCGCCACAGCGGCAAGCGCTTCATGCCTGTGATGATGCTGGCCGGCCCGAAATTACGAGCCATACCGGTAACGATCCACATTCCCCTGAAGGACGTGCCGACAGCGCTGACAGCAGACCTCATCATCGAGACCTGCCGGATTACGCACGCCGATCTCAAGGCCCGTTTCGGCATTGCCCGCCCCCGGCTTGCTGTAGCCGGGCTCAATCCTCATGCCGGCGAGGACGGGACGCTCGGTAGCGAGGACAAGGACATCATCCACCCCGCCATCGAGGTATTGCGCGCCGAGGGTATCGACGCCTTCGGCCCGCTTCCGGCCGACACCATGTTCCACGACGACGCACGCCATCGCTACGATGTGGCTATCTGCATGTATCATGACCAGGCGCTGATCCCGGCCAAAGCGCTCGGGTTCGACGACTCCGTCAACGTGACGCTCGGCCTTCCCTTCGTCCGCACATCGCCGGACCACGGCACCGCCTTCGGCATTGCCGGCAAGGGCATTGCCAAGGCGGACAGTCTCGTGGCAGCCCTGAAGCTTGCTGCCGACCTTGCCCGTGTCGACAGGATATCTGCCTGATGGCCGCTCTCGACGGGCTGCCTCCCCTTCGCGATGTCATCGAGCGGTTTGGGCTCGATGCACGCAAGGCGCTGGGACAGAATTTCATTCTCGACCTCAACCTGACGCAGCGCGTGGCGCGGACGGCCGGCAACCTTGAGGGCGTTACCGTCATCGAGGTCGGGCCCGGTCCCGGGGGACTGACGCGGGCAATCTTAGCGCTCGGTGCCAAGAAGGTCATAGCCATCGAGCGCGACCCGCGCTGCCTGCCGGCGCTAGCGGAGATTGCTGCCCATTATCCCGGCCGGTTGGAGGTGATCGAAGGCGATGCGCTGAAGATCGACTTTGCCGCGCTGGCGACAGATGGCCCCGTGCGGGTCATCGCCAACCTCCCCTACAATGTTGGCACACAGTTGCTGCTGAACTGGCTGCTGCCAGCCGTTTGGCCGCCGTTCTGGCAATCGCTGACACTGATGTTCCAGAAGGAAGTCGGCCAGCGCATCGTCGCTGCCGAGGGCGACAATCATTACGGACGACTGGGCGTGATCTGTGGCTGGCGCACGGAGGCCTACGCGGCTTTCGATATCTCGCCGCAGGCTTTCACGCCGCCGCCCAAGGTCACCTCGTCGGTGATCCACCTGACACCTCGCGAAAACCCGATCCCCTGCTCCGTCGCTAAGCTCGAGCGTGTCACCGAGGCGGCTTTTGGCCAGCGCCGCAAGATGCTGCGCCAGAGTGTCAAATCGCTCGGTGGGGAAGTGCTGCTGGCGCGCGCCGACATCGACCCGACAAGGCGGGCCGAAACATTGTCCGTGGAAGAGTTCTGCCGGCTGGCGAACTGCCTCTAGAGTTTCGGCACTTCTTCCAGCAAGCCCCGAATGAAATCGAACATACCATGGCGACGGTCGCGGCGCAGACGCTCGGCCTTGACGATCGACTGCACCGAATCGAAGGCTGTGTTCAGATCCTCGTTGACCAGAACATAATCGTACTCCCGCCAGTGCTCGATTTCGGCGCGGGAATTCTGCAGCCGCGTCGCAATCACCGCCTCCGAGTCTTCGGCACGGCGATGCAGTCGGGACTGAAGTTCCGTCATGGTCGGCGGCAGGATGAAGACCGAGACCACGTCTGCCGCCATCTTGTCCTGCAACTGTTGGGCGCCCTGCCAGTCGATATCGAACAGCATGTCGCGGCCCTCGGCCATCGCCGTCTCGACAGGCTCGCGCGGCGTGCCGTAGAAATTGCCATGAACCTCTGCCCATTCCAGAAGTGCATCGGCATCGCGCATCCGCTCGAACTCGCGCTGCGAGACGAAGTGGTAGTGGACATCGGCGATTTCACTCGGGCGACGCTGGCGCGTGGTGACGCTGACGGAGAGGCTGAGTTGCTTGTCGTCGGCCAGCAGCGTGCGGGCAATGGTCGATTTGCCGGCGCCCGATGGCGAGGAGATGACCAGCATCAGACCGCGTCGGGCGATTGGCAACGATGGCGAGATCGCCGTATTCATCATTCACTCCAAATTCTGAACTTGTTCGCGAAACTGGTCGATGACCACCTTCAATTCGATGCCGGCGTTGGTAACGGCTGCGGCATTCGATTTCGAACAGACGGTATTCGATTCGCGGTTAAATTCCTGTGCAAGAAAATCGAGCTTGCGCCCTATCGGGCCACCTTTCCTCATCAATTCGCGAGAGGCGGCGACATGGGCCATCAGCCGGTCTATCTCCTCGCGCAAATCCGCCCTGGTGGCGATGAGCGCCGCCTCTGCGTGAAGCCTGTCGCGATCCAGCCCGGAGGCTGCGTCCATCAACAAAGCGACCTGGGCTGCAAGCCTCGTGGCGATTTCAGCCGGCGACCGCGACGGATCGCGCTCTATGGTATCCGTCAGCGTCTCGATGGTGGCGACCTGGTCGAGCAGGACGTGGGCCAGCGCCTGTCCTTCCTCCTCCCGCATGGTCCTGAGGTCGTAGAGCGCACCCTCGAGCCCAGCCATGATGTCGGCGTCGCGGCTGGCGACTGCATCGTCACCTTCGGGGGTCTCGCGAAACTCTATGATGCCGCGGATCGCCATCAGCGTATCGAGCTTCAGCGGCGCGGGATCGATGATGCCGGCCAGCTGATCGCGCATGGCAAGTACGGTGGCGAGTGCTGCCTGGTTGACGACCGCTTCGAAGCGGTTTTCGTCGGCCGAGATCGACAGGCTTGCCTGAATGTTGCCACGGGAAAACTGCAGCGGAACAAGGCGCCGGATGTCGAGTTCCAGACGCTCTAGGCCGGGCGGCAGGCGCAGGCGCAAGTCGAGCCCCTTGCCGTTGACCGAGCGCAGTTCCCAGGCCCAGCGGTAGCGACCGCTGGTGCCTTCACGCCGGGCAAATCCTGTCATGGACTGCAGTGCCATCAGCGTCTCCGTGCTTTGCTTCGGGTTACTTCTTCTTTGCCGGCGTCACGGCACCATTTTCTTCAGGCTGGCCGTCGACAACGATATCGGTGCTGTTGACGCCCTTGTCGGCCAGGATCTTGCGCCAGCGCTTGACGTTGGCGTTATGCTCTTCCAGCGTCGCGGAAAAGACATGCCCGCCACTGCCGTCGGCTACAAAGTAGAGATCCTGCGACTTCCAGGGGTTGGCCGTGGCTTCGAGTGCATCGCGTCCGGGATTGGCAATCGGCGTCGGCGGCAAACCCTTGATGATGTAGGTGTTGTACGGCGTTTCCTTCTTCAGGTCCGATTGGTAGATCGGCCGGTCTGTCGGCTTGCCGTCCCCGCCGAACAGACCGTAGATCACGGTTGGATCAGACTGAAGGCGCATGTTCTTGGCGAGGCGGTTGATGAATACCGACGCTACATGTGCACGCTCGTCGGCAAGGCCGGTTTCCTTTTCGACGATCGATGCCAGTATGACGAGTTCCTGCTTGCTGGCGAATGGCAGGTTGGCGTCACGCTTTTCCCAGATCTGGTCGACCAGTTTCTTCTGGGCCGCAGCCATCTGGTCGACAATCTCGGCACGCTTCGCGCCGCGAGAAAACTTGTAGGTGTTCGGCTCGAGACTTCCCTCCGGCGGCAGGGCAGACGGCAGTTCGCCCTCGAGTATGGGATCGGCCTGAAGCTTGTTGAAGATCTGGCGAGTTGTCAGGCCCTCCGGCAGCGTGACGGAATAGAGAATGGACTTGCCGGACTCCATCAACTCCATGATGTCCTTCATGGACGCGCCGGCCTTGATCTCGTATTCGCCGGCCTTCAGTGTATCGCCGTCGCGGAGTTGACGGGCCGCGAGATATTTGAATATCCGAGCATCAGAAATGATGTTGCTGGCCTCCAGCCGAGAAGCGATTTCGGATGGACCCGCTCCGTTACGGACGATGAAGTTGGCATTGGTGGTCAGCGGTCCGGGCGACTGGTAGGTCGAGACGACATAGTAGAAGCCGATGACGCCCAGCGCGATGACGAAGACGACAAGCGTCATCAGGAAGTTCAGGAAGATGACCATCTGGCTGCGGGCCTTGCGGGACCGCTTCGGTGGCTCCGGCACGCGTTCGGGACGCAATGCCTCGTTTGGCGATTTAGGAATGATCGGTCCCTTCTGCCCCGCCGGCGTATCCCCGTTCTGGTTCGTGTCGTTCACCGGCAGTCCCTTCTTCTTGTCTTTGTCCGCTCTTGACCAAGCAATGCGGCAAAAACAGGTTCAGGATCTTCCGCACACACGTGGTGCGCGAAAAATCAGCCGTTACCTGCCTCTAAGCCTCATAGCGGCGCAGAACGAGCGACGCGTTGGTTCCGCCAAATCCGAAGGAGTTCGACAGCGCAATGTTGACATCGCGCTTGCGCGCGGTGTGCGGTACCAGATCGATCGCGGTTGGCCGCTCCGGATTGTCGAGGTTCAGCGTCGGCGGCACGATATTGTCGCGGATCGCCAATGCCGAGAAAATCGCCTCGATTGCTCCGGCCGCTCCGAGGAGATGTCCGGTCGCCGACTTGGTGGACGACATCGAGATCTTCGAAGCGGAGGCGCCGACCAGTCGCTCGACGGCGCCAAGCTCGATCGTATCGGCCATGGTCGATGTGCCATGGGCATTGATGTAGTCCACATCGGCTGCCGTGACGCCCGCACGCTTCAAGGCAGATGTCATGCAGCGGAAAGCGCCCTCGCCGTTTTCTGACGGTGCGGTGATGTGGTAGGCGTCGCCGGACAGGCCATAGCCGACCACTTCCGCATATATCTTGGCGCCGCGCGCCTTGGCGTGTTCGAGTTCCTCGAGCACGACGATGCCAGCTCCCTCGCCCATGACAAAGCCGTCGCGGTCGTTGTCGTAAGGGCGCGAAGCCTTCTGTGGATCGTCGTTGTGCTGGGTCGACAACGCCTTGCAGGCGGCAAATCCAGCCATGGCAATGCGGCAAACGGGAGCCTCGGCACCGCCGGCAACCATCACGTCAGCATCGCCAAAGGCGATGAAGCGGGCGGCGTCGCCGATGGCATGGGCCCCGGTGGAACAGGCCGTGACGACGGCGTGGTTCGGGCCGCGCAGCTTGTGGCGAATAGAGACCTGGCCGGACACAAGATTGATCAGACGGCCGGGAATGAAAAACGGAGAGATGCGCCGGGGACCCTTGTCACGCAACGTGTAGCCGGCCTCGACGATGCCTTCCAGACCCCCGATACCGGAGCCGATCATCACACCGGTAGCGATCTGGTCCTCGTCGGTCTTCGGATGCCAGCCGGCATCGTTCAGCGCCATATCGGCGGCGGCCATGCCGTAGATGATGAAGGGATCGACCTTGCGCTGTTCCTTCGGCTCCATCCAGTCGTCGGCATTGAACGTGCCGTCGCTACCGTCGCCGACGGGAACCCGGCAGGCGATCTTGGCAGGCAAATCGGAAACTTCGAATTCGGTGATCAGGCGGGCGCCGTTGTGGCCGGCGAGCAAGCGTGTCCAGGACACCTCCGTGCCACACCCCAAAGGAGATACCATGCCGGTACCCGTGATAACGACACGTCTCATCGCCCTCAGCCCCTGTCTTCGCGCATGTCATGCATATCATATGGAAAGTCCGGCATGACCGGACGAAAAAGGGCGGACTCCATGAGCCCGCCCTTTGATATTGCCAAGCTGTTAAGCCTGGGCCTTTTCGATGAACTTTACAGCGTCGCCAACCGTCAGAATGGAGTCGGCGGCGTCGTCCGGGATTTCAACGCCGAATTCTTCTTCGAATGCCATGACCAGTTCGACAGTGTCGAGCGAGTCCGCACCCAGGTCGTCGATGAAGCTGGCGCCTTCAACAACCTTGTCGGCGTCGACGCCAAGATGATCAACAACAATTTTCTTAACGCGTTCTGCGATATCGCTCATGTCGGTTTCCTCGACCTTATTTCCTGATCAGAATGCCGTCTGGCACCCCTACCCTGTTTTCAACCTGCAGCACTCAATCGGAGCACCGTTGGCAAACCCGTTCAACCCGGCTTGAGATACCACAAAACCGCGCAATAACGGCATGTAGAATCTGCGTATTCGGGACGACTGTTCACAGTCATGGCCCGATTAACATGCTTTATCTCTGTCGCAAAGCCTGAAAATCAACCCTACGGGCCCGCCCAACAAGCTGTTGGGGACAAATTCTCTCCCCAACCGCAATTTCCATTTCAGATCATGGCCATGCCGCCGTTGACGTGCAGCGTCTGCCCCGTCACGTAGGCTGCTTCGCTGGATGCGAGATAGGCGACGGCCGCAGCGATCTCGGCACCGGTGCCCATGCGCTTCATCGGGATGGCGCCCATGATGCCGTCCTTCTGCTTGTCGTTCAACTTATCGGTCATTGCGCTGGCGATGAAGCCCGGCGAAACGCAGTTGACGGTGACGTTGCGCGTGGCGATTTCCTGGGCCAGCGATTTTGTCATGCCGATCATGCCGGCCTTCGAGGCGCAGTAGTTCGCCTGGCCCGGATTGCCGGTCGTACCGACGATCGACGTGATGTTGATGATGCGGCCGTAGCGGCGGCGCATCATCGGATGCGTGAGTTCGCGAGTCAGTCGAAATGTCGAGGTCAGGTTGATCTCGATGACATTATCCCAGTCTTCGTCGCTCATGCGCACGAACAGGCCGTCCTTTGTAATGCCGGCATTGTTGACGAGAATATCGACGCCTTCGAGTTCTGCCTCTGCCTTGGCGGCGAGCGCCTTGACTTCGTCGCGGTCGGAAAGGTTGGCCGGGAAGATCTTGACGCGATCGCCGAGTTCGGCTGCCAGTGCCTCGAGCTTTTCGACACGAGTCCCGTGCAGGCCGACGATGGCGCCCTGGGCGTGCAGCGTGCGGGCGATTTCCTCGCCGATGCCGCCGGTGGCGCCGGTAATCAGGGCCTTGCGGCCGGTCAGGTCAAACATGTGAGTTTCCTCATTCCTGGATGTTGCGTGCTTGGTAGCGCACTCGGTCAGCCGACGAGGCCGGCAAGCGCTGCTTCGATATCAGCGGGCGAATTGACGGCGATGCCGGTCACAGACTTGTCGATGCGCTTGGCAAGCCCGGTCAGCACCTTGCCGGCACCGACTTCATAGAGCGTCGTCACATCGTTGGCGGCAAACCACTGAACCGTCTCGCGCCAGCGAACCTGGCCTGTGACCTGCTCGACCAAGAGCGCGGCAATCTCGCCGGCATCGGTGACGGGAGCAGCACGGACATTGGCGATGACAGGCACGATAGGATCGGACATCTTGACGTTGGCGAGCGCTTCGCGCATCGCGTCTGCGGCCGGTGCCATCAGGCTGGAATGGAAGGGTGCGGAGACCGGCAGCAGGATCGCCCGCTTGGCGCCCTTTTCGGTCGCCAGTGCCGCCGCCTTCTCGATGGCTGCCTTCTCGCCCGAGATCACGATCTGGCCGCCACCATTGTCATTGGCGATCTGGCAGGCGCCGAGCGCCGATGCTTCCTCGCAGACGGCAACAACGTCCGCCTGCTCGAGCCCGATGATAGCAGCCATCGCGCCGGTGCCGACGGGAACAGCTGCCTGCATGGCGTTGCCGCGGATGCGCAGAAGACGGGCGGTGTCGGCGAGCGTGAAGGTGCCGGCAGCACAGAGCGCCGAGTATTCGCCGAGCGAATGGCCGGCGACATAGCCGACCTTACCCTTGAGATCGAGTCCGCGGGCTTGCAGAACCCGAAAAGCGGCCACCGATACGGCCATCAACGCCGGTTGGGCATTGGCCGTCAGCGTCAGCTTGTCTTCGGGGCCGTTGAATATCGTCTCGGAAAGTGCCTCGCCGAGGGCATCATCGACCTCGGCAAAGACCGCGCGGGCTTCGGGAAACTGCTCGGCCAGATCCTTGCCCATGCCGACGGCCTGGCTTCCCTGACCCGGGAATGTGAAAGCAACAGTCATTGTTTGGCGTCCTTGTTTGGCTTCCCAATCGGCATTCTTGTCCCCGGAGTCAAGAGCGCAGGCCTGATGGCACCGGGCTTTTGCGGATGCTAAGGCCCACGAATTTTTCTTGCACTTGCGAGAATTAGACCTAAATTCCCGCCGTCCTCCCGGACATGCATTCCCGCCAGATCCAAGGTTTTCCCATGAAATATCAGAATTTAGGCCGCACAGGCATTTCGATTTCGCAAATCTGCCTTGGCACCATGACCTGGGGCACGCAGAACAGCGAAGCCGAGGCCCGCGAGCAGATGGATTTCGCCGTCGAGAAGGGCATCAACTTCTTCGATACCGCCGAAATGTACCCCGTTACGCCCCTGTCGGCCGAGACGCAGGGCCGCACCGAAGAGCATATCGGCACCTGGTTCGAAAAAACCGGCAAGCGCACGGATATCGTACTCGCCACCAAGGTTGCCGGCAACGGACGTTCCTATCTGCGCGGAGGCCAGGGCGCCGACGCCGCCAATATCCGCCTTGCGCTCGAGGCCAGCCTGAAGCGCCTGAAAACCGACTATATAGACCTCTACCAGATCCACTGGCCGAACCGCGGCCATTTCCACTTCCGCCAGAGCTGGAACTACAATCCCTTCACCCAGGACCGCGCCGCTGTCATCGCCAACATCGAGGACATCCTCCAGACGCTCGGCGAATGCGTCAAGGAAGGCAAGATCCGCGCAATCGGTCTTTCCAACGAGACGAGCTGGGGTACGCAGAAATATCTGACGCTGGCCGAACAGAAGGGCCTGCCGCGCGTCGCCAGCATCCAGAACGAGTACAGCCTCCTCTACCGCCATTTCGATCTCGACCTTGCCGAACTGTCGCATCACGAGGATGTCGGGCTGCTGGCCTACTCGCCGCTGGCCGCCGGGCTCCTCACCGGCAAATATGTCGGCGGGGCCAAGCCAGAGGGCTCCCGCGCGGCCATCAACGGCGATCTCGGCGGCCGCCTGCAGCCGCTGCAGGAGCCGGCCGTCAAGGCCTATCTCGAAATCGCCCGCAAGCACGGCCTCGACCCGTCGGCGATGGCCATCGCATTCTGCCTTACCCGCCCGTTCATGGCAGCAGCGATCATCGGGGCGACCACGATGGAGCAACTGAAGATTAATATCAGCGCCGCAGACCTGACGCTGTCGCCCGAGGTGTTGGCCGAGATAGCCAAGGTTCATCGCCAATACCCGATGCCGATCTGAGGATTTCTCTTCTCCCCGCCGGGGAGAAGATGCCCGCCAGGGCAGATGAGGGGGACGCGCGGCATACCGTGTACCGCGTGAGGAGCCCCCCTCATCCGACCCCTTCGGGGCCACCTTCTCCCCGGCGGGGAGAAGGAGACGCAGCCACTTCACCATATTCCTTTGCCGCCCTCCCTTGCCTTTCGCCGAGAATCCCGTATAAGCCGCCGTGTTCGCAAACCCGGTCATCTGGCTGGTGGCTGAACGGAGGGCCGGTTTCCTTGGAAATCGTTCGGAACGGAAGCGTTCCAGCCTCCCGTGTCTCCGCTCTCGACCGTCTCGGATTAACGCTTTCTTGCTGGGGTCACCCCTTACAGGAGCAGTCGTTGAGGCTTAGCCGCCGATACCGGGTTTCACAAACGCAAGAAAGGCAAAGCTCATCATGGCTCTTTACGAACATGTATTCCTTGCCCGACAGGACGTTTCCGCGCAGCAGGTTGATGCCCTCGTAGAACAGTACAAGGGTGTCATCGAAGCTAACGGTGGCAAAGTCGGGCGTATCGAGAACTGGGGCCTCAAGTCCCTGACTTATCGCATCAACAAGAACCGCAAGGCTCACTACGCCCTGATGGACATCGACGCTCCTCCTGCCGCCGTGCAGGAAATGGAACGCCAGATGCGCATCTCGGAAGACGTCCTGCGCTACATGACGATTGCCGTCGAAAAGCACGAGGAAGGCCCATCTGCCATGATGCAGAAGCGCGACCGTGACGACCGTCCGCGTCGTGATGGCGACCGTCCGGATCGTGGTGGTTTCGGCGACCGTGGTCCTCGCCCGGATCGTGGTGATCGCGAAGACCGTCCGCGCCGTCCGCGCGAAGACCGCGTTTAAGGAGATCTGAATATGTCTGAAGCTTCCTCCTCTTCGCAGGTCCGTCGTCCGTTTCATCGTCGTCGCAAGACCTGCCCGTTCTCCGGCGCCAACGCACCGCGGATCGACTACAAGGACGTTCGCCTTCTGCAGCGCTACATTTCCGAGCGCGGCAAGATCGTTCCTTCGCGTATCACGGCCGTTTCCCAGAAGAAGCAGCGCGAACTGGCCCAGGCCATCAAGCGCGCCCGTTTCCTCGGCCTGCTGCCTTACGTCGTCGCTTAATCGCGTCCGACATCTCCGATCAGAGGGAAGGCAGCGATGCCTTCCCTTCTTCCTTCCACGGTGGGCGTGGATCGAAACCGTTTGAAACCCATGTTGGGGCTGCGCTTCTGAGACTTGTCATCAGGGCGAACCTCTAACTGCTTAAACAAGCAGGACAGCGACTTGAAGACCTTGAATCCCAGACTGCTTTTGATCGGCGTGCTCGCCGGCATTACCGCGACCCTGCTTGTGCTGGCCGCGAATGCGCAGCCGTCATTCAGTGCTGTCCTATACGCTGCGTCTGCCCTCCCAATTCTGATTGCCGGCCTCGGCTGGGGCAATATTGCCGCCATCGTCTCGATCCTTACCGCCTTCGTGCTCGGCGCGGTCGCCATATCGCCATCGTTTGCCTTCGTCATGGCGCTGGTGACGCTGGTTCCGGCCGGCTGGATCAGCCATCTGGCGAACCTTGCCCGCCCGGCCGACGAAATCGGCGGACCGGACCACCTGATGGCCTGGTATCCCCTCTCCGACATGCTGGTGCAGCTCTGCGGACTGGTAACGATCGGCGTCATCGCCGTCGGCGTGATGATCGGCTACGGACCTGAGCTCACCGACAAGATGGTCGATGCGCTGATGACGGCGCTTTCGGCACAGGAGCCGTCTTTCCAGCCGGACCCGGATGCCACCGCCCAGACAAAATCGCTGATCGTCCTGATGCTGCCGGCCCTGCAGGCGGCAATCTGGGTCATCATGCTGTTTGCCGCCTACTACATTGCAACCCGGATCGTCACCGCCTCAGGCCGCAATTTCCGGCCGCGGGAGGATGTGCCTTCGGCGCTCAGGATGAACCGCAATGCGATCTTCATCTTTCTAGCCGGCCTTGTTGCCTGCTTTGCCGGCGGAATTCCTGCCATGGTCGGCGCAACCGTGTTCGGAGCCTTCGGCGCCGGCTTCGTGCTCGCCGGTTTCTCGACGCTCCACTTCAAGACACGCGGCAAGGACTGGCAACTGCCGGTCCTGGTCCTCTGCTACCTGGCCGCTACCATGGTGCTGCCAATCTTCTTCATCCTCGTTCTCGGCCTGTCCGATACCCGCAAGGCGATCGCACTGACCCCGAACAAGGATGCGAATGCCTCGAACAAACCCGATCCAAAAACCTGACATTGAAAGGATACCACGATGCAAGTCATTCTTCTCGAACGCGTTCCCAAGCTCGGCCAGATGGGCGAGACCGTAAAAGTCCGCGACGGCTTTGCCCGTAATTACCTGCTGCCACTCGGCAAGGCTCTTCGCGCCAACGCCGCCAACAAGACCCGTTTCGAAGCTGAACGCGCTACGCTCGAAGCCCGTAACCTGGAGCGCAAGAGCGAAGCCCAGAAGGTTGCCGACGTTCTCGAAGGCAAGTCCTTCAACGTCGTCCGCTCGGCTGGCGAAACCGGCCAGCTGTACGGCTCGGTCGCTGCTCGCGACGTCGTCGACATCCTCGCTGCAGAAGGCTTCAACATCGGCCGCAGCCAGGTTGAGCTGAACACCCCGATCAAGACCATCGGCCTGCACAGCGTTACGCTGGCCCTGCACGGCGAAGTCGAAATCGCAATCGAGCTGAATGTTGCCCGTTCCGCCGAAGAAGCCGAACGCCAGAAGCAGGGTGAAACCCTGACTTCGGCCGACGCCATCTACGGCATCGACGAAGACGCCCTGCGTCCGGAAGACTTCTTCGATCCGGATGCCGACGGCAACCGCGACGACGAATAGTCACAACTTTCGCTTCACGGCGGCGTTTGAGCCCGGATCTCGCGATCCGGGCTTTTTGCGTTTTGTGGCCTCAGGCCTACTTCGCCTCCGGCTTCGAAGCCTTGTCTATGGAGACGACGACGGAGAGGCCGGGGGCTAGATTGGCGGCTTCCGGCTGGCCGGGGTCTATCGTCACGCGGACGCCGACGCGCTGGGCTACCTTGGTGAAATTGCCGGTGGCGTTGTCGGGCTTGATCACTGCGAACTCGGAACCGGCAGCCGGCGAGAAACTCTGGATGTGGCCATTCAGCCGGCGGTGACCGAAGGCGTCGACGGAGATCGCTACGGGCTGGCCGACCTGCATGCCGTCGAGCTGCGTTTCCTTGAAATTGGCGATGACCCAGGTGTCTTCGGGCACGAGCGCCAGCAATTGCGTGCCGGCCGTGACATATTGGCCCAACCGGACGCCAATTTCACCGAGCCTGCCCGACCTCGGGGCAATGATGGTGGCATTCTGCAGGTCGATGGACGCCTGCTGCATCGCCGCCTCGGCGCCGGCAACGCCTGCTTCGAGCGAGGCGCGGTTGACGATGATCGTCGTCAGGTTCTGCCGCGAGACCTCGACGGCTGCCAGCGCCTGGTTGACGGCAGCCTTTGCCTGCTCGAGCGTCGCTTGCGCAGTCTCGGCATCGCTGGTGGTCGATACGCCTTTCTGGACGAGCGTCTCAATGCGTTCCCAGGCCAGTTGAGCCCGCGTCAGCCCGGCCTGCACGCTATCGACAGCCGCCTGGCTCGAGGCAATCTCGGCGCGGGCCACCAGCTCCTGCTGGCGGGAATTGGCAAGACCCGCCTTCTGGCCGTCGCGGTTGGCACGCGCCTGGGCGAGTTTCTGCTGGTATATGCGGTCGTCGATCTTGGCCAGTACCTCGCCCTGCTTGACGCTCTCGTAGTCCTTGACGCGAACGTCCGTGACGTAGCCGCTGACTTGCGGGCTGATGACCGTGACGTAGCCCTTGACGTAAGCGTCGTCTGTCGTCTCCACAGATGTCCTGAAGGGTGGCAGATGCCAGGCATAGAGCACCAGCATTATACCGCCGATGCCGGCGAGGACGGCAACCACTTCGATGGGAGATCGGACAAGCCTGGACATGGTGCAGCGTTCCTCAGGTCGCGGATGCGGTGGCCGGCGCATCGGCCGGTTTGGTGCGGATGACGGCCATCAGCCGATTTGCAATCAATACGACAAATGCCAAGGCTGCGATCACCCCGGCCACGAAGAAGGCATCGCCGAAGGCGAGGCTGTAGGCCTCGCGCGTGACCTGTGCGCCAAGCAGCGTCAGCCCCTCGCCGTTCAACAGGCGCGAATCGGTAATCACCTTGCCATAGGAGGCCGAAAGCTGCGCTGCCCGCTGGGCGACGATCGGATCGGTGAGCAGGACGTGCTCGACCAGGACGCTGGAGTGGAATTTTTCGCGGATGGTGATGAGGGTGCCATAGAAGGCCGTCCCCATCAACGAGCCAATGCTCTGAGTAAACAGGAAAATCACAAAGAAGGTCACCAGGTAAAACGGTCCCTTGGAAAGCGCGGCGCGGAAACCGGGCGACAGTGCCGGCGGCAGGAACAGCGTGATTCCGGCCGACATCAGCGCCTGGCTCAGATACATCTGCTCGGGGCGCGTCAGGCTTGTCACCTGGCTGTCCATGAAGGCGGCTGCGATCATCATCGGCAGCGCGATCATCTGGATCTGCCAAGTGTAGCCGACATTCATCAGGGCTGCGCAGGTCAGCCCGCCGACGAGCGAAAACACCAGGATGATGGTGTAGAGCATCTGCAGCTGATCGTAGAGCAGGCCGATATTCTGGTAGTAGATCAGCAGGATCGAGTTCTGCTCGGCAGCGATCATGCGGAAGACGAGCAGCACGATGGTCAGGCGCACGTTCGGCCACGTCAGAAGCCAGCGGATATCGATGAGCGGCGTCGTTCGGTCGAGATCGATCACCACCGCCACCGTCAGCGTCGCGATGCTGACTGCGAGGACAACGCCGAGCCATGGCACCTCCAGCCACCAGTAAAGCCGGCCGACGGACAGAACGACGGCGAGACAGCCAAAACCGATGGCGACCAGGAGATAGACGACGATATCGCCGAAGTTGATGATCTTGACCCGCGGCGGGGCAGTCAGCGGCAGGAGATAGATGATCGGCATCACCAAAAGGGCCAGGCCCATTTCCAGCGTGTAGAGACCCCGCCACTCACCGAAATCGAGGAGTGTGGGCGACACCAGCCGCGTGATCGGTGCTGCCAGCGTCGTATTCATCATCGCCAGGCTGAGCCCGACGGTCAGTTTCTTGGCCGGTGGGAAGGCCTCGAGCATGTAGAGGAAGCCCAGCGTCGACAATGGCGCTGCAGCAATGCCGCTGAGAAAACGAACGATGACTGCCGATTGGAGATCCGAGACGAACAGATTGAGCAGCGAGGCGACGACGAAGCCGATGATGCTGATCTCGGCGAAATTGCGCACGCCGTACTGCATGCGGATCTTGACCAGAAAGATCGCCAGGCTGACATTCGGCGCCATGTAGGCAGCCGACAGCCAGGCGGATTCCGTTGTCGTCGCGGCAATGGTGCCCTGGATCTGGGTAAGGTTGGCAAGCGCGAGGTTCATCCCCAGCCCCTGCGTCAGAAAGAACATCACCGAGGACAGCATGTAGCCGAGTGCCTTCCATCCCGGCATCGCCGGTGGATCAGCCATTGCAGGCGCCGGTGCCGGGGTGCCGGCAGCGCCCCCTGCAGCCTCTCCGTCGGTGGCGTCAACGGCGCTCAAGCTACCTCGTCTTTGCCGATGTTCGGCAGATTTGCCGCCATAGTGCGGATCACCTTGAGCGCGGTCGCCCGATCTGCGTCGGATATGCCCTCGAGGATATCGGCGCGGACCCGCGCTGCCAGCGCGTCGATCTCGATTGCGATGACCTTTCCGGCCTCGGTGGTATGAATCTGCTTGGCGCGGCGGTCGGTCTCGACGGCGCGACGCTCGATAAACTTCTGGCCTTCCATCGCGTCGAGAATGCGCACCAGCGTCGGCGTTTCGAGCTCCAGAAGCTCGGCCAATTCACGCTGGTTGATGCCGTCCTTCTTGGCCAGCGCAAAAAACACGCGGGCACGGGCAAGCGTCATGCCGCGCTTGCGAACAAGAGCATCGAAGCCCGCCCGCAACTTTCTGTTGAAAGCCGAAAGCTCATCGAAGAATTCACGGCTCGTCGCTTTGTCGGGCATGTTTCACGCTTTTCTTGCTCTGAAGGCTGTCAGATTACCGGCTTCTATCATCTTTTCAAGCGACGGCTGTCTCGCGTTCAGAGACAGGCAACACTCAAACAGTCTAATTTGCCTTCCGGCACGGGTGAGTCGGGCCCTCCATGCGGAGCAAGCGGCAAATGCAAAGATTGCACGCTTTTTTGTGGCCCTGTGGACAACGGGCATAGGGCGGACGAATCACCCATGCCGGGTGCATTATCGGCCGAACGGCCTTGACGCCCAGGGCCGCAGGGTCGAACACCACCGCGAAGTGAAGGTAGGAGATCGAGATGGATGTGATGAACGACGCAGGTCGCAAGAGCGCAGCACTTGCTCCCGCCGAACAGCATTACCGTGAAGCCCCGAACAACATCGAGGCGGAGCAGGCGCTGCTGGGCGCAATTCTCGTCAACAACGACGCCTATTACCGCGTTTCGGACTTCCTGAAGCCCGTGCATCTCTATGAGCCGCTTCATCGAAGGATTTTCGAGGTTGCCGGCGACATCATCCGCATGGGCAAGATCGCCAACCCGGTGACCATCAAGACCTTCCTGAAGGCCGACGAGAAAGTCGGCGACATGACGGTGGCGCAGTATCTGGCGCGCCTTGCTGCCGAGGCCGTGTCGATCATCAATGCCGAAGACTACGGTCGAGCCATCTACGACCTCGCCCTGCGTCGGGCGCTGATCACAATCGGCGAGGACGTGGTCAACATCGCCTATGACGCACCGCTGGACATGCCGCCGCAAAGCCAGATCGAGGACACCGAGCGCCGGCTGTTCGAACTCGCTGAAAACGGTCGCTACGACGGCGGCTTCCAGGCCTTCAACGATGCCGTCGCCATGGCAATCGACATGGCTGCCGTCGCCAAGGAGCGCGATGGCGGGCTTTCGGGCATCTCTACCGGTATCCATTCGCTCGACAGCAAGATGGGCGGACTGCAGCGCTCGGACTTGATCGTGCTGGCCGGACGCCCCGGCATGGGCAAGACGTCGCTCGCCACCAACATCGCCTATAACATCGCCGCCGCTTACGAGGGCGAAGTGCAGGCAGACGGCTCGACCAAGGCGAAGAACGGCGGCGTCGTAGGCTTCTATTCGCTGGAAATGTCGTCCGAACAGCTGGCGACCCGCATCATCTCGGAGCAGACGGAAGTGTCCTCGTCAAAAATCCGACGCGGCGATATCAACGATGCCGATTTCGAAAAGCTCGTCGCCTGCTCGATGATGATGCAGAAGGTGCCTCTTTTCATCGACCAGACCGGTGGTATCTCGATTGCCCAGCTCGCCGCCCGCGCCCGCCGCCTGAAGCGCCAGCGGGGCCTCGACGTGCTCGTCATCGACTATATCCAGCTGATGACCGGCTCGGGCAAATCGGGTGAGAACCGTGTGCAAGAAGTCACCCAGATCACCACCGGCCTGAAGGCGCTGGGCAAGGAACTGAATGTGCCGATCATTGCCCTGTCGCAGCTGTCGCGTCAGGTGGAAAATCGCGACGACAAGCGGCCGCAGCTTTCGGACTTGCGCGAATCGGGCTCGATCGAGCAGGACGCCGACGTCGTGCTGTTCGTCTACCGCGAGGAATACTACGTCAAGAACCAGGAGCCTCGCGATCCGGCCGACCCCAAGTACAACGAATGGGAACAGCTGTTCGAGAAGGTCAAGGGTACCGCCGACGTTATCATCTCGAAGCAGCGCCATGGACCGACCGGCACCGTAAAGCTCGCCTTCCAGGCCGAGTTCACGCGCTTCGCAGATCTCGCGGATTCGTCGTTCACGCCGTATGAAGAGCATTGATCCCAGGCTATCAGGGATTGGCAGCCGGGGCTGTCTTCATTTCAACCTGAATCGGCTCTATCATGGCCGGAGACACTACTCTCCGGCCAATTCTATTGAGGTTTCATGACCGACCTTTCCGAAGACTTCGACGACGAACTCGATGCCTTTGACGCCGCCGGCCTGCGGCTGACGGTCGATCTGGGGGCATTGGTCACCAACTGGCAGGACATGGCCCGGCGATCCGGCCGCGCCCGTACCGCCGCTGTCGTCAAGGCAGATGCCTATGGCCTCGGTATCGAGGAGGTCGGCGAAACCCTTTACATCGCCGGAGCCCGCGACTTTTTCGTCGCCACCGTCGAGGAAGGCGTGACGCTGCGGCTCTATGCGCCCGATGCCCGCATTTTCGTGCTTGCGGGTATCTGGCCGGGCATGCAGCGGCTGTTTTTTGAAAACGATCTGGTTCCAATCATATCGTCCGAGGAGCAACTAGCTTTCTGGATGGCCGTTGTGGCCGACTATGGCGAATATCCTTGCGCATTGCAGGTCGATACCGGCTTCAACCGGCTGGGCCTTACAGTCCCGGAGGCAATGGCGCTCGCCGACGACGTGTCCCGTCCCGCCAGCTTTTCGCCAGTACTGGTGGTCAGCCACCTTGCCTGCGGCGACGATCCGGCCTCGCCGATGAACCGGCAGCAGCTCGATTCATTCCGGCAAGTCAGCCGCGCCTTCGAAGGCATCGAATCGAGCCTGTCCGCCTCGGCCGGCATTTTTCTCGGCCCGGAATATCATTTCGACCTGACCCGCCCCGGTATCGCGCTCTATGGCGGCGAGGCTGTGCCGGGTGTGGCCAACCCCATGCGCCCGGTCGCCACTGCAGAAGCCCGGGTCCTGCAGGTGCGTCAAGTGAAGGCCGGCGAAGCCGTCAGCTATGGCCGCGCCATGCAACTGACCCGCGACAGCACATTGGTGGTGGTATGCGCCGGCTATGCGGACGGGTACATGCGCAGCCAGTCGAGCGGCGGCGTGCCGTTGCGCCAGACAGGGATCGCCGCCGGCCACGGCTTCATCGCCGGCTATCGCGTGCCCGTCGCCGGCCGCATCACCATGGACCTGACGATCTTCGACATCACCGACCTGCCGGACGGTCTCGTTCGGGCCGGCGACTATGTGGAACTGTTCGGCAGCAATATCCTTGTCGACGATGCCGCCCGTGCCGCCGGCACGATCGGCTACGAAATGCTCACCAGCATGGGCCTCCGCCACAAGCGGCGGTACCTGGTCGAGGAGTAGCATTCCAAGGGAGGCTGCGGTATAAAAGCAGAACATTGGGAGATGGCTATGGCGACCATTCGACTGGGCTCGAGAGAGCAGGCCTTCGTTGACGAGCAGGTAGAGACGGGCGCCTATCAGGATGCAGACGCTGTATTGCGCGAAGCGCTCGCGCTCCTGCGCAAACGTGACGAGAAAGTTGCGAGATTGCGGGGACTGATCCAGGAGGGCATCGATGACATCGAAAATGGCCGCGTTTACGAGTACGACACGGCTGAAGAACTTCTGAAAGATATCCAGCAAATGGCCGCGTCCCAGCAGTCCAAGCCGGAGACTGACCATTAAGCGACGCCGGCTTATCTGGTCCGGAACCGCCCGGGCCGATCTCATGGGCCAGTATCTCTATATCGCGGAGAGCAACTCTCCCGCAGCAAACAAATTCATTCTCGACATTGAGCGGAAGGCGCAGTCATTTGCGAGGCTTGGCCTGACCGGTGTTGGCCGCGACCATCTCAGACCCGGCCTCCGCAGCTTTTCCTATCGACAGAGAGTGTTTTACTTCGTTGTCAGTGATATTGCGCTCCGGGTGGTGCGCGTGATCCATGCACACGAGGACACCGCACCAGAAGATTTTACCGAAAGCATTCCCTGATGGCCAAGGCCAGAACTCAATTCATCTGCCAGAACTGCGGCACCATCCACAATCGCTGGGCCGGAAAATGCGAATCCTGTGGTGCGTGGAACACCATCGTCGAGGAAGACCCGATGGGCGGCATCGGTTCGGGTCCGGGCCGCGTGCCGAAGAAGGGCAGAGCGGTGACGCTGGTGGCACTGTCCGGCGAAATCGAGGAAGCACCGCGGATTTATACCGGCATTTCCGAACTCGACCGGGCGACGGGCGGCGGCTTTGTGCGTGGCTCGGCAGTGCTGGTCGGCGGAGATCCGGGCATCGGCAAGTCGACGCTGCTGATGCAGGCGGCAGCCGCGCTTGCCAGACGAGGCCACAAGATCGTCTACGTCTCGGGCGAAGAGGCGGTTGCCCAGATCCGGCTGCGGGCACAGCGGCTGAAGGCAGCCGATACAGACGTGATGCTGGCGGCCGAGACGAATGTCGAGGATATCCTGGCGACGCTCGCCGATGGCAAGCGACCGGATCTGGTCATCATCGATTCCATCCAGACCCTGTGGAGCGAGCTTGCCGAATCGGCGCCCGGCACCGTCACCCAAGTGCGCACCGGCGTGCAGGCGATGATCCGCTTTGCCAAGCAGACAGGTTCCGCCATGGTGCTGGTCGGCCATGTCACCAAGGATGGCCAGATCGCCGGGCCGCGGGTCGTCGAGCACATGGTCGATGCGGTGCTCTACTTCGAGGGCGACCGTGGCCATCACTACCGTATCCTGCGCACCGTCAAGAACCGCTTCGGCCCGACGGACGAGATCGGCGTTTTCGAGATGTCGGATATCGGGCTTCGTGAAGTCGCCAATCCGTCAGAGCTTTTTCTGGGTGAGCGCAACTCCAAATCGCCAGGTGCTGCCGTCTTTGCCGGCATGGAGGGAACGCGGCCGATCCTCGTCGAGGTACAGGCGCTGGTGGCGCCGACGTCGCTCGGAACAGCACGGCGCGCGGTCGTCGGCTGGGATTCGTCGCGGCTATCGATGATCCTTGCGGTGCTCGAGGCCCACTGCGGCGTGCGGCTTGGCAGCCACGATGTCTACCTGAACATCGCCGGCGGCTACCGGATTTCGGAGCCGGCGGCCGACCTTGCGGTGGCCTCTGCACTGGTTTCATCCCTTGCCGGTATTGCCCTTCCCGCCGATTGCGTCTATTTCGGCGAAGTCAGTCTTTCTGGCGCCGTGCGGCCCGTGGGCCATACGGCACAACGCCTGAAGGAAGCCGAGAAGCTGGGCTTTGCGCAAGCGCTCCTACCATCCGGCTCGGCTGAACTGCCGAAAGGCAGCGGCGGCCGCTGGAACGAGATCGACAGCCTGACCGACATGGTGGTCAGGGTCGCCGGATCGAAGGGCGCACTGCGGCCGACGGAAGACGAGGACTGAACCTTTTCGCTCTGGCGACGAGGCAAGACGCATTCAGGCAGACGATAGCCATGGCGCCCATGGCAAGTCTTGGAGTAAAGTATAGATGCCCATTACGATTTTCGACGGTATTGTTATCGGCGTCGTGCTGTTTTCCGCCGTTCTCGCCATGGTACGCGGCTTCTCCCGCGAAATTCTGTCGATCGTCAGCTGGGGCGGCTCGGCCGTTGCGGCCTACTATCTTTACCCGAAGCTGGTGCCATACGCCAAGCACTACACAGATGACGATCGTATCGCCATCGTTGGCTCGGCCGCAGTCGTCTTCCTCATCGCGCTGATCATCATCTCGTTCATCACTATGAAGATCGCCGATTTCATCATCGACAGCCGCATTGGCGCGCTCGACCGCACGCTCGGTTTCCTTTTCGGCGCCGCCCGTGGCGTGCTGCTGCTGGTCGTCGCCGTTGCCTTCTGGAACTGGCTCGTCGACGAGCCGCACCGCCCCGATTGGGTCAACAATGCCAAGTCCAAGCCTTTCCTCGATTCGATGGTGGTCAAGCTGGAGGCTGCATTGCCGGAGAAATTCGCGCAGATGATCCGGACCAACGTTATCGACAAGATCCAGCCGGAAAAGCAGCAGTTGAACGATGACGCGGCCGCACCGAGCGATGCAGCCCCATCGGACGACGCACCGGCTTCGCCAGCGGCACCGACGACGACACCTGCCGCTCCGGCGACGAACAATTGACGCTGCGTCACCAGGCTTGACCCGTTTGGCTGGCATCGCCATCTGATCGGCACCGACGACCCTATCCGGCCAGGCATATCGCCCGGCCGGATTTTCAGTTATTTTGGATCCCAGCCCCAGCGCTGCCCGAACCCCGTGAGAGCAAAGGCCTTCAGCCATGACCCTGTCACCATCCCCTGAAATCGATAACGACATCGACGGCGACACACTGCACGAAGAGTGCGGCGTGTTCGGCATCCTCGGACACTCGGACGCTGCGACCCTGACGGCGCTCGGCCTGCACGCCCTGCAGCACCGCGGCCAGGAAGCAGCCGGCATGGTCGTCTTCGATGGTCAGCGCTTTCATTCGGAGCGCCGCATGGGTCTGGTCGGGGACCACTATACGGATCCGGCAACCCTAGCCCGCCTGCCCGGCGACCGCGCCATCGGCCATGTCCGCTACTCGACCACGGGTGAGACGATCCTTCGCAACGTCCAGCCGCTGTTTGCCGAACTGGAAGTCGGCGGCATCGCTATTGCCCATAACGGCAACTTCACCAACGGTCTGACAATGCGCCGCATGCTGATTGCCGACGGCGCCATCTGCCAGTCGACGTCCGACACCGAAGTCGTGCTGCACTTGATCGCTCGTTCCAAGCATGCTTCCTCTTCCGACCGCTTCATCGATGCTATCCGCCAGATGGAAGGCGGCTACTCGATGCTGGCGATGACCCGTACCAAACTCATTGCCGCCCGCGATCCGATCGGCATCCGGCCGCTGGTGATGGGCGAACTCGATGGCAAGCCGATCTTCTGTTCGGAGACCTGCGCGCTCGACATCATCGGCGCGAAATATATCCGCGACGTCGAGAACGGCGAAGTCATCATCTGCGAGATCCAGAGCGACGGCTCTATCACCATCGATTCGCGCAAGGCCGATCAGCCCGAGCCCGAGCCCGAGCGGCTGTGCCTGTTCGAATATGTCTACTTCGCGCGCCCGGACTCTGTCGTCGGCGGCCGCAACGTCTACGTCGCCCGTCGCAACATGGGTATCAATCTGGCCAACGAAGCGCCGGTCGAGGCCGACCTCGTCGTTCCCGTGCCGGATGGCGGCACGCCGGCGGCAATCGGCTACGCGCAGGCGAGCGGCATACCGTTCGAGCTCGGGATCATCCGCAACCACTATGTCGGCCGGACCTTTATCGAGCCGACCCAGTCGATCCGCGCCTTCGGCGTCAAGCTGAAGCACTCCGCCAACCGTGCCATCCTCGAAGGCAAGCGCGTCGTGCTCGTCGACGATTCCATCGTCCGTGGCACGACATCTGTGAAGATCGTCCAGATGATCCGCGAGGCCGGCGCCAGCGAGGTGCACATTCGCGTTGCCAGCCCAATGATCTATTTCCCGGATTTCTATGGCATCGATACGCCTGACGCCGACAAGCTGCTGGCCAACCAGTATGAGAACCTCGAAGCCATGTGTGCCTTCATTGGCGCCGACAGCCTCGCCTTCCTGTCCATCGATGGCCTCTACCGGGCTGTCGGCGGTGAGCCGCGCGATCCCGTTGCACCCCAGTTCACCGACCACTATTTCACCGGCGACTATCCGACCCGGTTGCTCGATCGGGAAAGCATCAACAATGTCCGCAAGCTATCGGTGCTTGCCGGCAACGGCTGAGGCCGAGAGCCGCGCTTGATGGACTGACCGATAGTCTGTTATGGGGCATATTATCGCCCCATAAAATTGCGAACGGAACTCGGTATCATGAGCGTCAACCTGCAGGACAAGATTGCCCTGGTCACCGGCGCCTCGCGCGGCATCGGATATTTCACCGCTCTGGAGCTGGCAAAGGCCGGCGCGCATGTGATCGCCTGCGCCCGCACCGTCGGCGGACTGGAAGAACTGGACGACGCGATCAAGGCTGTCGGTGGACGTTCAACGCTGGTGCCCTTCGACCTTGCCGACATGGATGCCATCGACCGGCTCGGCGGCTCGATCTTCGAGCGCTGGGGCAAGCTCGATATCCTCGTTGCCAATGCCGGTGTGCTCGGGACAATTTCGCCGATCGGCCATGTCGAGGCGAAGGTCTTCGAGAAGGTCATGACGATCAACGTCACCGCGACGTGGCGGCTGATCCGCTCCGTCGAACCGCTGCTGGTGCGCTCAGACGCCGGTCGCGCCGTCATCCTGTCGTCTTCCGCAGCCCATAAATGCCGGCCCTTCTGGGGCCCCTACTCCGCCTCCAAGGCGGCCGTCGAAGCCCTGGCCCGCACATGGGCCGGGGAAACACAAGGCACACCGCTGCGCATCACCAGCCTCGACCCGGGCGCCACCCGCACTGCCATGCGGGCACTGGCGATGCCCGGAGAAGACCCCGAGACCGTGCAGCATCCCCGCGATGTAGCCGAGGTCATCATGGGGCTGGTCGGCCCCGATGTAACGGAGACGGGCAAGCTGTTCGTGGTGCGGGAGAACAGGCTGGTGGATTACCGGTTGCCGGAATAGGTGGCCGCGAGCGGGGTTGCATGCTAACATTGCATTGCCGGGTATAAAGCGACATCGCTTTCACTGGCCCGACGTGGTCGACCACGGAATTGAGGATCGTGCGATGACAAGCAGAGCCCAGCATGTTGTGCCCCAAGCGGGAAAGTGGAGCGTCAGAAAGGCGGGCTCGGCGCGTTCTACAAGTGTCCACGCCACTCAAGATGAAGCTATCAAGGCCGCGACCGCAATCGCTCGAAACTACGGAACCGAACTTTACATTCACGGCGAAGACGGACGAATTCGCGAGCGGAACTCGTTTGGCGAAAACCACGCTCAATCGAAACGTTAGAATGGCGCAACCTCCGTTCGAACGCTCGGTTTTTATCAATTGTCCGTTTGACGAAGCCTTTGCGCCGATCCTCCAAGCCATTGCATTCTGCGTGGTTTTTCTCGGATTCTTTCCTCGATTGGCCCCAGAAAACCGTGACAACGCGGCAAGCCGCCTCGAAAAGATCGTTGAACTTATCAAGGGTTCCAAGTACGGAATCCATGATCTGAGCCGTTGCCAGGCTACCTCTATCGGGCAATACTCTCGCATGAATATGCCGTTCGAACTCGGAATGGATCATGCCTGCAAGCGGTTCGGAAATTCCCTGTTGTCGGAAAAGGTCATTTTGATCCTCGAACAGGAGCGCTTCGACTATCAAAAGTCGCTGTCCGACATCGCAGGCTGGGACATCCAAGCACACCAGGGCGACTTCGCAAAAGCCGTCAGGCATGCTCGAACGTGGCTCGTCGCTCAACCCTCAACGGCAAGGGTAAGCCCCTCCAAGATACTCGGCGAATATCTGGCTTTTCAGGAATGGTATTGGAAACGCGAACTCGCAGCCGGGTCGTCCGAGGAGGATATCAGGGAGTATCCGACTGTCGAAGTAATCGAGGCCATGCATGAGTGGAAGCGTCAGGCATGAGGCAATAAATCGCAAGACTACATCCGCGATGCCTCCGCTGCTCTTGACCAAAATCCCGTGTCGCGCCATAAAGCCAGCCATGAAAACAGCTATTTGCAGCATCTGCCGGAAAATTATTCGCTAGCGCACCGCTGGCCTGGCCGTTTTCGTCTCCCCATTGCGCAAAGATGAGAAACGCCCGGTCCGCCGGCCGCGACGATTTTTTTCGATCGTGCATCTGGGAGAGTGGACATGGGCGGGACGCCTGAGCTGAAATTTTACAATACCCTGACGCGCGAAAAGAGCGTGTTTGTGCCGATCGATGCCAGCAATGTGCGTCTCTATGTCTGCGGCCCGACGGTCTACGATTTCGCCCATATCGGCAACGCCCGCCCGGCTATCGTCTTCGACGTGCTGTTCCGGCTGCTCCGGCAGGTCTATGGGCCGGAGAACGTCACCTATGTGCGCAACATCACTGATGTCGACGACAAGATCAACGCCCGCGCCCTTCGCGACTATCCAGGCATGGAGCTCAATGCTGCCATCCGGCTGGTCACGGAAAAGACCGACAACCAGTACCAGAAGGATGTGATGGCGCTCGGCTGCCTCGAGCCGACCGTGCAGCCGCGCGCCACTGACAACATCGGTCAGATGATTTCGATCATCGAGGCGCTGGTGGAGAAAGGCCATGCCTATGCGGCGGCGGGCGAGGTGCTGTTCGACACGAAGTCGATGGCGGATTACGGCCAGCTGTCGAAGCGAAATCTCGACGAGCAGCAGGCCGGCGCCCGGGTCGCAGTCGATGTTCACAAGAAGAACCCCGGCGACTTCGTGCTGTGGAAACTGTCCGATGCCGACGAACCCGGCTGGGACAGCCCCTGGGGCCGTGGCCGGCCGGGCTGGCATATCGAATGCTCGGCGATGAGCCGCCGGTACCTCGGCGACGTCTTCGACATCCACGGCGGCGGCCTCGACCTGATCTTTCCGCACCATGAGAACGAGATCGCTCAGTCGCGCTGCGCCCACGGTACGTCCGTGATGGCCAATGTCTGGATGCACAACGGCTTCCTGCAGGTCGAAGGCCGCAAGATGTCGAAATCCGACGGCAACTTCGTCACCATCGCCGAGCTACTGGAAACAGACAAGCTCGGCGGACGGACATGGCAGGGCGAAGTTCTGCGGCTGGCGATGCTGATGACGCATTACCGCGAGCCGATCGACTTTTCGGTGAAGCGGCTGGAGGAAGCGGAGCACATGCTCTTTACGTGGGGAAAGACCGTTGGCAACTCGACAGCTGGCAGGCCAAGTCAGAGGTTTATCGCCGCATGGGCGAGAGACCTTGATAGTTCTGGCGCGATTGCGGAACTCCACTCGTTAAGAAAAAGTAGTCCGGCTGCCCTTCGAGCCTCCTTAGAATGGCTGGGCATCGACATCACCGCCTTTTTTGCCCAATTCCGAACTCGCAGCAGCAGTCTAATCTTTGACAACCCAAAGGTTTCTTCCCAGCATAGTTCAACAAATCTGACGGCGGCGATCAATGCGCTGGTGCAGATGCGCCTCGAACTGCTGAAGGCAAAGAATTTCGCCGATGCCGACAAGGTTCGCGACGAGCTCTCTGCCAAGGGTGTGCAGCTGAAGGACGGCAAGGACGCCGCGACAGGCGAGCGGGTGACCACTTGGGAGATCAAGCGGTGATACCTGCAGCTGCCGCGGCATACCCCCCTCTGTCACCTTCGGTGACATCTCCCCCACAAGGGGGGAGATTGGTTGGGTGCGGCGACGACGTTGTCTTTTCATTCCGCTCTCTTGATCTGAAAGAGAAGCTGCTGAAAACTCCCAGGATAGCTGGAGCGCAAGACCGTGCCGCCAGCCAATCGCCCCCCTTGTGGGGGAGATGTCACGCAGTGACAGAGGGGGGCAACGTGCCGCATACGCCCATCCCTCCAAAAATGCGCACCTCAGACGCCTTGTGCCCCACCGCTCTCTCAACGGGAGGCACGCCATGACCAACGTCACGCTTTCCGGCGGCTGCCAATGCGGTGCGGTGCGCTTCCGAGTCGAGGGATCGCTCGAGGACGTTTCGATCTGTCATTGTCGAATGTGCCAGAAGGCCTTCGGTGGCTATTACGCACCGCTGGTCTCCACTCGGAGCGCCGTACTGGAGTGGACACGTGGGACGCCGAAGCGCTTTCAGTCGTCCAATATCGTTGCTCGCGGATTTTGTGACGAATGCGGCACGCCGTTGACCTATGAAGCGCCCGATGGCATCGCTCTTGCCGCCGGCGCATTCGATAATCCTGCCGTTCTGCCACCCAAGCTGCAATATGGCACCGAGGCCAAGATTGCCTTCGTGGACCATCTTCAGGAGCTACCGGGGCACCCGACGGAGGAGGACATCGCTGCCCTGCCGTTCCTGGGGGACATCGTTTCCTACCAGCATCCCGATCACGATACGGCCACATGGCCAGCGGAGGCGAAGCATGACTGAGACCACCAGAAGCGGCGGCTGCCAATGCGGTGCGGTGCGGTTCAGGATTAGCGGCGCGCTCGGGCGACCGTCGATCTGTCATTGTCGCATGTGCCAGAAGCAGTTCGGTGGCCTGTTTTCGGCGCTGGTGACGGCACCTGAGGATGGTACCGAATGGACGCGGGGCGCGCCCAGCTATTTCCGGTCTTCGGTGAATATCGAACGCGGATTTTGCAGCGATTGCGGCACGCCGCTGACCTATCGTCATCCCGGCGGGCTGGAGATCGCCATCGGAGCCTTCGATGAGCGTGACGATCTGGCACCGCAGATCCAGGTGAACCATGACGCGCGCCTGCCCTGGGTGGAAACGATCTTCGCACAGCCGGTACATGCCGACCCCGATTTCTATGCCCGCCAGGAAGCGATCATCTCCTTCCAGCACCCCGACCACGACACAGATACCTGGCCCTCCAAAGGTTTGAACCTATGACCGAAGCCCTGCGCACCCTCTACCCCGAGATCGAACCCTACGCCTCCGGCCATCTCGATGTCGGCGACGGCCATGTCATCTACTGGGAACGGATCGGCACGCCGGGCGCCAAGCCGGCCGTCTTCCTGCACGGCGGCCCCGGCGGCACGATCTCGCCCAGCCATCGCCGCCTGTTCGATCCGGCGCTTTACGACGTGACGCTGTTCGACCAGCGCGGTTGCGGCAAGTCGACGCCGGCTGCCGATCTCAATGCCAATACCACCTGGCACCTGGTCGACGACATCGAGCGCCTGCGGCAGATGGCCGGGGCGGAGAAATGGCTGGTGTTCGGCGGCTCCTGGGGGTCGACGCTGGCACTCGCCTATGCGGAGAAGTTTCCGGAGCGCGTCAGCGAGCTGGTCGTGCGCGGCATCTATACGCTGACAAAGGCCGAGCTCGACTGGTACTACCAGTTCGGCGTCTCCGAAATGTTTCCCGACAAGTGGGAGCGTTTCGTCGCCCATATTCCGGCTGACGAGCGCCACGAGATGATGCTCGCCTATCACCGCCGCCTGACCCATGAGGACAGCCACGTGCGCCTCGCCGCCGCCAAGGCCTGGTCGATCTGGGAGGGGGAGACGATCACGCTGCTGCCGGAACCTTCCACCAGCACAGCGTTCGAGGGCGATGAATTCGCCTATGCCTTTGCGCGCATCGAGAACCATTTCTTTGTCAACGCCGGCTGGCTCGAGGAAGGCCAGCTGATCCGTGACGCGGTGCGCCTGAAGGACATTCCCGGCGTGATCGTGCACGGGCGCTATGACATGCCCTGCCCGGCAAAATATGCATGGAAGCTGCACAAGGCCTGGCCGAAGGCGGAGTTTCACCTGATCGAGGGGGCCGGACACGCCTATTCCGAACCCGGCATTCTCGACCAGCTGATCCGCGCGACTGACCGGTTTGCGGGTAAGATAGACAGCTGACCGGGCGCGAGGGAGGAAGGCATGCGAGACATTCTAACTGGCGGCTGCCAATGCGGCGCGATCCGCTTCAGGGTACTGGGGGCGATCAGCCACCAGGCGATCTGTCACTGCCGGATGTGCCAAAAGGCCGTCGGATCGATCTCGTGGCCGTTTTTCACCGTCGCCACCGACGATCTCGAGTGGTCGAGAGGCCTGCCTGCTTCTTATAGAAGTTCAGAGGCTGCGGAGCGCGGGTTCTGCTCGCGATGCGGCACTCCCCTGACGTTCAAGGCTGTTGGCAGCGATCAGATCGACATATCGATCGGCAGCCTGGATAATCCGGCCAAAGTTGAGCCGAACGGGCAGCACTGGACGAGCAGCAAGGTGCCCTGGTTCGATACGCAGCCGCATCTGCCGTCGATCTCCAGCACCGCCTCGCCCGAGGAAATTCTCAATCGACGCCCCCATCAACATCCCGATCACGATACGACCGAATGGCCATTCCCATGAAAGAGCGCATCTATCTTTTCGACACGACGCTGCGCGACGGCCAGCAGACCCCCGGCGTCGATTTCTCGGTCGAGGACAAGATCGCTATTGCGAGCCTGCTAGACGATTTCGGGCTCGACTATATCGAGGGCGGCTATCCCGGCGCCAATCCGACCGACACGGCCTTTTTCGGCCAGAAGCGCACAAAAAATGCGTCCTTCGTCGCCTTCGGCATGACCAAGCGGGCCGGCGTCTCGGCGTCCAACGACCCGGGGCTTGCGGGCCTGCTGCAGGCGAGCGGCGATGCCATCTGTTTCGTCGCCAAGAGCTGGGACTACCATGTCGAGGTCGCACTCGGGATCTCGAACGCGGAAAATCTCGACTGTATCACCGAGAGCGTCAAGGCGGCTGTCGGCGCCGGCAAGGAAGCGCTGGTCGATTGCGAACACTTCTTCGACGGCTATAAGGCCAATCCCGGTTATGCGCTGGCCTGCGCCAGGGCTGCCTACGCGGCAGGGGCCAGCTGGGTGGTTCTCTGCGACACCAATGGCGGCACGCAGCCATCGGAAATCCGCGCCATCGTCGAGGCTGTTATTGCCGAGGGCGTGCCCGGCACGGCGCTCGGCATCCATGCCCATAACGACACCGGCCAGGCGGTGGCCAATTCGCTGGCAGCCGTGGAGGCCGGTGTGCGGCAGATCCAGGGCACGCTGAACGGGCTCGGCGAGCGCTGCGGCAATGCCGATCTGGTGACGCTGATCCCGACCCTGGCGCTGAAGAGCGCCTACAACACCCGCTTCGAAACCGCCATCGACGGCGAACGGCTGATTGGGCTGACCGGTCTGTCGCATGCCTTCGACGAACTGCTGAACCGGTCGCCGAACCACCAGGCACCCTATGTCGGCGGTTCGGCCTTTGCGACCAAAGCGGGTATCCATGCCTCGGCGCTGTTGAAAGATCCGCGCACCTACGAGCACGTGCCGCCGGAAAGCGTCGGCAATTTTCGCAAGGTGATGGTCTCGGATCAGGGCGGAAAAGCAAATTTCATCAATGCGCTGAAGCGGCGCGGTATCGCCGTCTCCAAGGACGACCCGAAACTCGATCGACTGATCTCGATCGTCAAGGAACGGGAATCCTTCGGCTATGCCTATGAAGGTGCCGACGCCAGCTTCGAGCTCCTGGCCCGCCGCACACTTGGCACCATCCCCGAATTCTTCTCGATCGACGGCTTTCGGGTGATGGTCGAGCGGCGCTTCGATTCGCACGGGCGGGTGAAGACCGTCTCCGAGGCCGTGGTGCGGTTGATCATCGACGGCAAGACGATCATGTCGGTGGCGGAGGGAGACGGGCCGGTGAACGCGCTCGACCTGGCGCTGCGCCGCGATTTCGGCAAATACCAGGCCGAGATCGAGGACCTCGTGCTCGCCGACTTCAAGGTGCGTATTCTCAATGGCGGCACCGAGGCGATCACCCGGGTGCTAATCGAATCGAACGATAGCGACGGGGTGCGCTGGTGGACGGTCGGCGTATCCGAAAACATCATCGACGCCTCGTTCGAAGCACTGACGGATTCGGTCGTCTACAAGCTGATGAAGAACCGCCATATGGCCGGCAAGATCGCCGCAGAGTGAGCGCCACGAATAGGTCCGTCAAGGAAATGAATTGGTGAAGTGCGGGCGCATCGGTTAATCGGACCATAACAACAAAATATGGAAACATCCGATGGCTGCCGATGCAACTGCCACCCTGGTGAAGAACGAAGACAGTCCGCGCGGTTTTGCCTTTGCGCTGGCGGCCTATCTGTTCTGGGGAATACTGCCGCTCTACATGAAAGCGCTCGCCCATATCCCGGCAGCCGAGGTCATCGCCCATCGTATCGTCTGGTCGGTGCCGGTGGCGGGCGCCGTGCTGCTGTTCCTCGGGCGGACGGGCGACCTGAAGGGGGCGCTTAGGAGCCCTCGGACCATCGCGCTGGCCTCGATGACGGCATTGCTGGTGACGATCAACTGGGGGACCTATGTCTGGGCGATCGGCAATGGCCACTCGCTGGATGCGGCACTCGGCTATTTCATCAATCCGCTGTTCAGCATCGCGCTTGGGGCGCTGCTGCTGAAGGAGAAGATCTCGGTGCCGCAGCTGGTCGCGATCCTGCTCGCCGCTATCGCCGTAGTCATCCTCGCGGTGGATGCCGGGCGCCCACCCTGGGTGGCGCTGCTGCTGACGCTGTCATGGGGGCTGTACGCCTTTTTCCGAAAGACGCTGCCGGTCGGGCCGAACCAGGGATTTTTCCTGGAAGTGCTGCTGCTCAGCCTGCCGGCACTCGGCTACATCATCTATCTCGAAAGCATCGGCCAGGGCCATCTCTATGCTACTGGCATGAACGATACGATGTTGCTGGCCGGCTGCGGCCTCGTCACCGCCCTGCCCTTGATGATCTATGCCAACGGCGCAAAGTTGCTACGCCTATCGACGATCGGCATCCTGCAGTACATCGTGCCGACCATGGTTTTCCTGCTGGCCGTGTTCGTTTTCCATGAGCCGCTCGGCACGGCCCGCATGATTGCGTTCCCGCTGATCTGGACCGGGCTCGTGCTCTACACGTGGTCGATGCTGAAAAACAACCGCGGGCGCTGAGCCCGCCACCGGTCTACATCTTGGAAATCACGTTCTCGTCGCCGGCCCGACCGGCCTTCGTCTCGGCAGCGTGGGCGAGAACCGCGGGGACGATATCGGCGACGGAATCGATGACCATCGGCTGGACCCTGTGGGCGGTGTGGACGAAGCCCTCGCCGGTCATGTGACGGATCAGCTCCATCATCGGATCCCAGAACCCGTTGATATTGGCAAAGACCATCGGCTTTTCGTGCTGGCCGAGCTGCGCCCAGGTCATGATCTCGACGATTTCCTCAAGTGTCCCGATGCCGCCCGGTAATGCCACGAAGGCGTCCGCCCGCTCGAACATCCGGTGCTTGCGGGTGTGCATGTCGGGAGTGATGATCAACTCGTCGAGCTGGCCAAGCGAATGGCGCGTCGCTTCCATGTCGACGAGGAATTCCGGGATGATACCGGTCACCTGTCCGCCGTTGGATAGCACGCCGGAGGCAACGGCACCCATGATGCCTTTTGTACCGCCACCATAGACGAGGCGAAGGCCGCTTTCGGCAATCGCCTTGCCCAGCGCACGGCCAGCTTCCATGTGGGCAGGGTCACGTCCGGGGCGGGAGCCGCAATAGACGCAGATGGATTGAATTGGCAAAGATTCTTGATTCATGCCTGCAAACAACAATGCAGCAGATGCCCAGTCAAGAAATTTAACGGAAAACCTGTGCCTCATTCCCCGGAAATAGCTGAGCAAGCTTGTAAAAGCAGCGGAAATCGTTAGCAATTTTTATAACTGCGACGACGATGCCGCCTGGAGACCTTGATGATGAAGAACCGCGCCGGATTGCTGGCCTTGTTGGTGCTGGTAATTGCGACCATCCTGATGGTCTTCTTCGTGCTGCCGCGCATCGGCAGCGACAAGAAGCCGATCGGTGATGCCATCAACCAGGCAAGCTCGCAGGTGGGCAACATCATTGCCGACAACACCGCGAAACCGGCGGATACTCCGGCGAAGACGGCAGATGCGACGCCGCCCGCTGCAGATGGAGCCGCCAAGTCGGCCGCACCGGCAACGGCACCTTCGCCGGCACCCGTTGACATCGCCGTCATGATCGGCGCCCTCAAGGACAAGGCCGCCACCTCGCTTGCCGAGCTGAAGGCGCTGTTTGCCGATGGCAAGGGCCCGACAGAGGATGTGTTCGATGCCGCAAAGACCAAGACAATCAATAGCCTGCAAGCAATCGTCGATGTCGCGAAACCCGACAATGCAGATCCGGCGACCGCAACTCTGATCGACAAGTCGCATCAGGGGGCAAACAAGGCCTTGGCCGTCATAAAGGCGCTTCCGGAAAACATCGCCGACGCCGTTGCCGCAATCGACCGCGCACGCGCGGTGCTGCTCGGCGATCCCACACCGCTGGCGCAGGCGCCAGCAGCGCCCATCAAGCCGGCCTTCGACGTTTTGCGCGTCGAACCCGATGGCTCGACCGTCATCGCCGGCCGTGCCGCGCCAGGCACCAAGCTCGACATAATCGACGGCGACAAGGTGATCAACTCGACCGAAGTCGGGCCGGGAGGCGATTTCGCTGCCGTGCTCGACAGTCCACTTCCCGCCGGCGACCACGAGATCACCCTGAAATCGACTGGCAAGGACGGTACATCCGTCGTCTCCGAGGAGACTGCAACCGTATCCATTCCCAAGGATGGGTCTTCGCAACTGCTGGCGATGGTCACCAAGCCCGGCGAGGCAAGCCGCATCATGACCGCTCCGGAAGCCAAGCAGCCGCGTGTCACGGCACCGGCCACCAAGTCGGCGGCGACGCCGGCTCCTTCGGCAGCGCCTGATGCCCTCACCTCACCTGCAACGGCGCAGGCCGATCCTGCCGCAACGGCAGCCGATGCCGGCACACCATCGGCGACCACCGATCATGCAGGACTGGTCATCAGCGCTGTCGAGGTCGAGAACGACCATCTGTTCGTCGCCGGAGCCACGCGCGCCAACCTCAAGGTTCGCGCCTACGCCGACGAAAAGCAGATCGGCGAGAGCACGGCCGGCGGCGACGGCCATTTCGTCATCGACGGCGCCATGCCATTGGCGGTCGGCGATCACAAGATCCGCGTCGATGGCCTGGATGCCAACGGCAAGGTCATCGTGCGCACGGCAGTCAATTTCAACCGTCCGGAAGGAAGCCAGCTGACAGTTGCCGCCCAGTCGCCGGCCGCCGCCGCCGTTAACCCGGCCCCTGCCGGAGCGCTCGACGAGGGGCAGCTCGGCAAGCTGCGCAGCGATCTCGGGCGCGCCTTTGCGCTGCTCAAGGGCCTTTTCCAGGGTGGCCAGATGCCGGGCAACGAACAGCTCGCCGCAGCCCGCTCCGGCACGGAGTTCGCCCTGAAGGGGCTACGCGATTTCCGCCCCGCCATCGATGCCAGTGCGGCCCTGAAACAGGCATCGTCCATTGCATCCGACGGCGCTGGCAAGGCACTTGCCCTGCTGGAGCCGCTGCCGCGCGATCCCGTGGCAGTCGGTGCGGTAATCGCCCGTCTCGACCAGCTGATCTCGCCGCTGCTGAAACCTGCAGCAGGATCGGTCGCTGCAGCACCTGCTCCGGCCGCCGGAACAGATACTTCCGGCGTCAAAACCTACGAACAGGCACCGCTTGCCGTCAACAAGAATGCCGTCATCATCCGCCAGGGCGATACGCTCTGGCAGATCTCCAGGCGAACCTATGGACTGGGTGTGCGGTACACCACGATCTATCTTGCCAACGAGGACAAGATCCACAACCCCGACCGCATCCTGCCTGGCCAGGTGTTCGGGCTGCCAAAAGACGCCTTGCCGAATTCGGAAGAGCTGCATCGCCAGCGTATGTCGGGCAAGCATCTCTAGGCTGATCGCCTTGGTTTTGCGTCGGGAATGGGCCGGGTAGAATTTTCGCCCGCTCCTTCGCGTTAAAGTGATCATAAAACTTTTCGAACGGCTATCGAATAGTATATGCGTGCGCCGGATGCCCCGGCCGGCATGGCTTGTGAAGCCATGCAGACCAGCGGCATTTTTACACCGCGTGATCGACCGGATCTGACCGGCACTCCAGATCCCCGGTGATGCGGGAGAGTTGCATGGCAGACGGCAAGAAGACGATTTCGGCGGATGCCAGCAATCCGTTCCGCACCATCCTCAATCTGTGGCCCTACATGTGGCCAGCCGGCCGCACCGATCTCAAGATGCGCGTCGTCTGGGCTTCGGTCTTCCTGCTGATCTCCAAGTTCGTGCTCCTGCTCGTCCCCTATTTCTTCAAGTGGTCGATAGACGCGCTGAACGGCAAGATGGACCTGAACGGCATCGTACCGAACTTCATGATGGGCGCCGTTGCCCTCGTCATTGCCTATAATGTCACCCGGCTGATCCAGCTCGCCCTCAACCAGTTGCGTGACGCGCTGTTTGCCAGCGTCGGCCAGCATGCCGTGCGCCAGCTGGCGTTCCGCACCTTCGTGCACATGCACCAGCTGTCGCTGCGGTTTCACCTGGAGCGCAAGACCGGCGGCCTTTCGCGCGTCATCGAGCGCGGCACCAAGGGCATCGAGACCATCGTCCGCTTCACGATCCTCAACACGGTTCCGACCTTTGTCGAATTCCTGCTGACGGCGGCGATCTTCTGGTGGGGCTACGGATTTTCCTACCTCGCCATAACAGCCGTCACCGTCACCATCTACATCTGGTTCACGGTGAGGGCCAGCGACTGGCGCATCTCGATCCGCCGCACGATGAACGACAGCGACACAGACGCCAACACCAAGGCCATCGATTCGCTGCTGAACTTCGAAACTGTCAAATATTTCGGCAACGAGGAGATGGAGGCGAAGCGCTTCGACAAGTCGATGGCGCGTTACGAGAAGGCCGCGACCGACGTCTGGACGTCGCTCGGCTGGCTCAATTTCGGCCAAGGCGTGATCTTCGGTCTTGGCACCACCGTCATGCTGATCTTCTCGGCCTTCGCCGTACTCAACCACACGCAGACGGTCGGCGATTTCGTCTTCGTCAACTCGATGCTGCTGCAGCTCTCCGTGCCGCTCAATTTCATCGGTTTCGTCTACCGCGAAATTCGCCAGGGTCTGACCGACATCGAGGAGATGTTCGATCTGCTCGAGGTTCAGGCCGAGGTCACCGACGCGCCTGGGGCTACCGAACTGACGATCCACCAAGGCGCCATTGCCTTCAACAACGTGCATTTTGCTTATGATGCGGCGCGACCGATCCTCAAGGGCATCTCCTTCGAGGTGCCGGCGGGCAAGACCGTGGCGGTGGTCGGGCCCTCCGGCGCCGGCAAGTCGACGCTGTCGCGGCTGCTGTACCGTTTCTACGACGTCCAGAGCGGCACAATCACCATCGACGGCCAGGATGTGCGCAGCGTCACCCAAAAAAGCCTGCGCAAGGCAATCGGCATGGTGCCGCAGGACACGGTGCTTTTCAACGACACGATTGCCTACAACATCCGCTACGGCCGCCCGGACGCCGACGACGCTGCTGTTCTGGCTGCTGCCGAAGTGGCGCAGATCGGCCATTTCATCGACCAGCTGCCCGATGGCTTCGAGACCAAGGTCGGCGAACGCGGCCTGAAGCTCTCCGGCGGCGAGAAGCAGCGCGTGGCCATTGCCCGCACCATTCTCAAGGCGCCGCCGGTGCTGATCCTCGACGAGGCGACCTCGGCGCTCGACACGACCACCGAACAAGAAATCCAGGCTGCGCTCGACGTCGTCTCGAAGAACCGCACGACGCTGGTCATCGCCCACCGGCTGTCGACCGTCATCGGCGCCGACGAGATCATCGTCCTGAAGAGCGGCGAGATTGCCGAGCGCGGCACCCATGCCGGCCTGCTGGAGCAGAATGGCCTCTACGCCTCCATGTGGAACCGCCAGCGCGAAGCGACCCAGGCGGAAGAGCATCTGAAGCAGGTTCGCGAGAGCGACGACCTCGGCGTCGTCGTGCGTCTCTCTCCGGCGACCTGATCAGCAGCCAGCCGCCAGCGCGATCAGCTGGGGGCGGCGGTCGCGGCGGCATTGCTTGCCGCCCGTTTTGCCTGTAGTCAGCGTCAGGGCTAACAACGGAAGGCCGCCATCGATGAGCTTGTACAACACCATCCGCAATACGATCGTCCCTGTTCACAAGGAGGGCTACGTCTTCGTTGCCGCTTTCTTCGTGGCATCGCTGGTCCTCGGGTGGTTTTTCAAGCCGCTATTCTGGATCGGCCTGATCCTGACACTCTGGTGCGCCTACTTCTTTCGCGATCCGGAGCGGTTGACGCCGCAGGATGAGGACCTCGTGATCTCGCCGGCTGACGGCAAGGTATCGAGCGTTGTGATGATCACGCCGCCGGCCGAGTTGAACCTTGGTGTCGAGCCGATGCTGCGCATCTCGATCTTCATGAATGTCTTCAACTGCCATGTGAACCGCGCGCCGATGCGGGGTCGCATCAGCAACATCGCCTATCGCAAGGGCAACTTCCTCAACGCCGAACTCGACAAGGCCAGCGACGAGAACGAGCGCAACGGCATGGTCATCGATACGGTGCGCGGCCAGATCGGCGTCGTGCAGATTGCCGGCTTCGTGGCGCGTCGTATCCTCTGCTTCGCCCAGCCAAACGAGCCTATCGAGGCTGGCGAGCGCATCGGCCTCATTCGTTTTGGCTCACGCCTCGACGTGTTCCTGCCGGCCGGATTTTCGCCACGTGTGACCCTTGGTCAGACGGCCATTGCCGGCGAAACCGTCATTGCCGAATTCGGGTCGCTGAAAGGCCCGACCACCAGCCGACGCGATTAAGCGTCACCGGGAGATCGCGACATGAAGACGCCATTTCCTCAGCTGGAACCGCTCGGCGAAAACGAAGAAGCACGCGGCCCGCGCCTGCGGGAGATCCCGCTGCGGCTTATGGTGCCCAACCTCATTACCGTGCTGGCGATCTGCGCCGGCCTGACCGGGGTGCGGCTCGCCTTCGAGGAGCGCTTCGAACTGTCTGTCGCGATGGTTCTGGTTGCAGCGTTTCTCGACGGAGTCGACGGCCGGGTTGCGCGGATGATGCGGGCGACGTCCAAATTCGGTGCGCAGATGGATTCGCTCGCCGATATCGTCAACTTCGGCGTGGCGCCGGCTCTTGTGCTTTATGTCTACGTGCTGAACCAGGCCCATTCTCTCGGCTGGATCGCGGCCCTCATCTATGCAATCGCTGCCGGGCTTCGGCTGGCGCGCTTCAATGTCATGGCCGAACGCGAAAACAAGGCCCCGTGGCAATCCGAATACTTCGTCGGCGTTCCCGCACCGGCGGGTGCGATGCTGGTGCTCGCACCCGTCTATCTCGGCTTCCTCGGCATCATGCCCGACAAGACATTCGGCTACATTGCCTCAGCCTATACCGTCATCATCGGCTTCCTCCTGGTGAGCCGCCTGCCCGTCTGGTCGGGCAAGAGCGAAGGCAGCCGTATCCGCCGCGACTTGGTGCTTCCGATCATGCTCGGAGTCGTCGTCTATGTGGCACTGCTGATGAGCTACACCTGGGAGGTGATGGTGGTAACCGTGGCCGGCTACCTCCTGTCTCTACCGCTTGGCGCCCGCTCCTGGCAGCGCAAATATGGCACCTACACCATCAACGGCCCCGCAGACCCCGATGTCGATGACGCCAACGACGATATCGGCCGGCATATCTGACACCTCCAGCTGACAGCATCGGCGCCTCTCTCGCGATGCCGCCTGAAGATACTGACGGCTGCTCAGCCTGTCCGGCGGCCCGCATTGGCGTGCCATCTCCCTCCTCATTGATCCGGCATTCGCGAATCAGGCCTCGCGTCAGGCTCGCGGATTATGCTGCACGTTCACAAAAGCTGATCGGCACCGCCTCCGATTCGTCACGATTGGCCGTGAAAGAGAAAGCATTACAACCACCTGGGAAGGAGATCCTAATGAGCACCGTCAACACAAGTACGACACAACCGGCCAAGACAGACCTCGCATCACTCTACCGCCCGATCGGCCTCAAGGCCGTGACTGCCGCCCATCTGATGCTGAAGGGCAAGTCTGCCACCTCCAAGAAGATCGCCTAAGCGCCGGCATAGAATTTATAGAGCAGGCTGAGGGCAAGCAGGCTCATCACGACACCGATGATTGCATCGAGGACCCGCCAGGCGGCGGGTTTGGCAAAGACCGGCTGTAGCAAACGCGCGCCATAGCCCAGCCCGAAGAACCAGACGAACGAAGCCGCAGCAGCACCTGCGCCATAGGCGAACCTCGCCGTTCCCTCATAGGCAGCCGACAGGCTGCCCAGCAGCAGCACCGTATCCAGATAGACGTGCGGATTGAGAAAGGTGAATGCCAGGCAGGTCGCAATCGCTGCCGGTAGCGTCAACCCGTTGCCACCGGCGGCGCGCATCGCCTGCGGCCGCCATGCACGGCGAAAGGCCAGCACGCCATAGGTGCCCAGGAACACGGCGCCACCGATGGTAACGAAGGCTATCAGCCGCGGCGACTGGGCCACTACGGTCCCTAACCCTGCCACGCCGGCGGCGATGAGCACCGCGTCGGACAGCGCGCAGATCAGGCAAAGCACGAAGACATGCGACCGCAACAGCCCCTGGCGCAGGATGAAGGCGTTCTGGGACCCGATAGCGATGATCAGCGAGGCACCGAGCAGAGCGCCGGAGAAAGCGGCAGAGAGAATTGGCATGGGGGGATTTCCACAGCAGAAGTAGAGGTACGTCAGAACAGGCGCAGCTGGTCGTCTCCCGGGTCATGTTTGCGCGCCGGCTTCAGGCGCGGCTGCACTTCTATCGGTATCTGCAACTCCGGGCCCATGTTGGAGACCTTGTTGACGAGATCGGAGACAGCGATGGCCTCGAACAGGTCTTCGTCGGCCGGCACCATCAGCTCTGCGACCTCGCGCGCCTCCTGCGTCCGGCAATCCAGCCATCGCGCGAAATCCTCAGGCTTGATGACGACAGGCATGCGGTCATGGATCGGCGAAATCGTTTGGTTGGCGGCCGTGGTCAGGATGGCACCGGTATCGATTTCGGAGCCATCGGCAGACGACCAGGTTTCCATCAATCCGGCAAAGACCACGACGCCACCATCGCGCGGGCGTATCCAGTAGGGTTGCGACTTCTCACCACTCTCCTTGTCGGGCCTGTGCCACTCATAAAAGCCGGAGGCGGGTATCAGCACGCGGCGATGGCGCATGGCGGCACGGAACGACGCCTTTTCGATTGCCGATTCGGCACGGGCATTGAGCAGCAGGGGAAAAGCCTTGGGATCCTTGACCCAGGAGGGCGTCAGCCCCCAGCGCACGAGCAGGGCTCGACGATCCGGCAGGTTGCTGCCGGCATCCTGGCGTTCGCCGGAAACGACAACGAGGATCGGCTGTGTCGGCGCAATATTGAAGCGCGCGGGAAAGCTCTCGAGTTCAAGGAGCCCGAGCAATTCCCGCACCTCTTCAGGCGTCGCTTTCAACGCAAATCGGCCGCACATGAGATCTGTCTTGCATTCACCACAGGTCCGGTCAAGGCCACGCTAGCCGCGCGGGCCAAACAGGATTAGCGACGTTCCCGCCAGGCAAACCACGGCACCGGAAATATCCCACCGGTCAGGCGCCCGGCCCTCGACCAGCCAGAGCCACAGCACCGACGCAACGATGTATATGCCACCGTAGGCAGCAAACGTGCGACCGGCCGCCTCGCTCGGCACGAATGTCAAAAGCCAGGCAAATATCGCCAGCGACAGCATGCCGGGAGCCAGCCACCAGACCGGCGTGCCCAGCCGCATCCAGCCCCAGAAGGCAAAGCAGCCGGCAATCTCCGCCAGCGCTGCCAATGCGTAAAGCCCGTACGTGATCATTCGCAACCCATGCCGCCAATTATCTTTTGGCTTAGGATATGGCATTGCTGCGAAGGTGTCGTCAAAGCTAGATGAATAATCTGCGGCATGCGATGTTGAGAGCAATTGCGTCAACAGTTCAGGGTGCCCCATGACCCCAACCCCACAGCCTGCATCCTCCGCGATCCTGGAGCGCGACGGACGGTTTTTGCTCGTGCTGCGCCGCAATCCTCCGTCCAAGGACATGTATGCCTTTCCGGGCGGGCGGGCGGAGGCCGGCGAGACACCGGCCGAGACGGCTTTGCGCGAGTTCGAGGAGGAGACCGGTATTGCCGTCAGCAATCCCCGGCCCTTTGCGACCTACGATCTTCGCCATCCTGGCAAGGACGGCAGCGCGGACAGCCACTTCATTTTGTCCGTATTTCTGGTAGGCGCCGACGAGGATGCGGTAGCCACTGCCGCCGACGATGCGGCTGAGGTCGGCTGGTTCACGCTCGACGAGATCAGGGCACTGCCGGTGCCACAGAGCGTTCTCGAATGCGTCGAGAAGCTGTCGCAAACGCATTAATTGCGGGAGAAGCGGCCAGACCACTTGCTCGCACCCTCCGCAGCCTGTCAACTGGCACGATGATTCCCCGGCCTGTCATCGTCATCTCGCTGTTGCTATCGCTGTGCGCCATCCAGGCTGAGGCGGCGTCGCCCAAGGCAGAGCCTGTACCGGATCCGCCGCCGGCAGATGCGGGGACCCCGGCGCCCTACGACGATAAGCTACTTCGGCTGGGTGAAATTCTGGGCTCGGTGACCTATCTCCGTCACCTGTGTGCGCCAACAGAGCCGCAAGATTGGCGCGAAGCCATGCAAAAACTGTTGGACACGGAGACGAAGAACGAGCCGAAAAGGAAGGAACGAATGACCGCTGCATTCAACCGTGGCTATAGATCTTTCGCTTCCGTCTATACGGATTGCACGCCACAGGCTATGACCGCCGAACAGCAGTACCGTAACGAAGGTGCAACACTCGCTGGCGAAATAACTGCGCGGTTCGGAAATTGACGCTTTATTAACCTCTTTCCATAGCGACCCGTGTCGTTTTAGGAAAAGGCTGTTAAACTTGTTAACCGGGCAGTAAGTACACCGGGCGTTCTCGAGGATTAAAGAAAATGATGGAACCAAGCCTCAACGACATCGACGACATGATCGTCCATGAGAAGATGCAGGCGGCTCTGGAATATCAGAACGAAGCCTGGGCGGACGGTGTAGCCGACGGTATCGAACCGGAAATCATTGCCGGCGCTGCCATCGCCCATGCCTTGCGCGAAACCATACGCCTTCAGGGCGAACAGGGTGCCGAGGCCTTGCTCGAATCGCTCCGTGAACGCATGTTGTCGGGCGAGTTTTCGCCGATCCGTTCCCTGCAATAACCTCAAGAGATATTTTATGCCGCGTGCCATGGGCGATGTTCTGCGACAGTCTGTCACTTCAGTGATGGCTGCGACGCTTCTGGCAACAAGCGCCATGTCGGCCACACCCGCCTTTGCATTTTCGCTCCTTAACGATGCTGTGAAGCAAGCTCCTGCTGCACCACGCGAGAAGCCCGTCCTGCAGGCATTGGAAGCACCCAGCAAGGGCATCCCCATGCCTGACCCGCTGGTGAACAGCCAGGCCGCGCCGAGCACAGGCGACAGTGCGCCAGCGAGCGGCACTCCAACCAAATCTGTCGAATTCCTCTTTGATATCAACAAGGCGCCTGATGCGGTGCGGAAATTGCGCGAGGCCATCGTCGAGGCCGCTGCCTCCGGCGATCCGGAACGCCTGCGCCCGCTGATGAATGTCGGCGGCGGTCTTAACCAGACGCAGGTAACGGCTGACGATCCGGGCGAAGACCCGATCAAGTCCCTTCACGACCTCTCCGGCGACAAGGACGGTATCGAGGTGATGTCGATCCTTCTCGACCTACTATCGACCGGCTTTGCCCATGTCGGCCAGGGGACGCCAAATGAAATGTATGTCTGGCCGTACTTCGCCGAAAAAGACATCAAGACACTGACGGCGCCGGAAAAGGTCGACCTGATGCGGATCGTCACGGCTGGCGACTACTCCGACATGCTGGAATTCGGTGGCTACAATTTCTACCGGGTCGGAATCACGCCTGACGGCAAGTGGAAGTTCTTCTCGGCCAGCGAATAGCCTGCCAGCGGCGGGAACTTGCGATCGTCTCCCGTCATGCCTATTTCCAGGCCTCATCACAAACGTGACGGATTGCCCATGCCAGCCGTATTTCTCAATGATCGCTCGCTGCTGCGCATCACCGGCGCAGATGCCGAATCATTCCTGCAAAACCTGATCACGACGGATCTCGGCGCCCTTGCTGCAGGCGAAGCGCGTCCGGGAGCACTGCTGACACCGCAGGGCAAAATCATGTTCGACTTCATGATCTGGCGCGACGGCGACGGCTTTGTCGTCGAGACGGACAGCGTCCAGGGCGAAGCGTTGCTGAAGCGGCTTTCGATGTACCGACTTCGGGCGGCGGTCGAGATTACGGCTTCCGACGAGCAGGGCGTGACCGTCAGCTGGGGCGACGATGACAACAGCGGATATGCCGACAGCCGCTTTGCCAAGGCGGGCATTGCACTTCACCGCGTTCCCGGCGCCCAGGGTGACGGTCCCGTTGCCATTTACGACGCTGCGCGGATTGCAGCGGGCGTTCCCTCCTCCGGTATCGACTTTTCGCTGCAGGACGCCTTTCCCCATGATGTGCTGATGGATCTGAACGGCGGACTCTCCTTCCGGAAGGGCTGCTATGTCGGCCAGGAAGTGGTGTCGCGCATGCAGCATCGCGGCACCGCCCGCAAGCGGCTGGTGCTGGTCTCGGCTGATGCCGATCTTCCGGAAACTGGAACGCCTCTTCTTGCCGGCGGGAAGCCGATCGGCACGTTGGGCTCCGTCTCCGCCAATAGAGGCTTAGCCATCGTCCGCATCGACAGGGCGGGAGAGGCCATGGCGACCGACACACCGATCCTTGCTGGCGAACTGCCGGTCTCATTGGCCCTGCCCGCGTGGTCCGGGCTTTCATTCCCAAGCAAGGCCGACGAGGCAACGGCGTGACATCGGCGAAAGAACCGCGTGCGTGGCAGCGTATGCTGTCGGGGCGTCGCCTCGATTTGCTCGATCCCTCGCCGCTCGATGTCGAAATCGGAGATATTGCCCACGGGCTGGCGCGCGTCGCCCGCTGGAACGGCCAGACGTCCGGCAGCAACGCATTTTCGGTCGCACAGCATTGTCTCGTCGTCGAGGATATTCTGCGGCGGATCGTGCCGAGTACAGCTGATGACCTGCTGGTGGCCCTGCTGCACGACGCGCCGGAATATGTCATCGGCGACATGATTTCGCCGTTCAAAGCGGTGGTCGGTGGCGGCTACAAGGCCGTGGAAAAGCGGCTCGAAGCCGCCATCCACCTGCGCTTCGGCCTGCCCGCCCATCCGTCGCGCTTGCTCAAGGACAATATCAAGAAGGCGGATGCCATCGCCGCCTATTTCGAAGCGACCGTTCTTGCCGGTTTCACACCTGTCGAGGCGAGGAAATTCTTCGGCCAGCCGCGCGACATCGTCCAGGAGATGCTGCCGATCGATCCCCTGCCCGCCATAGAGGCGCAAGCGCTGTTCCTCGCCCGGTTTGAGGCGCTGGAGGCGGAGAGACGCAGAGCTGCGGGTTCCGCACGATGAGCGCCATCGTCGTTTCACCGCTGGAGCGCATTGCCGAGATGGCTGTGCGCCACTCAGCCCGCGAGATGATAAGCCTGATGGCCGAACAGCACAGCTTTCACCGGCCCGCCGTCATCTCGGCCGACCGCCATTTGCTGCTCGGCATGAACGACATCACTTTTGCCGGCAATGACAAGCTGGTCGCACCGCAGGAAGCCCATGTCGAGCAGATCATCGCCTTTGCGCGAAGCTGGGACCGCTCCGCCCCGTTGCTGATCCACTGCTGGATGGGTGTTTCCCGTTCGCCGGCAGCAGCGCTGATCGCAGCACTGGCAATCGATCCCGATGTAGACGATGGCGCCCTCGTCGCTCGCCTTCGCCGCGCATCACCGCAGGCAACGCCGAATTCAAGACTGGTGGCGTTTGGCGATCAATTGCTGGGACGGCAGGGCAGACTGGTCGCAGCGGTCAAGGCTGCCGGGCGTGGCGCGGAAAGCGATGGCAACATGCCTTTCGTCTTGCCGCTCGACCCGGCTGGTTGACCGGGCCGGCAATTGCTCCATCTACCGCCCGACATTGCAGAAAAGGCTGGTCTATCATCATGGAAAATCAGGCAGCGAACCTTATCGTCGCTACACGGACTGCGTTGACGCAGGCGAGTGCGCTGGCCGTTCAATATACGTTTTCGATCATGGGAGCGCTCATCCTGCTGATCTCCGGCTGGGTCCTGGCCGGCTTCGTCAGCCGCTGGGCATTCGCAGGGATTTCCCGCGTCCACGGCATCGATGAAACACTGGCGCGCTTTTTCACCAATGTGCTTTATTATGGCTTGCTCATCCTGGTGTTCGTCACCGTGCTCGGCCAGTTCGGCGTGCAGACGGCATCGATCATCGCCACTCTCGGGGCTGCGGGGCTCGCCGTCGGGCTGGCGCTGCAGGGTACGCTTCAGAATATAGCTGCTGGCATCATGCTGCTGGTGCTGCGGCCATTTCGGGTCGGCGAGTATATCGAGACGGGAAGCGTCACCGGCACGGTCAAGGAAATCGGGCTGTTCGCCACGGAGCTAAGGACGGCGGAAGGCCTTTACCGACTGGCCCCGAATTCGACGCTCTGGAACACGCCGATCACCAATTTCAGCCGCGAGCCCAGCCGCAAGCACAAGATCACCATCGGCGTCAGTTCGAAAGGCGACATCGATGCGGTGCTGGCGACGCTGATGGAGATAGCGGAAAGCGATCCCAACGTGGAGAAAACGCCTGCGCCGACTGCCTATGTCAACAGCCTCGGCGGAACGATCAGTGTGACTTTGCAATACTGGGTCAGCACCGGCGGCTGGAGCACCACGACCCGCGAAATGATGCGCAAGACCAAGGCGTCACTCGATGCCAGGGAGATCGAGATTTCCTGATGCTCGCTTGTCGCGATCGGGACGCAAACTACACGGCGCTATTGACGGGTAAAGAACGGCCGAACTCATAGGGTGCGGCCGGGTCCGTGTAGGCAGACATTTCGGCCTGCATCTCGGCTAGATAGTCTTCGAGCGCGTCGTGCCTGACCCTGCTCCCGATCTCCGTGCCGGGCGCAGAAGCGGCCTGCGGTCCAAGAATGTGTATTCCTTGCGGAAACTGAACTGTTTTCAACATTGCCGTGGTCTCCGTAGCGGAAATAAATGGGCCGTCCCTTCGGCGCATTGGCGCACGTCGGTTCGGTTGCGGCGTATGAAGAGCCTTCGCAATCACAACTGCTCAAGACGGGTGGAGCTGGACAACCAGGCGATCATCGCTGGCGTGTAAATCAGGCCAGCGATGTCTGCCGGCTATAAAAGGTGTAGGTGGACGCAGATCGAAATCGTTAAACGAAGGGAGACGCCCGCCAGTCGCGGCGGCAACGTCGAAAAAGCGGGTCAGGCAGCCATGTCATCCAAGGCATACTGGCCGTAGGTGTTGCGGTAGATGTCGGTGGGCTGTGCATCGCTTTCGGGATCTGCGTCCGCGGTGCCGCCCAGCAGGGGCGCGCCATTTCCATCGCTCGGAATCTGCATCAGCTTTGCGACCAGGCTGACAAGCGCGCTGCTGCTGGTGCTGACGCTCGGCTGCTCGTCGACATTGGTTGCCATGATGCCGGGACGCTGATCTGCGGCAATCTCTTCACGGCTCAGAAGCCCGTCGCCATTGGCATCGAGGCGAAGAAGCGTTCCACGGTAGGGATAGGAAGATGTTGATACTGATACATGGGACATAGGGAACCTCCTAGGGAAGGTGCCGCCTCATGCGACGTCGGTTAGACGCAGTACAATTTAAATAATTTCTTAATAAGTAAACCGATTTGCGCTCCGGGTCAAAACAAAAAGTTAATGGTCATTAACCATAGTGATTTCTACCTGAACGACCCTACTAACGTGATTCGGCAATCTGAGGCAGGCGAGATCACGATTGCGAACCATGGCGCCGTGGATCACGGCTATCGTCTCCCACCCCCGACCAGCTAGGATCGGGCCTGGTCCAATCGGGCCGATTCTCCACAAACGATCGGAACGGCGATGCGTGATACCCTGCTGTCGGAAGCCTTTTCTCCTTTCGGTGCACTGGCATCCTCCCTCGTGGCCCATGCAACGGATAGCGACGATGGCTCCCATGACATCGCTCATATCCTGCGGGTGTTCAAAAACGCCATGCATATCCGCTCAGTAGATGGTGGCGACGGACGTATCCTGACCGCGGCCGTGTTGCTGCACGATTGCATTTCGGTCGAGAAAGATTCGCCGCTGCGTCATCAGGCTTCCGCGCTTGCGGCAGACAAGGCGTCAGGCATCCTTGCGGGCATGGGGTGGGTGCCCGACGACATCGCTGCAGTGGCGCACGCCATCACCACCCACAGCTTTTCCGCCAACCTGCCGCCGCAGACGTTGGAGGCGAGAATATTGCAGGATGCCGACCGGCTCGATGCGATCGGGATGGTGGGCGCTGCCCGGTGCTTCTACATCGCCGGGCGACTTGGCTCCGGTCTTTACGATCCGCTCGATCCGTTGGCTATCCAGCGACCGCTCGACGACAAGCGCTTTGCAATTGACCATTTCGAGACAAAGCTGTTCAAACTTGCGGACCAGTTCCAGACGAAGACGGGCGCGGCCATAGCCAAGACGCGGCATGAACGTCTGAAAACCGTGCTTTCCATGTTAATCGATGAAATCTGAGAGGCACCATGCGTATCAGCGACCTGTTCATCTACCCCGTGAAGAGCGCACGCGGTACCGCGTTGCAGGCCTCGGCGGTCGATGCCTTCGGCCTCGTCGGCGACCGGCGCGCCATGGTGGTGGCTCCCGACGGAAAAGCGATCACCCAGCGCGAACTGCCGCTACTGGCCCGGATCACCGTCGAAGCCAACAATGGATCACTCCTCCTGCGTATGGAGGGACAGAGCGATATCGTCGTCCAGCGCCCCAGCCCGGTCGCGCGTCTCGATGTGGACATCTGGAAATCGATCGTCAGTGCTGCTGTGGCCGACGAGGCAACCAACCGGGCTTTGTCCGACTGGCTCGGCCGAGATGTGAAACTTGCGATTTTCGACGACGCATCGGAACGCCTCGCGGAGGAAGCCTGGGTCGGCAGTGCAGCGCCTGTGACCTTTGCCGATGGCTTCCAGATCCTGGTGACGACAACCGGCTCGCTGTCCGCCCTGAACGAGGACCTTGCCACCCATGGCTCGTCGCCCGTCGGAATGGATCGCTTTCGCCCAAATATCGTCATCGATTGTCCAGAGCCGTGGCAGGAGGATCGGTGGGCGGCGATCGAGATCAACGGCATTAGGCTGGATCTCGTCAAACCCTGCGCCCGCTGCATCATGACCACCCAGGATCAACTCACCGGTTCTCGCGACGTCGCCAATCCGATGCCTTCCATGGGACGCCTCAGGATGTCTGCAGACCGGCGCGTCCCCGGCCCGCTGTTCGGCTGGAATACCGTGCCCCGTGGTGAAGGCATGATCGAGGTCGGCAACCTCGTGAAGATCATCGAAGAGCGCAGCGAAGGCTGGGCGTTCAAGCGACGGTGAGTGGCGCACCGGTCTAAAGCGGAACCGCTTGGGGGGATTCTTCAAGCTCAGCTGCTGCTGCCCTGTCCAGCGCCTTCAGTGCCGACTGGACGAAACCGTGGCGGGTTGCGCCGATATCGATGCCCCGCGGCTCGTAGACGTGGCGGTGGAGGAAGAAGCCGCTCAAGCGAAACGCAGCGGCCAGACTTTCCCCGTCCGCCGCCTTGCCGTTGCCGACAGCCAGAAAGGCCGGAAGCGCCAGCATCTTGTCTGCCCAGGGAGCACCTGCAGCCCGGCTGACGGCCCTGCCCGACTTCGGAGAAACGTAGACGAGGTCTTCCCTCACGCCGGTCGCAGCGCATTCCGCCAGATCGAGGCCAAAGCCGAGGTCGTTGAGGACGGCCAATTCAAAACGCACGAAAAGCTCGCCGGCATCGGCGGGATCATGCAGGTTCTCCAGAATGACGTCGAGCGCGTTGTAGAGGTGAGGATGGGGGTCGCGCTCGGGCAGCAGCCGAAGAAGTGCTGCCATTGCCTGCACCCCGTAGACCGCCGTCGCGGTTTCCATCAGCCGGGCTGCGCGGAGCCGCACTGGCTCGACGCGGAATTCGCCGAGATGCTCGTCCAGCCGCGCGCGCCAGGTGACTTCGACCTGGTTCCCGGCCTGCAGCACAGGCTGCATCGAACGCGAGCGGCCGGAGCGGACGAGCCCCAGATGTCGACCATGGCCATGGGTCATCACCTCGGCGATCACACTCGATTCGCCAAGGCGCTTGATACCCAAAATGATGGCTTGGTCCTGCCACTGCATCCGACGCACTCGTTCCTATGAAGACACAAGTCTAGTGGAAAGCAGGCAGGCTGTCACGAGAACCGCTTCAGACGGTGGCCGGAAACATCTTCGCCAGGAACTGTAGCATGGCCCGTTCGTCGAACGGCTTCACCAGCAGTGGCGCATCCTGCAGGTCATCTGGGAACTCCTGCGTATCGGAGTATCCGCTGACGAAACCGAAGGGGATGCCGCGCTCCGTCAGGAGCCTTGCAAAATTGAAACTCATCGCTTCGCCAAGATTGACGTCGAGAAGAGCCAGATCATATTGGCCGAGGTTAATCGCTGCCAAAGCTTCGTCGAGGTTCGACGCCAGCTCGACCTTGGTCGAGCCGATTTCACGAAGGATTTCCTCCGCTTCCATCGCAATGATAAGATTGTCTTCGAGAACGAGAACGCGCTGCGGAATCATTGGCATCTTTCTTGCCAAGAAGGCCGGTGCGAAGCGCAGTCTGCCAGTAGAAGTCTCATCTTGGTCTCCGGCGTTCCGCGCAGCCATGTCGATGGAAGGCATTTGCCTTCCCTCTATTGTAGTCGTTTCGGGCCATCTTACCATAGTTGTGCAAACGCCTATAATTAACGACCCGCTCTACCTATGCTGTTTCCTGCGGTTAAGCATTTAAAAAAGACATGTATTTTCATTCGGATATCAAATGAATGGGCGTTTACCTCCGCTTATCCCGCTCCATTCCGCCAGATCGGCCAATCCTTGCCCGTCCAGCACGTCGCAACCGCGCTCCTGCCAGCGAATCAATTTGCGCTCGGCGAGTTTCTTCAGCGTTTTGTTGGTGTGAACAATCGAAAGACCCAGAGTGTCGGCAATATGCTGCTGGGTGACAGGCAGCACAGTCCTGCCGCTGAACAGCTCGATGGCACTTACACGCTGATGCAGATAGGCCAGCAAATAGGCCGCCCTTTCCAGCGCCGAACGCCGGCCGATGCTGAGCAGGTGCTCATCGAGGATGCGCTCCTCCTGTGCCGCGATCCATGTCAGGTCGTATGCCAGTGATGGATGCCTGTTATACAACGTCATCAGTTTGTCGCGCTCGAACACACAGAGCGTCACCGGCGAAAGTGCCTCCACAGAGTGCTGCATCTCGCCCATGATCGTTCCCTGCAGACCTAGAAGGTCACCGGGCATGACATAATTAAGGATCTGGCGGCGACCGTCTTCCAGGACCTTGTAGCGAAAGGCCCAGCCGGAAAGCACGGTGAAAAGGTGGGCGCTGTGCGAACCCTCGACGAGGATTGTCGCGCCCGCATCGACGGCGAGTTCGCCACGCTTGAAATGCGAGACGAAATCGAGCTCGTCGGCATCGAACTCCCGAAAACTCGGCTTCGCCCTCAGCGGGCAAAGCTCGCATGGGGTCCGGGTATCATTCGTATTGGCGGTCTTGCTCATAGCTAACTTTGCAACTTGCTGCGAGACCGTCCGGACCCGCCGTTAGGAAGCCTGTGGGTGGAGTACCAAAGTGAGGGTCACTTCGGGAAATCCAGCCCCATTTCTCGGAACCGGGCCGGATCGTCGCCCCAGTTTTCACGGACCTTGACGAACAGGAAGAGATGAACCGTCTGCTCCAGGATTTCGCCGAGTTCCTTGCGGGATGCGCTCGAGATAGCCTTGATCGTTTCGCCGCCCTTGCCGAGTGCAATCTTCTTCTGGCTATCGCGCTCGACGTAGATCACCTGCTCGATGCGCACCGAACCATCCTTGCGCTCTTCCCACTTCTCCGTCTCGACATGCGAGGAATAGGGAAGCTCCTGATGCAGGCGAAGGAACAGCTTTTCGCGGGTAATTTCAGCGGCCAGCTGACGGATCGGCAGATCGGAAATCTGGTCTTCCGGATAGTACCACGGACCTTCCGGCAGTGTCTTTGCCAGATAGTCCATGACATCGTCGCAACCGTGGCCCTTTTCGGCCGAGATCATGAAGGTCTGGGTGAAGGGGATCTTTTCGTTGGCAGCCAGCGCCAGCGCCAGCAGGTCTTCATGCTTGACCTGGTCGATCTTGTTCAGCACCAAGATCTTCGGCTGATAGACGTTTTTCAGGCCTTCGAGGATGGCATCGCCATCGCCGCGAAGACCGCGCTCGCTGTCGATCAGCAGCATGATCAGGTCGGCATCCTTGGCGCCGCCCCAAGCAGACGTCACCATGGCGCGGTCCAGCCGGCGGCGCGGCTTGAAGATGCCGGGCGTATCCATGAAGACGATCTGGGTGCGGTCGTGGATCGCGATACCACGCACGATCGCGCGCGTCGTCTGCACCTTGTGGCTGACGATCGACACCTTGGCACCGACAAAGCGGTTGACGAGGGTCGACTTGCCGGCGTTGGTCGGCCCGATCAAGGCGACGAAGCCCGAGCGTGTCGGGCGTTCATCGGCTACGGCCACGCCGTCAACAGCGCTTGTGTCTTCAGTTTCGGTCATTTTTTCCGTCATTTTCCGGCAGACGAACTCTGCCATACGCCTTCGCGCTCCAGAATCTTGGTCGCGGCCACCTGTTCGGCGGCGCGCTTGGAGCGATCTGTCCCAGTCTCAGGCTTTGTTCCCGCCACCTCTACCGTCACCGTGAAGCGGGGATCATGATCCGGTCCGCTGCGGTCTTCAATCCGGTAAACCGGACTGACGGCAAACTTTGCGTGGGCCCATTCCTGCAATTCTGTCTTGGCATCGCGCCGGGAGCCATCGGCGCGAATGGCCCGCCCCTCCCAATAGCGCAAAATGAACTTCCGCGCCACCTCCAGGCCACCCTCGAGATAGAGCGCGGCAATCAGGCTTTCGACGACGTCGGCGCGGACGTTGAGCATCCGCTTGCCCGTCGTTTTCTTGACGTCGGCACCGGTGCGAATGAACAGATGCAATTCCATCTCGTCGGCCACCTGCGCGCAGGTTTCGGCGCTGACAAGCTGATTGAGGCGAACCGAGAGTTCACCCTCGTCCGCCTTGCCGAAGGTGCTGAACAGAAGCTCGGCGATACAAAGGCCGAGCACCCGATCCCCGAGGAATTCGAGGCGCTCGTAGTTGGCACCTTTTTCCGTGCGCGCACTGGCATGCGTCAGCGCGCGGTCGAGGCGTTCCTTTTCGGCAAATTCGTGACCAATCGCTGCCTCAAGTCTGGCACGGTCGGCCGACGAAAGTGCCTGTAGCTTGGTCATTGCACGACCTTGAAGATGCGGTTCCAGCGCATGTTGCTCGGCCACTTCCAGATTTCGCGGAAGGAGGTGTCATTGCCCAGCGAGAAGAAGATGACGCTTGCGCGACCGACAAGGTTTTCAGCCGGCACGTAACCAACGTCGAAACGGCTATCCAGCGAGTTGTCGCGGTTGTCGCCCATCATGAAATAATGACCTGGCGGAACGACGAACTCCTGCGTGTTGTCGCCACGCGACACAGGCGACTGGTCGAGCGTGTCGAACGTCTTGCCATTGTCGAAGGTTTCGCGGAACACCGGAACGTCTTCGCCTGGATCCTGCTTGTAATCCGACGTGAAGCTGCCGTCCGGCGCGCGCGGCACGGCCTGGCCGTTGATATAGAGAAGGTCGTCCTTGACCTGGATGCGGTCGCCCGGCAAGCCGACAAGGCGCTTGATGTAATCGATCTCGGGATTGGGCGGGAACCGGAAGACGACGACATCGCCGCGCTTCGGCTCGCTTGCAAATATCCGTCCGCTGAAGAGATTGGGCGAGAACGGTAAGGAGTACTTCGAATAGCCATATGCGAACTTGTTGACGAAGATATAGTCGCCCACAAGCAGCGTCGGCATCATCGAGCCGGACGGGATGGTGAAGGGCTGGAAAAGCACCGTCCGGATCACCATTGCCAGGAGCAATGCCTGAACGATGACTTTGACGTTTTCCCACAGGGCATTCGGCTGCTTTACGGCTTTCTCGGACACGAAGTCTTATTCCTTTTTTGCACCCCACCGGCGCAATTGACTGTCAGGCACTCTCTAGCCGCTTCATATCACTGCTGCAATGCCACCCGCATGAAAAGCGACTGAAGCAAGGCATCAGGATGTCGCGGGCACAGCCTCGATGATCACAAAGGCTTGAGCCAACGGAAAGTCGTCGGTGATGGTCAGGTGAATGACGGGCTTGTGGCCAGCCGGCATCATCGCGGCAAGGCGATCGGCAGCTCCGCCCGTCAATTGCATGGTCGGCTTGCCGCTCGGGAGATTGACGACGCCCATGTCGCGCCAGAACACGCCCTGGGCAAGCCCCGTGCCAAGGGCCTTCGAGCAGGCCTCCTTCGCCGCGAAACGTTTGGCGTAAGACGCCGCACGGTTCTTGCGGCCGTCGGATTTCTGGCGTTCGAGGGCGGTAAAGCAACGTCCGGTGAAACGCTCTCCGAAGCGCTCGATGGATTTTTCGACCCGACGGATGTCGATCAAATCACTGCCGATGCCGATGATCATGCCGGATCTCCTGGTAGACGCGATACCTTGCGCCTAGACGCTGGATGCATTCTCGACTGCAAGCGTGACGCGGTCGCGGGCGCGCTCCATAAGCCGTGCCTTGCGGCGGCGCTGAAAGCCCCGGACACCGTAGAACGTGATGCTGTAGACGATGACACCAGAGACGATGGCAGGGGGAATGGCGCCAATCAGCATCGGCTTCAGGACGACATCCCACAATTGCCAGACGTCGAGCTGGTGGAACAGCGCCGGGAGGTCGATGGATCCGCCCTGGTTGCCGCTATCGCGCCCGAGGATCAGGTGCCCGATCTCCCAGGTGATGGCCCAAATGAAGGGGTAGGTAAAAGGATTGCCGGCCGCAAGGCAGCCGAGGGTTGCTGCAAGCAGGTTGCCGCGAACGATGTAAGCCAGCACGAAAGCGATGACGATATGTACACCGATCACGGGCGTCCATGAAACAAGGATGCCTGCAGTAAAACCAGCCGCAATGGCATGCGGGGAAGCACTGAGGCGAACGATGCGTCTCTGGAAATAGCGGACAGGACGCATGAAGCCCTTGCGGGGCCAGACCATGTCGCGCAGCTTTTCAGTTAGCTTCTGTGGTTTTCTTCGGCGAAATAACATGCGGCATATCTAGTGCAGGCGAAGCCGCGATGACAAGAGCGCTCATGCGCTTCTTTTAGCGAGTGGTGCAAGTGTTTTACCACTCGCAAGCGGCGTTGCATTTGCACGCCGCCTTTCCCATTTCGTAAGTCTACTGTCGATTAACGGTTGCGGAATGCACCACGGTCGACTTGACGCTGACGATACTCAAGATCAAAGCGGTCGTTAGAACCGTTAAGGTAAGCCATTTCGCGTTCTTCAACACTAGGAACGCGGAGGGCGCGGGCGAATTTCTTGAAGGGACCAAACATTGTCATTTCCTCATCTGGTTTGTTTCTTTCGATGAGGTGAATATAGCTCGTGCAGGCGTTAATGACCAACGCCCGATTACCAGTGCAGCCATGCATTCTATGCATATGTAGGCCATTACCTGCGACAAAATGACTAAGAAACGATCATAAAAGATGCACATGGCGCCTCCGGCACCTGCGACGCGGTTAATTATTCATAAAGCCGCTTAACCGTGGCAATGCAGTCGAGGTCCTTCAACTGCAGCAACATCTGGTTCAGCTGGCGCAGATCCCAGACTTCGACATCGAGTGCCATCTCGGTGAAATCGGCTGCAACACGCACGGTATTGAAGATACGGATGTTGACGTCGATGTCGGCGACTGTCTGCGAGATCTTGGCAAGGCTGCCGGGTTCGTTGAGAGCATTGATCAGCACGCGGGCGGTGAACCGCGATTTGTTGGCCTCGTCGAGATCCCAGCGCACGTCGATCCAGCATTCCGGCTGGTCGTCGAAGCGTTGCAGCGCAGGCGACTGGATGGGATAGATGATGATTCCCCGGCCCTTCTCGAGGATACCGACGATACGGTCCCCGGGCACTGCACCCGTCGGCGCGAAATGTACGGCCACGTCGGCAGCCAGTCCGCGGATCGGCAGGGTTTCGAGGTCGTCAATGCCGGCATTGGCGAGATCGGCGACCTTGCTCTGGCCAGGTATCTTGAAAATCATACCGGCGCCGCTGCGGACATTGAACCAGCCCTCGTCGCCGGCAGGCTTAACCGTCACCCGTTCGTCCTGGTGGTCAGGATAGACCGCGCGCAGCACGTCAAGCGACGACATCTCCCCTCGCCCGACGGCAGCAATGGCATCCTCGACATCCTTTTGGCCAAGCCGGTGCAGCGCCGGTTTGAGGGCGTCGCGGGTAAATATCTTGCCGGCGCGCTCGAATGTACGCTCGAGGATGCGGTAGCCGAGGCCGGCATATTGCTTGCGGATGGCCATGCGGGTGGCGCGACGGATGGCGGCGCGCGCCTTGCCGGTAACGACGATCTCTTCCCAGGCGGCGGGAGGCACCTGTACGCCGGAGCGAATGATCTCGACCTCGTCGCCGTTTGCAAGCCGTGTGACGAGCGGCATGATCCGACCATTGATCTTGGCACCGACTGTCGTATCGCCGATGTTGGTATGCACGGCATAGGCAAAGTCGATCGGCGTTGCGCCGCGCGGCAGCGCGATAAGCTTGCCCTTCGGCGTGAAACAGAAGACCTGATCCTGGAACAGTTCGAGCTTGGTATGCTCAAGAAACTCCTCCGGACTGTCACCTTCCGCCAATGCCTCGATAGTGCGGCGCAGCCATGAGTATGCGTTGCTTTCACGCGACAGCAGATCACCTTCCGCCGCGTTCTGATCCTTGTAGAGCGCGTGAGCTGCAATGCCGTATTCGGCAATCTCGTTCATGCGCCGGGTGCGTATCTGCAGCTCGATGCGCTGGCTCGACGGGCCGACGATGGTGGTGTGTAACGAACGGTAGTCGTTCTGCTTGGGCGTGGAGATGTAATCCTTGAAACGACCGGGAACGACGCGCCAGCGCGTGTGGACGATGCCGAGAGCCCGGTAGCACGCAGGCAGATCGTCAACGATGATACGAAAGCCATAGACATCCGACAGTTGCTCGAACGACAGGGACTTCGACTGCATTTTTCTGAAGACGGAATAGGGCTTCTTCTGCCGGCCCTTGGCGACGGCATTGTCGAGGCCGTTGGCGACCAGGAGATCGCGCAACTCGGTTTCGATCTTCTTGACCAGCCCCTCGTTGCGTTGCGACAACTCCTCGAGGCGCTTGGTGACTGTGTCGTGTGCTTCCGGATTGATATGGCGGAAGGACAGTTCCTCCAGTTCCTCGCGCATATCCTGCATACCCATGCGCCCGGCAAGCGGCGCATAGATGTCCATCGTCTCTTCCGAGATGCGGGCGCGCTTGTCTGCCGGCATGTGGTCGAGCGTGCGCATGTTGTGCAGGCGGTCGGCGAGCTTCACCAGCAATACGCGCACATCGTCGGAGATGGCGAGCAGCAGCTTGCGGAGGTTTTCAGCCTGCTTTGCCTTGCGGGTGACGAGATCGAGCTTCTTGATCTTCGTCAGCCCCTCGACCAGCCGGCCGATGTCCTCACCGAAAAGCTCGTCGATTTCGGCCCGCGTTGCCGTCGTGTCTTCGATGGTATCGTGCAGGAGGGCGACCGCAATCGTCGATTCGTCGAGATGCATATCCGTCAGGATCGCAGCGACTTCCAGCGGATGGGAAATATATGGATCGCCGCTGGCGCGCTTCTGCTGTCCATGCTTCTGCATCGCATAGACATAAGCCTTGTTCAGAAGCGCTTCGTTGGCATCGGGCTTGTACTTCTGAACTCGCTCTACAAGCTCGTATTGCCGCATCATCCAACGCTACTCCGGTAAAAAGAAAAGCGCGCCAATCGGATGACTGGCGCACAGACATTTCACCATCATATAGCTCCAACGCGGAGCATCAAGATTGACGATCAGTAATCGTCGCTCTTTTCCGGCGGTACAAGGCCTTCGATGCCGGCCAGCAGCTCTTCTTCCGACATCTGGTCGAAGGTTACAGCTTCCGGCTTGTCGTCGTCTTCCTCGGAAGAAGAACCAGCGGCGGCAAGAGTTGCCGGATCTGGCTCAGGCTCATCGATTTCGACGTGCTTCTGCAGCGAGTGGATCAGGTCTTCCTTCAGATCGTCTGGAGACAGGGTCTCGTCGGCGATTTCGCGAAGGGCAACCACGGGGTTCTTGTCATTGTCGCGGTCGATGGTGATCGCTGCACCCTGGGAGACGAGCCGGGCGCGATGGCTGGCGAGCAAAACAAGCTCGAACCGGTTCTCTACCTTATCAATGCAATCTTCTACGGTGACACGGGCCATTGCCTGTCCTTTACGGTCGTGATGTCGTCGACATGTATGGAATTAGGATGCCGGATACAATCAAACGGCGGCAAATTCAAGTTTTTCCTCGCAAGGCGACAGATAACAACCGCTGCTGGACGAGGAAACGGAAATTGAATTTTTCATTTCAATCCAGAGTTGCTTGGAATAACTGGAATCCTGCCCTAAATCTCCTTATATGAACAATTCGTGAATTAAGCGACCTGTTTCTATATTTTAGCGATAAGGCTTTGTTTTGATTGCCTTTTAGTGTTTTCTTTTTGCAGCAATGGATAAACCAGCCATGTTTGACCCTCGCGAGAAAATTGCACTCTTCATTGACGGCGCGAATTTGTACGCCGCCTCCAAAAGTCTCGGCTTCGACATCGATTATCGCAAGCTGCTGAAAGCGTTCCAGAAACGCGGCTACCTGTTGCGCGCGTACTATTACACTGCGCTGATCGAGGACCAGGAATATTCCTCCATACGGCCGCTGATCGACTGGCTCGACTACAACGGCTACAAGGTGGTCACGAAGCCCGCCAAGGAATTCACCGACTCCATGGGACGCCGCAAGATAAAGGGCAACATGGATATCGAGCTGGCCATCGATGCCATGGAGCAGTCCGAGACTGTCGATCACATGGTGATCTTCTCCGGGGACGGCGATTTCACGACGCTTGTCGAAGCGCTGCAGCGTCGCGGACGCAAGGTTTCCGTCATCTCGACGATGGCGACCCAGCCGCCGATGATCGCCGACGACCTTCGTCGGCAGGCCGATCACTTCATCGACCTGGTCTCGCTGAAATCCGAGATCGGCAGGGATCCGTCCGAAAGACCGGCACGGCTTGTGGACGCGTCACCGACGGCCGAACAGGAAGAATAGTTCGGTCGACGATATCCGTATCCGCCTGGCTAGAGAGACTGCGTTAGACGGTCAGCCAATGGGTTCGAAGCGGATTGGCTGCGCGCCGTTCCAGAGAACACGGCGGCCCATCTCCGGCAGGTGCTCAGCGCCTTCGACGACGGTGAGGAAATGGTTTCCGGCAAGACTGCCCATCTTGCTGGCAAATGACGAGCTGCCATAGGCGAAAAGCAGCTCCGTTTCGCTGTGGCCGCCGGGATAAAGCAGGATATCGCCGCGTGACGGATGGGTGGTGTGGTTTTCGAAACCGACGCCGAACTCGAAATCGCCGAGAGGTACCCAGACCGCTTCGCCGCTCCAGCGCGAGTGGATCGTCTGATTGACGAAGGGCAGCAGAGCCTGGAATGCCTTGCAGGTCCGAGGCGCCTTCTTGTTCTCGAAACGAGCGACGAAGACCAGGTCGCCGACGGTCAGCCTCACCATCTGCATCAGCCGTTGTCCTTCAGAATTCGGGTCTTCTGGCGGTTCCAGTCGCGTTCTTTTTCCGTCTGTCGCTTGTCGTGCAGCTTCTTGCCCTTGGCAAGAGCCAGTTCGAGCTTGGCGCGGCCCTGATCGTTGAAATAGATTTTCAGCGGAATGAGGGTCATGCCCTCACGATTGATGCCGACGCGAAGTCTGTTGATTTCGCGGGCGGTCAGCAGCAGCTTGCGGCGACGGCGGGGCTCGTGGTTGAAGCGATTGGCCTGCAGATATTCCGGCAGATAGGAATTGATCAGCCAGATCTCGCCGCCTTCGTCCGAGGCATAACTATCCGCGATATTCGCCTTGCCGTCGCGCAACGCCTTCACCTCGGTGCCCATGAGCATGATGCCGGCTTCATAGGTATCGAGGATCTCATAGTTGTAGCGAGCCTTGCGGTTATCGGCGACAACCTTCTTGACGACGCGTTGGCTGCCTTTGGGTGCCATGATCTGTTGTTCCGTCCCTCGGGTACCGGCGGCGCTCAAACATGAGAAAATGCGGGCCGCAGTGATGTTCAGGGCCCTAGATAGGGGAGTATGACCGGATTGTGAAGACGCGACGGCGACGAACGCCGCCGCCTTCGCCTCAAGCTATCAATTCAGCAGGCCGGCGTGGCGCATCGCAGCATCGATCGCTGCTTCCGTACCCGGTTCCAGCGTAGACAGCAGCGGCGAGCGAACGTGGCGGCTCATCCGCTCCAGACGCGACAGGCCATATTTTGCACCGCAGAGACCGGGCTCGAGAAAGATTGCCTTGTGCAGCGGCATCAACCGGTCCTGGATCGAAAGCGCCGCCTTGTAGTCGCCGGCAAGGGTCGCCTTCTGTAACTCGGCACAGAGGCGCGGCGCGACGTTTGCCGTCACCGAAATACATCCGACCCCGCCATGGGCGTTGAAGCCGAGAGCGGTCGCATCCTCGCCCGACAGCTGATGAAAATCATTGCCGCAGGTGATGCGCTGCTCGGAAACGCGCTCGATCTTGCCGGTCGCATCCTTGACGCCGACAATATTCCCATAGGACTTAGCCAGCGCACCCATGGTTTCAGGCGTCATGTCGACGACAGAGCGACCTGGAATATTGTAGATGTAGATCGGTAGCTTAACGGCCTCGGCAATCGCCGAAAAGTGAGCATAGAGCCCCTTCTGCGTCGGCTTGTTGTAATAGGGCGTGACGACCAGGACTGCATTCGCGCCAACCTTTTCGGCATGCTGTGCCAGTTCTATCGCTTCGCGCGTATTGTTGGATCCCGCGCCTGCCATGACGGGCACGCGCTTGGCGGCGACCTCGATGCACAGCTCGACGACGCGCTTGTGCTCGGCGTGCGACAGGGTCGGCGATTCGCCGGTGGTGCCAACAGGGACAAGCCCGGTGCTCCCCTCGGTGATCTGCCATTCTACGTGCGAGGCAAAAGAAGCTTCGTCGACGGCGCCCGCAGCGGTGAAGGGCGTAACGAGAGCGGGAATGGATCCCCTGAACATGCAAACTCCTCAAGGCCTGGCATTTCACGCTTCGGCCGCAATCCTTGGTTATGAATCTGCGCACCATAAAGCGGCCATCTGGCTCCGACAAGCGCGCTTTATGGCTTCGTTTGCAAATTCCGGTATCATGTTAGATCGATAATTCGTGCATGCGCTAAGGTTTCGTTAAGATGGCTTTCGGCAGATTGAGGGGATCTGAATTCGCGTGAGTAGCCGGATGAACAAATCGATCCTGGTCGTGTCCGCCACAGGCCTTGCCATTGCCTGGGGCTGTCTTGCGGCCGGGCTGCCGATTGAAAGCGCCCCTGATCCGGCCGGGCAGCCGCAGACATCAGTCGCCATGGCAATTCCGAACGATCCGCTGACGACTGGTTCTATTCCACGCGCTTCCAACATCGCGCCTGCGAGCGCCGATCTCAAGGCTGGCCTCGACGCGCTGTCGAACCGGAAGCCGCTGCAGGCCATCGCCGTCCGCAATGGCATGGCGCGCGGAACGCTGGACCGCCACATCCTCACCTGGGCAATTGCCACGTCGGGACAGACCGGGATACCGTCCGCCGAAATCGCTTCCGCCTCGCAAGAGCTTGCGGGCTGGCCGGGGCTCGCCAGTCTGCGTGGCTTCTCCGAGCGGGCGATCTACAACGAGAATCCGTCCACGGCCGAGGTGCTCGCTGCCTTCGGAGAGACCGCACCGGAAACGCCGGAAGGTGCATTCGTGTTGTCAAAGGCCCTCATTGCCGTTGGAAAGCCCGCCCAGGCAGCCGCCTATATCCGCAACGTCTGGCGAAACCAGACGCTGGACGCATCGCTCGAGGACAAATATCTGGCAGCTTTTGGCGGCCTGCTCAGCCCCGCCGACCAAAAAGCACGCATGGATCTGTTGCTCTACCGAAGCAAGACGGCGCAGGCGAAGCGTTTTGGCGATCTAGGCAAGGCACAATCACTCTATACTGCATGGGCAGCTGTCAACGATCGAAGCCCCAAGGCTGCGAGCCTGCTTGCCAACATCTCGACGCAGTGGAAAAGCGATCCGGCCTATCTCTTCATGCGGGTCGAATTTGAGCGCCGCAAGGAAAACTACGATACGGCTGCAGCCCTGCTGGCGCGAATGCCGCGCGATCGCAGCCTGCTGATCGACGCGAGCCAGTGGTGGGACGAGCAGCGAATCGTCAGCCGCGGCCTTGTCGACCAAGGTAACTACAAGGCTGCATACAGAATTGCCGACGACAACGTCGCCGTCACCCCGGTCGATGTCGGCGAAGCGGAGTTCCATGCAGGCTGGTATGCGCTGCGCGGCCTGAAGGATCCCTCCACGGCAGCAACGCATTTTCGCAAAATCCTCGGCGTGTCGAACGGACCGATCTCCGTCTCTCGTGCCTGGTATTGGCTGGGACGCGCGGCGGAAGCCGGCGGCCCGGGCAAGGCCAGTGATTTCTATGCGAAGGCCGCCGCCCTTCCGAGCACGTTCTACGGTCAGCTTGCCGCGAAAAAGCTCGGACGGCAGATGCTGGACGTGACCTACCCATCGCCATCGCCGGAAGACCGGCAGCGCTTTCAATCGCGAGAAGCGGTGCTGGCGATCGCGCGCCTAGAGGCAGCCGGCAATGGCTGGCGCGCCGACAGTCTTTACCGCGCGCTAGCCCAACAGCTGCAAAGCCCGGGCGAGATCGCGCTGCTTGCGGCCAGCGCCGAGCAGTCCGGCAATCACCAGCTTTCGCTGCAAGTCGGCAAGATCGCCTATGGACGCGGCGTCGATGTCGCAGCGCTTGCCTTTCCGATCGGCGTCATTCCAGACGATGCCAATATCGCTGGCTCCGGAAAGGCCATGGCTTATGCCATCGCCCGACAGGAAAGCGCCTTCAATCCGCAGGCCGTGTCGTCCGCAGATGCCCGTGGATTGCTTCAACTGCTGCCGAAGACCGCCAAGGCTGTGGCCGGTCGCCACGGGATCGTTTATTCAGCCGACCGCCTGACGAAAGATGCCGGCTACAACGCGACGCTCGGCTCGCACTATCTCGGCGAGCAGATAGATGCATTCGGCGGATCCTATATCCTGACATTCGTTGCCTATAACGCCGGTCCGAAAAAAGTGCCCGAATGGATCAGCCGCTACGGCGACCCGCGCGGCAAGTCGATGGATGAAGTCGTCGACTGGATCGAGCGCATTCCCTTTCCGGAAACCCGCAATTATGTGCAAAGGGTGATGGAAAACTACGAGGTCTACAAGGCTCGGCTTGGTCAGAAGAGTGATATCGAGCAGGACCTCATCCACGGACGCGGCTGAAGGGGCCTTTCGCGGCTTACCGATTCGTTAGGTCCGCCACCCTTCCCGCCGACTGACGGGCACAGAGTTTGTGCCCGGGATCCAATTCCCGAGCTCACCGACTCGAAATTGTCGGCACGAAAATGGCCCGGCTGGGATACCGGGCCATCTCTTTGACAGGAGGTTAGATCAACTCAGTATTAGAACGAACGCTGGAAGCGGATGATGCCAGACCAGGTGTCCTTGTTGACGCTGTCGTAGTTGACGTAGGTGACTTCCGGCTCGATGAGCAGGTTCTTGACCGGGTTGAACTTCAGGTTGCCCGTTGCTGCGAACGTCTTCTTGTCGTCGTAGGCCAGCTGCACGTTGGCCTTCAGCTTGTCATTGATCTGTTGGCCAATGCCGCCCCAGACAGCCCAGTCGCCCCAACCGATACCAGCACCACCGGCACCAGCATACTTGTTGAGCTTGTTGCCATCGGTGTTGTAGCCACCCATGAGGAAGGCGGTGAAGCCGCCGAACTTGGCATCAACACGAGCCTTGACAGCGCCTTCTTCGACGATCGAGTCGTAGCCGCCGACAACGCGGAAGTTGAAAGCGCCGGCCTTGTAGCCGAGACCGAGAACGCCGTCCGGAGCGTAGTGATCCGAGCTGTTCTCGCCATTGGCGCCAGCTGCAGTGCCGTTGGTGCTGTCTTCGAGCGAAGCAACAGCCGTGAAGCCGGTGCCAGAGTCGTAGGCGTAGGTCAGCTGGTTCAGTTCGTCGGTGCCGTTGATGCCGTATTCGATGATGTCGTCGTTGATGACGTCGCCAGCGTAGCCGAGGAAGGTCGAGTAGACCGAGTCATTCTTACCGACGAGGAAACCACCCAGGCTGATGTTGGCCCAGAGAAGCTTGTTGGTGTTGTTACCTTCGGCCGACTCGAAGCGGAAAACGGCGTCAGTCTTCAGGGCGCCATATTCAGTGTCACTTGCAGTGTCGATCGAAAGTTCGGCACGTGTCTTCCAGTATGTGCCGCGAGCAGCAGCGTCCTGGCCGGCCTTGTAAGCGTTGTACCAGCTGACGTCAGAGCGAACCTTGCCGCCGATCTTGATGCAGGTTTCCGTGCCCGGGATGTAGAAATAGCCCGCGCCGTAAGCGTCGCAGATGCGGACGTATTCCAGCGGCTCAGGTTCAGCAGCGACGATGGCGTCGGCAGCGTGTGCACCGGATACTACCGAGAAGGCAGCGGCCGAGCCGAGAAGAAGGCTTTTAATGTTCATTGCAATTAGCTCCAATCAAAAGACGACTGGGCGTGAGACGTCGCGCCGAAAAATCGGCGTGCCCTACCCCATCCCTGTATTTGTGACCCCCCCTTGGGGAGAACCAAAGCGCGTCTGCTTCGGTTCTGGGCAGACCATAGCGATTGAATATAACAATGAAATATCAATGCGTAACAGGCACCGTTTGTGACAAAGCTTTGGATTGGTGCGTTGCACAAAAATCACGTCACGAAACTGTGATAATTCCGTCATGAAAGGTGATTGATCACCTCGCGGCCTGGAAAAGGCAGCGGAAACAAGACCTGGAGAACAGACAAAGAGCAAAAACGAAAAAGCCCGGCTCGAAAGCCGGGCTCCTTTCAATCGACCGAAGTCGTATTGAATTAGAACGTGCGCTGGAAGCGAAGGATACCAGAGAACGTGTTGTCGTCGAGAACGGCGTTGTCGTACTTGACGTAGGTGATTTCTGGCTGGATCTTGAAGCCCTTAGCAACGAAAACGTTGAGGTTTGTCGTAGCTTCGAAGGTCTTGCTGTCAGCATACGAAACCTGAGTGTTCCACTCGAGCTTGTCGTTGAACTTGACAGTCGTGCCACCCCAAACCTGCCAATCGCCGGTCGAAGCGCCGCTAGCGTCGCCATTGGCGTAGCGGTTGATCTTGTTGCCGTCAGTGTTGTACTGGCCGAGCAAGAAGGCAGAGAACGTGCCGAAGTCGAGGTCGAGGCGAGCCTTGACAGCGCCTTCTTCAACAACCGAGTCGTAGCCGCCGACAACCTTCAGACCGAACATGCCAGTCTTGTAGCCGAGGCCGGCAACGAAGTCAGGTGTGTAGTGGTCAGAGATGTCGCGGCCAGGATTGTTCGGATCAACTGCAAGGTCGCCAGACTGGCTGTCTTCAACCGACAGAACGCCGGTGAAGCCGTTGCCGCCGTCGTATACGTAGGAGAGCTGGTTCAGCTCGTAAGGTCCATCGCCGATCACGTCGTCGTTGATGACGTTGCCAGCATAACCAATCCACTGATTGTACTGCGAGTCCGTCTTACCAACGATGAAGCCGCCGAGGCTGATCGTTGCGAACAGAACCTTGGAGTCGTTGACACCTTCAGTCGAGTCGAAACGGTAAACCATGTTGGTCTTCAGCGGACCGTATTCTGTGTCCGTTGCCGTGTCGACGTTGAGTTCAGCGCGAGTGTGCCATTCCGTGCCGCGCTTGAAGCGATCGCCAACAGCGTATGGGTTGTGCCACTGAGCTTCAGTACGAACCATGCCGCCAATCTTGAGGCAGGTTTCCGTGCCTGGGATGTAGAAGTAGCCAGCGCCGTATGCATCGCAGATGCGGACGTATTCAAGCGGCTCAGGCTCAGCAGCTACGATAGCGTCTGCAGCGTGAGCACCGGATACTGCTGCGAGGGCAGCAGCGGAGCCGAGAAGTAGGCTCTTGATGTTCATGATTGACCTCCAGTTCAAAGTTTCAATTGGGTCTGGGATTTTTAACCCGAAGGCATTCCCTGCCCCATCCCCATGTTTCAAGAAGTGGACGATCACGCCCTCGCTTCCGTTGTTGAAAATACTCGACGGGCGCCGTCACGCAATCGACATCTTGCCGGAAGGGGGTTTTGGGGGGACCCTTCCCCAATTCATGTTGCCGAAAGGACACAAAACGGTGAGATGAAGGGTGGTTTATTTAGCCTTTATTAAGAAAAAGCCTTATCTCGCACGGACTTAACCCCGACGCGCCGGCCCGTCACAGTCTTTCGGTAGACCTGCCGACGCACAAAATCCCTGGAAACCCTGCCACATGTACGGCATTTCCACGGCAGGCGGCAACATTTGGAAACAGCCCGGCAACGATTCCCGGTTGGGGAATGGACATGCGCTGGACGTCGATTCGGATCGTGTGTGCGATTCCGCCTGCGATTCGAGCTTGGGTGCAGACATGGGGTAGGCATCCGGTCCGGCGGACGTCATTACTTCAGCTCTATAAGCCCCGCCTCCGTCGGCCAGAAGTCGCAACTACGGTAGAGTGAGACCAGCTGCGGCTCGACGTTGACACTCAACCACCTTGCATCGTGCTCCTGCGCAATACTGGTGGCCTCTTTTATCATGCCGGTAGCAATCCCCTGTCTTCGCATTCGAGGGGCGACGCGGGTGTCGAGAATAAAGGCGTGAACGCCTCATCCCACGCACCATTCACGAAACCGACGAGCTGACCATCGGCGTAAGCGCCGATAACCGACGTTACAGTTACCGAGGTATCGGAAGCTGTCACAGGCAGTAGGGAATGGCCCAAGGCTGCTGTTGATCTCGGAGATTTCTGAGGTGAACCTAAGGATTTCAATGGCTGACCAAAGTGGCTAATTAGCCATCGACAGGCTACAGCAAAGCCCTAGAAGCCTAGAAGCCCTGTAAATAGGGCGTGTAGACCATTCGCCTCGATATTTCACCGCAGCAAACGTCAACACAGGCTCGGTTCCCGCCAGGCTTTTTTTGTATTTTACGAAAGAAAGGCGGGGAAGGCAATCGAGCGGCTTACACCTCCCGGCCACAACGAAAGGAGGACGCTGGGTTTACCCGAAAGCCAGCGCGTGTTGTCTCCAAACTGACGAAATCAGTCATCAGAATTGAACCTATCTAGAACGGCCCAAGGAATTTCCACATTGTTGGCGGGCGTGTACGGCATCGATACATCTCCCGTAATGTTGATCGCAGTTACACAGAAGCGCGTCGTGTGAGACCGACCAAAAACGTCTTCATAGTCGCATTGCCCAAAAACGAAGAGCCGCCTTTTACCTGTAGCGATGAGAAGCAAATCCGAGGCATAGTAGTCAATAGGATTGGCTTCAATAGACCCACCGTCTTGATGAAGATTAACTGTCGCAATGCGGGGTGGTAAGCTGCCCACAAAATCAAAGTCTCCTGGCAGATCATCGTCTCGCAACTCGTAGCCAACGCTGACACGAACTTTACGGGTAGGCGTAGCACCTCGATTGATCCAAGAAGGACGCATTCTCCAAAACAGGCCAGTTGGGGATGGATGCGATATGTAACGTATCCCCCCAGCGACCACATAAGCCCGCTCAGTGGTCTCAAGGGCGTGCTTAGCACTTTTGATCTGCTCCCGAGCTAGGATTATCGAAATAGCAATTCCCGCAGTTCCCAAAAGGCTAAGCATAAACTGCCACTTGCTCCACATCGACAAACTAACGGTCGCTGATGCCACGGTTTGCTGAGCGGTAAGATCGGCCTGCTGTCGGGCGGTAGTCTGCCGCTCCCTTTCCAGATCTTCCAAGGACGGCTTTGGCTGACTTACTATCCTTACCGGAAACCCCTCATTCTCACTAGCAGGCGTAGAAATCGTAAAGGTGCAAAGCATAACTGCGGCGATTAGGAAAAGGCCGCACGATTTCTTCATAATTACCGAAAGGGAAGAGATAAAGTATCTTAGCATTTGGAAATAGCTAATACATCTTGAGAAAACACACTAGGTCCAATCTCCACCCAGCGACTTTTACTTTTTACAAGATGTCTACATTCGACCACGGCAACCGACTGACCTTGACCCCGAATACTTAAGCCTCTCACGTCGATAGCCATTGATATCTGGAGCAAGAGGATAATTACACCAACGGGAATTTCATGGGAACCATTACAACCCTAGTTAAGATACGCCGCCTTGAAACTGAACTGTAGTTCTGCTCTATCTTCGTTGAGGTGTAGGCCTTCGGGAAATTGCGATTACCGCTGGGACCGCACTACTGAGTTCCGGTCTTTCGATTGGATGATTCCCAGTCCCGGACTAGATGATCGCAGTTGATATCGCCTGATTTGGCGATGGAACGAATATTTTGGCACAAGCGCTTGGCACAAATAATCTACAATTGTGGACGTAAGACGCTGTAATGATTAGATAAATCCGCACATTTGAAAGAATGGCGGAGAGGAAGGGATTCGAACCCTCGATACGCTTTTGACGTATACTCCCTTAGCAGGGGAGCGCCTTCGGCCACTCGGCCACCTCTCCGAGGCCGTGACTATTGGGCAAAGGCTCCAAAGGCAAGGTTTTTTTTCCAATGCCGTCAGAAAAGTGTCTTGCTGTGCGCTAAACCCCGGGAGTGCGAGGGCTAGTAGCCGCGTGGGCCGGCTTCGGCATTTTCCGGTTCCGGTCCGTAGCGTCGGCGAAGGCGCTGGAGTGCCGTGGAGAATTCGGTGACATCGGCGCCGACGGCCACAAAAGTGGCGCCGAGTTCCAGGTAGCGGCGGTTGAGGGTCTCGTTGAATGTCAGGATTCCGGCCGGTTTGCCCGCTTTGACGATGGTGGCTATGGCGGCCTCTATCGCGTCCTGCACCTCGGGCGCCTCGAGATTGCCCGGAAAGCCCAGGTCGGCAGCAAGGTCGGCAGGCCCTATAAAGATGCCATCGATGCCCTCGACACCGGCAATCCGCTCGAGGTCGGCAAGCGCCGCGCGGGTTTCGGCCTGGACGAGGAGGCAGATATCCTTGCCTGCATCGGCAACGTAGCCGGCAACGGTGTTGAACCGCGAGGCGCGGCCGATGCCGGCGCCCATGCCACGGATGCCGTCCGGCGGATAGCGGACAGCGCGAACGAGTTCTGCTGCCTGCTCGGCCGAATCGACCATCGGGATGAGCAGCGTGCGGGCGCCGATGTCGAGAAACTGCTTGATCATCCAGCTTGCCCCGGTCGGCAGGCGAACCACCGGTTCCGACGGCGAGGCCTGGAGGGCCTGCAACTGCGCCATTATACTGCGAAGATCGTTGGGGCCGTGCTCGCCGTCGAGGACCAGCCAGTCGAAACCGGCATGGCCGGCGATCTCGGCGGCATAGGCATCGGCCATCGCCACCCAGAGGCCGATCTGCGGGCGGCGCTCGCGCAGGGCGATCTTGAATGCATTGGGTGGCAGGGTCATCGTCACTTATCCGAGCAAGGTCTTGAGGTCGGTGCCGGCGTCGGCCAGCAGGTCGCGATCGGGCGTCTGGCCGGCGTCGATGAGCTTTTTGCCAGTGACATAGGCGCGGGCGTCATTGATCGCATCGACAGCAATCAACCGGCCGGCCTTGAAATACCAGACGGAAGCCGATCCTTCGCGGGCACCATGCCGTAGCACCGTATCGTCGTAGCCCTTGTTGAAGCCTGCGATCTGCAGCTTGACGTCATACTGATCGGACCAGAACCACGGTTTCGGCACATAGGGTTCGTTGCCACCGGCGATGATCGCGGCCGCAGCCTCTGCCTGGTCGACCGCATTCTGTACCGATTCGAGACGGATCAATTCGCCCTGCCAGCGCAGCGCGGCGCAGTCGCCGACGGCATAGATGCTGGGGTCGGAGGTGCGGACGTATTCGTCGACGACGATGCCGTTGGCAACCACAAGGCCGGCTTCCTTGGCAAGACGATCCAGCGGCGCGACGCCGATGCCGACGACGACGAAATCGACGTCGAGGGTGGAACCATCGGAGAGCTCTGCGGCAACGACACGGCCGTCCTTGCCCACCAGTCGCTTGAGGCCGGTCTTCTCGCGGATGACGACATCGTGGTCTGCGTGGATGACCCGCATAATGTCTGCGGTTTCCTTGGCGGCAACCCGCTGCAGGATGCGATCGGCCATCTCGATGACGGTGACTTCCAGCCCGCGATGACGGGCGACTGCCGCTGCTTCGAGACCGATATAACCGCCGCCTATTATAAGGACGCGGCGGCCCGCGCGCATTTCACCTGACAGGAGATCGGCGTCGCGCTTGTCCCGGGCGACATAGACGCCCTCGAGATCGCCGCCGATGGCAGCAGGAAGTCGGCGCGGGGTTGCGCCTGTCGCCAGCACCAGGGTTTCGTAGTCGAGCGCGCTGCCGTCCTGCATGACGACCTGCTTCTTGTCGCGATGGATTTGTTCGGCCCAGGTCGCACGACGGATGTCGATGTCGTGCTCGGCATACCAGTGCTCGTGACGGAACATCAGGCGATCGAAGCTGATCTCGCCGAGCAGGTATTTCTTCGTCAGCGGCGGGCGCTGGTACGGCAGCGATTCTTCCGCGCCGACCAGCGTGATCGGCCGCGTGTCATTGAGAGCCCTCAGCTTGGCAGCAACAGCAAAGCCGGCCTGCCCTGCTCCGACAATGACCAATCTACCCGTCACGCAAGCCCTCCAGAAATTGGGGACACGAAGCCGTAGCGGCCGCGCATCGCGCTTCAAAGGCAAGGCGTATCGCCTCGTCCCGAAAGCGTCAACCGCAGCGGTGCCCATCAAGCGTCATACCGGACGATTTGGAACATCTGGATCGTTTTGCTGCGAGTCTGGCGTTTGTGAAATGCCAGAGGATTGCAACAATCGGCAAGCAATTCAGTCACTTGAATTGCCTGTGGCGGAAATCGGCAGATGCGGTATCATTGCAGATGGAATATATGTTCCGAAAACCGGGAAAAACGAAAGCCGTGGAATGAGTGAGGACGTGACGATACCGGCGAAGGTGCCGCGCGATTTCGAAAGCCTGCGCAGCACGATCATCGAGCGCAAGGCGTCCATGCCGAAACGGCTGGCGCAGGTTGCGGTCTTTGCCCTCAACAACCCCGATGAAATCGCGTTTGGCACGACGGCCAGCATCGCCACGGCGTCCGACGTCCAGCCCTCGACGCTGGTGCGGCTGGCCCGCCATCTCGGCTATGAAGGCTTTTCCGATCTGCAGAGCATTTTCCGCGAACGGCTGCGCGACCGGACAATCAGCTACGAGGAGCGGCTGATCTCGCTGGAGGAGGCGCGCGTAGAAGATGAGAACGCGGCGATCCTTGCCGGGTTTATTTCCTCTGCCACCCAGTCGATCAACCGGCTGGCGGCAACCGTGCAGACGGACACCTTCGCGACGTCGGTCGAAATCCTTGCGGCAGCAGAAACCATCTACCTGATCGCCAAGCGACGCTCCTACCCGCTGACGGCACACATGACCTATGCGTTTTCCAAGCTGAACATCCGCCACCAGATCGTTGCCTCGCCGAACGGGGTCGATACGGAGCTTGTACAGTTCGCCACGCCGCGCGATGCAGCCATTGCCGCCAGTTTTTCGCCCTATGCGGCAGAAAGCCTGGTGCAAAGCCAACTGCTGGTCGACCGCGGCGTACCACTCATTGCCATCACCGATTCGGCATTCTCGCCGCTCGCCGCCTGCGCCACCCACTGGTTCGAAGTGGCAGAATCGGATTTTGCCGGCTTTCGTTCGTTATCGGCGTCCATGGCATTGATCATGGCTTTCCCCGTCGCCATCGCGGAGCAGCGCAGAAAGTGGGCCATGGCAAAATCCGGAAAACATAAAATGGAATAAACATTCCGAATTGACAAAATTACGGAACCGATGTTTCATTATCGGTGCACGGCGTTGGCAACGGGAGATGCCGGCGGAAATCTTGACGGAGGATATCAATGGCAAATCTCAACAACGGCGCGCGGCCGGAGCCGACGCTCGACGTCATCGCCATCGGCCGTTCTTCTGTCGATCTCTATGGCCAGCAGATCGGTTCCAGGCTCGAAGACATCGCGTCCTTCGCCAAATCCGTTGGCGGCTGCCCGGCCAACATCGCAATCGGCACGGCCAGGCTTGGGCTGAAATCAGGGTTGATCACGCGCGTTGGCGACGAGCAGATGGGACGCTTCATCCGCGGGCAATCGGCCCGCGAGGGTGTCGCTACCGATGGCATCGTCACCGACAAGCAGCGGCTGACAGCGCTGGTGCTGCTGGCGGTAGAGGCTGAAGGCGTCTCGCCGATGATCTTCTACCGCTCAGATTGCGCCGACATGGCGCTGACGGAAGACGATGTCGACGAAGACTTCATCGTTTCATCGGGTGCAGTGCTTGTGTCCGGCACGCATTTTTCTCAACCCAACACCGAGGCAGCCCAGCGCAAGGCGATCCGCGTCGCCAAGGCGCATGGCCGCAAGGTGGTCTTCGATATCGACTACAGGCCCAATCTCTGGGGCCTTGCCGGCCATGCCGAAGGTTTCGAGCGCTACGTGAAATCCGACCGCGTCACGGCCAAGATGAAGCAGACGCTCCCTGACTGCGACCTGATCGTCGGCACCGAGGAGGAGATCCTCATCGCGTCCGGCGCCGATGACGTGCTCGGCGCATTGAAGACGATCCGCGAACTCAGCGCTGCCACCATCGTTCTAAAACGCGGCGCGATGGGCTGCATCGTCTATGATGGCGCAATTTCCGAAGACCTCGAAGCTGGCATCGTCGGCGACGGTTTTCCAATCGAGGTTTACAATGTGCTCGGCGCCGGCGATGCCTTCATGTCCGGCTTTCTGCGGGGCTGGCTGAAGAACGAGCCTCTCAAGACCTGCGCCACCTGGGCCAATGCCTGCGGTGCCTTCGCCGTATCGCGGCTGCTCTGCTCGCCGGAATATCCGACCTGGGCCGAACTCGACAGCTTCCTTAAACACGGCAGCCGGCGGCGCGCACTGCGCAAGGACGAAGACCTCAACCACATCCACTGGGCAACAACCCGCAAAGGTCACATCCCGCTGCTGATGGCGCTGGCCATCGATCACCGCTCGCAGCTGGTCAGCGTCGCCGACGAACTCGGCGTCCCCTACGAGCAAATCAATGCCTTCAAGCGGCTGGCGGTTTCGGCAGCGGCGCGAGTTGCCGACGGACGGCCGGGCTACGGCATGCTGATCGACGAACGTTTTGGGCGCGACGCCTTCTTCGATGCTGCCACCAAAAACTTCTCATGGATTGGCCGGCCGGTCGAATTGCCCGGGTCAAAGCCACTGCGATTCGAATTTAGCCAGGATATCGGCTCGCAACTCGTGGAATGGCCTGTCGACCATTGCATCAAGTGCCTTTGCTTCTATCATCCGGACGATCCGGCGGAGTTGAAGGCCGAGCAGCAGGAGAAGCTGCGCACGTTGTTCGACGCGGCGCGAAAGGTCGGTCGCGAATTGCTGGTCGAGATTATCGCCGGCAAGAACGGACCGCTCGACGACAACACGATCTCGACGGCGATGCAGGAGCTCTATGACCTCGGCATAAAGCCGGACTGGTGGAAGCTGGAGCCGCAGGCGTCGCGTGCCGCCTGGAAGAACATCGAGGCGGTGGTGACCGGCAACGATCCGCTCTGCCGCGGCATCGTGCTTTTGGGACTGGAGGCGCCAGCCGAGGAACTGCTGAAAGGTTTCGAGGCGACGCTCGCAGCACCGTCGGTCAAGGGCTTTGCCGTCGGCCGGACGATCTTTGCCGAAGCGGCGCGCAACTGGCTTGCTGGCGAGATCGACGACGAGGCGGCGATTGCCGACATGGCCGGCCGTTTCCGGCATCTGACCGAGGCCTGGCTTAAGACGCGCGGGCTGTAGACCCGCGGACTGGAAAAGAAGAAAACTGGGAGGCGCCCGATGGGCAAGACGATCCGTTTGACGATGGCGCAGGCTGTCGCGCAGTTCCTGACGAAGCAGATGACCGTCATCGACGGCCAGAAGGTGCAGATCTTCGGCGGCGTATGGGCGATCTTCGGGCACGGCAATGTCGCCGGACTTGGCGAAGCGCTCTACCAGATCCGGGACGAATTGCCGGTCTACCGTGCCCACAACGAACAGGGCATGGCGCATGCGGCGATTGCCTACGCCAAGACCAGCGTTCGCCAGCGCTTCATGGCCTGCACGACCTCGATCGGCCCCGGCGCACTCAACATGGTGACGGCGGCAGGCGTGGCCCATGTCAACCGCATACCCGTATTGTTCCTCCCCGGCGACGTGTTTGCCAACCGTGCTCCGGACCCGGTGCTGCAGCAGATCGAGGATTTCGGCGATGGCACGGTTTCCGCCAACGACGCGTTCCGCCCGGTCTCTCGCTATTTCGACAGGATTACCCGGCCGGAGCAGATCATCTCGGCCCTGAAGCGCGCCATGCAGGTACTGACCGATCCGCAGGACTGCGGTCCGGTGACGCTGGCACTTTGCCAGGATGTCCAGGCAGAAGCCTTCGACTATCCCGTGAGCCTTTTCGAGGAGCACGTCTGGACGCAGCGCCGGCCACGGCCGGATGCCGACGAACTCGCCAACGCCATTGCCCTCATCCGCAAAGCGGAGAAGCCCGTCATCATCGCCGGCGGCGGTGTCCTCTACTCGCAGGCGACCGCCGAGCTGACTTCATTCGCGGAAACCCACAGCATTCCTGTCGTCGTCACCCAGGCCGGAAAATCTGCGATCAACGAGAGCCATGCGATGTCGCTCGGCTCTGTCGGTGTCACCGGTACGTCTGCGGCCAATGCGATTGCAGAGGATGCCGACCTGATCATTGCCGTCGGCACCCGATGCCAGGATTTCACCACCGGCTCCTGGGCGCTGTTCAAGAACGACGCGCTTTCGATGGTGGGATTGAACATCGCAGCCTTCGATGCTGCCAAGCATGATTCCCACGCGCTGGTTGCCGATGCGCGCGAGGGGCTAAAGGCTCTGTCTGCCGGGCTTGCCGGATGGAAAGCCCCTGCAGCGCTCGCCGAGAGAGCAGCGCTTGAAAAGACACGCTGGATGGAGGCTGCCACCAAGGCGATGGCGACGACAAACGCCACCCTCCCCTCCGACGCGCAGGTTATCGGCGCGGTGGCCCGCACGATCGGCGGCGAAAACAGCATCGTGCTCTGCGCTGCCGGCGGTCTGCCGGGCGAACTTCACAAGCTCTGGCCGGCGACGGTGCCGGGCAGCTACCACATGGAATACGGATTTTCGTGCATGGGTTACGAGCTCGCTGGCGGGCTCGGCGCCAAGCTGGCGCGGCCGGACAAGGAGGTCGTCGTCATGGTCGGCGACGGTTCCTACATGATGCTGAATTCCGAGATCGCCACGTCCGTCATGCTCGGCATGAAGCTAACCGTCGTGCTGCTCGACAACCGGGGCTATGGCTGCATCAACCGGCTGCAGATGGCCACCGGCGGTGCCAACTTCAACAACCTCCTGAAGGACTCCTATCACGAGGTGATGCCGGCCATCGATTTCCGCGCTCATGCGGAAAGCATGGGTGCCATCGCCGTGAAGGTGTCGTCCATCACTGAGCTCGAGCAGGCGATAGAAGCCTCCCGGACGAACGACCGGACGTCTGTCTTCGTCATCGATACCGATGCGCTGGTTACCACCGAGGAAGGTGGCCACTGGTGGGATGTAGCCGTTCCCGAGGTGAGTTTGCGCCCGGAAGTCAACGAGGCCCATAAGAACTACGTCGCCAAGCGGGCCGCCCAGCGGATCGGATAGCGGACAATCGCCGGATCACATCTTGAGGAGAGCATGATGAAAGCCAAACTCGGCATGTCGCCCATCGCCTGGTGGAACGACGATCTACCGGAACTGAGCGACGACGTATCACTGGAGGAATGCCTCAGGCAGTCCCGCAGTGCAGGATTTACCGGCATGGAAAAGGGCCGCCGCTTTCCGGACAATCCGGCCGTGATGCTGCCGATCCTTCGGGCTGCCGACGTCACGCTCTGCGGCGGCTGGTTCTCGGGCACGCTTGTCGACGAGGAGCTTGCCGCCAACAAGGATCGCATCGCGCCGATGATCGAGTTGTTCAAGGCAGTCGATGCGCCCTGCATTGTCTATGGCGAAGTCGGCCGTTCCATCCAGGGCGACCGCTCCAGGCCGCTGGCCACCAAGCCACGCCTGTCCGACGACGAAATGAAGGCCTATGCACATCGTTTGACCGAGTTTGGGGAATGGTGCGCCGACAAGGGCATGCCGCTGTCCTACCACCACCACATGGCGGCCGTGGTCGAGACCGAGGCTGAACTGGACGCATTCATGCGGCATTCCGGCGAAGGCATTCCGCTGCTGCTCGATGCAGGCCATTTGGCCTTTGCCGGTGGAGACGTGCTGCGCGCCATCGACAACCACCACGGTCGGATCAACCACGTCCACGTCAAGGATATCCGCAAGCCTGTGGTCGACGGACTTGATCGCAGCCGGCAGTCGTTTCTCGATGCGGTGGCACTCGGCGCCTTCACGGTGCCGGGCGACGGCTCGCTCGATTTCGGAGCCATCGTCAAGCGGCTTGCCGACTACGGATACGAGGGCTGGTTCGTGGTCGAAGCCGAGCAGGATCCGCGCAAGGCGCCGCCGCAACGGATGGCTGAAATTGGTCACGCCGAACTGATGCGCGTCATGACATTGGCCGGCTATACGGTTGAGACGCAGGGTTTTCCGAAGGGATGAAACGGCTGTCGTTCCTTCGCCAGTGTTTACAGGAGATCTCAAAATGACGAAGTCCCACCTGCATGTCAGCCCCAGCGGGACCACTGGCAAAGTCCATCACGTGACCCCGGAAACAGCCGGCTGGACCTATGTCGGCTTTGACCTGTACCGCCTGAAGACGGGTGAGAGCGCGGCGGGTGATACGGGTGAGCGGGAGGTCTGCCTTGTCTGGGTCAGTGGAAAAGGCCGGGCGACAGCCGGAGATGTGGATTTCGGGCTGCTGGGCGAACGGATGAGCCCATTCGACGGCGCTCCGCATGCGCTTTACATCCCGGCCGGGTCCAGCTGGTCCGTCACCGCGGAAACAGATCTCGAACTGGCCGTCTGCTCGGCACCCGGTGGCGGCGATCACCCGGCGCGCGCCATTCCGCCCGGCACGCATCCGGCGCTGACGCGAGGCCAGGGGACGAATGTTCGATACGTCAACAACATTATGCCGGAAGACGATGGTGCCGCCCACTCGCTGCTCGTCGTCGAGGTGATCACGCCCGGCGGCCATACCTCTTCCTACCCACCGCACAAGCACGACCAGGACGATCTGCCAAACGAGAGCTATCTCGAGGAAACCTACTATCATCGCCTTAACCCGCCGCAGGGCTTTGCCTTCCAGCGTGTCTATACCGACGACCGGTCGCTCGACGAGGTGATGGCTGTGGAAGATGGCGACGTGACGATGGTGCCGAAGGGCTATCACCCATGCGCAGCCTGCCACGGCTACGATCTCTATTATTTGAATGTCATGGCGGGGCCGAAACGGGTGTGGAAGTTCTACAATGCCCCGGAACATGCCTGGCTGGTAAAGGCCTGAGAGTAGCGGATACGGAGAGAGGGCGCCGGGGGCGTATATCCCGGCCCGAGAATGCCCAGGCAACGAGCATTTGCGGCTTATTTGCACACATGCTTTGTTTTTTAAGGAGTCTCTTAAATCTTCATCAAGCGAAGCGTTCTATTCTGACATCATTCAACCAGCGGAGGGCAACATGCCCCTTCAGATGCACCTCATGACGAACACTGACCAGCAGCCCGCGCTTCAGGAATTCGTTGTCGATAGACCCGGCAAAATCATCTTCGTGGGCCATCATCTCAGCACGAGCGTACAAACGGACTGCATGATCAAGATCATGTCGCAATCCGGCGCCACGCTCGAGGTGGGCACCGGCCACGATCTGCCCAATCACTTTTTCCTCGAGATCCTCGGCATTCGCGACGAGATCGGCTGCACCCTCGTCAAACGTGAGGGTTCGCGGGTCATCGTCAGCTTCAACATGCTGATCAATGCCGAGTTTCTACATCATGTCTTGCGTTTGAACTTCGAGGTCGGCGTCTAGGACGTGAAAGCGGCTCACCTGCGTGCGTCTCGACCCGACGGCCCGAATCAAAGAAGCGCGGGGCCGCCGCCCCGCGCTTCTCCTTCCCCTGATGACATAGCAGCAGCCACTCGGCGCTAGGCTTTGCCGACCGGGAAATCGGTCACTGAATTTTACGCCTGACTTCTGCAGCATTCCGTCAGGGCGGACCTTACGCCCGAAGAATCCGTGCAATATCGTCCCACATACAACGCCCAATTGCCCACACGGTTCGAATATCATTTGACGAAAGGTAATCCGACCGTCGCCGAACGGCGTAGGACTTTTTGAAAAAGGAGCTCGACCCATGATCAAGACAGCGCTTACCGCCTACGCAGGTTGTCTCGTGACGCTGCTTGTTCTCGATGCCGCTTGGCTCGGGCTTGTGGCGCGCACCTTCTATCGCGACCAGTTAGGCGACCTGATGCTGCCTCAGCCGAATTTCGGGATCGCAGCACTTTTCTACCTGTTTTTCACCGTTGCCGTCGTCATGCTCGCAGTGATGCCTGCGGTTGGTGCCGGTTCGTTGACGCGGGCTCTGCTGTTTGGCGCCGTGCTTGGCCTTGCAGCTTACGGGACCTACGATATCACCAACCTTTCGACGTTGAAGAACTGGCCCGTCATGGTCAGCGTCGTCGACATGGCCTGGGGTACCGTTGTCACGGCTGCCACCGCGGGCGGCGGATATGCGGTCGCGCGGTATTTCTCCTGAAATCGACTCATCTGGCAGCTAAATGTCAGATTACTAAAATGCCATCCATATGATTGACGAATGCGCAAAGCCTTCGTGCGACGCTTGTGTCTTAAACCGAGATGATTTCGGTAAGCCACCGTCCGGGGAATAACATGCTTCGCTCAACGCATCTGGCGTCCGTCAAATCCGAGGTCTACGAGCGGAGCTTCGAGCGCTTTTTCGTCCAGCGGCCGGCACGACTTATCGCCGTCAAACCCTGCCTTACCGGGGTCTCGATGCGCAGTGCCGAGATCATCGATATCTCGCAGGGCGGCGCGACCTTCCTTGTCGGCAGCACTGCGGGCCTGCCGCAACATTACTACCTCAACATCCTCGGTCTCGCCTATCGCATCGGCTGCGCCGAGACCTACCGGCATGGCGACCGGATCGGCGTCCGGTTCATCAACTTCCTGACGCCCGAGACATTGAGGCTGGTGGTACGTGCCGACTTCATGATCGGCAACCGCGAAGCCAATGCCGCAAGGTCCATGCGTCGCTGACGCCAGCCGCCTCGTCTCTTGAAACCCGGCAACAAGCGCTTATGGTGCGGGCGACTGCAATCGCTTCGCCGGGAAATCACCAGCATGCCTGTCTTTTCGCGTTTTACACCGCTCACCAGCGCCCTGCCCTCGACCGTGCCGTTTGTCGGGCCGGAAGCGCTGGAGCGGCAGCGCGGCGTCGCTGTCAAGGCCCGGATCGGCGCCAATGAAAGCGGCTTCGGTCCTTCGCCGCGGGTGATCGAGGCGATGCGCCGGGAAGCTGGCGAGATCTGGAAGTATAACGACCCGGAAAATTTCGACCTCAAGGCGGCGCTGGCAACGCATCTCGGGATAAATTCCGCCAACATTGCCATAGGCGAAGGTGTCGATTCGCTGCTCGGGTTGATCGTCCGGATGATCGTTTCCGCCAACACGCCGGTGGTGACGTCCCATGGCGGCTATCCGACTTTCAACTTCCACGTCGCCGGTTTCGGCGGTCGGCTCGTCACCGTCCCGTATCTCGACGACCGTGAGAACCTTGAGGGACTGCTCGATGCAGTCCGGCGGGAGAATGCACCGCTGGTCTATCTTGCCAACCCCGACAATCCGATGGGAAGCTGGTGGGATCAGGAAAGCGTCATCGCCTTCGCAAGGGCCTTGCCGGAGACCTGCATGCTGGTGTTAGACGAGGCCTACAGCGAGACTGCGCCGGCGTCGTCGTTGCCACCGATCGCGTCCCTCATCGACATGCCCAATGTCCTGCGTACCCGCACCTTCTCCAAGGCCTACGGGCTTGCCGGCGCGCGGGTCGGCTATGCGATCGGCGTTCCCGAAACCGTGGCAGCGTTTGACAAGCTGCGCAATCACTTCGGCATGAACCGGCTGGCAACCGTCGGGGCGCTAACCGCGCTGGACGATCAGGGCTATCTTAAAGAGGTCATCGGCAAGATCCACGACGCCCGGGAACGGATCGCCATGATCGCGCGCGACAACGACGTTATGCCGCTGGCATCGGCCACCAACTTCGTTGCCATCGACTGTGGGCGCGATGCGGTCTACGCGAAGGCCGTTGTCGATGGGCTGCTCGATCACGGCGTGTTTATCCGGATGCCCGGCGTGGCGCCGCTCAACCGGTGTGTCCGCGTCAGCGCCGGACAGAAAGCCGATCTCGACCTTTTCGAACAGGCCCTGCCGCAGGTCCTTCAGACGCTCCGGTAATCATCGCGCCAAAAACCGCGCCGGCCTTGTCCCGGCCGGTCGCGGTCGCGCTGTTGCGTCTGCCTTTTGACATTGACGCTCCCCCTCTTTGCGAGGTTATTGTTCTTGGTAATGATCGTCTGAGGACGTTGCCTCAGTGCATGGTCATCCACTCGCGAGCGGAGCGAAGGGCTGCTGCCAGTTGCATCTTCGTTAGCGTGGCAGCGACGTCGGCGCGAAGCTCGGCGGCGCGGTCGCAGCCCTTGATGGCAGCGATGTTCAGCCACTTGTGGGCCGAGATCAGGTCGATGTCGCAACCGCGGCCGGTTGCGTACATCAGGCCCATTTCGCAAAAGATATCGGCATTTTTTTCGCCACCCATGGTGGCCATTTCAGACGTCGTCATTTCAAAGCGTGCCATCGGTTCGGTCCCTGTTTCAGCCTGTTAGTGCAATCCCTGTTTTCCGTTGGGCCTTTGCCGTCTAACGCAGCTTGGTGGCCTTCCGGGTGGCGGGTTTTCCCCGCTCGTTTGATGATTTGAGTATCGCATAAGGACTTCAAAAAGCGCTTAAAATGCTTGCTTAATTTGATGCAAACAAAGTGCAAATGCTTGGTAAACTTGGGATTTTGTTAAACATCGCAGGCCTTGCGAATTAAGGACTTTGCCTGGCATTTTACGAAAAATTAGGATCTGCAAATCAACCCTTTGCTAACCCTGAATCGAGCCGCGGTTGTTGGCGCGTGATTTTTCCCGGCTCGTATTTGCCTGAATTCACCGTCTTGGCGATGCGAATTGAGGCCGACCCGGCAAGCTGAATGCCGGATGAACCGCCGTATCAGCCGCCGTTCAGACGAACCGTGGCAGAAAGGCGTCAGGATCAAGGGCGATCCGTTCCAACAACGGGGGAAATGGACATGGCAATTCTGGCGCGGCGCTTCACCATCATCACTTTGGTTTCCGCAGTTTTCGCCATCAGCTTTTCGGCAGCCGTCCTGCACAGCGGGGGCAGCGGTTCGCAATCGCACTTCGGCGCAAACTTCACCTGCCTGCAATCGACAAGCTCTTATTGCTCGACGGTACAGTAAAGGGTCGCGGGCTGGCATCTTCCCGGAGCCGCAGATGGGGAAAAAAATCCTGCGGAAATCCCGGCTGCCACTGTTGCCGTCATTTGCTTGTTGGAGACAGCACTCTATAATGGCGCATGAGCAACAAATTCTCTCCGCTGGACGTATCCTCACCCGAACCCTTCGCGCCCGTTACCTTTGACGATCCGGTCAAAGCTGTCGATGCTCTGACCGAGCTCTACGACAGGAACACGGCCTTCTTGATCGGCAAATTCGCCGAACTTGCCGAGGGGGAGCCAATCTCTGCTCGCTTCCGGGCCTTCTATCCGCAGGTGAGCATCGAGACTACCAGCTTCGGACATGTCGATTCGCGGCTGTCCTACGGTCACGTCACCGCGCCCGGCATCTACACCACCACGATCACCAGGCCCGTGCTTTTCCGGCATTATCTGACGGAGCAGCTGGCGCTTTTGATGCGCAGCCACAACGTACCGATTGTCGTGTCCGAATCGACGACGCCGATCCCGTTGCATTTCGCTTTCGGCGAAGGAGCGCACGTAGAGGCATCGGCGGCGACATTTGCCGACATTCCGATGCGCGATCTTTTCGATACGCCGGATCTGAACACGACCGACGACGAGATCGCCAATGGCGAATATATACCGCCTCCGGGCCAGCCCTCGCCGCTGGCACCGTTCACCGCCCAGCGCATCGACTATTCGCTGGCGCGGCTCGCTCACTACACGGCGACCAGCGCGGCCCATTTCCAGAATTTCGTGCTGTTCACCAACTATCAGTTCTACATCGACGAGTTCTGCACCTGGGCACGTGACCTGATGGCCAAGGGCGGCGAAGGCTATACAGCTTTCGTCGAACCGGGAAATATCATCACCAACGCCGGATCGAGCTCGCCGGATACTGATATCGCTTCGCCGCGACTACCGCAGATGCCGGCCTACCATCTGAAGAAGAAGGGCCATGCCGGGATCACCATGATCAACATCGGCGTCGGCCCCTCCAACGCGAAGACGATCACCGACCACGTCGCAGTGCTTCGACCGCATGCCTGGCTGATGCTCGGCCATTGTGCCGGCCTGCGCAACAGCCAGAGGCTCGGAGACTACGTGCTTGCCCATGCCTACATGCGTGAAGACCATGTGCTCGACGACGACCTGCCCGTCTGGGTGCCGATCCCGGCGCTGGCCGAGGTGCAGGTGGCGCTGGAGGCAGCGGTGGCCGAGATTACCGGCTACGAGGGTTTCGAGCTGAAGCGGATCATGCGCACCGGCACGGTCGGCACCATCGACAACCGCAACTGGGAACTGCGCGACCAGGCAGGGCCGGTCAAGCGCCTATCGCAGGCCCGCGCCATCGCCCTCGACATGGAATCGGCAACGATTGCGGCCAACGGATTTCGCTTCCGCGTGCCCTACGGCACGTTGCTCTGCGTCTCGGACAAGCCGCTGCATGGCGAACTGAAGCTACCGGGAATGGCGACCGCCTTCTATCGGACGCAGGTCAACCAGCATCTGCAGATCGGCATCCGCGCCATCCAGAAGCTCGCTGCCATGCCGCCAGAAGCGCTGCATTCACGCAAGCTACGCAGCTTTTTCGAGACGGCGTTCCAGTAGGAACACACGCACCGCCCTCTTGCCAACGCGGTGAGAGAGCGGTGGCATCAGGCCGACTTTTGGACCCGGCCTTTCGACATCGCCAGTCCCAGCGCCGTACCGATGAGTGCGGAAACGATCACCAGTAAATGGCCGTTGATGCTTGCCTGCGCCAGCGTGGTGAGCGACGCCGTGTCGGAGGGGGCACCGAAGGCCAGCGCACCGGCGGTAATGCCCGCCGGATAGGTGCCGACGCCGCCCGGCGCGTGCACCGGCAGCACGGATGAAAGCTCACCACCGAGAGCGCCGCCAAAACTCGCCGCTAGCGGGACGACCTGCATAAGGCCGAGTGCCCAGGCGAGCACGAGTACCTTGACCAGCCAGTTGACGATGGTCATCAGCCAGGCCCGTGCAAAAGCGGATGCGTTTATGGGCAGTCCCCTTTCGATCTCGAGGACGACGGACTGCGCCTTTGCAGGCAGCGCCTCCGCGGCGAACCGGACCAGCGGGCGGCGCACGGCAAAGGCTGCGACCGGCAAGAGCAGAAAACAGCACCAGAGCAACCAGGCAACGGCTTTATGCGGTGATGTTACGGCGAGGCCCATGCCGGCGGCGGCGAGTAGCGCGTGGAGGTCGAGCAACCGCATGACCAGCAACGCCGCGGTGCTGCGGACCAGTGGAATGCCGAATTCCGAGCGCATCAAAAGCGGAAAGCTGGTTTCGCCGGTGCGGAACGGCATCATGATGTTGAGCAAGTTGTGGATCTGCGTGACTCGGAAAAGGGCTGAGAAGTGACCCTTCGTCTCGACGGGAAAATAGTCGTAGATACGCCACGTCCGCAGGAAGTAGGTGCCGGTCAGCAATGCGAGGGCGACGACGATCGGCAAGACGCCAACTTTTGCCCATTCTGCAAGGATGACGCTCCAGCCCCAGAACCATTCTATGAAGGCCGCGTAGAGCAAGACGACGCCCAGGGTCAGCAGCGTCATCCGGTTTCGAATAAACCAGGATTGTCGGGTGGCAACCATTGGACTCTTCATGTAGGAAAGCACCCGTGTGAGCTCTGGCTGACGGCACGAACTTTGCTCGCCCGGCCACCGATCATAGCGGCTTTTAGGAGAAAGTAGCGTTGCAGACAACGGCAGAGTCTAATCGGCTTCACGCGGATACCGTCAATCCAGTCGAGCTTTCGCTGGTCGTGCCTGTTTTCAACGAGGAAGACAGTGTCGGCCCGCTGATCGAGCGTATCACCCAGTCGATGGCCATTTTCCCCGGTCGCTGGGAACTGATCCTGATCGATGACGGCAGCACGGATGCGACGCTGGTAAACGCCCGGAGCTATCTGGGCCAGGAAGGCCTGATCCTGCGACTTGTCGAACTGCAGCGGAATTTCGGCCAGACGGCGGCGATGCAGGCCGGCATCGACGCGGCCACCGGCCGCCTGATCGCGACGATGGACGGCGACCTGCAGAACGATCCGAAAGACATTCCTGCCATGGTCGCCGAACTGGAACGCCGCGATCTCGATCTTCTCGTCGGCTGGCGCAAGGATCGCCAGGACGGACTGCTTTTGCGCAAGATCCCGTCATGGTGCGCCAATTACCTGATCGGCCGGACGACGGGCGTCAAGATACACGACTATGGCTGCAGCCTGAAGATCTACCGGGCTGCGATCATCAAGCAGGTCAAGCTGATGGGCGAGATGCACCGCTTCATCCCGGCCTGGGTCGCCAGCGTGGTGCCGAGTTCGCGGATCGGCGAAATGGTCGTCAGCCACCATGCCCGCGCCCATGGCAAGTCGAAATACGGCATATCGCGGACGTTCCGGGTCATCCTCGACCTTCTTTCAGTGATGTTCTTCATGCGCTACAAGGCCCGTCCCGGCCATTTCTTCGGGTCGCTCGGCCTCGGCTTCGGCGCGCTGGCGCTTGTCATCATGGCCTATCTGTTCGTCGACAAATTCATCATGGGCAACGATATCGGCACCCGGCCGATGCTGATGGTCGGCGTCGTGCTGCTGTTGGCCTCCGTGCAGATGGTCACGACCGGCATTCTGGCCGAGATGATTGCCCGCAACTATTACCGCGACGACACGTCGCCGAACTACATCGTCCGGACGATCTTCGATCGGGATCATCCCCATGCATAGGCTGCTGGTCCGCAAGCCAGATGCCGTGATCCTCCTTCTGGCAGCCTACTTCTGCCTCGAGTTTGTCGTCCGCATGCTCATGCCGCACAGCATGCGCTACGACGAATCGCAGCAGGCATTCTTTTCGCAATGGCTGACGCTCGGCTACGATTCGCAACCACCGCTGTATAACTGGCTGCAGACAGCGTTCGTTTCGGTCTTCGGCCTGTCGCTGGCGATCATTTCCGTCGTCAAGAACCTCGTGCTGTTTCTGATCTACGTGACCTATTACAAGCTTGCCCGCCTGGTCCTGGCCGACAAGCTGTTTGCAGTGATCGCCACCCTGTCGCTGCTGACCATTCCGCAGCTTTTCTGGGAAGCTCAGCGCGATCTCACCCATACGGTCGCCCAGATGGTGACCATCAACCTGTTTCTCTACGGCGTCATCCGGACGCTGAAGACGCCGTCCTGGACCGGATACCTGATCACCGGCGTGGCACTTGGCCTCGGCATGCTGTCGAAATACAATTTTGCGCTGCTGGCCGCCGCCACCGTCGTTGCCGTGTTACTGCACCCGCAAGGCCGCGCCCGGATTTTCGACAAGCGGTTTCTTGTGACTGTGCTGATAGCACTGATCATCTTCCTGCCGCACGGCCTGTGGCTGCTCCACAATTTCGATCTGGCCTCCGGTCGCACGCTCGGGATCATGGAGCAGGACGCGCCGAAGAGCCATTGGGCGAAACTCGTCCAGGGACCGCTCGAGTTTTTCAAGCTCGCCATCGTCATCTGCCTGCCGACCGCTATCGTCTACGCTCTGGTGTTCGGGAAAGCCCTGTTTGCCAGCCTGAAGATGTCGAACGAATGGACGCGTTTCCTTGCGACAATCTTCGTTGCCATAGCGATTCTGGTGCTGGTTCTGATTTTCGGCATCGGCATGACTGCAATGCGCGACCGATGGCTGCTGCCGTTTCTATTCCTGCTGCCGATCTACCTTTGCCTGAAGATGGAAATTGCCGGGCTGCGTGCCGAAGATTTTGCCAAGCGTTTCGTTTACATTCCGATTGCACTTATGCTGCTCATCCCGACGGCCCTGCTGACCCGCGTGACCGTGCCGGGCCTGTTCGGCTCTTATGAAGCCTACAATGTTCCCTATGCCGATTTTGCCAGCCAGATTGTCAGCACAGAAGCCAAGAAGCCGGGGCTGGTGATGACGGACGACTGGCTTCCGGCCGGCAACCTCAAGCTCCAGTTTGCTGGCGTGCCCGTCATGTCGCGGTTTTTCGGCAACCTCACGCTGCCCTATCAGTGGACGGCGGAGAGGCCGGTGCTGCTCGTCTGGCTGCCGAAAAAGGGTCGTGATGCCATGCCACCCGTTCTTGCCGAATGGGTAAGCACCTCGCTCGGACCGCAATATGTAAACGCGGTCGTTCGCCAGGCGGATGTCGGCTATATCCACGGCAAGCCCGGTGACACGGCACATTTTGCCTATGCGTGGATCTATCCGCAGTAACGACTGCGGCTATCCGTTCTTCAAAACTCGGAGGCAAGCCATGGCTGCAAGCGATCAGACCCAGCCCGCGCCTATCAATCTTGCTCCGTGGGAAATCAAGAGGTCGAGCTACCCGCTGCGCGATCGCTGGCTGACGGTCAGGGCCGACGATTGCGTCACATCCGAAGGCGTTGAAATCGCTCCCTATTATGTCCTCGAGTATAGCGACTGGGTTCAGGTCGTGGCGATCGATACCGAGGACAATATTCTTTTGCTCAGACAATATCGTCATGCCTTAGGCCGTATCTCGCTGGAATTGCCTGGCGGTGCTATTGATGCTAAAGATGGCAGCCCGGTGCAGGCGGCGCAGCGTGAACTGCGGGAGGAAACCGGATTTTCGGCGGCGGAGTGGCTGCCGGTGGCATCTTTGTCCCCGAACCCGGCAACCCATACCAATCTTTGCCATATCGTTCTGGCGCTCGGAATTGAATGCAACGCGCTTCCGGATGACAATCCGACAGAGCGGACCGAGATTGTTCGAGTGCCTATTCGCGAAGCCATCAGGATGATGCTGGCTGGAGAGATGATCCAGGCCATTCATGTCGCAGCCTTGACCCTTGCTCTGAACAAGGCAGGGAAATGGATCGTCTGACTTGGATGGTCGGTTTAGGCGGTGGTTCCCGCCCAGACCGCGTCCAGCGCCAGACGTGCAATGCGGACCATCGTGTCGACCTCCTCGCGGCTGATGATCAGGGAGGGCGAGGCTAGCATGCGGTCGGCGGTGGCGCGCAGGACTAGGCCGTTGGCCAGCGCGTGATTGCGAACCATGGCGCCGACGGCATCCGGCTTGTCGAAGCGGCGGCGCGTAGTCTTATCGGCGGCAAGCTGCAGGGCGCCCATCAAGCCGACGCTGACGGCTTCACCGACCATGGGGTGATCGGCAAGGTTGCTCCATTCTGCAGCGAAATAGGGTCCGATGTCATTGCGCACGCGCTCGACGAGATGCTCGTCCTCGATGATGCGCAGGTTTTCGAGTGCGGCGGCCGCGCATACCGGATGGCCGGAATAGGTGAAGCCGTGGTTGAATTCGCCGACGTCGTTGATCAGCACATCGGCAACACGGTCTCCGACCAGCACGCCGCCAATTGGCAGATAGCCTGATGAAAGGCCCTTGGCGATGGGTGCAAGGTCCGGCGTGAAACCGTAGTGCTGGAAGCCGAACCATTCGCCAAGGCGTCCGAAGCCGCAAATCACCTCGTCTGAAACCAGCAGGATGTTGCGTGCCTTGCAGATGCGGTCGATCTCCGGCCAGTAGGTCGAGGGCGGTATGATGACGCCGCCTGCCCCCTGTATCGGTTCGGCCACGAAGGCGGCAACGTTATCCTCGCCGAGCTCGTCGATCTTCTCCTCAAGCTCGCCTGCCACCTTGAGCCCGAAAGCCTCGGGCGTCAGATCGCCGCCGTCGGCGTACCAATAGGGCTGTCCGATATGGACGATCCCCGGGATCGGCAGGTCGCCTTGCTCATGCATGTATTTCATGCCGCCGAGGCTGGCGCCGGCGACAGTCGAGCCGTGGTAGCCGTTACGGCGCGCGATGACGATCTTCTTGGAAGGTTTGCCGACAGCGCTCCAGTAAACCCGCGCCATGCGAAACCATGTGTCGTTCGCCTCGGAACCGGAGTTGGTGAAGAAGATGTGGTTGAAGTTGGGCCCGGCGTGGGAGCAGACCTTCTCGGCAAGCAGGGTTGCCGGCGTGGTGGTCGTGCCGAAGAACGTATTGTAATAGGGCAGCTCGTTCATCTGCCTTGCGACCGCCTCGGCGATCTCCTTGCGTCCATATCCGATGTTGACGCACCAGAGACCGGCGAATCCATCGAGGTATTTCTTACCGAGGCTGTCGAAGATATGGACGCCCTCGCCGCGCTGGATAATGCGCGTGCCCTCAGTGTTCAGCTTCCCGGTATCGGCGAAGGGATGCAGGTGATGGGCTGCATCGATGGCGGCGAGATTGGACAAGGGTTTCGTCTCCGTCATCGTCTGCAAATCCTTCGGAATTGAAAGGCCGGGCTTGATCGGCTACGACCATGGCCGGGCATTCGAGGATTTTCAAGAGCATGACGGTCGGGACCGCAAAAGACGACACGCTGGACGCTGCGGCTCGCATCGAGGTGCTGACCGTCGACATGAACGGCCGGCTGCGCGGCAAGCAGATCCCGCTTTCGGCTGAAAAAAAGGTCTGGGCCGGCGACGTGCGGCTGCCCCTGTCGACGCAAACCCTGGATATCTGGGGTTACGACAATGATGAGTTGAACGGCTTGTCGATGACGATCGGCGATCCCGACGGAAGCTGCATCGCCGATCCGCGCACCCTGGCACCGATGCCCTGGGCGCCGGCCGGATCCTGCCAGGTGCTGGCGACGATGCATGAGCTGAGTGGCGGTCCGAGCTTCATGGATCCGCGTGCCATCCTTGCTGCCGTTGTCGAGCGCTATCGGCTGATGGGGCTGACGCCGGTGGTCGCGACGGAGCTGGAGTTCTACCTGCTGGCGGCGGATTGGCGCGAGACCGGCATCCCGTCGCCGCCCGCGGCCCTCACCTATCGTGGCGAGCCGGACGGCTTTCAGCTCTACGACATGGATGCCGTCGACGTGCTCGGCGATTATCTCGAGACGCTGCGCGCCTATGCACGGGCACAGGGTCTGCCCGCCGATGCGACGACTGCCGAGTTCGGGCCGGGCCAGTTCGAAGTGAACCTGCTGCACAGGCCCGACGCTCTGGCTGCCGCCGATGACTGTATCGGCCTGAAAAGGATCGCGGCCCAGGCAGCAAGACAGCACGGGCTGAAATCGACCTGCATGGCCAAACCTTATACCGATCATGCAGGCTCCGGACTTCACGTCCATGTCAGCATTCTCGACAAGGATGGCCGCAATATTCTTGACGCCGAGGGAGGCGATCCCGCCAAGCTAAAATCGGTGTGTGCCGGATTGCTGCGGACGATGCAGGAAACGCAACTGGTGTTTGCACCCTTTGCCAATTCCTATCGCCGCTTCCAGCCAGGATCGTTTGCACCGGTCGACATTAACTGGGGCTACGATCACCGCGGCACGGCGCTGCGTATTCCCGAAAAAAACGGTGCAGGCGCTCGCATCGAGCACCGCGTTGCCGGCGCGGATGCCAATCCCTATCTCGCAATTGCCGCCATCCTCGGCGGCATGCTGGGCGGCCTGACGGAAGATCTCGATCCCGGGCCTGAGACCACCGCCCATGCGGCCGCTATCGACGCACCGAAGCTGACCCATGATTTTCTGACAGCCGTTGAGCGGTTTCGCGCCTCGGCCTTCACAAGGGAGATTTTTGGCGAGAGGTACCAGACGCTGTTTGCGGATACGAAGGAAAAGGAAGCCATCCATTTCCTGCGCAGCGTCTCGAATTTCGACTACCGTACATATTTGCCACGCATATAAGAATCTTGCTCAGACAGGTGCGGGCTCGTTGCTCTGCTCGACGGCAACACGGCTCGCCGTTCCATGGGCAACCATTACCTTGAGCTCGCGCGGGTGGAGTTTCAGCTCGACGTCGCGCTCGAGCCGCAACAATTCACCGTCGATCACGCAGTGAGCCCTGGACCTCATTTTCGGATAATGCAGGTGCAGCGACTGCGTGTGCATGACCATGACATCGACATTATCGCGAAACTTGCCGCGCAGCATATCGAAGGCCAGCCGGGTTACGCCCAACGGTTTCATAGGCTTGGCGAGATAGAAGCCAAGCGTTCCGGTCGTCAGCTCGTCGGCGTAGAGCAATGCATTTTGTCCGAACGGGTTGTTCGATACGGACACGGCGGACACGTGACGGCGCTCCTTCTTGCCGTCGATATCGAACTCGACATCGAATTCCGGTGGATTGAAGATAACGCCGAGGGCGGCCCGCACGCTGGCAGACATCTTGCCTATGCGCGAGCTGAAAGTGAAGGAATTGCGATAGCGCACCAAGCGCGCGTGCATCCCGGCAGAATACTGGTGGATGAAGGGCCGGCCGTTGGCGCTGCCGATATCGACCGCATCGACCTCGCCATTGGCAATCACGTCGAGCACCTGCCAGATATCCAGCGGCAGCTGAAGTGAGCGGGCAAAGAGGTTCATGGTACCGGCTGGCACAACGCCGAGTGCGATCTTGTTCTTCCAGGCGACGGAGGCGGCCGCCGAAATCGTGCCGTCGCCACCGCCGGCAATGATGCCCTCGATGTCATCGCGCCGCGCCGCCCGTTCCATGGCGGGCACGATTTCCTTTCCCGACACCACCTGACACTCGAAGTCATGGCCGGCGTCGCGGAAAACCTTTTCCGCATGGATACGATAGGCATTCATGTCCGTTGTCCGGAATGTGCCACCGTCTTGGTTGAAAAGTCCGATAAGCTTCATAGAGGATCCCGGTTTCCTCAGTTCGGACAGTCGATATTGGACAGCCCATGCAATTCTCTCGCTAAGATGGCCTGTCGTCGAGCGAAATCAAGACATTCGTGTCACGGCAACGTGAAGAAAGGTGAGCTCCGGTCGTAGACCTACGTATGCACAACCGGCCATGCTGCGGTGCGAAAAACGCAGGGGACGCGGCTATCCTTTTGATTCATAGTAATCTCCAGGCGCATCGCGCCATCCCAATTTTTCCGATCTGTGAGCGGGGCTGGCGCCAAATTTACTGGCGCTGCGAAAAGCCTCCTGCAGCCAGCCTATCTGGAGCTTTCGTGACCGACCTTGTCATCGACAACCTCGATCCGCCATCCGCAGTCGAAGCTCCATCGAGCACGGCCGTCGCGCTTGTCATGCTGGCACTTGCCATGGGCGGTTTTGGCATCGGGACAGGCGAGTTCGTCATCATGGGCTTGCTTCCCAACGTCGCTGATACCTTCCATGTGACGACGCCGGAAGCAGGATATGTCATCAGCGCCTATGCGCTTGGCGTCGTCATCGGCGCGCCGGTGATTGCGGTACTGTCGGCCAAGCTTGCGCGGCGGACATTATTGCTGCTGCTGATGACGGTATTTGCCGCCGGCAACATCATGAGCGCTTTCGCGCCCACCTTTGCCAGCTTCACCCTGCTGCGCTTCCTGACCGGTCTGCCGCATGGAGCCTATTTCGGGGTTGCAGCCCTGGTGGCTGCCTCGATGGTGCCAATCCATCGCCGCGCTCGGGCTGTCGGACGCGTCATGCTCGGGCTCACCATCGCAACGCTGATCGGTACGCCGATCGCCACATTCCTTGGGCAGTTGCTCGACTGGCGGGCCGCATTCATGATGGTTGGCGGCCTCGGCGCCCTGACGGTTCTGCTGATCGCCTTGTTCCTGCCGAAAGACAAGGTTACCGAGGGCGCCAGCGTTTTGCGCGAACTCGGCGCTCTGGTGCGCGTCCAGGTCTGGCTGACGCTCGCCATCGCTGCCGTCGGCTTCGGCGGCATGTTCTCGATCTTCACCTACATTGCCTCGACGACGACGGATGTCGCCCACCTCTCGGTGGGAATGATCCCCGTCGTGCTGGCGCTGTTCGGCATCGGCATGAATGTCGGCAATGTCGTCGGTTCGCGGCTGGCCGATATCTCGCTGAAGGGCACAATCGGCGGCATGCTGGCCTTCAATGTCGTCATCATGACGCTGTTTTCGATGACTGCTGCCGAGCCAGTCATGCTGTGCATCTGCACCTTCCTGATCGGCTGCGGCTTTGCGGCCTGTCCCGCCGTCCAGACCCGGTTGATGGACGTAGCAGCCGATGCCCAGATGCTCGCCGCCGCCTCCAATCATTCCGCCTTCAACGTCGCCAACGCGCTCGGCGCATGGCTGGGCGGCATTGCCATCGCCTGGGGATATACGGCGGCGGCCACCGGCTATGTCGGCGCCATCCTTTCGGTCGGCGGCCTCGTGGTCTTCGGCATATCCGTTGCGCTGGAGCGCAAGGACGGGATCGCCTAGCCTGCCTCCTCCCCGGAAATTCACAGCGCACTTTGACAGCCTCGGTGGCGTCGAACTCGTTCGATGCTTCTTGCGTTGCCAGTGAACGATGCGCATCTAACGTGTCTCGCTACAAACACAGGAGTTCCCCATGCGCGCCGTCGCCTATCAGAATCCACTGCCGATCTCAGCCGAAAGCGCATTGATCGACGTCGACCTGCCGATGCCGGAAGCCAGCGGGCGGGATCTGCTCGTCGATATCAAGGCCGTTTCCGTGAACCCCGTCGATACCAAGGTCCGTGCCGGCGTCACACCCGATGCCGGGCAATACAAGGTTCTCGGATGGGATGCGGCCGGCATCGTCAAGGCGACGGGTGCTGAGGTCACGATGTTCAAGCCGGGAGACGAGGTCTACTACGCCGGAGCCATCGATCGCGGCGGCTCGAATGCCGAATTCCATCTTGTGGACGAGCGCATCGTCGCACTGAAACCGAAAAGTCTCGATTTCGCAGCGGCTGCGGCCCTGCCGCTGACCGCCATCACGGCCTATGAGACACTGTTCGACCGCCTCAAGGTTCAGGACACTGTTCCAGGTGCTTCGCGGACGATATTGATCATCGGCGGCGCCGGCGGCGTCGGCTCGATTGCCATCCAGCTGGCGCGGACGCTGACGGACCTGACCGTCATTGCCACCGCCTCACGGCCGGAAACGCAAAGCTGGGTCCGGGAACTCGGTGCCCACCATGTCATCGACCATTCCAAGCCATTGGCGCCCCAGATCGAGGGACTTGGCCTCGGCGCACCGGCGTTCGTGTTCTCGACGACCAACACCGGAAAGCATCTTGCCGACATCGTCGAGGCGATCGCTCCGCAGGGTCGCTTTGCGCTGATCGACGACCCCAAGACGCTCGATATCATGGCTTTCAAGCGTAAATCGATCTCGGTGCACTGGGAGCTGATGTTCACGCGTTCGCTGTTCAAAACCGCCGACATGATCGAGCAGCACAAGCTTCTCACCGAGGTGGCAGGGCTCGTGGACACAGGCAAGGTTCGCACGACATTGACCGAAACGCTCGGCACCATCAACGCCGCCAACATGAAGAAGGCACACGCGATGCTGGAAAGTGGCACGACGAAGGGCAAGATCGTCCTGGCAGGGTTCTAAAGCTTTCACGGCTTCCTGAGGATCACGAAGACTCACGAAGACATTGGAGCCGGGTCACCACCCGGCTTTACTGCCTCAAATTGCTAAACTGCCCCTCCTCAACCCGCCGATGCAGCTTTTGACGGTCGTGAAAAAAGCGATGCGGCAACGGCTGCAAGCCCCTATCGCGCTTGACTTTTCGGGCATTTGGCGCGATCTCTCGCGGCGTGGACGTCAACGACATCCATGCCGATCAACCGGAGTCATCTTACGATGCCTAGCGACAGTAGCAGTCGATTGCCTATGCCGTCAGCGGCCTTCGTGCACTAACCGACTCCTGTCGGCTCGCCACGATCCGCCGCTGCGGCGGATCGACAGAAAGGCGAGCTCATGAACCTCAACAGCTTACCCGTTCGGGCCGGCCACGCCGCCCTCAATCTCCTTCACGAAACGCGCGGCATCACGACCGCAGAACGCGTCGAGCGGCTGAATGCCCTCGACGTGAAGGAAGCAGCCGCGACACTGGCGACCTTATCGCTGCAGAAGGCGGTGCACGTCCTCAACCAGCCGGAGCTGCACAACGCGGTCGACATCGTGACCGCGATGCCGCCGGAGCATGCGGCAAAGTTGCTCAACGCCACCGCCAACGACCGCGTTGCCGATATTATCCTCGAAATGGACGAGGATGTCCGGGATGCCCTCGTCGCGCGGCTGGACCTTGCCACGCAACAAGCGATCAAGGCCCTGATGGGCTATCCGCCACGCACGGCGGGTGCCATCATGACGACGGAGTATGTGAGCGTGCCGGACGACTGGACAGTCGGCCAGGCGCTGCAACACGTCCGCCAGGTGGAGCGCTCGCGCGAGACCGTCTACGCCATCTACGTGCTCGACAGCCTGACGCATGCGTTGACCCATGTTGTCACGCTGCGGCGGCTGATCAACGGCGAGAACGATGCGTCGATCCTCACGGTCGCGCAGATGGGCGAACCGGTGACGGCATATCCTTTGATGAGACAGGAGGATGTCGCGCGTCTGATCCGCAAGCACAACCTGCTGGCGCTGCCGATCGTCAACGACGAACAGAAGATGCTGGGGATCGTCACCGTCGACGACGTCATCGACACGATGATTGCCGACACCACGGAGGACGCCCAGAAATTCGGCGGCATGGAAGCGCTCGGAAAGCCTTACATGCAGATCAGCTTCACCGGCATGATCCGCAAGCGCGCCGGCTGGCTGGCGGCGCTGTTCCTCGGCGAAATGCTGACGGCAAGCGCCATGCAGCATTTCGAGGGCGAACTGGAAAAGGCGGTCGTGCTGACGCTGTTCATACCGCTGATCATGAGCTCCGGCGGCAATTCCGGGTCGCAGGCGACGTCGCTGATCATCCGGGCGCTGGCGCTCGGTGAACTGAAGCTTTCGGACTGGTGGAGAGTGCTTGTGCGCGAATTGCCGACCGGCGTGACGCTTGGCACAATCCTCGGGCTTGTCGGCTTCATCCGTATCGTTGCCTGGCAGCAACTGGGGTTGTTCGACTACGGACCGCACTGGCAGCTGGTGGGGCTGACGGTGTTCGGAGCGCTGATCGGCATCGTCACCTTTGGCTCGATTTGCGGCTCGATGCTGCCGTTCATCCTGCAGAAGATGCGGCTCGATCCCGCCAGCGCCTCGGCGCCGTTCGTGGCGACGCTGGTCGATGTCACCGGCCTGGTGATCTATTTCACTGTTGCCCTGGCGATCCTCAGCGGCACCTTGCTCTGAGGCCTCTCAGGCGGGCGGCTGCCGCCCGCCAATCATCGGCGGATTGCGCTCGACGTGCAAACCATCAGGCAAAACGCAGGATCATGGCCACACGCCGGTCTGCACCCATGCCGACGGAGACTTCTTTTTCCAGCGCCTTGCGCAGTTCAGGGACAAGGTCGCTGTCGACGATTTCTGAAAATCCCAGCCGGGCATAAAACGGCGCGTTGAAGGGCACGAAGCGATCTGTGGTCAGCGTCACGCCGCGCAGGCGACTGGCGCGGGCGGTTTCGATGGCAGTTGCCATCAGGCGCCGGCCGACGCCCTTGCGTTGCCAGGCACGTGCAACGTCTACCTCCCGGATATAAAGCATTTCGTCGCTTTGCGTGCCGGCGAGGAAGGCTATCGGCTGGTTCTCTTTGTCTGCGGCAACGAACAGCAGATCGTCATCCAGCGATTGCCGCAGCAGGCTTTCCGGCAAGGCATGGGCCTCGCGGCTTCCACCGCGCGCATCGGCGAGCGTCGCGAAGGCATCGAGTTCGATCTCCGTCAGCCGTGGCAACTCCTCAAGCCGGGCCAGCCGGATGATGAAGCTGTCGGCTGGATCTCCCGTCATCCCGGCGCTCCTCACATGTTCGGGTAGACCGGCCCCTCACCACCCTGCGGCGGCACCCAGTTGATGTTCTGGTTTGGGTCCTTGATATCGCAAGTCTTGCAGTGGACGCAGTTCTGGGCGTTGATGACGTAGGTTTCAGCTCCGTCCTTCTCCACCCATTCATAGACACCGGCGGGACAGTAGCGCGTCGAGGGGCCGGCGTAGATGTCGTGTTCGGAGGATTTCTGCAGCGCCATGTCTTTGACCTGCAGGTGGACCGGTTCGTTTTCCTCGTGATTGGTGTTGGACAGGAAAACGGACGACAGGCGGTCGAAGGTCAGTACGCCATCCGGACGCGGATAGTCGATCTTCTTATGCTTTGCCGCAGGTTCCAGCGAGGCGGCATCGGTCTTGCCGTGGCTGACTGTTCCGAAAAATGAGAAGCCGAACAGCGAGTTGGTCCACATGTCGAGGCCACCGAGTGCGACGCCGAGCACCGTGCCGAACTTCGACCATAGCGGCTTGACGTTGCGCACCCGCTTCAGATCCTTGCCGATGTCGCTGCTGCGCCATTCGTTTTCGATCTCGACAACTTCGTCGTTGGCGCGACCGGCGGCAATAGCAGCGGCAATATTGTCGGCCGCCATCATGCCGGACAGCACCGCATTGTGGCTGCCCTTGATGCGCGGAACGTTGACAAAACCGGCCGAGCAGCCGAGCAGCGCACCGCCCGGAAAGGTGAGCTTCGGCACCGACTGCCAGCCGCCTTCTGTGATGGCGCGGGCGCCGTAGGAAAGACGCTTGCCGCCTTCGAACGTGCTGCGGATCGCGGGATGGGTCTTGAAACGCTGGAACTCTTCGAAGGGATAGAGATAGGGGTTCTTGTAGTTGAGGTGGACTACGAAACCGACCGCCACCGTATTGTCCTCGAGATGATAGAGGAAAGAGCCGCCGCCAGTCTTCATGTCGAGCGGCCAGCCGAAGGAATGCTGGACCAGCCCCTGCTTATGGTTCTCGGGTTTCACCTGCCACAGTTCCTTGATGCCAATGCCGAACTTCTGCGGCTGGCGATCCTTGGACAGGTCGAACTTGGCGATCAGTTGCTTCGCCAGCGAACCGCGGACGCCCTCGCCGATCAGCACGTATTTGCCGAGCAACTCCATGCCGCGGGTGAAATTCGGGCCGGGCTCGCCATTCTTCTCGACGCCCATGTCGCCGGTGGCAACGCCGATAACGGCGCCGGCGCTATTATAGAGCACCTCCGTCGCGGCAAAGCCGGGGTAGATCTCGACCCCAAGCCCCTCTGCCTTCTCGGCCAGCCATCGACAGACGAGGCCGAGCGAGACGATGTAATTGCCGTGATTGCTCATCAGCGGCGGCATCAGGAAATTCGGCAGGCGGATGGAGCCGGCAGGGCCAAGCAGCATGAAATGGTCGGCCTTGACTTCCGTCTTGAAGGGGTGCCCCTCCTCTTCACGCCAGCCCGGCAGCAAGCGGTCGATGCCGACAGGATCGACAACCGCTCCGGACAGGATGTGCGCGCCGACCTCGGCGCCTTTTTCCAGCACGACGACGGTGAGGTCCGGATTGACCTGCTTCAGACGGATGGCAGCCGACAGGCCGGCCGGACCGGCGCCGACGATGACGACGTCGAATTCCATGCTTTCGCGTTCCGGCAGTTCCATTGCATCGGTCATTGCGTCGTCTCCACTTGGCCCTGCGCGCGGCCCTGTCCCCGTTTTGCCTTATCTCTTGTCAAAACGGAATGGGATTGTCGAGCCGGGATGCGACGCTGGCTCCCCCAATTCGCACAATCGACCGTGAGCCGAGTTTTCATGCCGTGGCCAAGGGACAGATGGAAAAGACAGCGCATTTTTCTTATGCGCCGCCGGCCGCCGCTCTATATGAAGCGGATCGGCACAGGCCATCGAAAATGAAGGACGACCAAAATGGATCTCGGCATCAAGGGAAAACGCGCACTCATCCTGGCGTCCTCGAAGGGACTTGGACACGGTATCGCCGTGGCGCTGGCGCGCGAAGGCGCTGACGTGCTCCTCTGCGGTCGCAGCGGCGAAAGGCTGGCAGCGAACTGCGCAGCCATCAATGCCGAGGGAAACGGCAAGGCCTTCTGGCTGCAAGCCGATCTCGCCGATCCCGACTTCGTCAAAACACTCACCGAGGGAGTTGCGTCAAAGCTCGGCGGCCTCGACATCCTCGTCAACAACAGCGGCGGCCCTACTCCCGGCACCACCGAAGAGATGACCGCTGAAAATCTCGAGAGCTACTTTATCACCATGGTGGCGCGCGTCATCACCCTCACCAACGCGCTGCTGCCAGCCATGAAGGCGCAGGGCTGGGGCCGCATCCTGACCGTTGCGTCCTCCGGGGTCATCGAGCCGCTGGCTAATCTGGCTCTTTCCAACACGATGCGTCCGGCGCTTGCCGGCTGGAGCAAGACGCTGGCAAGCGAAGTTGCGAGCTATGGAGTGACCTCGAACATGCTGCTGCCGGGCAGCATCGCAACCGACCGTCTCGACGACCTCGACGGCGCAGCGGCAAAGCGTACGGGCCGTCCGATGGAAGATATCCGTGCCGAGAAGCAGGCACGCATCCCGGTCGGGCGCTACGGGCGGGTCGACGAATTCGCGGCGACGGCGGCGTTTCTCTGCAGCGAACCGGCAAGCTATATCACGGGCTCGATGATCCGTTGCGACGGCGGCGCCGCGCGCTCCCTCTGATTGCGGATGCCGAACCCGACATTGATCGCCTGGTTCGGGCTGCTCTCAGTCTTGGCCACGAGTGCGGTAAGTTAGGACTGTTGAGGCGACAACGCGCCTACTGCAATCAGCGGAGGCATGTGAAAGCAATGAGAAATCTTGGGATGTAATTCCGGAGCGATTCAACGCCTTTTGGCATGCCGGGCGGCCCGAAGCTTTCCAAGTGTTAATTTTTCCACGGAAATAACTGTGATAGATTGCCCGCTAATGGTTCGCCAGCCAAGATAAACTGAACGTATTCTAATGGCGCGGTAACGGAAATGTGAAGTGTTACTCCGGCGCTGTCATCTCTGCGTTGGTTTCATTGCACATCTGTAGGCCGCTTACTTACGAAGTCGTTCCTTATCGGTAGCACATATGAAGAAATTCTGGATCACGCTGTGTCTCGTCATTGTCGCAGGTGCGGCGCTTTGGACTTACCGGGAACGTCTTCCTTATGTTTCTGCCCTGCTTGGAAAGGGCTCCACGTCGCCCGCAAGCACCAGCACGGCCGAGAATGGCAATCGTAAGAAGTCAGGCGCGCCGGTCGTCGTCAAAACCGTTGCTGCGGTCGAGACGACACTGCCGATGGATGTGACGGCCACGGGATGGGTGGTGCCGGTCGATTCGACGACCATAGCCGCGCAAGAAAGTGGTGTGATCACGCAGATCATTGCGCAGGATGGGGCAACGGTTAAGGCCGGTGACCTGATCGCCAAACTCGATCCGCGCACTGCGCAGGCCACCGTCGACAAGGACAAGGCGGTGTATGCGAAGGACCAGGCAACGCTGGCCCAGACAGAATCAGCGCTGACCCGCGCGCTGAACCTTTTGAGCAGCAAGGCGGGCACCCAGGCAACGGCGGACGAGGCGCAGGAGGCGCGCGACGCAGCTGTGGCGACTGCTGCGGCCGACAAGGCGCAGCTTGCGTCGGATGAGGTGCTGCTGGAGCACACTGATATCCGTGCGCCTTATGACGGACGTCTCGGCGACATCTCCCTCAGCCTCGGCGCCTATGTGAGCCCCGGCACCGCCATCGTCACGATCACCAAGTACGATCCTGCTTTTGTCAAATTCAACCTGCAGGAAACCAGTCTGCGCCAGTTGCAGGAGGCGCTCGCTGCTGGTCCGGTTCCCGTCAGCACCGTTCCGCGCTCCGCCAAGGGCAAGCCTCGCCAGGGAGAAGTCAGCTTCTTCGATAACACGGTTGATTCCGCCTCGGGCACAATCATCGTCAAGGCGAAATTCGACAATGCCAATGGGGCGCTGTGGCCCGGAAGATCGGAAAACGTCTCCGTGCACTTCTCGGACAAGGAGCCGCTGATCGTGGTGCCGACGGTCGCCGTGGCACCAGGCCCGGACGGCTTTATTGCCTTCGTGGTCGGCAAGGACAGCAAGGTTCACGTCACGCCGGTAACTGTCGCGCGCGCCAACGGCGACCGCACAGCCGTCGCCAAGGGTCTCGCCGTCGGCGATCACGTCATCATCGAGGGCCAGTCGCAGGTGACGGACGGCCAGACGATCAAGGAAGAGTTCAGCGACGGTGCGGCACAGAAGGTAGCATCTGCCGCTGACGGCAAGACCGAAAACTTTACGGTCGGAGCCCAGCCATGATCCCGCTTTTTTGTATCCAGCGTCCGGTCGCAACTACCCTTATCGCGATCGGCGTGGTTCTGGCCGGCCTTGCCGGCTACCAGCTGATCCCGGTCGCAGCCCTGCCGCAGGTCGATTTCCCGACTATCAACGTTTCCGCCCAGCTGACCGGCGCCTCGCCGCAGACCATGGCGACATCGGTGGCGACGCCGCTGATCAAGCAGTTCGAGACAATTCCGGGGATCAGCGAAATCAGCTCGACCAATTCGCTCGGCAACACCAGCATCGTCCTGCAGTTCGATCTCAACCGCAGCATCGACGCTGCGGCCGCAGACGTCCAGGCGGCGATTTCCACAGCAACGCGGCAGTTGCCGAACAATTTGACGACGCCTCCGAGCTATCGCAAGACCAACCCTGCAGACGCACCCGTCATGCTGATCGCCGTGCAGAGCGACACCCTGCCGCGCAGCAAGCTCGACGATATCGCCGAGAACATCATTTCCCCATCGCTGTCGACATTGCCGGGCGTCGCTGAAGTGACGGTCAACGGTGCTCAGACCTATGCCGTGCGGATCGGCGTCGACCCAGACAAACTGCTTGCCCGGGGCATCGGCATCGACACCGTCAACTCTGCGGTCGTGAACGCCAACAGCCAGGTGCCCGTCGGCACATTGCAGAACTCCGCCCAGAGCATGACCATCAATGCGGATACGCAGCGCACCAACGCCGCGCAATTCCGCACTCTGGTCATCGCCAATCCCAACGGTGCGCCTATTCATTTGAGCGATGTTGCCAACGTTCAGGACAGCGTCGAAAACCAGAATGTCGGTAGCTGGTATGACGGCAGCCGGGCCATTATCCTGTCGATCCAGCGCCAACCCGACGCCAATACCGTCGATGTCGTCGACGAGATCAACAAGACGCTGCCGAAGCTGCATGCCGAGATGCCGGCATCGGTGAAGACGGTTGTCATGAACGATTCGGCCGCACCGATCCGGGAAGCGATCGGCGACGTCAAGTTTACGCTGGCACTGACAATCGGGCTCGTGGTCCTCGTCATCTACCTTTTCACCGGCCACGTGATGGCAACGATCATCCCCGGGCTGGCAGTTCCGCTGTCGCTGGTTGCAACATTCGGCATGATGTATGTGCTCGGCTACAGCGTCGACAACATCTCACTGCTCGGGTTGACGATAGCGGTCGGGCTTGTGGTCGACGACGCCATCGTCATGCTGGAAAATATCCTCAGGCATGTCGAGAACGGCATGCCGGTGCGCCAAGCGGCCATCCAGGGCTCGGCGGAAGTCAGCTACACCATCATCTCGATGTCGATCTCGCTGATCGCGGTGTTCATACCCATCCTGCTGATGGGCGGCGTCGTCGGGCGTATTTTCAACGAATTCGGCATGGTGGTGGCAATCGCTATCGTCTCGTCGGCAATCGTCTCGCTGACCGTGACGCCCATGCTAGGCTCGCGCCTGTCGAGCGGCCACAGTCATCCGCCGTATCCCGTTCGACTTTTCAACCGGGGTTTCAACTGGACTGAGCGTAACTACGACAAGGGCGTTGCCTGGTGCCTGCGCAACCGCGCCATAGTGCTCGGCAGCTTCCTTGCCTCCGTGGGGCTGTCGATCTACCTGTTCATGACCCTGCCGGCGAGCTTCTTCCCGACCGAAGACATTGGCCGCCTGCAGATTTCGACTCGCACCCGGCAGGACATTTCCTATGATGCCATGCGCGATCTCCAGAGCCAGGCTGCGGCACTGATCGAAAAGAACCCAGCTGTCGAACATGTCATGTCGATCGTCGGTGCCAGTGCCCGCCAGACGCTGAACAACGGCACGATGTATGCCCAGCTTAAGGACAAGAAGGATCGTCCGCCGCTCGACCAGACACTTCGGGAAATGCGGGCCGCCGTGGCGACCATCCCGGGCATCCAGGTGTTCATCAATCCGCAGCAGAGCCTGCGTTTTGGCGGACGACAGACGGCCAGCCAGTATCAGCTGGTAGTCCAGGCCCTCAGCGCCGACCTGACCAACACCTGGGCCAACAAGCTGCTCGTGGAGATGAAGAAGGATCCGCGCTTCACCGACGTGACGACCGACGCCCAGAACAATGCGCTGCAGGCCAATATCGTCATCGACACGGAGAAGGCCGCTGCCTACGGCATCAACAATGCCTCGTTGCGCACGACGCTGCAGGAGGCATTCAGCGACTATGCCGCCGCGCAGATCCAGTCTACCGGCGATAGCTACGACGTCATCATCGAATACGATGCCAACCAGCCCTGGGACGACCAGAAGCTTTCGCGCATCCGCGTCTCGTCCTCCTCCGGCGCGCAGGTTCCGCTATCCAATTTCGCCCATATCGAGCGCAATACCGGACCTGTGACGATCAACCAGACGGGACAGCTGGTTTCGACGACGGTGTCGTTCAACCTGCCGGCCGGGGAGGCGCTGGGCGATGCGACGGCGTTTATCGACCAGATCAAGAAGCAGATCAACATGCCGGCTGACGTCTTCACGTCCTATGGCGGTACGGCCCAGATCTTCCAGCAATCGCAGGGCAGCACGCCCTACCTGATCCTGGCCGCCGTGCTCACGATCTATGTCGTCCTCGGCGTGCTCTACGAGAGCTTCATCCATCCCCTGACCATTCTCTCCGGCCTGCCGGCAGCGGCGCTCGGAGCCTTGCTGGCGCTAAAAGTGTTTGGCTTCGACCTGTCGATCATTGCGCTGATCGGGCTCTTGATGCTGATCGGGATCGTCAAGAAAAACGCGATCATGATGATCGACGTGGCGCTCGAGACATTGCGATCGTCGGACAAGGTGTCGCCGGCCGAGGCTATTCATGAGGCGTGCGTCCGGCGTTTCCGGCCGATCATGATGACGACATTCTGCGCCCTGCTCGGTGCCCTGCCGATTGCCATCGGTGGCGGCGCGAGTTCGGAACTCCGCCAGCCGCTTGGCGTCGCAGTCGTCGGCGGCCTCGTCGTGTCGCAGATCCTGACGTTGTTCATCACGCCCGTCATCTTCCTGGAGATGAACCGGCTCGACAATTTCGTCAGGCGCCTCGGCCGCAGGAAAGAGCAGCCGCAGCAGGAGAACCCTCCGACCGCGATTGCGGCGGAATGACCTCTGGCCTGTCCGGAGAGATTTCAGGGCCTTCACCATCTTGCGCAGCCTGATGGCCTATGCGATGACGCGCCCTCTTCGATCAGAGGGCGTTTCGCTTTGGCGCGGGACATCGCCCCATCCAGACATTTTCGGCAGACAGGAGTGCGAGCATGGCTCAGGCGCTAGGTTTCGACTTTGGCACGACGAACAGCGTGATGGCGCTGGCAGACGGAGCGGCCACGCGCTCGGTCTCGTTCACCAGCGCTGCCGGCTCTGCAGACAGCATGCGCACCGCCCTCTCCTTCATGAAGGATCGTCACCTCGGTGCGGCGGCACTGAAAGTCGAGGCAGGCAACGCTGCGATCCGCCAATTCATCGACAATCCCGGCGATTGCCGTTTTCTCCAGTCCATCAAGACCTTTGCAGCCAGCGCGCTGTTCCAGGGAACGCTGGTGCACGCCAAGCGGCATAGTTTCGAAGACCTGATGGAAATTTTCATGCGTCGCCTGAAGGCCTATGCCGGCGACGACTGGCCATCGGATATCGGCCGTATCGTCACGGGAAGGCCTGTGCATTTCGCCGGCGCCAACCCGGATCCAGCGCTGGCGACAGCGCGTTACAACGAAGCGCTGACGCGGCTGGGTTTCCCGGAAATCCACTACGTGTACGAGCCTGTCGCGGCGGCTTTCTACTTCGCGCAGAACCTCAAGAGCGACGCCACGGTGCTGGTGGCCGACTTCGGTGGCGGCACGACCGATTATTCGCTGATACGGTTCGAGACTGCGGCGGGCCGGCTGACCGCAACGCCGATAGGCCATTCCGGCGTCGGCGTCGCCGGCGACCATTTCGACTTCCGCATTATCGACAATGTCGTCTCGCCACTGATCGGCAAGGGAAGCTACTTCAAGAGCTTCGACAAGCTGCTCGAGATGCCCTCCTCCTATTACGCCAATTTCGGCCGCTGGAACCAGCTGTCGATCTTCAAGACATCGCGCGAATTTCCGGAGTTGCAAAAGTTGGTCCGCACGGCCATCGAGCCTGACAAGCTCGAAACCTTCATCGAGCTCATCGAGCATGACGAGGGATATCCGCTCTACCAGGCGGTTTCCGCCACCAAGATGGCATTGTCATCCGCGGAAGAGGCCGAGTTCAATTTTCCGCCTCTCGGCGCTGCCGGCAAGACATCGATCCGGCGCAGCGATTTCGATGGCTGGATAGCGCCGGAACTGGCGCGGATCGAGGCGGCCCTGGACGAGGTGCTGGAAAAGACCAACACACCGGCTGCCAGCATCGACAAGGTGTTCCTGACAGGCGGGACGTCCTTCGTGCCCGCCGTGCGCCGGCTGTTCACCGAGCGCTTCGACGTGAGCCGGATCGAGACCGGTGGCGAATTGCTGTCGATCGCGCACGGTCTGGCGCTGATCGGCGAGCGCGACGATATCGCCCAATGGACCTCCTGAGCCGGGGATGGTGGGGGCTTTGGCCCTTCCCTTGCCCGACCGGCTTCGCTAGAGTTCAGCAATGATCTCCGTTCAAGACCTCTCCCCGGCCGAACTTGCCGCGCTTTTGCATTTCCATGCCGACGCGGGCATCAGTTGGATGCTGGAAGAGGATCCGGTGGACCGCTTTGCCGAATTCGAGGCGCTGAAAGCGGCGAGACAGGCGGGGCGTCCGGCGCCGGCACCCTCGCCTACGCCGGCAAGCCCGCTCGCCAGCGCTGCCGAACGTCGGCCTTCGGCACAGGCGGTTGCGACTGCGCCACCCGCTGCAGCGCGCGCGCCGGCTATTCCAGACGAACAGGCTATCGACCAGGCGCGCTTTGCTGCTGAAAGCGCTCGCTCGCTGCCGGAACTGAAAGCCGCCCTGGAAGCCTTCAACGGCTGCAATCTGAAGAATAGCGCGCGCTCGACACTGTTTGCGAGCGGCAACCCGGAGAGCGGAATCATGGTCATCGGCCCGATGCCGGGCGCCGACGATGACCGCGAGGGCGCTGTGTTCGCCGGACGGTCCGGCCTTCTTCTCGACCGGATGCTGGCGTCGATCGGCCTTGATCGTGATGGCATACTACTCACCAATGTCATTCCGTGGCGGCCGCCGGGCAACCGTGCGCCATCCATTCCGGAAACGGATATCTGCCGCCCCTTCATCGAGCGACAAATCGCTTTGGCAGAGCCGAAAGTCCTGCTGTTGCTTGGAAATTTCACCGCGCGCTTCTTCTTCGGCGGTAACGAGACCATCCATGCCCTTCGCGGACACTGGCGTGAAATCGGCGCCGGAGCCGGCTCTGTCCCGGCGATTGCGACGCTGCATCCCCAGGATCTGCTGACCGCGCCGATCAACAAGCGGTTGGCGTGGCAGGATCTTCTGGCTTTTCGCCGCCGGATCGATGCAGTCTGATAAACGACTATTTTTTTGGCACTATAATGAAATTATGAATTTAGCCATGTGATTTACGCATGACTGCCATGGCGGCAACATGCGTTGTAGAATCGATGCTGCATTGCGATATTAATCGGGCGTCTTGGGAGGAACCACGATCAGGATCCAAGGCAATGACCATTCGTTCGCGTCCTATACATTGCGGGTTTGAAACCCTCCGTCAGGTAAATGCTTCTTTGCGCGGGTCACAAGGCTATCGCCGCCTCGAGGCGACAAACGAACAGATAACGGCTCGTGGAACCGGCACATCTTCCCGTCTTGTCCGCCCGACCACGATGTTCGCGGAATTTCGCGCCTCCTGAAAAGCGTGCAGGGTCCGCATAGCTGAGGTGCCTCGGTGAACGTGGCGATGCGAGAGCCTTGAAAGAGCAAGCCGGGCAACAGCCTCAGCGGCACGAGAACCTCAGCCGCCAATTCACATTCAAACGGCAATACGATTTCGCTTTCGGTGACGCGCTTTATGCGCCGCGCAGTGTCGCGATTGATTGCGCGCTTATGGTGGGATAGAGGACAATACATTCTCTGCCATCCACCCCTGCCAAGAGCGGAACAGTGCCATGCTGGCAAGCCTGATCTCTATCGCCAGCCTGATGCTGTCGACCCTCCTGATGATGGTCGGGCTGGGGTTGATGAACTATGTCGTGCCGATCCGTTCGGTGGCGGAGGGATGGTCGACATTCACGATCTCTTTCATCGCAACCGGCTATACGCTCGGATTTACCATCTCCTGCATCATCACTCCGCTGTTTGTGAAGCGGGTTGGCCATGTACGCGTGTTCGGCGCCCTGATTTCACTGCTCGGCGTCGGCATCCTGCTCTGCGCGCTGCTGGTGGACTGGCGGGCCTGGGTGGCGTTCCGCTTCATCAGCGGCTTTGCCATCGCCGGCAGCTACCTGATCATCGAAAGCTGGCTGAACGAGCGCGTCACCAATGCCAACCGGGCAACGATCTTCTCTGTGTATATGATCACCTGCCTGGTAGGATCGATCGGCGGGCAATATCTTGTCCCGCTCGGCGATCCCAAATCGACGTCTCTGTTCATCCTGTGCGGCATCATCTTCGCGCTGGCCATGCTACCGACGGCGCTGTCGACGGCCGCCTCTCCGACACCGATAGCCCAAGCCAAATTCAACCTTCCCAAGCTCTATCAACTATCTCCCGTTGCCTTTGTCGGCTCGCTGCTATCGGGCGCCCTGTCCGGCACCTGGAATAGTCTTGGCGGCGTCTACACCCAGATCGTCGGCATGAATACGGCGCAGGGGGCGACACTCCTCGCCTGCGTGCTGGCAGGTGGGGCGATCTCGCAAATGCCGATAGGCAGGGTATCCGACTTGATCGACCGTCGCATGGTGATGATCGTTTGCGGCATCGTCGGCGTCGTCGCCTGTGCGGTCATGACCCTATTCGATGTCCGTTCCATCGTCTCGCTCTATATCGCCGCCTTCTTCGTCGGCACGGTGCTTTACCCGATTTACGCGATCAACGTCGCGCATGCCAATGACCGCGCGGCCCCGGACGAATATGTGACGATCTCCAGCGGCATCATGATCCTCTACGGCCTCGGCACCGTCGTCGGTCCGCTGGCTGCTGGTGCAATGATGCAGGTCTTCGGCACGTCGGGACTGCTCTGGTTTCTGGCGCTGGTTTTTGCGTTCTATGCTGGTTACGCGGGCTGGCGCACTGCGCGGCGAAAAGTTGGTGAGGGGCGCATCGACAAAACTGATTTCAAGGCCATGCCGATCCCGGTGCGCGGGACGGAGACATCCGTCCGTACTGCTTCGCCAGACGACCGCCTTGCCTGATCGCCGGTAAATTCTTCTGTTATCAAAGAATTTCGGACAGCAATTGCAAATTGCGGTCGAAGAAATACATGGCTTTAGCTTTGGTTCAGATTTTAATGTAATCATATTGAATAAAGCTGTTTCAAATCGACGCTCGCGCCCGCTCGGCCACCGTCCCTAACGTCTACCTAGGAACCCCCATGCGCACTGATATCGGCCAGATCGTCCATTTGGCGGACTACCGTCCCACAGATTTTGTCCTGGAGCGCGTAGACCTCACCTTCGAACTCGATCCGACCGCAACCAAGGTGGAAGCCAGGCTGATCTTTCACCGCCGCGAAGGGGTCGATGCAACAGCGCCTCTGATCCTCGACGGCGACGAATTGAGCCTTTCCGGCCTGCTGCTTGACCAGGAAGAAGTTCCGGCGTCGCAGTATTCAGTCACCGACAAAAACCTGACTGTGCGCGATCTACCATCAACGCTGCCTTTCGAACTGACGATCACCACGATCATCAACCCGGAAGCCAATACCCAGTTGATGGGCCTTTACCGCACCGGCGGCATCTATTGCACCCAGTGCGAGGCCGAGGGTTTTCGCCGCATCACCTATTTTCCCGACCGCCCCGACGTGCTGGCGCCATACACCGTCAACATCATCGGCGACAAGGCTGCCAATCCACTGCTTCTGTCGAACGGTAACTTCCTCGGCGGTGCCGGGTATGGCGAAGGCAAGCACTTTGCCGCGTGGTTCGATCCGCATCCAAAGCCGAGCTATCTCTTTGCGCTGGTCGCCGGCGATCTCGGCGTCATCGAAGACACGTTCGTCACCATGTCCGAGCGCGAAGTGACGCTGAAGATCTATGTCGAGCACGGCAAGGAGCCGCGCGCTGCCTATGCCATGGATGCGCTAAAGCGCTCGATGAAGTGGGACGAAGAGGTTTTCGGCCGCGAATACGATCTCGATATCTTCATGATCGTCGCCGTCTCCGACTTCAACATGGGGGCAATGGAGAACAAGGGGCTTAACGTCTTCAACGACAAGTACGTTCTGGCCGATCCGGAAACGGCGACCGACGCCGACTATGCCAACATTGAAGCGATCATTGCCCACGAGTATTTCCACAACTGGACCGGCAACCGCATCACCTGCCGCGACTGGTTCCAGCTCTGCCTGAAGGAAGGCCTGACGGTTTTCCGCGACCACGAGTTTTCAGCCGACCAGCGCTCGCGCCCGGTCAAGCGCATCGCGGAGGTCCGGCATCTGAAATCCGAACAGTTTCCGGAAGACGGCGGACCGCTGGCGCATCCCGTCCGCCCGACGAAATATCGCGAGATCAACAATTTCTATACAACGACGGTCTACGAAAAGGGCAGCGAAGTCACCCGCATGATCGCGACGCTCCTCGGCAGCGATCTGTTCAAGAAAGGCATGGATCTCTATTTTGAGCGTCATGACGGCGACGCCGCGACGGTCGAGGATTTCGTTGCCTGCTTTGCAGAGGTCAGCGGCCGCGACCTGACGCAGTTCTCGTTGTGGTATCATCAGGCCGGTACGCCGCTGGTCACCGCCTCCTGCGCCTACGATGCTTCCGCCAGGACCTTCACCCTGTCGCTCGAGCAGATGGTACCGGCGACACCCGGCCAGTCTGCCAAGGAGCCGATGCATATTCCGCTGCGGCTTGGCCTGCTTTCCGAAGACGGAAAGCCAATGACACCGGCGAAAGTCGAGGGTGCGGAGTTCACGACGGACGTGCTGCATCTGGTCGAACGCGCCCAGACTGTCGTCTTCCACGACATCCCGTCACGTCCCGTGCTCTCCCTGAACCGCAGTTTCTCGGCGCCGATCAACCTGCACTTCGACCAGAGCGCAGCTGATCTTGCCCTCATTGCCCGCTTCGAGTCCGATCATTTTGCGCGCTGGCAGGCGCTCACCGATCTGGCGTTGCCGATCCTGCTGCGGGCAGTCCAGGACACCCGCAATCGTGCGCCCGTCGCCTGCGACCAGACGCTGATCGACGCCCTTTTGACGGCTGCCGCAGACGAAACACTGGAGCCGGCCTTCCGCGCTCAGGTGCTGAACCTGCCGAGCGAGGCCGACCTGGCTCGCGAGCTTGGTGCCAACAACGACCCGGACGCGATCCACGCCGGCCGCCAGGCGATCCTTTCGCAGATCGCCGACGCCGGAAGGGATATCTTTGCGGCGCTCCACGAGGGCATGGCAACACCGGGCGACTTTAGCCCCGATGCCGCCAGCGCCGGCCGACGCGCGCTCCGCAACGCCGCGCTCGGCTTTTTGTCGCTGTCCGACAACACGCCGGCGCGCGCCAAGGCCGCCTTCGACGCTGCCAACAACATGACCGATCTGAGCCACGCGCTGACAATCCTGGCGCATCGCTTTCCGGAAACGGCGGAAGCCAACGAGGCACTGGCGACCTTCAAGACCCGCTTCGAAGACAATGCACTGGTCGTCGACAAGTGGCTTGCAATCCAGGCTTCCGTTCCCGGCGCTGCAACATTGCAGCGCGTCCAGGCGCTGATGCAGGATCCGCTGTTCACGCGCGCCAATCCCAACCGGGTGCGGGCGCTGGTCGGAACCCTTGCTTTCAACAATCCGACGGGCTTCAACCGCGCCGATGGCGGAGGCTACCGCTTCCTGGCCGAGGAAATCCTGACCATAGACCCCCGCAACCCGCAGCTTGCCGCCCGTATCCTGACATCGATGCGTTCATGGCGATCACTGGAGCCGGTCCGCGCCGATCATGCGCGCGCGGCGCTGATGCAGATCGAGCGGGCGGAAGAGCTTTCTACCGACGTCCGTGACATCGTTGACCGCATTTTGAAGGAGTGATTTGCGGCGACGCAACAGGTGATTTGCGCGACAAGAGCAACGAAGACTGGGCATTGCCTCCGACGCGCGCAATCTCGACTTCTAAAAAACCTGCAATAGCAAATAGTTAAGAAAGTTTTATCACGCCCTCTGGACAAGCCGAATCGCGAATGATTCATTGGCGCAGGTTCGGGCGAGCGGCGCCGCGAATCACACGAGGTTCAGGGCGAGATATGGTGGACGTGCGGCGGGCGACTGCGGCCGAGGGGCGGCTGCGTGTCAATTTTGACGATCTTAAATCTTGGCATGACGGTCTTATCGACCGTGCGGGGGTAAGCGTCGGCAACGTTTCACGCAATTTTTCCAAGGCAGAAAACATCCTCAAGCGGGCAATCCCGATCCTGATCCTCGCCTTTCTCTCCGTCGTGGCTGCCTCGCATATCGTAGCGATGGTGATGGAGCACGGCCGCATGGAAACAGCGGCTCGTCATTCCACGGTTCTCTCCGCGTCTGTCGCATCCGCCGCTTTTGCCCATGACGTGACATTGTTCGATGTCGGCGACAGGGATGCGGCCGAAGCGCGGCTTCGCACCTTCCTGCCGCAGGACAGGCTCGACAGCGGCGACTTCGTGCTGCTTGTGCAGGCAAGCGGCCGCGTCTTTGCCTCTTCCATCGACGGGGTCCGGTACGTCGGCCTGACGATCTCGGACTTCTTTCCTGAAGTCTCAACCATTCGCCGGTTCGGGGACGGCGGCGGCGTGATCGAAACCACCATCGGCGGCCTGCCCTACTACGCCTCGATCGCGCTTATCGGCGACAAGGGCGGGTTCATCGTGTCGGCCGTGTCGCTGGAACAGATCGGCCGCCTGTGGCGCGACGAGCTCACCCTGAACGTGACGCTATTTGCCGGGATTTCATCGATCCTGCTGGTCATCCTCTACGCCTACTACATGCAGGTCCGGCGAGCCCGGGATGCAGACGAGACTTTTCTGGAATCCAACCTGCGCGTCGAGACTGCCTTGTCGCGCGGACGGTGTGGCCTTTGGGATTTCGATTTTGCCAACCGCGAATTCTTCTGGTCGCGCTCGATGTACGACATGCTCGGCCTGCCCGCCTCGGACAAGACGCTATCTTTCGGCGACGCGGCCCGCCTGATGCATCCGAACGACAACAGCCTGTATGAGCTGGCGCGCGCCGTCGCCAAAGGCAAGGCCGGCCAGATCGACCAGATCCTGCGTATTCGCCATGCCGGCGGTCACTATGTGTGGATGCGGGTCCGTGCCCAGGTTATCCGCACCAATTCCGGCCAGGAGCACATGATCGGCATCGCGATGGATGTCACCGAACAGCACCGGCTGGCGCAGCGCTACGCCGAAGCCGACCAGCGGCTGGCGGATGCTATCGAATGTACGTCGGAAGCCTTCGTGCTCTGGGACAAGAACGACCGCCTGGTCATGTGCAACGCCCACTATCAGCAGGCCTACGGGCTTCCAGACAGCGTCCTGATGCCCGGTACCGAGCGTTCGGCCGTGGCGGCAGCCGCAGCCCGTCCTGTGATCGAGCGGCGCATCGCCGATGCGGACCGCTCTGGCTACTCCGTCACCACCGAAGTGCAACTTGCCGACGAGCGCTGGCTGCAGATCAACGAGCGCCGGACGCGCGATGGCGGCACCGTTTCCGTCGGCACGGACATCACGCTGCTGAAACGCCACCAGGAGCGCCTGCGCGAATCCGAGCGCCGCAACAACGCGACCATCGACGACCTCTCCGCCTCACGGCAGACTCTCGAGCGCCAGAAAGCGGAACTCTCGATTGCCAACACAAATTACCTGGCCGAAAAAGACCGCGCCGAAGCGGCCAACAAGGCTAAGTCCGAATTCCTCGCCAACATGTCGCATGAGCTGCGCACGCCGCTCAACGCCATTCTAGGTTTTTCGGAAATTCTGCAGAACCAGATGTTCGGTCCGCTCGGATCGGAAAAATACGACGAATATGCCCGCGATATCCACGACAGCGGCAAGCATCTCCTCAACGTTATCAACGATATTCTCGACATGTCGAAAATTGAGGCCGGCCATGTCAAGCTGTCATGCGAGACAATCGACCTGGTGCCTTTGATCGAGGAATGCCTGCGCTTTACTTCCGTGCCCGCTGCTTCGAAGAATATTCAGGTGGAGCAGCGCTTCTTGACAGGCAGGACGCTGACAGCCGACCGTCGAGCCATGAAGCAGATCCTGCTCAACCTGCTCTCCAACGCCGTCAAGTTCACCAACAATGGCGGGCGGATCGCCGTGCGCCTGCGCGATGTCAGCGAGGGTGTCATGCTGACGATCGCTGACACCGGTATCGGCATCCCGAAATCCGCACTCGGCAAGATCGGCCAGCCCTTCGAGCAGGTGCAGAACCAATACGCCAAGAGCAAAGGTGGGTCCGGTCTCGGACTTGCCATCTCTCGCTCACTGGCAACGCTGCATCAGGGCACCATGAACATCCGTTCTCGCGAAGGCGTCGGCACCGTCATCTCCGTCTATATTCCGGACCAGCCAACCTCGACGGGTGCCTTACCGCACGAGGACCGCATGAAATATGCGGCGCGTCGCGTCGCCTAGGCGGCGGAGTTCAGCTTCCAGTGTCACCACATCCGGGCAATCGCCGGCGTGGGCCACGAGATCGATCAACCCTGCCGGCGCTTGTGCGGGATCGAAGACACCATCGATGCAAAGCCGGATCAGCTGCGACAGCTCGGTATAGAGCGCCAGCGCCTGCCGGCACCTGGCGAGATCCTGCTCGGGGATGAGACCGGGGCCGAAGCGCGCAAGCGCTTCCGCGGTAGTAAAGCCCCGGTTTTCTTCCGCCGTAACGGCGAGCGGCGACACCAGCCGCGCATATTGGCTGAGGAACTCGATGTCGATCTGGCCGCCCGGCATGTGCTTGAGATCCCACACTCCGGCGGGCGGCTTCTCGGTATCGACGAGTGCCCGCATGTCCGCCACGTCAGTGGCGATCTTTGGCTTGTCTGCGGGCGCTGCGAGAATGCCGGCGATGATCCGTTCGGCATGCGAGACCAGTGTCGGGTCGCCGCAAACCAGCCGGGCCCGGGTCAGAGCCATATGCTCCCAGGTCCAGGCTTCCTCGCGCTGATATTTCTCGAAGGCATTGATGCGGGTTGCAACCGGCCCCTTGTTGCCCGAGGGCCGCAGCCGCATGTCGACCTGATAGAGAATGCCCTCGGCCGTCGGCGCAGACAGGGCGGCGATCAGGCGCTGGGTGATGCGGGTGAAATAGCGGGTGGCGTCGAGCGGCTTCTGACCATCCGAGCCGGTTGCGCCATCGTCGTAGTCGTAGAGCAAAATAATATCGACATCGGATCCGGCTGTGAGTTCGAAGCTGCCCAGCTTCCCCATGCCGACGACGGCGATGCGGCCGCCGGGGAAATTGCCGTGCGCCAGGCTTACTTCGGTTTGAACAGCATCCAGCGCCGACGCGATGACGAGATCGGCCAGATGGCTGAACGCCCGTCCCGCCATCTCTCCCGATATCGCACCGGTGAGCAGCCTGATGCCGATCAGGAAGCGCTGCTCTGCGGCAAAGATGCGGAGTCGGTCGAGTGTGTCTTCGTAGTGCCGGGCGGGCTGCAGGAAGCTTTCGAGGCGCGAGGAGAGGTAGTCACGCGTCGGCAGCTCGGTCATGATGCCCGGATCCAGCATGCCATCGAAGACATGTGGGCGCGCGGCGATGATATCGGCTAGCCGTGGCGCCGCCGACATGATGGTAACGAGAAGGCCGAGCAGCACGGGATTGTTGCCGAGCAGAGAAAAGAGCTGGATGCCGGCCGGCAGTCCAGCGAGAAACTGATCGAAGCGCAGTAGCGCCTCGTCGGCCCGCGTACTTTCCCCGAAGGCGCGCAGCAATTGCGGCATCAGTTCCGTCAGACGCTCCCGTGCCTCGACCGATTGGGTCGCGCGATATCGGCCGTAATGCCAGGTGCGGATGATACGGGAGATATCGGCCGGGCGGGTAAAGCCGAGACGCTGCAGGGTCTGGAGTGTCTCGGGATCATCAGCCTGGCCGGTAAAGACGAGATTGCCGGCCTCGCCGGATAATCCCTTCTCGTACTCGAAAAGTTGGGAATAGCGCTTTTCGACTGTCTTCAGCACGGACACAAGCCGCTCCGAAAAGCGCGGCAGGTCCGCAAAGCCCATCATCAGCGCGATGCGCCTCAGTTCGGGGTCTGTCTCGGGCAGCAGGTGGGTCTGCTCGTCACGCACCATCTGGATGCGGTGCTCGACATCACGGAGGAACCAGTAGCCCTCGGTCAACTCGTCGCGCGTTTCCGCATCTATCCAGCCTGCCCTGGTCAGTTCAGCAAGCGTTGCCTCCGTTGCCCGGCTGCGCAGCGACGGCATGCGTCCGCCGGCAATCAACTGCTGGGTCTGGGCGAAGAATTCGATCTCGCGAATGCCGCCCCGCCCGAGCTTGACGTTGTGGCCCTTCACGGTGATCGCGCCGTGGCCCTTGTGGACGTGGATCTGCCGCTTGATCGAATGGATATCGGCGATGGCGGCGAAATCCAGATATTTGCGGAAGACGAAGGGCACGAGATCGCGGATGAAGGCTGCCCCGGCCTCCCGGTCGCCGGCCACGGGGCGGGCCTTGATGAAGGCGGCGCGCTCCCAGTTCTGTCCCCTGCCCTCGTAATAGATCATCGCCGCATCGACAGGCATGGCAAGGGCGGTGGCGCCAGGATCGGGTCTCAGGCGCAGGTCTGTGCGAAACACATATCCGTCGGCCGTGCGCTCCTGCAGGATGCGGACGAGCCGCCGCATCAGTCGCGGGAAGATCTCTATCGCGTCGTCGGGATCGGCAACGATGCCGGCCATCTCGTCGAAAAAGATGACCAGATCGACATCGGATGAATAGTTCAGTTCCTCTGCCCCGAGCTTGCCCATTCCGAGAACGATCAGGCCGGAGCCCTGGCTTGGCGCCGTGACGTTCACCAGCGTCAGCTTGCGGGCCTCGTGGGCCGACAGCAACAGGAAGTCGATTGCTGCGGAAATGGAGGCCTCGGCAAGTCCGCTCAGCAGGCGGGCCGACGTCTTTGCATCGAACAGCCGGCCTAGGTCGGCGAGCGCGATCAGAAATGCCGTCTTGCGCTTGATACGCCGCAGCCGGGCCATCAGCTCGGTTTCGGAAGGGGCGACGCCGTCGACGGGCCGCCACGCCTCCCGGGCATCGGCAACCAACCGGTCGATCTGCGACAGCAACGGCACATTGATCGCGGATGCGAGCAGAGGCGCGTCGAGCTCGGCGGTATCGCGGAGGTAGGGTGAAAGCGTGAAGACCGCGACGATAAAATCCCGCAACGCCGTATCGCCGTCCAGCAACGCCGCTATTGTCGGCTCGGTCTTGCCAAGGGTCTTCAGTCTGGCCAGGGCAGATTTGGCTTCGGCCTGGCTCAACGGTCGCAGAAGGCCGGGAGCCACGGTATCCAGTCGATCTGTCGATGGGGTCACACAGCACTCCGGCCTGTTCAAGCGGTCGTGGTCAGACGCCCCGGCCAACAGGCGCGACGCTGATTGCCAGCCAATCTAGGACGAAGTGCACTCCCCGCCAATAGCGTTGATCGCGATGGTTCGCGACAAGGGCATGGCAATGATTTTCTCTTACACACGTTCCAGAGGGCGGTGCGGCAACGGAGGCAGGTCGGCCGCGATCTGGTCGCCGGGCTGCACTCTGCCGCCAGAAAGCACGATGGTCATGACCCCGGCCTTGCGGACGATGTTGCCGTCTTTTCCGGTATAGACGACCTTCTTCAAAAGCCCGGTCCGGAAGTTTTCGATCTGGGCGCAGGGATTGCGCAGGCCGGTCACCTTCAGCCTCACGTCGGGTCCGATCTTCAGGATCGTATCGGTCGGCAGTTCCAGAAGCGAAATTCCCTCGGTCAGGATGTTTTCGCCCAGATCGCCCGGCTGCAGCTCGAACCCCTCGCCTGCGAGTTCATCGAGCAGTTCACGCTCGATCAGGTGGACCTGACGGAGATTGGGCTGGTTCGGATCGACAGCCACCCGCGAGCGATGCTGCACCGTGACGCCCGCATGGGCATCGCCCTCAACGCCCAAATTCTCGACGATCTCGATGCGATCGACCACAGCCTTGGAGAACTGGTGCACCTGATCACGGGCGACGGAAATGACTGAAGCCATGGCGTGAGGTCCTCATTGAAGTTGTTCACAGCGGTAATATGGGTCGATGTCCGATTTGTGAAGGCCGCCCTACGCCTTGCCGGCGTTCGCAAACACCATCGTCGCGGTCAGGCCGCGGGCCTCGCTGCTGTCGGGGTCGGTATCGGAAAGCTGCAGCTTGCCGCCGTGCAGTTCCATGACAGCTTCGACCAGCGACAGGCCGAGGCCGGTGCCCGGCTTCGAGCGGCTTTCGTCGAGACGGAAGAAGCGTTTCACCACGTCTTCGCGCCTTTCTACCGGCACGCCTGCACCACGGTCAGCGACACAGAGCGTGACGCCATCGGCACCACGGCTGAGCTTGAGAATGACCTCCGGCTGACCATTGCCGCCAGGCGCGTATTTCAGAGCGTTGTCGATGAGGTTGAACAACGCCTGGCCGATCAGTTCGCGATTGCCCTGGATTTCAACGCCGGGCTCTATCTCGGCCGTGAGGACAAGCCCGGCATCTTCGGCGACCGGCTCGTAGAGTTCGGCGGTGTCGGCGACAATGGCGGAGAGATCGACCGTGGTCATTTCGGCTGCAACCGCGCCGGCCTCAACACGGGAGATCATCAAAAGAGCGTTGAAGGTGCGGATCAGTTGGTCTGATTCGGCGATGATGCCTTCGAGTGCGCCGCGCCGGCGATCCTCGTTGTCGATGTCGAGCGCGTCGACCGCCTTGTTGCGCAGACGAGTCAACGGCGTCTTCAGGTCGTGGGCGATGTTATCGGAAACCTGGCGCAGGCCTTCGTTGAGCTTCTCGATGCGCTCCAGCATGGTGTTCAGCGAATCCGACATGCGGTCGAACTCATCGCCGGAACCGCCGACCGGAAGACGCTGCGACAGGTCGCCGGCCATGATCTTGCGGCTCGCATCGGTCATCCGGTCGATGCGGCGGAGCGCATTGCGGCCGATGCCGAACCAGATCACCAGTGCCCCGACACCCATGATCGCCAGCGCCAGCATCAGCGCCTGGCGTACGAGCAGACGAAACCGCTCGGGCTCGCCGAGGTCGCGGCCGATCAGGATGCGCAGGCCGTTGTCGAGCGTGAAGATGTTGGCGATGGCGAGGTGGCGACGCTCGGCGCCGGTATCGGCATATCGCTCGTAGGTGAAGGGGACTTCGGTCCAGCCCTGGTCGTCGAAGGTGCCGGGCTGTACGGACGCGACGTTGCCGGCAAGAATGACGCCCGTAGGGCTCGCAATAACGTAAAGATTGGCTCCCGGTTGGCGAGCGCGGCGCTCCATCGTACGCAGCAGAAGGTTAAGGCCGCCGCCCTCATAGGCGTGCTTGACCTGATTGACTTCCTGGCTGACGGCATCGCGGATCTGGCCCGTCATCAGCCGCTCGGACATGGATGTCACGTAGAACACCAGCGTCGCAGCGCAGAGCGCGAAAAGCAGGATGTAGAGGGCGGACAGGCGGACGGCGGTGGACTTGAAGAGGACGCGGAAGCGACTCATCCCTCGTCCTTGATCATGTACCCTGCCCCGCGAATGGTCTTCAGCAGCGGCATGTTGAAATCCCGCTCGATCTTGGCACGCAGGCGCGAGACGTGGACATCGATGACGTTGGTCTGGGGATCGAAGTGGTAATCCCAGACATTTTCCAGCAGCATGGTGCGGGTCACCACCTGGCCGGCGTTCTTCATCAGGTATTCCAGCAGGCGGAACTCGCGCGGCTGCAGGACGATCTCCTTGCCGGCCCGGCGGACCTCGTGGGACAGGCGATCGAGTTCGAGATCGCCGACGCGGTACAGCACATCCTGATCCGGCGTGCCCTTGCGGCGGCCCAGAACTTCGACGCGGGCGAGCAATTCGCTGAAAGCATAGGGTTTCGGCAGGTAGTCGTCGCCGCCGGCGCGAAGGCCTGTGACGCGGTCGTCGACCTGGCCGAGCGCCGAAAGGATCAGCACAGGCGTATGGATCGCCTTGCGGCGCAGTTCGGCGATGACCGAAAGCCCGTCGCGTCGCGGCAGCATACGGTCGATGACCATGACGTCGTAGGTGTTTTCCGAGCCCATGAAGAGGCCGCTCTCGCCATCGCTGGCGTGATCGGCAAGTATACCGGCCTCGCGGAACGCCTTTGTCAGGTAAGCGGCGGCCTCGAGATCGTCTTCGATGATCAAAATCTTCATGTGCGTGACATTACCCGCCGGCGGTACTGCTGCACAACCGGAATCGGCGGCGTTTGATTTTGGCTGGCTACCGGTGGTCATGATTTCACCCATGGTTGCTTTGAAAACAAGGAAGCCGTGCAGGCGGGGGCTTGCACGGCTTCCTCCACGTTACTTTCTCCGCGATCAGCCCTGGCTGAGCGGCAGAGCCACGAAGCGGCTGCCGTTGTCCGACTGGATCTGGAAGAGCGCGCGGGTGCGGCCGTCCTTCTTCGCCTGGGTAATGACCTTGGCGATATCCTGGGCGTTGGCGACCTCCTGGTTATTGACCGAGGTGATCTTCTCGCCTTCCTTCACGCCCTTGTCGGCAGCGTCGGAGTCCGGATTGACGCCGGTGATCGCGACACCCTTGCCATCGTCGGACGGACCGACGGTGAGGCCGAGATCGGTAAGCGCCTTTTCCGAGGCTGGCTGCTGCGGTTCTGCCTGCGGCGCATTGTTGCCGTCGGCCGATGCCTTCTGCTCGGCAGGCAAGGTTCCGAGGTCGACGGTGACAGACTGCGACTTGCCGTTGCGCCATATGGCGACCTCGACCTTCTTGCCCGGCGCCATGGCACCGATGCGGCGTGCGAGATCGCGTGGGTCCTTGATAGGTTCGCCGTTGACTGCGGTCACTACGTCGCCGTTCTTGATACCGGCCTTCTGGCCCGGCGAACCTTCCTGCGGCGAAACGACAAGCGCCCCGGCTGCCTCGGAAAGTCCGAGCGATTCGGCAATGTCCTTGCTGACGGGCTGGATCTGCACGCCAAGCCAGCCGCGCGAGACGGAGCCTGTCTTGATGAGGTCGGCGACGACGTCCTTGGCGGTCGTCGAAGGGATCGCGAAGGCGATGCCGACGCTGCCGCCCGATGGCGAGAAGATGGCCGTGTTGATGCCGACGACTTCGCCGCTGAGGTTGAAGGTGGGGCCACCGGAGTTGCCCTTGTTCACGGCCGCATCGACCTGGAGATAATCGTCGTAAGGGCCGGAGCCGATGTCGCGGCCACGGGCGGAAATGATACCGGCGGTGACCGTGCCGCCCAGACCGAAGGGATTGCCGACAGCGACGACCCAGTCGCCAACGCGGACCTTCTCGTCGTCGGCCCATTTGACGTAGGTGAACTTGCGCTTGTCGTCGACCTTGAGCACGGCAAGATCGGTACGCGGATCCTTGCCGATCAGCTTGGCATCGAGTTCTGTGCCATCGCTGAGCACGACGACGAAGGCGGCACCGTCGGAGACGACATGGTTGTTGGTGACGAGGTAGCCGTCATCGGAGATGAAGAAGCCCGAGCCCTGGGCAACCGGACGGAGGCGACCCTTGTCGGCATTCGGCTTCTGCTGCTCGCCCTGCATGCCCTTGCCGTTCGGCTGCTGGCCGAACTGCTTGAAGAACTTCTTTAGCGGATGATCGTCCGGCAGGTCGTCAAAACCGCGACCGAGCCCGAAGCTGTCGTCCTCATCGGCAGCCGCGGGGTTGACGCGGGACTCGACACGCACCGACACGACGGCGGGAGACACGGCATCGACGACATTGGCGAAGCTTGGAACCTGCGGCGCCTGGACGACCACGGCGTCTGCATAGGAATTGGAAATCATGGCTGGGACGCCTGTCGCCAGGGCAGCAACAGCAATGCCGGCGACAGCGGAAGCCTTCAAGGCAGTGCTGCGCGTCAGGCGGCCTTTGATGGTCTCGAACATGTGCGTTACCTTCTCTTTCGTCTGGACTGGCGCCGTGGGGTCAGCGGCGATCAGTTGATGGAAAGGATATAGGATCTTGCACGTTACGGTGAACTGTCCGGCCCATGAAATGTTGGTAATGTTGCAGAATGTTTCCGCCAAGGTGAAGAAACCGAAACGTTACTTGCCGAGCAATTCCTCGAGACGCGCTTCCTCGTCGGGAGTAAGACCTGTGCCAGTCGGCTTACCGCCACGGCGACGGACGAAAAGTGCCATGGCGAGGCCGCCGACGGCCAAGAGGACAATAGGGGCGCCCCAGAGCACATAGGTCTTTTCACTAAGCCGAGGCTTCAGCAGCACGAACTCGCCGTAGCGGGAAACGATGTAATCCAGCACTTGCCGGTCGCTGTCGCCATCCATCAGCCGCTTGCGCACCAGCAGGCGAAGGTCGCGGGCAAGATCCGCGTTGGAATCGTCGATCGACTGGTTCTGGCAGACCATGCAGCGCAGTTCGGTCGAGATCGCCCGCGCCCGCGCCTCGAGACCTGGATCGGGCAATACCTCGTCCGGATTGACGGCAAGGGCCGCCACGGGGAACAGCATGAGGACCAGGAGTATCGCGATTGCGGCGAGAGCCCCCCTCTGTCCCTTCGGGACATCTCCCCCACAAGGGGGGAGATTAGCCGAGACGTTAGAGCCAAATAGGGAAAAGAATGATCTCCCCCCCTGTGGGGGAGATGTCGGCGCAGCCGACAGAGGGGGGTATAACCCCCACGCTCTCATTCCGCCGGCTCCATCGCCACGCGCACAGGCTTGGCACGGCGGCTGGGGGCGCCGATGCGCAGGCGGCGGTCGCTAAGCGAGACCATGCCACCGAGTGCCATGATGATGGCGCCGCCCCAGATGCAGACGATCAACGGTTTCCACCAGATGCGCACGACAATGCTGCCATTGGCGCCGGCATCGCCGAGCGAGACGTAGAGTTGGCTGAGGCCGAAGGTCAGGATCCCGGCTTCGGTGGTGGCGCTCTTGCGGGCGGTGAAGATGCGTTTGGCCGACGAGACGGTGGCGACCGCGACGCCGCCGCGACTGACGGTGAAGGTGCCGCGATCCTCGGTAAAGTTGGGACCGATGCCGGGCTTCATGCCGTCGAAATGCAGGCTGTAGCCGCCGAGTTCCGTGGTTGAGCCGGGCTTCATGTCGAGGATGTTTTCAGTCTGGAAGGTGCTGACGGCGACGATGCCGAGAACGGTGACGCCAAGTCCGGCATGGGCGAGCGCCGAGCCGAAGGCGGATCGCGGCAGGCCGGCAAAACGCCGCCACGCCACGTCGGCGGCAACCTTGCCGATGCCGGCCCGGAACCAGAGGTCCGTGGCCGCGCCGAAAATCAGGAACAGGCCGGCGGCAAGGCCGAGAACGGCCATCACCGGCCCGCCATGCTGCACATAAAAGAGCACCAGCGCCGCGACGAAGGCAAGGCCCGCCGCCGTATAGAGCCGCTGGAAGGCGCCCAGCAGGTCGCCGCGCTTCCAGGCGAGCAGCGGTCCGAAGGGAACCGCCAGCAGCAGCGGGATCATCAATAGGCCGAAGGTCAGGTTGAAGAAGGGAGGGCCGACAGAGATCTTGTCGTCGGTCAGCGTTTCCAGCGCCAGCGGATAGAGCGTGCCGGTGAGCACCGTTCCGCAGGAGACTGTGAGAATGAGATTGTTCAGCACTAGCGCCCCTTCACGCGAGATCGGCGCGAACAGCCCACCGGACGTGAGGCGCGGGGCGCGGAAGGCGAACAGCGACAGCGCACCGCCGATGAAGATCAGCAGGATGCAGAGAATGAACACGCCGCGCGTCGGGTCGCTGGCAAAGGCGTGCACGGAGGTGAGAACCCCGGAGCGCACGAGGAACGTGCCGAGCAGCGACAGGGAGAAGGTCAGGATCGCCAGCAGCACCGTCCAGATCTTCAGCGCATCGCGCTTTTCCATGACCAGCGCCGAATGCAGCAGCGCGGTTCCGGCAAGCCACGGCATGAACGAGGCGTTCTCGACCGGATCCCAGAACCACCAGCCGCCCCAGCCGAGCTCGTAATAGGCCCAGTAGGACCCCATGGCGATGCCTGCCGTCAGGCAGATCCATGCCGCCAGCGTCCACGGCCGCACCCAGCGCGCCCAGGCCGCGTCGATGCGGCCCTCGATCAGCGCGGCGACGGCAAAGGAAAAACAGACGGAGAAGCCGACATAGCCGAGATAAAGCAGCGGCGGATGGATGGCGAGGCCGATGTCCTGCAGCACCGGGTTGAGATCCTTGCCCTCGGCCGGCGCCGGGTCGAGGCGGATAAAGGGATTGGAGGTCAAAAGGATGAAGAACAGGAATGCTACCGAAATCCACGCCTGAACGGACAATACGTTGGCTCGCAGCGTGTCCGGCAGATGGCGGCCGAACAGGGCGACGAGGGCGCTGAACAGGGCGAGGATCAGCAGCCAGAGCATCATCGATCCCTCGTGATTGCCCCAGACGCCGGACACCTTGAAGACCATCGGCACCAGCGAGTGGGAATTTTCCCAGACATTGGCGACCGAGAAGTCGGAGACGACATGGGCATAGGTCAGCACGCTGAACGAAAACGCGACCAGCGCAAACAGCAGGATCGAGCCCGGCCGCGCCACGTCCATCATTGCCTGATCGAGCCTGCGCGCACCGACCATCGGCAGTGTCGCGACAATGATGGCGGTGGCCAAGGCCAGAACCAGTGCGTAATGGCCGAGCTCGATGATCATTTGCTGGCTTCCTCGCCTTTCCAGACGCCGTCCTTCTTCAGGCGGTCGGCAACCTGCTTGGGCATGTAGCGCTCATCATGCTTGGCGAGCACCGTGTCGGCAACGAAAACATCGTCGCCCGGCTCGAAACGCCCCTCCGTGACGACGCCCTGCCCCTCTCGGAACAGATCGGGCAGGATGCCGGTATACCGGACCTTGATGGCGTCGCTGCCGTCGGTGACGGCAAACTGCACCGTCGTCCCCTCGCCGCGCACCACCGACCCCTCGCCGACCAGGCCGCCGAGCCGGATCAACGTGCCGGGCCCGACCGGCTTCTTGGCGAGGTCGCCGGGCATGTAGAAATAGGCGACTGACTGGCTGAAGGCGAACATCACCAGCAGCACGGCCGCGATGATGAAGCTCATGCCGCCACCGATGACGGCCAGGCGTTTCTGCTTGCGGGTCATGGCGTGGCACCTTCAAGAGGAAGACCCAGCTGGGTTGCAAGGGCGGCGAGTTGCTGGCCCTTCTCGCCGCTGGCCGGGAAAGCCACCAGTCCGCGTTTCAGCGCATCGGCCGCCCGCTCCCTGTCGTTCAGCACGGCATAGGATCGTATCAGCCGCATCCATCCTTCGAAATTGTACGGGTCCTGCCGGAGCTTGGCATCGAGCGTGTCGACCATGCCCCTGATCATCTGCTGGCGGTCGCCGGCGTCCATGGTCTGGGCAGCAGCAACCTGCGCGGCATCGGGGCCGCCGGGCGCCTTCGGGTCGGCACTCTTCGCGTCCGCAGTCTTCGGGGTTGAAGGCGTGCCGCCGTTCTTGGCGATATGCTCGTTGACAACAGGCAGCCAAGGGGCATCCGCCGGAGATTGGCTGGCGAGGGCGGTGAAGGCATTTCTCGCCTCTTCCGCCTTGCCTTCCTGCTCGAAAGCCAGCGCCAGGTAAAACTGGGCGCGCGGGTTGTCGGGCTGAAGCTGTATCGATTGCTGCAGCACTTCGCGGGCTTGTGCAGTGACCATGCCGTCGGAGGCAGCCATCAGTGTGTCGGCAAGGTTGCCAAGCCGATCGGGTGTCGGCCCCAGCAGCCTGATCGCGTTGCGATAGGCAACCTCGGCATCGAGCAGGCGCATCGTCCTGAAATAGATCGGCGCCAGAACATCCCAGCCTTTTCCGTCATCCGGGTGTTCTGCCAGATGGCGCTCGGCCTTGGCCACCAGAATGGCCATGTCGTTGCCGGGATTGTCGAGCCTCGCCTGGAGCGGCTGCGACGGGAGACCGGGATCGCCGGTCCGCAAGTAAAGACAGAGCCCGAGGGCAGGCAGAAGAACGATGATGAAAGCCTGCGCCAGCCGGTAGGTCTTGCGTCCGGTCTGTGCCGGCCGCGTCTTCTCGGGAGCAGCCGAGACTGCGAGCAGGCGGCGGCCGATTTCCGCCCGGGCGTAACCTGCCTGTTCGGCGGTAATCGCCCCTCCTGCGAGATCGCGGTCGAGTTCTGCAAGCTGGTCCCGGTATACGGCAGCTTCGCCCTCGCGGCCAAGCGCTACCGCCTGCGCGCCGCGCAACAACGGCCTGAGTAAAACAGCCCCGACACTGGCCGTCAGTACGGCGACGATGATCCAGAACAACATGGATTTCCAATACTTGAACGGCCAAGACATTCCAATCACCAAAGCGATAATCGCAGAGATTTGAGGCGATTGGTCGCAAGCATCCTAGAGGCGCAGTGAGGCGCAATCATGCCGGGATTTTGCAGCCGCTTGCCGGGCCGTATCATCGCCGCTAAGTCTTGTGCATCATTCGACGCGACGGGAGATACCGATGGCCGTCATCCCACCGACGCTGACGGTTGGCGACAGGGTCCGGCTCGTTTCGCCAGCCAGCCCTCCCGAGCGAGAAAGTGTGCTTGCCCAGACCGCGATCCTCGAAGGCTGGGGGCTGCAGGTCGAGTTCGGCGACCACATCTTCGATAAAAAAGGATATCTTGCCGGCGAAGACGACGACCGGCTGGCCGACGTCAACGCAGCATTCCAGGATCCTGGGATTCGCGCCATTTTCGCGACGCGGGGTGGCAAGGGCTCCTACCGCATCGCCGACCGTCTCGACTTCGACGCCGTCCGCAGGGATCCGAAATTCATGGTCGGCTTCAGCGACATCACCGCGCTGCATCTCAGCCTTTATCGCCACTGCGGCCTGGTCGGGCTTCACGGTGCCGTCATGCCAAATGCCGACGGAGCCTTCGATGCAGAAAATTGCGAGGCCATGCACGAGGCGCTGATGCTGCCGGGTCATGCCTCCATCTTCTCGCGACCGGACGAGTTGACTGCGGCGCTCACCACATCCGGCCATGTAAGGGGTCCGCTTATCGGCGGCAATCTCGATATGGTGGCAACGACTGCGGGCTGGGCACTGCCACCGCTGGCTGGCGCCATCCAGTTGCTAGAGGCAGTCAACATGATGCGTGGGCAGTTGGATCGCCAACTCACAATGCTCCGCAAGGCGGGACACCTTCAGGGCGTGGCCGGAATAGCGCTTGGCCAGTTCACCGGGTTCGAGACGCCGCGTGTAATGTCAGCCATCGATATTCTAAGGGAGCATCTCGAAACGCTCGGCGTTCCGGTTCTCGGCGGACTGCCGCTCGGGCACGGCATGTCGCCGCTCGTCGTTCCGATCGGCCGCGACGCTGTGCTGGACACAGAGAGCTTGACGCTCTCATTTCCCGACTAGACCGAAAACCTATTCCAGCGGTGTCCAGGTGCCGTTGTCGTTGCGGCAGGCGGAGCCGCGTGCGACGGTCTGCTTGCCGTCGACAGTGACAGTATGGGTGTACTGGCGGCAATTCTGCGATCCCACCTGGTAGGGCGCAGCGGCGACCACCTGGCCGCTCATCGTACGGCCGCTCCAGACCACCGGCTGGCCGCCCGGGGCTGCCTCCAGGGCGCGATATTCCGCTTCCAGCGCGCGCTGCTTGTCGCTGTCGCTCATCGTCAGCCCGGTATTGCCGATTATGCCACCGTCGAGCGCAGTAATGAAGGTCGCCGAGGAGTTGCTCTTGATCGGCGACAGGCGCGCCAGAGCGCCTTTTCCAGCTGTAGTGCTGCAGCCGGATAGGGACAGGGCGGCCAGGAGGGCGGCAGCGGTCAAAGAGGAAATGCCAAGCTTCATGCAACCGAACCAGAATTAACTGCCAAAAAAATAAAATATCGTTCCGTGGTCTCCACAGGGCATCCCCATGGCGCGTATGATCTTTCTGTCATCATGCCGTCTCTCACGCAACATCCTTTACGATGCCCGGCAGAATTAAGGCTGCCTGCAAACCACCCGCGCTGCCGCGCGAGAGGGTCAGCACTCCCTGATACTCCGCGGTGATCTCGCTGACGATCGACAGGCCAAGGCCTGTGCCGGGCTTCGTCTCGTCGAGACGGCGGCCGCGTTTCATCGCCTCGCGGATCTGATCGGGCTCCAGTCCCGGACCATCGTCCTCGACGGTAAGCGCGACCCAGTGGCGCCGGGCGGGATCGAGACCCTTCACGTCCGGGGCGGCCTCGCTGGCTGTGACAATCACCTTTGTCTTCGCAAAGCGGGCGGCGTTCTCGAGCAGATTGCCCACCGTTTCCTCCAGATCCTGCTGCTCCATCGCCAGCGCCAGACCGGGGGAGACAGTGAGCTGGAACTCGATCTCGGTATTCAGCCGCCGCATCACCCGAACCAGGCGCTCAAGCGCCGGCTCTACGTCGGTCCGGGCAAGTACCGATTCCCGCTGGGCTGCGATGCGGGCGCGGTTGAGGTAGGACTGCACCTGGCCCTGCATGGCCTCGGCCTGACCTTTGACGAGATCGCCATGCGACTGATCCAGCACGCGCGACTCGTTCAGCAGCACGGCGATCGGCGTCTTCAGCGAGTGGGCGAGATTGCCGACCTGCATGCGGGCCCGCTCGACGATGCGGCGATTGCTGTCGATCAGCGCATTGACTTCGTTGGCAAGCGGCAGGATTTCGCGTGGGAAATCGCCCTGCAGCCGCTCGCTTTCACCCGCCCTGATGCGCTCGAGAGCACCACGCGCCTCGTCGAGCGGCCTGAGGCCGTAAAGAATGGCAAGCGCGTTGACAATCAGGCTGCCGATCCCGAAGACGCCCAACGCTAGATAGAGGCTGTGGGAAAAGGTTTCGACATCGGCTTCGATGACGCCGATATTGCCGGTCACCCGGAACCGTGCCGCACGGCCATCCCCTTCGACGAACACGATCTCCGTCTCTGCCACCTGGACCCGGTTGCCGACGCTGTCGGTGACGATGTAGTACCGTTCGTAGGACTTGTTGAAAGGCGCTTCCATCACTGACAGGACCGGCAGGTTGACCGAACCCAGCGAGGGGGACACCAACGGCGCTGACGTGAAGGTGCCTAGCGGCTCAACGATCCAGTACCAGCCTGTCTTCGGCTGGGCATAGCGCAGGTCGCCGAGTTGTGGGTTGCCTGTCAGCGTGCCCTGTTCGCCGATAGTGACGGAATTGATGACGTTATTAAGCTGCGCCCGCAAGAGGTCTTGGAAACCGCGCTCCGCGCTATTTCGGTATAGGGTCGAGATGACGAAGCCGATGGCCACCAGCGCCATGGCAGACCAGATCGTGGTCAGCAGCAGGACGCGGGCGGTGAGAGACTTAATTATCATTGGTCGGCGCTTGAATACGATAGCCCAACCCCCGGACCGTTTCGATGAGATCAACTCCCATTTTCTTGCGCAAGCGGCCCACAAATACTTCTATGGTATTGGAATCGCGGTCGAAATCCTGATCGTACATGTGCTCGACGAGCTCGGTGCGCGAGACCACCTCGCCCTTGTGATGCATGAGATAGGCGAGCAGGCGATACTCGTGCGAGGTGAGTTTCAACGGCTTGCCATCGACGCTCGCCTTTGAGCTTTTGGTGTCGAGCCGCACCGGGCCGCAGGTGATTTCGGAGGAGGAATGGCCGGCAGCCCGCCGGATGAGCGCACGGATGCGGGCGAGCACTTCTTCCACATGGAATGGTTTGGCCACGTAGTCGTCGGCACCGGCGTCGATGCCGGCGACCTTGTCGCTCCAGCGGTCGCGGGCCGTCAGCAACAGCACCGGCATTCCCTTGCCGGACGCACGCCATTTTTCCAGCATGGTGATGCCGTCCATTTCCGGCAGGCCGATGTCGAGGATGATGGCGTCGTATGGCTCGGTATCGCCGAGATAGTGTCCCTCTTCACCATCGAAAGCGACATCGACGACGTAGCCGGCCTCTTTCAGCGCGTCGGCAAGCTGCCGGTTCAGTGTGACGTCGTCTTCAACTACGAGAATGCGCATGTTTCCGCCCAATTCCTAACGATTCGCGATACCTGACGAGGCTCCTCCTACATCGGAACCTTTACAGTCACCTTACGCGGGCGCTCCCCATTGCCCTGAACGAGAACTGTTATGACGCAGCTGTCGCCGGACGGCTGGACGGACAGAAGCTGCCCGCCGGTCTTCTCGACCACCTGCGACGCCGCATCGCTGCAATCCGACTTCGCTCGCGCGACAAGCGTCGGCGTCGTCACCGGCAACACAGCCGATCCCGCCATGATGGCGAGTACCGCTGCTACGCTCAAGGATGATGCCATGCTCATTAACTTCCGTGGGGGACAATAACGTGAGCGAATAGTTACTCAAAGCCGTCTGAATGGCAAATGAATGGGCATAGATATCCTGTGCCCATCCTGTATGGGGAACGGCATTCCCCGAAAGCAGCGTTGGCTAGCTGGCTTTGATCGCGGTGCTGGCAGCGATGCGGCCGTAGACTGCCAGCAATCCGCCCACTGCGCCGGCGATCGAAACGGCGGAGTTGACGATCGTCGCCTGGTCCGCCTCGCCAAGTTGAAGCCCCTTCATCTGCAGGACGGACGACCCGATCGCCAGCAACGCGCCCCAGATCGTCTTCGAATAGTACCAGTGTTTCCCGTCTTCCATGCTCTACTCCTCTGGTTGAAAACTAGACTGCCACGACGGCAGCGGCCGGAATGCCGATCGGCACCCGCTGGCCCATCTGCGAAATGACAATCTCAAGATGGGGCTGGGTCGCGCCGAAATCGGCGATCTCGTCGCCCGCCGAATAGGTCCATCCGGCCGTAACGACCTCGACCCGCCGTTTCAGCACCCCGCCCTGCATGAGATCGACACGGTAGCGCTCGGTCGGCTCGTCGAGGGCAATGTCGGACGGTATCCAGTTGTCCGCATCGATCCGCCCCCGGCGTATCCAGGTGAAGACAGCCGCCCCTTCCGCATTCCGGCTCCCGGCGATGTGGACCGGCGACAGCGGCGTCTCGGCGCGGATACCGCCTGCAAAGACGATGGGTCCTGCCCGGTCGTTCGATCCTGGCGCCTCGGCGATCCAGTTGAGGTGCAGGCCCATCTCGCCGCTGGCAAGGCCGAGCGGTTTGACGGCCGCGTCGAGTATGACGAACGGAGCATGTGTGGCAATGCCTGCCGCCGTAGCATCCTCCGTTCCCGCCAGCCCGCGCAGCAGGCCTGACAGCCGCCAGCGTTTAGCCGCAATTTCCTCCGCCTCGATGAACGCGCCGATTTCCCACATTCCCGGGACGCTCTGCACCGCAAAGCGATTGGCGCCGTTGAGCACCGAGATCTTCAGTGCCGACTCCAGCCCGCCATAGGCAAGATCGACGGTAAGCGACTGCGACCAGTCGAACCGACCGCTGACGCCGGGAAATAGTGGCGCCACGACCGAGCCTATCTTTGCCGGACGGTCGAGCATCACGCGCCGGGCAAACGCCTCGGTGGATGGTGACGAGGACAGGACGGTCGTGCGCCACGGTCGGGCGTAGACGGCACCGCATGCAAAATCGCTTGGCGAGCCGCTTTCGAACTGCGGCAGGTCCATCAGTTCGACGACAGGGGCAAAGACATCAGAGGCCGCCCCGCCGCCACTCGCCTTTACCGGCGTCGAGGCTGCGATCGCGCCGCCGCCAAGCGATGCGAACTCGCGCGCTTCGATACTTCGCGCGGCACCGTCCTCAATGCGGGTCACCAGGAAGCGGCCTTCGGGGCCATCTGCCATGGAAATCACATCGCCCGGCTGGAGGTGACTGGCTGTCGGCGAAAGCGACAGGGTGACCGAGCGGCGCGAGGCCCTGTTGTCGCGCAACAGATTTTCGGCTGCCTGCAGCGCCGCTTCCTCCGGCACGACGGCGCCGAGATCGTTGCGGAGCACGCGATTCGATGCAGAGGGTGCCCGCCTCGAGCGGACGCTGGCCTGCTCGTAGTCGGCCAGGGGGTCGTAGAAAGTGACGATGGCCTCGGCGGCGAAATCGCTGTCGTGGCCGCGCGTTTCCTGCCAGAGCGGCTGGCTTTCGACATCGACGACGGCGGAAATAAGAATGGGAGCCAGGCTGGCCGCAGCCCTCGAGCGAAACCGTAGCACAGGACCGTCCTCGATCACGTCGATCTGGAAGATCTCAAGGAGCGGCGTCAGCATGTCGCGAGCGGAGGTGACATCTCCCTGGGCATAGCCGGAGAGGTCTCCGCTCACCTCGGAAACATCGAAATCGGTGAAATTCTGATCCGTCAGGATGGCAGCGATAACGTCGGCTAGGGTGCCGGCGCCGAGCCGTCCGTTCAGCCAGTGCCCCGTCCGCCAGTTACTCCCATCGCTCCAAAGGCCGGTATCGACAGGGAAAGCAGGATAAGGCCGCGCATCCCAGGTCCAGACGAAAATACGATTGGGATCGACGACGCCGGAGCCGGCCCAGTGATCGTGGTGGGCCTCGAGAAAGCGGCGCTGAACGCTGTCGGCACGCATGCAGTTGGAGAAATAGGGCGCGGCAGATTCCACCGATTTCGGGTCGAGAAAGACGTTCGGCTGGTTGGCGCCCTTGTCCATTGCCGGGCATCCAAGTTCCGTCAGCCAAATCGGCTTTGCATGGGGTACCCAGGCTGTCGGCGTGGTGCGCTCGACACCCCCGACGCGCTCATAATGAAGGCTGCTCCACCAGCTACCGATATCCTTGTAGCGAAACACCCAGGGCTTTGCCGCAAGGCCGTCCGAAATCGCCGACCGGTCCCGCGCAATCCTGTCAGCGGCGCTTGAGTAGTACCAGTCGAAGCCTTCACCGCTGTCGATTGCCGCCGTCATGCCCGCAAGATCGTCCTGGATGCGGAAGCCGTCGGGATTGGCCTTTGCGAGGTCATCGTCGCGCCAGTCGGACAACGGCATGTAATTGTCGATGCCGACGGCGTCGATATCCGGCGAGGCCCACAGCGGGTCGAGATGGAAATAGACGTCGCCGGAGCCGTCGTCTGGATGGTAGCCGAAATATTCGCTCCAGTCGGCGCCATAGGTGAGCCTTGTCGCGGGGCCGACGATGGCACGGATGTCTGTCGCCATCGTCGCCAGAGCCTGTACGAAGGGAAAGCTGCCGCCGGCATCGCGCAGTTGCGTCAACCCACGAAGTTCCGAACCGATGATGAACCCGTCGACGCCACCCCCTGCAACAGCCAGATGGGCGTAGTGCAGCAGCATGCGGCGATAACCTTCGTCAGTGCCGTGATAGGCGACCGCCGCGCCGTCCATGGAAAAATCGGTTGAGGAGGCCGCGCCGCAAAAAGCTGCAACCTGTGCGCCCGTTACAGCTGTCCGGTCCACCGTGCCGGGCCTGCCGATCGCCGGGAAGGCGGTGATCCGGCCGCGCCACGGATAGGCCGCCTGCTCCCCTGCCCCTTCCGGATCCGGGAGCCCGTTGCCGAGCGGAATATCCATCATCAGGAACGGGTAGATGAAAACGCCCAGCCCGCGCTGCCTGAGATCGGCGATTGCCTGCAATACGCTGGCGTCATCCGGGGTGCCGCCATAAGCAGGCGTACCCTCGCTGAGGCTGATCAGATGGGCGTCCGCGCGGTTGATACCCGACACGGACCACCGACTGCTCTCGCTGTCACGGGCCAGCGTCTCCACGCCGGGAACGATGCGGCAGTGCCCGGCGCGCAGATCGGTGCCGAACCAGGCAACGACGAGTGCGACGCTTTTCAGATTGGGACATAGTGCCGTCAGTTCGTCGAGCGAGGCCTGCCAATCGGTCGTCGCTGTCAACACGTTGCGGTTGATGGCGCGCATGCTGCCGGCACCGGTTTTTTCGGTTACCCGGGTCGTGCTGTAACCGTGCTCTGTCGAGCCCGGAATGATCGTTACCGCGCGGATCTGCCGCTCCAGGCGCCCGATCGGCCGCACCACCTCGAACTGGAACAGCGGAATGCGATTACCGAATGTATCGAGTGGCAGTCGTTCGAAGACGACGTAGGCAATTCCCCGGTACGCCGGTGCATGGCCTGCGCCCTGCTTGGCCTCGATCAGCGGATCCGCCAGTTGGTCTTCGGAGCCTCTGTAGACGCGCATCTCGATCTGGGTCAGATCCACCTCCTTGCCATCCGCCCAGACGCGGCGGATGCAGGCGATGGGTCCCTCGCAAAGGCCGACGGCGAAGTTGGCGAAATAGCGGAATGTCTCGACACGCGACCCGGTCGACTTGCCGCCGGAGCGCTCGGTGGAGACCTCCTCCTCGAAACGGGTCGCCCATATCAAGGTGCCTCCCAGTCGTGCAGTGCCGTAGAGCCAGATGATTGCCGCCCCTTCGTCGGCACCCGGAATGCGCGCCGTCGCCATTCTCGCACCCGAAACGGTGCGGCTGCCGTTGATCAGCGCCTTATCGACGACGCTGCCCGCCAACGCACCTGCGGCCCTGCCGATCATCGCGCCGACCGGTCCGAAAACACTACCGAGAGCAGCACCCGCCGCCTGAAAGAGGATGGTTGCCATGAACATCTCGCTGAGTTGGACAAGGGAGGTCAGCGCCGGGAAATCCCGCGCTTGAAAATACCCTTTTAAATTGTATTGTCGTCAAAGATCGGGAGCAGAAGCAGAAAGCGTCGTACCAGCCGGCGCGTCGGCGAGCATTGGCTACGCCGGCATTGGCAAAGGCCTTGCTCTCGAACATGGAGGTGAGGTTATGTGGTGGTTTCCACTTAGCATCACGCTTACTGTGAGAAAAACCCGGACGGGCTGGTTTGTAACCGTCCGGGTCCACATCATAGCGTAGGCAAACGGTGAGCGAGGTTAGCGCTTCGCTCACCACTTCAAAATACTAAAGGTTGCGCCCTTTTGCAAGTGACCGCCCTTGTCTAACGCGGCGGGAAGCGGAACGTGGCGGCCACCCGTCTGCGCCAGGACGGTACGAATGGCGAGCGGATCACGGCTGCCTGTTCGTAGGCGTGGATGAAATGTCCGGCATGATCGAGAATACCGGCATGCTTGGCAGCATGCTCCGCTCGCCAGCGAAACAGGAGGAGATCGCCCGGCTTTGCATTTTCGAGGCACCCGGATGGTCCGAAATGCCGAAGCGCTGCGTTCAACAGACGGTCTTCGCCGCTGCGCTCCGCCCAGTCCTGCGCGTAAGCAGGAGGCAACTCCGGATCTTCACCGTAGAGTCCGCGCCAGATACCCCTGACGAGACCAAGGCAATCGCACCCCACGCCTTTACTGGCGCCCTGGTGCCTGTAGGGCGTGCCAATCCAGCTTTCGGCAATCTCCAGCACCTGTCGTGCAACATCTTCGCTCATGGAAACAACGGGCTCCCGTCGTGCAGGCTCGTCCCGTCCGCGTAGGTGTAGGCAAAGTCGGCGCCCGGCATGTGCGGGCAGCCGCGAAAATTGGCAGTATTGGCAAACTTGGCGCGGCAGGTGGTGAACGCCTTGTCGCAGCCGGCCGTCAGCGCAACGCGGGTGCCGATCTCGGGCGCGTCTGACAGGGGCAGCCAAAGGGTCAGTTGCGTTACCGCGCCGCTGGTCGAATGGCTATCGACATCGGCGGCCGTGCCACTGTTTCGCCCATCGAGAAGAACCATGCTGCCTCGCGCGAAATAGCCGTCAGCGAACCCGGCAATGCCGGTTAGCGTCATCCTGGTTGCATCTTCCACGGACGCGACAAGTCCCTCAGCGCGGTATTGCGGCAAGGCGAGATCGATGCCGCACCTGGGGTCGCCGACGATGGCGTCGCAGCGGCGGTTGTAGATGCGTCCCTGCGGTTCGGAGAGGCGGGCGGCGAGACTGCGCAACTCCGCCTGGAACTGGCCGATCTGGCGGGTGACAGCGCCGATCTCCTGCACCTTCAGGAGCAGATGCTGGTCGGGCGCGGACCAGTTGACGAGATAGACCTCAACACGAGCCGCGTCGTAGCGGCCGGCGGCGAGGTCCGCCTCGGAAATGGCATCGCTTGAGAAGCCTCCGGTGACATCGCTGGTGGTTGCTGGCAATCCGGCCTGTTCCTCGCCGTCGCTGGCTGCAAAGCCGCTTGCCGCGAGAAAACGTGTATCAAGAAAATTAAGGTCATGGTCGTGGTCGGTGAAGCCAAGAACGATATCGTCGCGGCGGATGACACGCCAGCAATGGCACAACGTTGTGGCGTCGCCGGCGAGATGGGCAGCCAGCGCCGGATCGATCGTTCTCATGGCAAGATCTCCACCAGGGGAATGGAAGGGATGCGGCCCGCCTGAAAGGCGGACAGGCTGATATCGATGCGGTCGATGGCAAACCTTACGGGGACATCGAAGGCAAAGCCGGCGGTCACTAAAACACCCGCCGCCGGAATGGCGTGGCTTGCAAAGACGACAAGGCCTGTCGCCGGATCGCAGGAGACGTCGCCTGCCGGAACGGCGATGCCTCCGACGGCCACCAGCACAGAGCCGGCCACCGGCTTTGCGATCCCGCGCACGGACTGCCCGGCCATATCTGCATAGGTCTTCGTAAGCGGGAAACTGGTCGTCGTGCCGTCACCCGTGCCGATCGGCTGGTCGAGGGCCGTCACCGGTGCGCCGGGCGGTGCGGATGCGAAGTCGATGGGATCGCGAAACCTGAAGCCGGAAAGCTGGCCGCTGCGGGCCTCGAAGAACGCCAGTACCTCATAGAGTTCGGCGACAGAGCGGACGCCAGAGCCGGCGTCGTAGCTGCGGCGGGCATCGCGCCAGCGGCTGTTGCGGCTTTCGCGGCCGTTCGACAGGTTGACAATATCGGTGCGCCGCACCGGCCCGCCGCTGGTGGCCAGCGACAGGCGCAGCGGAAAGCGGATATCGTGGAATGCGAGGGTCATCGGTAGCCTCAAAGATTGCGCTGGCCGCGCAGTGCCGTGCGCGCCAGCATGGCGGAAATCTGCGCCTGGCTTTTCTGGAAGCCCTGGACATCCGGCGTGGTGATGTTGACGACAACGGACGAACCGCCGCCGCCTGAACTCGCCACTCCGAGCGAGCCGTCGGAGCCGCGCTTCAGCGGCAGGATCGCTTCGGAGCCCGCCTTGCCCATAAGCCCGAGATCGCTGCCCATCGGAAAATAGGTTGGCGAGGCTACTACACCGCCGTCGGCAAAGGCCGTTACGTTCCCGGGTACGCCACCCTTGGCAAAGCCGAACAGCTTGCCGATGCCGCTGCTCAGGCTGTCCGCAGCGCCGCCGAGTGCCGTTTCGAGCGGCTTCAACCCGGCCGACAGGGCGATATTGGTCAGCCGGCTGGCAAGGCCCTGCAACACGCTGTCGAGCCCCTTGCCGCCTGTGGTCGCAGACGTCAGTGCGCTGCCGAGCGCCGAACCGAACGACCGTGAGCGGCTGTCGAGATCGTCGAGGGTATGCTTCAAGGCCTGCGCCTCGGTGTTGGTGTCTGAGAGATCGGTTGTTTCGGTCATCGGGTTCCTGCAGCTCGGTGCAACGTTTGATGGGATCAGTCCGGAAAGAGCACCATCATTGCGGCCAGTCCGGCGCGGTCGAGCGACGAACTGTGCGGCGACAGGCCTCCGGCCATGGCGTGGAATTCAATGGGCGTCATCGCCCAGAATATGCCGGGGGGAAGCCGCAGCAGGCAGAGGCCGACATGCAAGGCACGATGCCAGGGAAAGGCTGTTGGCCCTGCCCTGTCGGCCCCGTCAACTGCCTCGCCTGCTGCGGCTAGCGAGGGCCCGGCGATGCCTGCTCCTGATCGCCGAGAAACGTTGCCGCCAGCAGATTGCCAACGATAGCCGCCGTGGCAGCGATGCCGCCGCCGATGCCGGCCGCCGCGACGTCGTCGTCGGAATAGACGTTACCGCCTCCCCGCAGGCCGGCACCGAGGATGCGGATGAGATCGGCCGCCTTAAGGCCGCCTTGCGAAAATCTTGCCGCCAGGCCGGCGAGATCGTCGGCAGCAAACGCGGTCTCGAGTTCGGCCAGTGCGCCGAGCGTCAGGCAGAGGATGCGGCGCTCGCCGTCGATTTCCGCCTCGATCTCGCCGCGGCGACGATTGGCGCGGGCACCTGTGCGCGGGCGCAGCATCACAGCACCCCGAAGGTGATGACGCCTGCCGATTCCAGTGCGATATCGAAGGTAACCTCGCCATTGTGCTCGCCGCCATAATCGAGCGCCGATACCTGGAACGCACCGCTGACGGTGCCGAAATCGGGAATGACAATCTGCCAGGAGAGGATCGATCCGTTGAAAAAGGCGGTTCGGATCAGGGCGTCCGACGCATGATCCTTGAACAGGCCCGAACCGGAAAGCCCGGCGCGCTGGACGCCGGCGCCGCCAAGAAGCTCGCGCCACCGCCCGGCGCTCTCGGCATCGGTGATATCCACCGTCTCGGCGTTGAACGACAGCTTTTTGCTGCGCAGGCCCGCCACCGTCTCGTAAGCGCCGCCATTGTCGATCTTCAACAGCAGGTCCTTGCCTTTCTGCGCGACCATCGGGATATCCTTTCAAGGAAAATGCGCCGTAACCGGCGCTTGCAAAACCGGAATTTTCTGCGCGCCGGACATCGGCAAAAGGCAGCGTCCGGACGTCATCGAGATGTCACTTTCAACGCCTCGGCCAAGCTGCTACGCAAGGTCACAAACAGGTCACAAAGCACCGCTTTTCATGCCCAAAGCCTTCTCACCGCGCTCGGCCCAGATCGTTGCCGTCCTCAGCATCACGCAGCTTATCAGCTGGGGCACCAGCTTCGACATGCTCGGCGTGATGGGGCGCATCGTAGCGCCCGATCTCAGCCTTCCCAACGAGGTGGTCTTTTCCGGCCTGACCCTGATGATGGTAGTCAGCGGCCTCTGCAGCCCGGTCACCGGTCGCTGGCTTGGCCGCTACGGCGCGGCGCGTGTGCTTGCAGCCTCATCGATCGTCTTTGCAGTCGGCCTGCTGCTGCTTTCGGCGGCAAACGGTATCGTCGTCTACGGGATCGCCTGGCTTGTCATCGGGTTCGGCGGTGCGCTCGGGCTGAATGCACCGGCCTATGCCGCCGTCATCGAGCGCGAGGGGATGAACGGCAAGCGCATCATCACCATCATGATGCTGTTTACCGGCCTCTCGGCCACCCTTTTCTGGCCTATCCTGACCCTGCTCAATGCCCATCTCGGATGGCGGGGAACTTATGTCGCCTGCGCCGCCCTGCACCTTTGTCTCTGCCTGCCGCTTTATCTATTTGCCCTGCCGAAGCCTGTCGTCGTCGAAAGAGGCGAGCCCGGACACCTGACGCCGCCTGTACCGCTGTCACCGGCGGGCCGGCGCAAGGCCTTCCTGCTGATAGCATCGGCGACGACGATATCCACCTTCGTGACCTTCGGGCTGGCCCCGTCGCTGCTCGAGATCTTCCGGCAATACGGCGCGTCGCCGGCACTGGCGCTGCAACTTGGTTCGGCACGCGGTGTCATCGGTATTTCCGCGCGGCTGATGGACATGCTGCTTGGCCGGCGCGGCAACCCGGTGCTGAGCGCCATCATCGGCATAGGCCTCATGGTCACGAGCTTCCTGCTCCTGCTGCTTTTCGGAGCGTCCACGGCGCAGCTTGTCATTTTCACGCTGCTGTTCGGGTTCGGCTCCGGCGTCATGGCGGTCGCGCGGGCGCTGCTGCCGCTGGCGCTGTTTTCGCCAAGCGAGTACGGCCTGCATTCCGCACGATTATCGCTGCCGCAGAACCTCGCCAATGCCACTGCCCCTGTAGTCTTCACCGCCGTCCTCGATTACGCCGGAGCGCCGACTGCGCTGGGCGTCTGTGTCGTTCTCTCGTCGGGCGCACTCATGCTGATCCTGGCGCTCGGACTATTGGTGCGGCGGGCAACGGCGGTGGGTGCCGTGCTGGCGCAAGCGTGAGAGTCATAGCCGGTCGCTGCCATCTCTACTCGGTCACCGCCCGAAACCGCATCTCGGCGCAAAACAGCCGCGTCTTCGGCTCGCGCCTTGCCTTCGTTGCGAGATGGCGGAAATTGACCAGCGCGTATGTGGCAAGTGGCAGGGACGCGTCCTGCAGGAGACTGCCGACGATGGCGGCGATCTGCTGGGCCTGTCGCTGGCCGGCAGCATCGGACCAGACCTGCAGCGTCAGAAAATGCTCCTCTCCGGGCTCGGTGGATGTCGAATAATCGTTGCTGGCGAGTTCGGAAACGACGATGCACGGCAATTGCCGGCCGGTGACAAGCCGATCGCGAATACCGTCGCTACCGATCGTCTCTGTCAGGGATATGCTGCCGGCAAGCGCGGTGTGGATGGCCTGCAACAACTCGTTGGCAGCGGATCTCATCGTCGGGTCTCCTTGCCTGCCGGGTGCCGAAAAGGCGCGTTGCCGGAAGCCAAGAGCTTTGCCAGCACTGCCGCGAGGTCTGGCAGGGTATATGTCGAAAGGGCGGTCATACCGACTTCTCCTGGCAATGACAGATCAGATACCGGCGGCTATCGTCGGGGTCCTGCGTGCCGCCGATAGAGAACAGCCGGTTGCCCTTGCGAAGCCGCATGCCGGGCACGACATCGCTGCGCCAGCGCAGCCAGATCAGGTGCGTGCGCCTGAATATCTCGCTCGACGCTTCCTCTTCCACCGACCCGCTGACCGGCTCGATCAGCGCCCAGCACGATGCCGTCTCGACGAAGGTCCGGGTAACGCCACCCTGGCCGTCTGGCGTTTCGAGCGGCGCCTCCAGATTGAGCCGGGCGGTCATGCGGCCGGGGTCGAAGAAGGTCGAGCGCATGGTCAAAGGCTCCGGAGCAGGAAGGGCGCAACCAGCCGGTCGTAGCCGGGCGGGATCAGCGCCGGCTGGTCCTCGATGCCGATGACGCCGCGGCACGAAAACATCTGCGCCACATGGGTCAGCATTGCCCGCTTCAGCGTGTCCGGCACATCGTTGGCGGTCGGGCCGAAACCGGCGACGAAATCGATTTCGATACCGTTGACGGCGCGACCGGACGACAGGCGCTGGCGGAGCATAAGCCGCGCCGGTTGCCTGATGCCATCCAGCACATAACCTTCGAGCGGGACTATCGAGGGCTGGCCGAGCTCGTCATAAACGGTAATGGCAACAATGGCTTGCACCGGGCCCCTGGCAATCGGAATCACGCCGTCTTCACAGATTGAATCAAGATAGAGACGCCAGCGCTGGGTCATCAGGCAAAGGCCTGTGCTGCGCTCCAGATGCTCGCGGGCAACCGCGATCAGGCCGGCAACAAGCTCGTCTTCGTCGGACGTATCCAGCCGCAGATGGGCCTTCACCCCGGCGAGCGTCAACGCCTCCGCTGAGGGCGGAGTGATCTGGGCATAGGTCATGGGACATCTTTCATATGAGATCGAGTAGGCGGCCCGCGCCCTCACCCTGCCCTCTCCCCGAAGGCAGAGGGAGATGGAGCGAGAGGCGGTGCCGGCATTCCCTTCTCCCCTCGGGGAGAAGGTGCAGTCAGGCGGATGAGGGGTGCTTCAGCTGACCGAGAACTTGATCAGCTTGATCGCCTCGAAATCCTGCACGCCGCCGCCGACGCGCTTGGTGGTGTAGAACAGCACGTAGGGTTTGGCCGAATAGGGATCGCGCAGGACGCGGATACCAGTGCGGTCGACGACGAGGTAGCCGGCGCGGAAATCGCCGAAGGCAATGGCCGGCGCATCGGCGGCGATATCCGGCATGTCCTCCGCTTCGGTAATCGGGAAGCCCATCAGCGAGGCCGGCTGTCCGGCGGCAGACGGCGCCCGCCAGAGATAGTTGCCATCGGCATCCTTGAACTTGCGGATGGTTGCCTGGCTGCGGCGGTTCATGACGAAATTGCCGTTCTGGCGATGGCCGGCCTTCAGCGCATAGACGGCATCGATCAGCACGTCCGTCGGCCCGGCGGTGCGAAAGGCACCGGCAGCACCGGTGGCGATATAGCCGAGATTACCCCAGCTCCAGCCGGCATCCGCCACCGATGGGTACGCCAGAAACCCTTTCGGCTTGGCGACGCCATCGCCGGTGACGAACGCGGTACCCTCTTGCTCGGCAAAGACAATGTCGACCTCGCTGGAAATCCAGCTCTCGATGTCAACGGCGGCATCGTCGAGCAGCGCCTGGGTGGCGGCCGGCATGGCATAGAGTTCCATCGTTGGAAAGGTCAGCTCGGCCAGCTGCGGCGCGGTGGTCTGCGGCCGGGCGGCAGTTTCCGACACCCAGCCGGAGGCAAGCCCCTGCGTGGTGAACGGCTTCTTCAGCACCGAGCCGGACACCTGGCGAACCGTCGCCAGCGCACGGATCGGCGAGACCACCGACAGGCGGCGACCGATCTCGGTGTCGGTCTGGTCGGGCACCAGATAGCCGCCGTCCCCGTTGGAACCGACCGACAGCGCCTTGGCTTCGATCTCGCGCAATCCCGACGCGTCGCCACGGCGAATGTAGGTCTCGAAGGCCGCCTTGTGTTCGGCGGCATCGACGGAGCCTGGAAGGCTGCGACCGAGCGGCGGGCGGGCCTTTTTCAGCACCAGCTGGTCGAGGACCTTCTTGTGATCGTCCATCGCCTTGTTGATGCGGTCGACCTTTTCGCGCGTCACCACGTCCGATGTCAGCTTGCCCTCGATCTCGCCGAGGCGCCGGTCGTTGACATCCTTGAAGGCTTCGAACGCCTCCATGAATTCTTCGAAGGCAGCCCCCACGGTTTCCGGCACTGTCTTGATTTCCATGGCACCACCGCGCGGTGCCGTCGCTGTCTGCTCGCTCATGCGATCATCCTTGTTTGAAGGTTTCGGTCATCAATTGCCGCGCCGCCCGCCTGATGTGGCGGACGAGCTCGGTCTCCCTGTCGCGGAACCACCGCGCATTCTTGACATTCTGGACACGCGCCGACGGCAGCATCGGAAAGGTGACTACCGAGATTTCCCAGAGGTCGGCTTCCAGGATGTGCCGCACGCCGGACTTTGCGTCGGTGCGGGCCCTGACGGTACGAAAGCCGATGGACAGGCCATCGAGGGCGGAATTTTTCAAGAGCTGATGCACCTCACGGGCACGCGCCACACCGTCTGCCAGCTGGCCCTCGACATAGAGGCCGCGCTCATCCTCGCGGATGGTCTTCCAGGCGCCGATCGGCTCGGACGGGTCGTGCTGGAACAGCATGCGGATGCCCGATGCACCGCGGGTGGCGAGCGACCGGGCAAAGGCGCCGCGCTCGACGCGATCGCTGCCGAGATCGACCTCGCCGAAGACGCTGGCATAGCCGGAAAAGCTGCCGTCGCGGGTGAGGCCCCTGAGTTCGAGACTGGCAAATTTGCAGCTGTCGATGCCCATGGGGGATCGAGCAGACACGCTGGGTGCGGTCATGGCGAAGTCTCCGGATTGCGATGTTGATGGCGTCAGGGGCAGTGGCCCGCTTCTGTCAGGGGCGGTCTACCGGCTCCCGTCAGGGGCGGTTTAGGCGCTCCCGTCAGGCGTCGTGTTTCTGGCCGTAGCGGTCGGCAAGCCGCGACAGGATGCCGAGGGCCCACCAGGCGCAGAGGCTGGCGGCGGCGGAGCCGGCAAGCATGATGTCCGATGCTGCCAGCACGTGCGAGACATTGAGCCGCTCGGACGCCCAGACGCCTGTCGGACCGCCGAAGATCAGGCCACAGGCAAGGCCTGTGAAAAAGCGCATGGCCGCCTCGCGACGGGTTTTAGGCAGCAGATAGATCAGCGACACAGCCGCCCCCGCCGAAGCGCCGACGAGCCTCGTCGCCCACAGCGAAGTCTCGCCTGGAAGGTGCGCCATTGTTAAGATCTCCGGTTTAGGAACGGGATGTCGCATGCCGCTGCCAGCGTCGACCATGCTCGGCATGGGACGGCAGGTTCCGATTTCAGTGAGTCTTTTGAATCCGTTCGCGCCCGAACTTCGCTGGCTTGGCGAGGAACTTGATATTTTGAATGAGCGGATAACGGGCGGCTAAATTGCTGCTGCCGGCCCCACATGGCTTGATTTAATCTCGGAACTAATCCGTGTCGGGAATATCCGCGCCTTCGTCCTTGTCGAGATCAGGCGCCTGCTGGCGCCCATGCCGGATATAGGAAATCTTGATGGCGTCCGGCTCGACGCGGTAAGCGATGATGTAATTGCCGGCCACGTAAATCCGACGACCCGGCAGCTTTGTATCCGCGACGCCCGCCTGGGGGTATCCGGCCAGCAGCCGGAATGCCGAGCGAAGCTGTCTCATTGCGGTGTCTGATGCTCGCGGATTGAAGCTTGCGAGATAGGCCTTCTCGCACCGCAGATAGTCTCCGGCATTTGCCGAAAGAATGATTTTTCTCATGCAGCATCATGTTGCACGGGAGATAGTAACTCTGCAAACAGATCCTCAGCGTCGATGACCTCGCCATTGCGAATCTGTTCCTCGCCTTCCATGATCTGCAGGATGTCATTGCCTTCCTGCATCAGGTAATATTTCAGTGCCCTGACAATCACCCAGCTGCGGCTGCGCTCGGAGACCTTGGCGATGGTTTCGATGTCCTTCAGGATGTCTTCCGGAATACGCAGGGCGATGGGGTCTGAGAGGACGGGCTTTGTCATCGGGAAGCTCCTTATCTTGTTATACGATGTATAACAAATTTCGGGCGCCACCTCAATAACCCACCGCCTGGCGCTTTTCGGCGTCTGTCAGGAAATCCGCCTGGCCGACACGGGCCCATAATTCGCTGCGTTCGGCGGCAAGGCCGGCGATCTTGTCGAGATCCGGCTCCAGCCGCAGGCCTTCGCCATAAGCCGTGGCAAACCACAGGGAGAGCGCCGAGGCGGTGCGGGTTAGCAGCGGCAGGACGGTCAACCGGTAGAAGGCGCGATTGGCCTCCTGGTAGTTGGCATAGGTGTTGTCGCCGGGGATGCCGAGCAACATCGGCGGCACCCCGAAAGCCAGCGCGATATCACGGGCAGCGCCATTGCGGGCCTCGACGAAATCCATGTCCTTCGGCGACAGGCCCATCGACTTCCAGTCCAGCCCGCCTTCGAGAAGCAGCGGCCGGCCGGCCCGCATCGGCCCGGAATAGCCTTCGTCGAGTTCCTGTTTCAGCCGTTCGTACTGGTCCGGCGACAGGTTGCCGCCCTCCTTCGGCTGGTAGACGAGCGCCCCCGATGGCCGCGCCGAATTGTCGAGCAGCGCCTTGTTCCAGGTGGAGGAGGCATTGTGCAGATCGAGCGCCACCTGGGCAGCTGCCAGCGGCGGAAAGCCAAGATGGTCGTCGAGCGGATGAAACAGTTTCAGGTGCAGCAGCGTCAGGCCATCGCTCTCGGCAGCAAAGCGGCGCACGAGGCCGCCAACGCGGTATTCATAGGCTTCCGGCCAGCCATCGCGGCCCTCGACGATGGCGACACGATCCGGCCGCAGCAGGTGCAGCTCGCGCAACGCGCCGCCGACTATGAGCGGCTCGACATAGGCATTGCCCGACAGAAGCAAATGGCCGTGCAGCGCTTCGAAGAAATCCGGGCCCGCCTTGCGCCCGTTCGGCTGTCGCATCAGTGACAGCAACGGATGCTCGCCAACTTCCCGGTCACCCTCGTAGAGCAGCCAGGAGACAGATGCCGCCGCCTCGGCCACCAGCCGCACCGAACGATGCGCCACAGGGTTCTTCATGAACCCCTCACGCGCCAGCGCCCCATAGGACCGCCCCGTCCAGTGCGCCCGACCCTCGGACGTCAACGTCATCATCGAGCCGCTTGCCTTGTGCTCGGCCACAGCCCTGCGGCCCGCCGTGGAACGCCACGGCAGGGTGAACGGGAGTTTCATCGGGATGTCCTTTTGAGTTGCGATTAAGTCGCCTTAAGCCTGTGGGGCTGGCAGAGCAGGCTCGACGGATCTCCTCTTGTGGGGGAGATGCCCGAAAGGGCAGAGGGGGCTCTGCGCAAAGTTAGAATTCGCTGGCATATACGCTGATGTCTCCCCCGCCTGGGAGGATATCTGCGCCACGCTTTGAACGTCTGTTCACGCTGTCCCGAAAACGCGACGTGTCCTCAAAATGCTTGTGCTTCGAACCTGACGATCAGTGTCTTCCACGACTTGTACTTGTCCAATGGCAACCCGGTAAACGGTGCGGCTTGCAAAATCGTTCGAGTGACCAATTCTGCAAATCTTTGCTGCTGAGCGGCGGTACCACCGGTTATATGTGGCGCGGGTTTGCCGCTGATTTCACCACGCGTGTTCAGGTTGACCCGAACTTCGGCGCGTAGCCCGCGAATCGCCAAATCAGACGGCAAATTCCAGCGTGCTATGATCGCATGCATGACGCCGTCAATCGTTGATTGTTTCAGCATAGCCGGCCTGGCTTCTGCGCGGGCAACCAGCAGCACCAGTGAAAGGACAAGAGCGAGGCACAGTTTAGATTTGGTATTCATTTGAAAACTCACGTGCTGCTCCCAGATACCGCAGCTTTAAAGGGCGTAGGCCATTACAGTAGCAATGGACATCCCTGTCGCGCGCCCTCAAGCGACCGCCGCTTTCCGCAAACCCAGCCGCTCGAAATCCGCCAGCCAAACGCCCCGCCGCCCTAAATCGCCTCCCGCACCGCCGTCTCGCTGTCGTAGTCCGCGGCAATCCGCATCTCGCGCAGCGGCCGGACGCGTTCTATCGAGATCTGGTAATTCGGATGGGCCTTGTAGGCCGCCAGTGCTGCCTCGTCGTCGAATTCGCCGTAGACGACGAGGTCGACGTCGGTGCCGAGCTGGTCGGTCTTGACGTTGGTGCCGATCTCCAGCAGCCGGGCGTGAGGAATTTCGGTGAGGATCGACAGGCCTGCCCGGACCGCCTCCAGATTGGCCCGATCGGCGACGTTGAAGAAGACGATATGACGGATCACGCGTGGCACTCCTCGAGGACGTTGTCTGTCGCAGCGGTTAGCATGCGTGCCGCCGGCGTTCAACCGGGGCATGCTGCCCCGGGCTCAGTCCATCAAGCGGGAAAGTCCAATGCGATCTCGGCAGGGATCTTTTCCCAGGGCGCCGAGATCGCGCCGTTTTGAACCTCGATCGGCCTGCCTCAGTTCATCGATGTGCCGTCCGATACGGTGAGACCGACAGTGCGACCGGGGAAGCCGGCGGCGTCGAAATATCGGGTATCGCCGACCATCTGCATGTCGATGATCGTCTTCAGACCGTTTTCGGCCGGTTCCGACACCAGCATTTTCGTGGCGACCTCGGGCATGGTGCCGTCCTTCATCGCTTCGGTGATGACGCGGCCGACGAGCTTGCCCTTGTCTTCGGTCTTGAGGTCGAGGATGCGGGCGATGGTCTTGCCGATGTCCGCATTGCTGGTCGGCGCGGCGTCGACGAAGCCTGACTTGAAGTCCGGGCCGATCATCGCCTGGAAGTTCCAGGTATCGGCACGGCTGAAGGATCCGTGCATGCCCTGGCCCTGCTGCAGTCCGCTGTCGGCGACCTCGGCAGTGCAGCGCTCCGGCTGGCCGCAGATCGTCGAGAAGGAGCGGAAGTTGACGGCGATGGCCGGCATCGGCGTGACGGCAGACCCTTCCAGCGCGATGTCGTCGAGCGACAGTGTACCGGGGAAGGCACCGAGCGATTTGGCGACGAAGATGCCGCTGACGTAATCCTGCTTCAGGAGCGCATCGACGACGTTCTTTGCCATCGCCTTGTCGCCGTCCGGCAGGTAAATCAGGTCAGATCCGCCGTTGGCAGCCACCACCACCTTCGGGTGGTCCTTGTCCCCGCCGATCAGGCCGTTGCCGCTCTTCGGGTGCTGGCCGGCGTCGATCGCCTTGTAATCCTGGTCCGGATCGATCAGCGGCAGGCTCAGCGCCTTGGCAAGGTCGAGCGAAAGGAAGCCGACCGGCAAAAGGCCGGGGGTGACGTCGGCGTAGCTCGCCTTACCGGCGGCGCTGGTCTGGCTTTGCTTCGAAATCGTCGAGAAACCATGGTCAGCGGTCACGATGATGTCGGTGCTGTCGGCCAGTCCCTGTTCCTGCAGGGCAGCGCGCAGGCGGCCGAGATCGTCGTCGGCATTGCGGATGGCCGCCATCGAGGTCGGGCCGTTGATGCCGGGCACCAGCTTGCCGAGGCTGTCGCCCTGGTTATGCTGGGTGCCATCCGGATCGCGGGACCAAAAGACCATGACGAACGGCTTGTGCTTGTCGGCAAGCTCGGGCAGCACGGCGCGGGTGGCGGCGGCAGCGAAATAATCCTGCTGGATGGTGTTGGCCGATTTCGTCCCTGCCGTCTGGAAATCGCCCGACTTGCTGTTGGGCCCACGGCCTGGCGCCGCCAGTTGCAGCCCGGCTGCCTTCAGGCGATCCTGCGTTTCGGCAGACAGCGGGATACCCTTCTCGGTGCCGGTAGCATCGTCGATCAGGATGGTCTTTTCGCCGGTTCGCTCGGTGTGGTCGAAAATCAGTGCGGGACCGAGCTTGCCGATCGAGGCGGTGCCGAACCCCTTGTCGCGGGCCAGCTGCAGGATAGTCGCCTCGTTCAGGTAGTTGCCGGAGAAATGCTCGTCGACATCGCCGAGCACCGGATCGCTTTCGAGAAACGGCGTCAGGCTCTTGCCGGCGCCGGGAACCTGGAAGCCGGTGTAGATGGTGTTCGAGAAATCGCCCGTATCGCCAAGCATATGGCCGGTCGCCAGTGCGGAGGCATTGGCCGTGGTGAAGGTCGGAAACAGCGAGTGGCTGTTGCGCAGATAGACGCCGTTGCGGGCGAGCGCCGCCATGTTGGGCGCCGTGGTGTCGTCGACAACGGGGCTGCGGAGACCGTCGGCAACAAACAGGATGACATTGTGCGGCTGGTCGGCGGCTCCGGCAGCGCCGATGGCGCAAAGGCTTGCAACTCCGGCTGCGAGCACGGCGGATAGAAATTTCAATGTCATGGCTGTCTCCGATCTCTTGACTGAGCCCGACGCTAGCCGCGCTGCTTGACAGTTTCGTGACAGTTGCAAGACCGGTTCACACATTGAAACCCCCAGACGATTGTCAACTTCCAACGGATGCGATTTGCACCACGCAAAAATTCGCACCCGCCCTTACATCGCGCGGCGGGGTGCCTAGATAGCGGCGGTAGATGGCGTTCATGCGGGTGTTGCATGGGGCCGAGACGGGGTCCTTTTGCATGAGTGTTGTTGCATCCTTTCTGTATCGCGATGGAGTGCGGGCCGAGAAGGTGCCGATTGCGGCAGCGGTTGCGCCGGTGGCGGAGAACGAATTCGTCTGGATCGGGCTGCATGATCCGACCCTCGACGAACTGCAGGTGCTGCAGCGCTCGTTCGGGCTGCACCGCCTGGCCGTCGAGGACGCGCTGAATGCCAAGCAGGTCCCCAAGCTCGATATCTACGGCGAGCAGTTGTTCGTGCTGGCAAAGACCGCACACCTCACCGGCGATGACATCGACTATGGCGAGACGGCGATCTTCGTCGGCAAGCGCCACATCATTACCGTCCGGCACGGATCGGACCGGGGCCACAGCCAGCTGCGCGGCCAGCTCGAGGAATCGCCGCAGTTGCTGGCCCACGGCACGGATTACGTGCTGCATGCGATCATCGATTTCATCGTCGATGGCTACCTGCCGGTCGTCCAGACGATCGAGGACCATGTGCTCGGCATGGAAAGCCGCATGCTCGAATCCTTCCTGGAGCGGACCCAGATCACCCGCCTGTTCCAGCTGCGCCGTCAGGTCATCCTGTTCCAGCGCGTCCTCGGGCCGATGTCGGAACTGTGCGGCAAGCTCGTCCATCTCGACCTGCCCTGTCTCGACTATGAGGCAAAGCCCTATTTCCGCGACGTGCTCGACCATGTCCACCGGGTGGAATCGATGGTTGCCGGTCTCCGGGACGTCATCACCTCCGTTTTCGAGGCCAGTAACCTGCTCGAGCAGCAGCGCCAGGGGGTGATTACCCGGCAGCTTGCGGCCTGGGCGGCTATCCTTGCCGTGCCCACTGCGATTGCGGGCATCTACGGCATGAATTTCGAAAACATGCCCGAACTGAAGACCGAATACGGCTATTACGTCGTGCTCGGCGTCATCGTCGTTCTCTGCGGCGGGCTCTACATGCGCTTCAAAAAGACCGGCTGGATCTGAGCCTCTCCTCACCCCGGTATTGAATAGCCCTCCCGCTGCTCCCAAGTGTAGGACATGCCGCATCACCCGACACCCACGTTCGAGCACCGCATCACGATATCGCCGGGGGACATCGACCAGATGGGGCATGTCAACAACGCCGTCTATCTGCAGTGGGTGCAGGAGACGATCGTCAGCTACTGGAAGCATGTCGCTCCGATCGAGGCCCGGGCAGGCCTGCTCTGGGTCGCGCTCAAGCACGACATAACCTACCGTGCGCCGCTTTTCCTCGACGACAATGTCGAGGCGCTGGTGACGGCGACGGAGACCCGTGGTTCGCGGGCGTCGTTCAAGACCATCTTCAAGCGCGGCAAGGATGTGTCCGCGGAAGTCATCAGTTCCTGGTGCTGCGTCGATGCGGCCACCCGCAAGCCCAAGCGTGTCGCACGCGACCTCGTCCGCAGGTTCCTGCCCGACTAAGGCTGGTTGCCTCTAAACCGTGTAGCTGAGCGCCGCGTAATAGATCTTGCCGTAGCCAGCAATCGTGTCGGCGCGGTCGAGGCCATTGACGATCCGGCGGGCGTTGACCCAGTCGCCCTTGGTCTTGTTAAAATAGTCCGCCAGCTTGCGGCCGGTGAAGCTGCCGTTCAGCATGCCGTAGAAGATGATCAGGACGGCCACGTCCAGATCCAGCGCAAGATCGGGATCGGCGACCAGATCGACGCCGATGGCATCCCCGAGCTTCCGGTAATTCGCCTTGAAGGTGATCTGCACCAGTCCGCGGCCGAACCAGTATTTCCCATCGGCATCCTTGCGCCAGTACGGCGTCTTCACCCATGAGAGCTTTCCCGCATCCCAGGCCGCCTCCAGCTTGGCTGCGGCCTGCTCGTCGGTGTTGGCCAGCGTCTCGCGGACAGGCTGCATGGTGAAGGCGGATTCGTGGTAGGCGGTCGCCAGGATATAGGCGAGCCACCGGTCGTCGCTTTTGGCGTGGTCCTTTTCCCAGGCATCGAGGACGGCCTCGTGGCCCTCGACCTGCGCCATGTTCAGGCCGTTTGGATAGAGTTTTTCGCGCAGCTGGTCGAAGAAGAAGTCGCGGTTCAGGCTCATCTGTCTCTCCATTGTCTATGCAGCGGAATGGACTTGTGCACCGGAGGTCGTCACGTCGCGAATGCGCTCCGGAGAGCGCTGCGTGTCCTTTCTTTGTGAGGCGATTCATAGCTCAGCGACACAACCCTGCGCGCGTATATTGGGCACGGCCGCAAGCATCCTGGATTGAACTCGACAGAGGACATCGATGCCGACGAGGCTTTGATCCGGCAACGTGGCCGGGGATTGCATGATCTCCACAACTTCAATCGGTTTAAAAAAAATTCAATCGTTTAACATGTTTAAACCCCTGATTTACAACCGCTTTAAGCTGTGGAACTATGATGTCACAAAGTCGTTATCTGCCCAGTCAACGTCCAGCGAGGTTCTGATGTCAAAGCCCGATCAAAGCACCAAAACCGTTCCACAGCATGTTTTCGAGCGCCATGAAAGCGAATGGCGCCAGATGCAAACCCGCGAGACGGCTCCAAAGCCGGCGACCCATACCGCCCAGGCCTGAGACTGCGGGCAGCCCGGCGCTGCCCGTCATTATCCACGCTTTCAGATGCCGCGGACACGGGGCTCGCCGCCACCTTCCAGCATCAGCGCCGTCAACGCCCAGACCAGCGCATCGAGCCGGTCGGGCGACCGGCCGAGCGACAATCCATCCGGTCCGAAATCGCACATCTGGTCTTCCAGCGCCGTGAAACGCCCGGCGTGACCCACGCGGCCTTGTTCGTAGAGGGCTGCCACCGGCTCGGCCCGCAGAAATTTGCCGCGCGTCGCACGTACCGTCGTTACCGGCAGGTTGATGTCGATGCTGCGCAGCATGGCCGTCACCATGTCGCCGCCCTGGTTGATCTCGGCAACGATGCGGTCGGCATCGAAACGCCGGAAGGCCCTGACGACAGCCCCCGCCCATGTGGCAGGACTTGCGCCTTCCACCGAGCAATCGGCCAGTACCACCGCCCTTCCCGAGGCCTCGAGGCCTGCGACGACGATGCCGCAGCAGGCATTTGGCCCGGCGGAGGCCGGCGGGTCGACGGCAACGACGATGCGCCGGAGCGGGCCAGTCAGTTTTTGCACCAGCGCCGCAATCGTGTCGCGCTTCCAGAGACCATCCTCGCGGTCCTCTATCAGTTCTCCATCCAGCTCCTGGCGCCCTAGCCGCGTACCGCCGTAGCGGGCTGCAAGTGCCGAGATGAAACCCGGCGACAGGTTGCCCGCGTTGGACAGCGTCGACAGACGCGTAACGACCGTGCCGGCATCGGCCAATAGGTTTTTGAGCAACGGCACCGGGCGCGGCGTCGTGGTCACCAGCTGCTGCGGATGCTCGCCGAGGCGAAGCCCGAACTGCAGCATGTCAAAGGTTTCCTGGCCATGCTTCCATTTGGCCAGCTCGTCGCACCAGGCGAAATGAAACTGCGGCCCGCGCAGGCTTTCTGGATCTTCGGAGGAGAATATCTGGGCCACCGCGCCATTCGGCCAGACCAGCCGGCGGCGGGAGATCTCGAAATCCGGCCGCTTCAGCCGGGCGATGCGACAGATGCCGGACACGCCGTCGATCATCACCTCGCGGGCATCGCCAAGCGTTTCGGCGACCAGCGCGATACGAAGATCGGACCGGTCTCCGGCGCTGGCGAGCCCATGCACCCATTCTGCACCCGCCCTTGTCTTGCCGGAGCCGCGACCGCCGAGCAGCAACCAGCTGCGCCAACACCCCGGCGGCGGCCTCTGGTGATCGCGACCGGCGATCTCCCAGTCCTTGACGGCGAGATATTCCGCGGCAAGCGCATTGAGGACGGCATCGCAATCGGTATCGCCCGCCATCCGGCCTCCCCTCGCCGCCAGCGCCGGACCGGCACCAGCCGATTGGCCTGAAGCAAGCCCCGACGCCGTGACGCTTGAGAGTTGCTCGGACACGGCCGTCACACTTGCCGGCGAAGGTTCGGCCTGCCTGAAGGCCCGGTTGTCCGCCGAAATCGCAGCGGCGCGGCTCGTGCACCTGAGTTGCGCCATTTCCGTACTGTGGGTCTTCAACACGTCGTCAAAATACCGCATCAGCTTCAGCAGCCGGCGGATCCCCTTGCGGCGGCCCGGTGGCGGTGGCGGCGGGATCCAGACCGGGGTTAGCCCGCTGAAGATCGCGTTCCGCAACAATTGCCCGCGCCCGATCCTCGGCACGTTGCTCGATGATCGCCAGCAGCCGGCGCTTGTTTTCCACATATCCGGGCCCATCGGCATGGCGCTCGATCTCCGTTTCCCGGTCGCGCGCCATCTGGCGCTGCAGGCCATCGATCTTTTCCAGCGTCCGGACGATCAGCGACATCGCATCGACCGACAGCTTGACATCGGCACGGGCAAGCTTTGCCGCAGCCTCGTCGCCCGTCCCTTCCGCAAACGCCTTGCCGGACGCTTCCGCCGCAGAGCGCAGTCCCTTGAAATAGTCGAACTCGGCCCGCATCTCGACCGTCATCTCGTTGAGCAAAGTCCGAAGGACATCCTCGGCACTGCCGGATTTGATTTCCAGCAGGCAGGCTTCCGCCTGTCGAAGGCACTCGTTGGCACCCCACCCGATATCGCAACCCCGATAGGCCAGCGCATTCGGCCAGTACCCGAACAGGCCGGGATCGAAACCCTCGAATTCATGCATGGCAACTCTCACGGGTCAGCGCGCCGGACACGAAAGCGTCAGCGGGCGGGACATGGAATTTTTCGGAATGCTGAACCAATGAGGCCGCCGCACCCGATCTCCCCCCTGTGGGGGAGATGCCCGACAGGGCAGAGGGGGGTGAATGCGGCAGTCTCGGCAGTTGCCGAAATACTCATAGGCCAACCGAATTGTCTGGCTTCTGGATCGTATTCCACAGGATGCCGGGCGTAAAATCGTAGCCCAGGCGTATCCACTGCATGACATCGAACGGGTGCGCGATAATCAGATCCGCGCTGCCGATCTCGTATCTGAGAGCCTGGAGGGTTCGCTTGCCAGAAGACGTCGTGTTCACCACTTGAGTGTCGACGACAGACGCATCGTTGGAAGCGAAATCTTTCAAATTATCCGTGACAAGAATGTCGGCTTCGGACCCGAAGGCCGTCGCCAGCACGCCTGCATCCTCGACGTCGGACATGGCGAAGCGCTCTTCTCCGCCCAGGATAAGATAGGGATCAAGCCCATCCGGCCCATATTTCATGATATCGACAATAGAGCCGGTATAGGCATCAATGCGGTCATTCGAAAATTGCAGCCGGCGGAGAACCGTCTCAAGGGTTTCGATCATCTCGAAGGAGACGACCAACTGAGACCTGTCGGCCACGCCCCATTTCTGGTTGCTCACCATCGACACCAGGGTCTGCGTTGCAGTTCCCACATGACCACGGTCGTGCGCCATTATGTTGGCGACGAAGACATTGACATCGAGCACCACCCGGACCGGACGATCCATGCCTTACTTCCGGTGCGCTACGGCTCGGGTAAGGGACGTGGCCTCCTCCAACATGTCGATCTCGCTGGACGCATCTTCAGGCCCTCCGAAACGGTGCTCGGATGCGAGATCGGCGGTTGCCTTCTCAAGACGGACCCTTGCGGCCGCAGCCATCATTTCGCGGCCAAGCCTGGTGATCGTGTCCTGGTCGTTCTGTGCGTTCAACTCGAGCAGCAAATCGCGAACGCCCTTGGGAAGCCCAACGAAAACAGTGATTGCGCTGGAAACCGCGTTCGATACGGACCTGTTTTCCATCGAAGCCACCATCTTCAATTTCGTGGCCGTTTTGCCATCGACATTCGCCGAGATTGTGGAGGACATCGCTAGCTCCTATAGAAACACATCATTTCTATATACCCGCGAGGGCAGCCGTTTACAACCTGCCTATACCCCCAGAAATCACGGTGGCCACCCCCTCTGTCAGCTACGCTGACATCTCCCCCACAAGCGGGGGAGATCAGGCTGGCGTCGCCTTGGCCGTTACCTCACCAACGTCCCCGCTTTTGGCGGCAGACCATGAGGTGTCAGAATGTGAGGCATCTAATTACCAGGGATGCAGACAATACGGCCCCAGCTGATCTCCCCCCTTGTGGGGGAGATGCCCGACAGGGCAGAGGGGGGGTGAATGCGGCGGTCTCGATAGGCTCCCTGTCAGCGACGCTGACATCTCCCCCACAAGGGGGGGAGATCAGGCTGGGGGTCTTCTTGCCCGCACCTCTCCGACTATACCTAAAACTAACAAACAACCGTCACGCCGCCAAGGACTATTTTCCTATAATGATGATTTCGGTATTTGAATTTGGGAATAGAGGATTATTTCCCTATTTCATCAGCCCGCTGGCGCTCGTCTTCTTCCGCATCGCCGTCGCCATCCCTTGGCATGTCGCCGACCGTCAGCGGCCAGTCCACTACGTGGTCCTCGTAGTCGTCGACCGGCACGTCTTCTTCGCTGAAGGTGCGGCCCCTGGTCGAGATGCCGGCGGCGTGGACGGTCTCGGGGTCGCCGGAGACGAGGGGGTGCCACCAGTAGAGATCGCGCCTCTCGTTGATCAGCCGGTAGCCGCAGGTCGGTGGAAGCCACTGGATTTCCGACACATTCTCAAGTGTCAGCTGGACGCAGTCGGGTACGAAATCCCAGCGGTTGGGATAGCTGGTGCAGCGGCAGCTGTCGCTGTCCATCAGCTTGCAGCGGACATCGGTGAAATAGATGTCGCCACTGTCCCACTCCTCGATCTTGTTGAGACAACAGAGGCCGCAACCGTCGCAGATGCTCTCCCACTCGCCCGGTGTCATGTCGGCAAGGGTCTTGCGCTGCCAGAAGGGGGTTTCGTCCATGCTCTTGCTATCCCTGCGCGCCGGCCGTTTCAGGAAAGCCGCGCTGCTTTGTTTTGTGATTTGCCGGAAAGCAACCAATTGTTCAACCTGTGGCGGATATAGGGGATATCGGGTTGCCGGGAAAGGCTGAGCCTGCCGCATTCGGCGGAAGGCTCGAAGATCATACGGGAAATCACGCATGCAGGAGCCGATAGAGCCCGAAGGGCCTTCGCCGAAGAGGCCGCGCCGAAAACGCTTCCTGCTGCTGCGGCTGGATTCGCTGATCGATTCCACCGTCTGGAATGCCGGTTTCCGGGCCGCCGAAATCTGGGAAGACATCACCATCTTCTTCCGCCGCTTCCGCATGCATGGCTGGAAGCGCATCGTGTTCGAGTTGCTCGGCGAAGGCATGACGCTCGGTGTCGCGGCCTCCGTGGTGATGCTGGCGCTTGCCATGCCGGCGTTCGAATCGACGGTCGGCGACTGGCGCAACCGCGGTAATTTCGCCGTCACCTTCGAGGACCGCTACGGCAATGTAATCGGCCACCGCGGCATCATCCACGAGAACTCAGTACCGGTCGATGAACTGCCGGATTACTTCGTCAAGGCGGTACTGGCGACCGAGGACCGGCGCTTCTTCGATCATTTCGGCATCGACGTCTTCGGCCTGTTCCGGGCGCTGACCGTCAATGCGCAAGCCGGCGGCGTCGTCCAGGGCGGCTCGACGCTGACCCAGCAGCTGGCTAAAAACCTGTTTCTTTCCAACGAAAGATCCATCGAACGCAAGATCAAGGAGGCGTTTCTGGCGATCTGGCTGGAGGCCAACCTGTCGAAGAAGGAAATCCTCTCGCTCTATCTCGACCGCACTTATATGGGCGGCGGCACCTTCGGGGCGGCAGCGGCGGCGCAATATTATTTCGGCAAGAATATTTCGGACGTCAATCTGGCGGAGGCGGCGATGCTTGCCGGCCTGTTCAAGGCGCCGACCAAATATGCGCCCAGCGTCAACCTGCCGGCGGCACGCGCCCGCGCCAACGACGTGCTGTCGAACCTCGTGCAATCGGGCTTCATGACCGAGGGCCAGGTGGTGGCCGCGCGCCGCAACCCGGCCTCAGTGGTCGACAGGGCCGAAGTCGTGTCGCCGGATTTCTTCCTCGACTGGGCGTTCGACGAGGTGCAGCGGCTGTCGGCACGCTTTGCCGAGCGCTCGCTGATCGTTCGCACCACCATCGACATGAGCCTGCAGAAGGCAACCGAGGATTCCATCGGCTCCAGCCTGCTTGAATATGGCGAGCACTACAATGCCAAGCAGGGCGCTTCAGTACTGATCGAAACCGGCGGCGCCGTCAGGGCCATGGTCGGCGGCCGGGACTATGGCGAAAGCCAGTTCAACCGCGCCACCAAGGCGCTGCGCCAGCCGGGCTCGTCGTTCAAGATCTATACCTACGCGGTCGCCATGGAGAACGGCATGACGCCGGCCACGACCATCGTCGATGCGCCGATCTCCTGGGGCAACTGGAGCCCGCACAACTACGAGAACCGCTATGAAGGGCGGGTGACGCTGACCGAGGCCATCGCCAAGTCGATCAACACCATCCCGGTACGGCTTGCCAAGGAGCATTTCGGCATCCAGCCGATCCGCGAGATGGCCAAGCGAATGGGCGTCGAGAGCCCGGTTCGCAACGACAAGACCATTCCGATCGGCACCTCCGAGGTGACCGTCCTCGACCAGGCGACGGCCTACGCCGTCTTTCCCTCGGACGGACTGCAATCGCGGCGCCACGGCGTCAGCGAGATTGTCGGCTACGACGGCAAGATCCTCTATGATTTCAATCGCGACGAACCTGCGGCAAAGCGCGTGCTGTCGGAGCAGGCGAATGCCTCGATGACCCAGATGCTGACGCAGATCCCGGTCATCGGCACCGGTCGCAAGGCAGCCCTCGACCGCGGCATCGTCGTCGGCGGTAAGACCGGCACGACGCAGGCCTACCGCGACGCCTGGTTTATCGGCTTTTCCGGCAACTACACCTGCGCCGTCTGGTTCGGCAACGACGACTACACCTCGACCAACAACATGACCGGCGGCACCCTGCCGGCGATGACCTTCAAGAAGATCATGGACTACGCCCATCAGGGCATTGCGCTCAAAGCCATCCCCGGCATCGCCGACCCCTTCCCGGCCCAGAAACCGATGACAACAGCCGCCCGCAAAGCCGCCACGGACGCCGCCGCCAGCGCCGAACCACCCCCGGTCCGGCCCCGCTCGCTGTCGGCCGAATCGACCAAGGTGCTGCGGGATCTAGAGGAGCAGTTGAAGACCGCACCACCGCTGAAGGGACAGCGGGTGGCGAGTGTGGAGTAGTGACGGCAATTCCAGCAGTTGCCGTGAAGGATTGCTAGACACATCGCCGGTTTCACGTTTGAGATTGATGCATTGGAGTACGGGAGGCAGATGTGCGCGTGCTGTGTCTGAACGGCTGGGGCGGACGCCTCTATGAGCGCCTCGTTGCCTACGTGGCTGCAGTCGACCCCGATGTTCTCTGCCTGCAGGAAGTGGTCAAGACACCGGGTACAGGGCAGCGTTGGCTCACCTACCGCGACCAAGGTACCGCCCTACCGCAAAGAGCCAATTTTCTGGTTGACGTTGCGGTGGCCCTGCCCCATCACACGTCGATCTTCTGCCCGGCCGCTGAGGGCGATCTGTTTGATGGCGAGCAGCCATATAAGTCGCAATGGGGTCTAGCGACATTCGTTCGCGCCACCATTCCCATCATTGGCCAGACACAGGGCTTCGTTCACGGAGATTATTCGTCTGACGGATACGGACTGCATCCGCGGTCGCGGACCGCACACGCCGTTCGGCTGTTCGATGTGGAATTGCAGCAATGCATTACCATTGCACAGATGCATGGCTTGCGCGACTTGAGCGGCAAGCACGACACTCCCGAAAGGCATCAGCAGGCCAACAGGTTTGCGTTGCTGATCATGTCGACTGCGCGACCGGGAGAGCCTGTCGTGGCGTGCGGCGATTTCAATTTGCTGCCTGAAAGCAAGACATTCGATGTTCTCAGGAATATAGGCCTCACCGACCTTGTCACCGGCCGGGGCTTTCGGGGCACCAGAACGTCATTCTACCCCAAGCGAGAACGCTACGCCGACTATATGCTGGTCAACGATGCCGTCGGCGTAGACGCTTTCGAGGTTGTCTCAGAGCCCGAAGTCTCGGATCATTCACCGCTGCTGCTGACAGTCGGTGCCACGCTTCGCCAGGTGTGAGCCAGCAGCAGGACGCCGATGGATTTCATCAATGACTCATTTAACCTCAGCTGACTGCGGCCAGAGGGCCGCAGTCCCTTCATTCAGCAAAAGCTGATTACTTCTTGTAAAACGCCAGCCGCTTGACGCCGATTTTCATATTGTTGAAGTTGGAGGGCTTGAGCGGAAACAGGACGTTGGCGGAGTAGCTGCCGCTGATCGAGCCGATGGCGAGGTTGACGATGAACTCTGCAGGATTGGCATTGGTCCAGGTGTAGTTCTTCGTATCCACCAGCGTGCCGTTGACGTAGGTATCGACCTTGCCGGCGCTGGTGCGCACGACTTTCGTGAGCCTGATATCGCCGACCAGCGGACCGGTGAGGCGCTTGAGATAGCCGGCGCCGACATCCGCGGTTGCAGGCGCCCATTCGTCGTTGTTGAGCTGGAAGCCCTGGGTCACGGTCTCGCCGTGGGTGAAGGCCGAGAAGATGTCGGGCCCCTTGTAGAAGTCGAACCAGCTCTCGCTGTCGATCTCGTCGGAGCTCGTTGTCGAGGCGGTGGTATTCTTGCCGTAGAGCCAGGCAGCACCCCAGAAACCGTTCGGCTGGTTGGCGGGCAAGGCGTTCAGCTCGGCAATCGTGTTGACCTGGCGGCTGGCAACGGCCTCAGGGTAGTTGACGTTTGCATCGAAGGCGTAGTCGCCATTCTTGAGGTCAAAGGTGTCCTTGGTGATGATTTGCGCAGAGCGGATCGGCGGCACGAAGATCATCAGCTGGCCGGCCGGGTTCTGATAGGTCGAGGGCTGGCTGATGAACACGAATTTCTTCTGCGTGGTCACGGTCTTGGTGGTCTTGTCGACAGTGACAGCCCGGTAGTCGTCGTTTCGCTGGAAGGCGTTGTCCTTGACATAACCGACGGCCATTCCTGTCGGCATGGAGGCGGGAATGGTGTCGAACACCATGGTGGTGGCCGTGCCGGCGGCGTTGGTGGCGGTCGGCTGGGCGAGTTTCAGGGCATAGAAGGGCGTCAGGACGGCAAGCGCGTTGGTGACGGGATTGGTGGTGTTGGAGTTGAACATGGCAAGAAGCGTGATCTTCCCATCGGTGCCTATCGAGTCGACCCTGTATATGCCGCGCGACTGCAGCACGATCATGTTGCCGACCTCGATCTTGGTGCCGCTGGCAAAACCGAACTGTGCGGGGTCGATCGGACTGTTGACGTTGATCGAGCCGCTGATCTGGCCGAAGACATTGGTGAAGCCGCCGGAATAGGAGGCGTCGCCGCCGCCAAGCACGCCGGTCAGGTTAAGCCGGTCGCTGGCAAAGACGTGGGTCTGGGCGTTGCCAGCGGTATAGCGCTGGACTTCCGAGCCGATCGTTACTTCTGCCGCATTGTTCTGGAAATAGTTGAACTTGCCAT